>NZ_KE952950.1 GCF_000466405.1 Atopobium sp. oral taxon 810 str. F0209 | reverse complement strand
GGGTGCGCAAGCTCATGCGCGAGCTGGGCATACGTGGCTGCACCCCAAACACAGGCAAGAGGACAACTATCCAGGACCCCAGAGTGAAGGGTAAAAAGACCTCATCAGGCGCGACTTCACGGCCCCGGTGCCTACCGTCAAGCTCTGCGGGGACATCACCTGCCTGCGCACGGGCGAGGGCTGGCTCTACCTGGCAACCGTGATCGACCTTGCCACCCGCATGGTCGTGAACTGGTCGATGTCCGAGCGCATGACGGCCGACATCGTCGTTGCCGCCTTGGGAAACGCCAAGGGGCGCGGATATGTGGCCAAAAACGCCGTATTCCACTCCGACAGGGGTTCCCAGTACACCAGCCGAATGCTTTTGGACTGGGCCGAAGAAAACAACGTAAGGCTCTCATGCTCTAGGACCGGCAACTGCCACGACAACGCGGTGGCAGAATCCTTCTTTGCGACGTTGAAGAACGAGATGTATTACAGACGCAGCTTCAAGACCAGGGCCGATTCTAGGCGGGCGGTTTTCAACTACATCGAGGTTTTCTACAACCGCAGAAGACCCCATTCGACGATGGGCTACCAGGTACCCGGCGAGCTCATGGACACCTTCTTCGCGAGGACCGCCCCGGGCTGGGGGAAGCTGCCCATAGCAGCGTGAAATCCCCCACTTTCCCGTGTCCGAAATCTTGGCACAGGTCA
>NZ_KE952949.1:181772-319361 GCF_000466405.1 Atopobium sp. oral taxon 810 str. F0209 | reverse complement strand
TGGCGGAGTTTGGACGCGCCCTTGTAACTCGCGTAGCTGGACGCAGTGCGTTTACAAAAATATCAAAAGAAATACAGTCGGCGGACGGTATTGTGACGTTCGATTTTGCTGGCGTGGATTCAATCACAAACTCATTTGCGGACGAGGTTTTTGGCCGTATGGTTTGTGAAATCGGTATAGCAGAAATGAAAGAGCGTGCGACTTTCAAGAACATAAGCCCATTTTGGGCTCGTATAGTCAGAGCGGCAATGGACTCACGTGCTTCTCAGCAAACACTCTCTATCTGCTAGCCTTCAGCTTAATGCAAGACAATATTGCACCGTCAATTAGAGATGATTGGCGGTGTTTTTCAGGTGTATTAGTGCAAGAAGCAACTAGATCCTAGAGTCGTTTCTTAACGTGGATTAAAAACTTTTGTCACTTTTCTGCCACTCCGTGTCACTTCGGCAATAAAAAAGGTCAGAGCCGAAGCTCTGACCTTGTGTTTTCGGGTGGGCCCAGTAGGATTCGAACCTACGACCCAGGGATTATGAGTCCCCTGCGCTAACCTCTGCGCCATGGGCCCGGACAGGAATGCATACTACCACGTATTTAATGTGATCGGTACCAGAGATTTACTGACATATGTGATTCCATGCAGTCTTCCAAAACAAATTCAGCTTTTATCCTCATTACTGTCGGTTGCCACATTTGTACTCAAATGAGGCCTATATGAGAAATATAACTAAACACATATTTTTCCTCTATGCCTCGAATTAAGAAATCTCAGCTTTTCCAGCTGTTCAGCTATATCGCTTTAAGATGTCTTCCAGATAAGTTAGGTAGTGCTCTCTTACGCTGTTTGGGGACTCAATCTCTACTTTAGATCCTAACATAGCAATCCATCCGTAGAGTACAGGGCTTTCAACTACATGTGCAGTAACATGTGCCGCACAACCATCTTCTGTGGCCACCGATAATACGTCTCTACCAAAGCGATCAATAACTACATTCATGACGTCTTCTTGCACAAGTAGTGTCAAAGCCACACGCTCGCCTGAATACATGCCAAAAACGTAATTGCCTGCCTCGTCGGGGTCATAGGAGCCAATAGCTTGGTTTTTCTCAGCAGGCTCTTCCAGCTTGAGTATTTGTTCCATACGATCGATGCGATAGTTTCTAACTGATTGGTCCGCTTGGCTGTAAGCAACAAGATAATAGTTGTCATCAGCATAAACTAAGCTTACCGGTGTTACTACATGACGGGCTCCATCTTTACGTGCAACCTTCTTTTTGTTTGCGTCATAGCGAAAGTAGCGAAACGACACCTTTTGGTGATGAGCCATTGTCTCTTGTAGGCGGTCAACAGCTACAAAATCCGACTGAGTTTGAATACGAGGACGTCCATGAACATGAATTTGCTTATTGAGTGCGAGACGTTCGGGTCTAGATGCAAGCGATTTGATTGCTTTGACGAGCTCATTTGAACTTCTGTCTGACAGAAAGCGGCTGGACTGAACCGCATCAATAAGTAGAGTAAGTTGTGAGAAATTGAAATCGCGCTTGATAAGCGCATATTGTACAGGCTGAGTACGGAGTCGCTTGATATGCAAACCGAATTCACAGAGCGCATCTATATCAGCATAAAGGCTTTTTCGCTCAGCAGAAATGCCTTGTTCATATAATTTTTCAATTAGTTCAGGCATTGTGAGCCCATGTTCGGCGTCTGTGTATTCCTGAAAAATCTTCATTAGTCGCAGAAGCTTGTGCTTTTGAATATTACTGCCAGCCATCATGACCTCACGTTTCAAAATAATATCTACATGTCCCAATATTAGTCCAGCTGAATATAACTGTGCAGTTAAATTAGGACTAACGGTAGTAAAGGGGAGGGACACAATTATGGCAGAGCGCTCAAAGAGCTATTGTCACTTTTATATCGCAGGTTTTCAGTATTGGGATGGCTTGTTTGTCCAATCCAAGCTTAAAGTCGGACAAAAGCTTAAGTTGGTACCCGAACCAGATAATCCTTTTGACCCCAATGCAATTGCAATCTATCGCAAAAAGACAAAGCTTGGTTTTGTACCGCAAAAACTAAATGGTGGATTGGCTCAACTTTTGTATTTTGGCCACAGCGAGGTTTTTGAGGCTTATGTTGCCGAGCTTAATCATGAGGGTAATCCTTGGGAGCGCGTGGGTGTAAGTATCCGCGTGAAAGATGCTCGCTAGAGACGTATACTGACTTTCATCCGCTTGCTTTCATGCAAAGGAATTGGGAGCCATATGATTAAAATACAAGGTCTAAGCGAGATTCATCGCAAACCTGTTGGGCTTAGCGAGCTGACGCAATGTGAATAATGCAGGATTCTTTCAACAGGTCTATGAAGTTGTGAAGCAAATCCCACCTGGTTTTGTGGCCACATATGGACAAGTAGCACGACTCACGGGGAGGCCGCGTGCTGCTCGTTATGTAGGTTATGCTCTGCATAGCAATCCTGCACCTGGAATTATTCCTTGTCATCGCGTGGTGTTCAAAGATGGTTCTTTAGCTCCCGGTTTTGCCTTTGGAGGCCCTGACGAACAACGTCGCCGTCTTGAAGATGAAGGTGTGAGTTTTACTGCTGCAGGCAAAGTTAATATGAAACTTTGTAGTTGGGGCGATTAAATCTTGTTCGTTGATTGAGCTTTATTAGAGTGGGTACAAGCTTTTTAGCCTTGGAATATATGACCACACAGGTGCCAAGGTGTAAGTTTTATTTCTATTTGATAAGAAGGTTCCATCGTGGCTCTTGCAGCATATGTTTTTATCGTTTTAACAGCACTTAAATTTTTCTTTATCTTTTACCTAGAGACCTTGGTGACCGATTCGGATAAGACTTCTGCAACCTTTGGCATGGACAAACTAGAGTTGCAGCGCGAATCGGTGCAAAAGCTTTTTAAAAATCAGGGTGTGTACAACCTTCTCATTGGCATCCTGTTGCTTGTTTCTACCTTTGTATTACATTCTCATATTACTGTTGCGCTTTTGTTGATCTATATCATTGGTGTTGCTGCTTATGGTGGCTATAGCTCGGGTATACAGATTTTCTTTAAGCAGAGTCCTCTTGCAATCCTTGCTCTCATCTTTATGATGGCAGCAGGCTTACTCTAAGTTTTTAGATATTGGGAGGCGTCGTTGAAGTTTCTGCTGACTGCCTTTAATGCTTTTGACGGAGATAAACTAAATGCTTCACAGCTGGCGTTAGCTCAGCTCCCTAATAAGATTGAAGGAGTACCGCTCCAGAAACTTGTTATTCCCACGGAATTCCAAATTACCTACACGTCAGATGGTAGAAGCAATACAGCAAGTAGGAATTCCCGCAGAGCTTTCCTATACTGCAGGAACTTATGTGTGTAATTCAGTGCTTTATAGCACCCGATATTTTTGCTTAACTCACTATCCCGAAATTTTAAGTGGATTTATACATCTGCCAGCTGTACCCGAACAAATAGCATCACATGAAGACAATACAGAGATTCCATCAATGTCTACCGCAGAAGTGGTTCTCGGTCTCATAGAAGCTCTCAAAGCTGTCATACTTTACCAACGCAATTCTTAGCAATATTTTTTGGAAGGCAGTTTCATGATCAAACTGGCACTGTACGATATGGATAATACGATGCTCCCCTTGGGTGAGCCTTTCATTTCTGAGAGGTCTATTCAAGCCATTCGCGCCTGCCAGGAACTTGGTATTGATGTTGGTCCTTGCTCTGGACGTTCTCGTGCTGAACTTGCTCAGTTCTTTCAAAATGACGCGAGCTGCTATAACACGGGTGTGACCATCAATGGCATGCGCATTTATCTTAGTGGGCAGCTTGTTCATGAAGTTAGCTTATCCAACAATGCTTTGAATAAAGTCAAAGAGATTGTTGTCCAGCACAACAAAGCCGCGCTTACCCTTTACAGGGATGGTAAAACACCTTTTTGGGTGGGCATGGCTCAAGAAGAGCTTGGAGACATGTATCACTTTGCGCAGCTTGAAGCAGCTACCCGTGTTGATGCTGTCCCAAACGATGCTTTTATGAAAGCAGGCATTATCTTTTTTGCAGACAGCGATGAATTTCTGGCTTTGCAAGCAGATCTCGAAGCTGCTTGTCCTGAATTTGATTTTGTATCCACGGTGGATTACTGGTGGGATATTATCCCGCGCAATGTGAGCAAACAGGTAGGTGTAGATATTTTGCGCAAGACTCTGAATTTATCTTTGGATGAGGTCTGCGTGTTTGGTGATGCTGATAATGACCTAGAAATGCTCCGCTTTGTACCTAATTCTGTATGTGTTGCGAATGGTAATGAGCGTGCGCATGCAGTCGCACGTTGGCATATTGGCGCAAGCGCTGATGGAGCAGTGGCATCAGCCCTCTGGGATATTGCACACGCAGCAGAGACGGGTGAAATGCCTGCCTTTATGTGTGAGCAAAATCGTAATCTTCAGCGCATCGATGCCAAGGGAAATCACGTCGATTAAGACATATTCCCATCTGTCAATGCAGGTGAATTACTCTGCTAGCTCAAACTGTGAATTGAAAAGCTGGGCATAGAAACCGTCCTGTGCAAGAAGTTCCTCATGCTTACCCATCTCAATAATGCGGCCATCTTGCATAACGACAATTTTGTCAGCCCCTTGGATAGTCGAGAGGCGATGGGCCACTACAAGGCTCGTCTTTCCTACCATCAATCGATCAAAAGCATGCTGTACATGTAATTCGGTACGAGTATCGATGTTTGACGTAGCCTCATCCAAAATAAGGATATGTGGTTGAGCAAGAAAAACTCGTGCGATACAGAGCAGCTGTTTTTGACCCGCTGACAGTGTGGCAGATTCGGTTCCAAGAATAGTGTCGTAGCCCTGAGGTAGTTTCTCTATAAATCCATTGGCATGAGACTGTCTTGCTGCAGCCTTTACTTCATCAAGACTTGCTTCAGGCCGCGCCATAGCAATATTGTCTTTCACGCTTGCATGTTCT
Organism: Atopobium sp. oral taxon 810 str. F0209; assembly: GCF_000466405.1. Taxonomy (GTDB): domain Bacteria; phylum Actinomycetota; class Coriobacteriia; order Coriobacteriales; family Atopobiaceae; genus Olegusella. The sequence continues at coordinate 314,375 of NZ_KE952949.1, read as the reverse complement.
ACCCAAGTATCCTGCAGCACCATACCAATCTGCGAACGCAAACTGTCGCGTGTGAGACTACATATATCAATTCCATCAAAGAGAATTTCACCTGAATTGATGTCGTAAAAACGCATGAGTAGATTGATGAGGGTAGTTTTTCCGCAGCCAGTAGGACCGACAATAGCAACACGTTGACCCGGCTCTATATCAAGAGATAAGCCCGATATAAGAGGGTGGTTTGGGGTATAGGAAAAATCTATGTTTTTAATGCTAATAGCCCCGCTTGCATCACTCAATATAAGAGTGTCCGCAGCATCGACGGGAATTTCTGGTTCTTCAAGAAGCTCAAAGAGTCGTGCGGCGCAGGCAAACGAATTTTGAAGCTCGGTAACAACACCAGAAATATCATTGAATGGCTTGGTATATTGATTTGCATATCCCAAAAATGCTGTGAGACTACCCACGGTCATGCCGCCAGACAAGACAATAAAGGCACCAAAAACACCGACGCCCGCATAAATCAAATTATTAACAAATCGTGTTCCAGGGTTTGAGAGCGCCGAGTAAAGCACAGCCTTGAAATTAGATTGACGTAACAGTTCATCGGACTCATTGAATTGCTTGCGTGCACTTTCATGCATACTGAACGCTTGGACGCTAGAGATACCTTGAATCATTTCCGAGGCAATGGCTGTCATATTTCCACGCCGTTGTGACTGATTACTAAAATGTTTAAAAGCTTTGCGTGAAAGAATTCGTGCCAACAAAACAGACAGGGGAGTAATACAGACTACAAGCAGAGCAATATGCCAGTTAAGGTAAAACATAAAAACAAGCGTGAGTACAATGGTTAGCATTCCTGTAAAGAATTGCTGAAAAGCCATGATGAGGCCGTTAGAAAATTGATCCACATCGTTAACGACACGAGAAGCAAGATCACCATGACTATGTGAGTCAATATAGGACAGCGGCAAGCGCTGTAACTTTGCAAATACGAGAGTGCGCAGGTCATAAAGCATGCCATAAACTACGCGATTGGTAAGGCGTGTAAGCAGCCATTGCGCCGTTGATGTGGCGATGACTGCTAAAAACATTAGCTGCAGGGCAGAAGTAAGAGCTGCGAAATTAACTTTTGCGGGGCCTACCGCAGCATCTACGGCATTACCCGAAAATACCGGTACAAGCAATGTGCTGATGACCACAATAACAGCAAGCAAAAGAATACCTACAACCTGCGCGGTATAAGGGCGCATCAAAACAATAATTTTTTGAAGAGTAGAATCCCTATGCATGGATAACACCTTCCTTGACTTGGGAGGCATAGATTTCTTGATATACCGAGCATGTTTCAAGCAAGTCATCATGGGTGCCAATACCTGCAACATGACCATGATCGAGCACGATAATTTTGTCGCTTGTCCTAATAGAGGTAACGCGTTGCGAAATAATAAAGCAGCTGGTACCTGCCAAATCTTTCCTTAAAGCTTTGCGGAGAGCAGAGTCAGTGGCAAAGTCTAAAGCCGATGAGGAGTCATCGAGAATCAATACTTTTGGCTTGCGTACCAAAGCACGCGCAATCGCAAGACGTTGGCGTTGACCACCAGAAAGATTTTGACCTAATTGCTCAATCTCTGCATCGAGCCCGCCTTTAGCTTCAATTATGTTATCCGCCTGGGCAGTATGAAGGGCAGCATAGAGCTCTTCTTCCCCTGCCTCAAGGTTGCCCCAACGAAGATTAGAAGCGATGCTTCCTGCAAAGAGCTGTGCTCCCTGTTCAACGATGGAAATCATTTTATGAAGACTTGCCAAGGAATAACTACGAATGTCATGCCCACCCAGCTCAATGGAGCCTTCAGTCACATCATAAAAACGCATAAGTAGTGCAGCGAGGCTCGTCTTGCCTGAACCTGTACCTCCGATAATACCCACCGTTTCACCAGGTCGTACATCAAAACTGATATGTGAGAGTGCAGGACCTGCAGCATGAGGGTAAACAAAGGTCACATCATGTAAGCTCAGGGAAGGTTGTTCACGACAAGCGTTGAGTAAACCTTCTTTCATTGAGGGTTTTACCTCAAAGATTTGTTCAATACGCTTGGCGCAAGCAAGTGATTTAGATACTTGGATGATGCAGTTCGCAAGCTTTACTCCCTCAATAAGAATCTGAGTGCTGTAATTAATAAAGGCCATCAACTGACCCTGAGTAAGATCTCCCAGCTGCACTCTATGTCCGCCAACAGCAAGTACAACTACCAGGCCAATATTAGTTGCTGCATAGGTTAGGGGATTAAGCAGGCCAGAAATATCGCCTACGTGTGCTTGCTCTGTGCGCAGCTCTCCTGCAACAGTATTCATTTCGCTCATTTCGCGCTGCTCACGTCTAAAAGCACGGATTACACGCACGCCCTCGAGATTTTCTGAGGTAAGAAGCAGAACACTATCTAAATGATTTTGGACAATTTTGTACAAACGCGCAGCTATACGCATCAAGCCAAAAACAAGAGCAAGTAAAATAGTAATGGTACATGTATAAATTAAACCTTCTACGTGATCGATATTAAAAACGAGAATAAGCGCTCCAAAGACAACAAAGGGCGAGCGCAAAACCAGACGAAAGAAAGTATTTACACCATCTTGAACCTGTTGGGAATCATTGGTAAGACGCGTCACAAGAGTCGATTGGCCAAGTCCATCTATATCTTGACGAGAAAGACGAGTGATATGGCCAAAGAGATCATCTCGCAGTCGAGTACCAAAGCCCGCCGCAAGCTTGGCGCAATAGTACTGAGCAGTACTTGCCGATGCAAGGCCAAAAATACCCATGCCTAGCAGTAATACACCATGCATAAGGAGATAATTTTTGTCGTTATGAGCAAGCCCGATATCAATCATTTGTGCCATAACCAGTGGTACGGCTAGCTCAAAAGCAGCCTCTAAGAGTTTAAATAGGGGGGCGAGGAGGCATTCTTTTACGTAGGGCTTTAGATAACGTAAAAGACTTTTCATTTATTTAACCTTCTCTCGCCCCTCGTTAGAAGTTTAATTGTGGTAGTACACGTGGTGCTCAAACTTTGGTTCACAGCAGACATTAATGCCCAACTGACGATAGGTTGCTTCATCTGCAGCACTGATAATCATTGAGAAATAGGCAGTGAGACCTTTGAGATCATCTGCAGCTGCAATAGTGCGTGCAGCCAGAGGATTTGCAGCCGAGCTAGAAGACAGTGCAATTAACATCTCACCTGCGGAAAGCAACGTATTACTACTGTGTAGATAGTCCTTCTTGAGTGTGCGAATGGGAGCAAGTGCTTCATCGCTGACAACATATGTCTCATCAGGCACACCGGCAAGATTTTTAAGCGAGTTGAGCAACAAGGAGGCGGCGGGGTCAAGTAAATCACCGCGTTTGCCCGTCATAACTTGTTTGTCGGGAAGAGACATGGCGCCTGCAGGTAAACCCGAGTTTTCTTCACGTTCAAGACAAGCACGATGAGCGGGATCATAGTCAACGCTGATATCAGCTTTACTCATGAGAAGCTCGAGTTTTGCTAATGCATCACGACCCATACCAGTACGACGTACCTGCTCAGCAGTCTTGAAATAGCGACGTACAATTTCATGCTTCGATGCAGCACAGCATACTTCGTCATCACTGATGCAATAGCCAACCATATTGACACCCATATCGGTTGGTGAACGATAGGGACTCTCACCCAAAATTTGATCAAGCATTGCTTTGAGTACGGGGAAAGTTTCCACATCTCGGTTGTAGTTGACGGTCACCTGACCATAGCTATCCAAGTGAAAAGGATCGATAACATTGCGGTCGTTGAGGTCTGCCGTTGCGGCCTCATAGGCAATGTTAACAGGGTGAGCCAGAGGGAGGTTCCACACGGGGAAGGTCTCATACTTTGCATATCCTGCATTTACACCATGGAGGTGCTCGTGATAAAGCTGGGAAAGACAAGTTGCAAGCTTGCCAGAGCCAGGACCAGGAGCAGTTACAACAACGATAGGTCTACTAGTTTTGACAAAGTCATTTTTGCCAAAGCCCTCATTACTAACAACATAAGAAATGTCTGAAGGATATCCATCAATGAGATAGTGGTGATAGACCGTAACACCCATTGATTCGAGTTTCTTTTGGAAAGCATCAGCGTGAGACTGACCGCTGTAGTGGGTGATAACAATGCTTTTTGCCAAAAAACCACGCTCGTGATAAGCATCCATGAGGCGTAGCACGTCATCATCATAGGTAATGCCAATGTCACTACGGCACTTGCCACCTTCAATGTCGTTGGCATTAATAACCAATAAAATCTCCGCATCATCAGCTAATTGGGTCAACACGCGTAGCTTGGCATCTGCCTCAAAACCAGGAAGCACTCGAGTTGCATGATGGTCATCAAAGAGCTTGCCACCAAACTCAAGATAGAGTTTGCCTCCAAAATTAGAGACACGGTCGCGAATGCGTTCTGCCTGGATGCGTACATATTTTTCGTTGTCAAAACCGATTTGCATGAAGCTGCCTTCTTTGCACTTGCGCCTACATTTACTGTGGCGCACGCAGGGACGGCGCCTTTACAATGATGGCACAATCAGAATGCAAGTGAAGGATTTTTCTTAATTCAAGCAAAGTAATCAGATAATTCTAATTCTGGGATTGGGTTGTCATGTAATGGGGAAAGTAGTTCTCAGGCGCTAGAATAAGAAGAGCTGTCAATCAGGATGAAGGGATTTTCATGGAGAGCTTCGAAACAACTATTGAGAGTAGCTGCCTTAACGAAGATCTTGATGTCATCGTCTATGGTAGCGGTGGCACCCCTATCATCGTCTTTCCTTCTTTTGATTTTTCAGCGGGCAGTTGGGAAACAGGAGGGATGATTGATGCCCTTACAGAGCTTATTGAGGCAAAAAAGATTCAACTCTTCTGTACTGATTCGGTAGATGGTTCTAGCTGGTATGCCCGAAGTGCTGATTTGACGTATCGTTCAGATCGTCAAAAGGCTTTTTTAGAGTATGTGCAAACTGAGCTTCTACCTTATGTCAAAAAAACAAGTCGCTCACGCAAAAAACCGCTTTTAGTAGGTTGTGGAGCAGGTGCCACTAATGCTGCTGCTGCACTCTTGAAAGAACCCAGCTTGTATGGCGGACTTCTCGCACTTTCAGGTGCTTTTGATGCACGTTTTTATTCCGATGGTGTAACAACTCCTGATTGGCTGTCGTGTTCACCTGTTGACCTCATGCAGGGCTTAACAGCAGCTAAGCTCAAACAACTTGAGGAGATGCCCATCGCTTTTGTCTGCGGTCAGTCTCCTGACGAGACGGGTGCTGAAACGATGCGCCATATGGATGAGCTTATGGCTGAGTTGGGAATTCACGCAAGTTTTGAATACTGGGGTTTTGACGTTAGTCACAGCTGGTACTGGTGGAAAAAAATGGCTTGCGAACTTTTGCCCGCAGTACTTGAACGCGCAGGCCTTGCCAAACGTCGTCAGATGAGCCTCAAGGCCTTGGTGGATGCTGCGAACGCTAAGTTGGACGACATGAAGACTAATGCTCAACAGCGATTGGAAGAAGAGCAGTTCGCCGCGCGTCGCGTTGATAGCATCACTGCTGAGGTGAAAGAAAAAACCGAACAAGCAGATACAGCTGCTGCAACAGCTAAAGAAGCTTGGAACAAGCGTAATGAGACTGCAGCTTTACTTGCCTCGCTTGATCAAAAAGCAAGCGCACTACAGGCAGAAGCAGATGCCGCAGTGAAACTTCAACATGAAGCTGAATGGTTTGCAGGCGAGGCGCGCAATAGTCTCAAGATGGCAACCACCGCTCGCCTTGCTGCGGAAGCACGTGTTTCTGCAGCACAAGAAGCTGCAGATTTGGCAAAATCCAATCTTGAGCAAGCTGCAGCAATAGTTTCTCGTTTTCAGAAAAGTACGACCATAAAGAAAAAGACGGCTAAAAAAGCTTAGGTGCTAGTATTAAGTTTGTTACACGCTGCAATGTTGGAAGGTACATAGCCTTTGAAACCGAGTGAGTACCCCGTTCCGCAAAAGCGGACTGAAAAAATTAAGACTCGTGTTGACCCAGATACTGCTCACGCACAGATGGCTGGTGCTGCGATAGCTGAGGTGGGCACTCCTGACAACCCAAGTAGTCAGATTTTTACCCTTGCGAATGTCATCACTTTTTGTCGCTTACTCCTGACATTAGCGTTTCTTTTCCTTTTTGTAAGTGGTAACAATCGCTTGTTGGCACTATTTTGCTATGCCATAGCGGCGGGTACAGACTTTTTGGATGGACAAGTTGCCCGACGTACCCATACGGTAAGTTGGCTGGGTAAAATCATGGATCCTATCATGGATCGTGTGCTGCTCTTCACAGGCGTATTGGGACTTATGATTACCGGTGAACTACCTTGTTGGGTTGCAGTTTTTGTTATAGGTCGCGATGCGTATTTGGCACTAGGTGCTATTTTGCTGCAGCGTTATCGCCGTCGTCCTATTGATGTTGTTTTTATTGGCAAGGTTACTACGGCTCTCTTTATGGTTGGCTTTTGTGGACTGCTTATTGGTATGCCGCAGGTACCAGGTCTAGGACTATTTGATAGCGCATATCTCCCAGGGCTAGGTACTCAGCCTGCAGTTTTGAGTATCTGGCTGGTGTATGCAGGTGTCATTTGCTCTACTATCACAGCAATTATTTACACCAAAGAAGGCATTTTCTTTAAAAAAGAAAGTCTCGCAGGGCATGACGTAGAGTCGGCAGAATCAAATGCACGTGCTCGTAAGGCGTTGAAGAAAAATGAGCAAATCAACAATTAATTCTGTAGCAGAGCTCGCAAGCTTTTTGCGCACTGAACACGAGCTGCTTGCGGCTCAGTTTAAGTTTTTTGAAGAACTCGAAAGTGAATTACCTATAGCGTATGCAGGAGTTGACGAAGTAGCTGTCCTACGCAATGACGTTGGTCTCACAGATTTATCTGGTATGAGCGCAGCTCTTATCGCAGGTCCTGTGGCACAAGCTTTCATCGAAATGATTTGTGCAGGCAGAAAGCCTGCAGTAGGGGAGGCTTGCTTTGAGCCTGTACTTGCGGGGGACGCTTCGCTTATAAGCATTTCTTTGCTTTCGCGTACAGGAGACAGCGAATATTTGCTTTGCGATGTGTCTCCACGTGCAAGTCTGCTTGATGCATGGCTTCATTTCATTGCTACAGCTCAGCAGAATGACATTGCTCCTTTTAAAGAAATACAGCTTGAGGATGCATCTTTTGAGCTTGTTCCACTTTTACTTACAGGGCCCGAGGCAAGCTTAGTGTTGTCTGATTACCTAGCTGGAGACGTTCCAGCCGCAGGTCAGGTACGTAGTCTCGAATTGGACAAAATACGCTGTCTTGTCACGTCTTTACCCAAACCGTTTGATAAAGCATATCTAGTTATGGCACCTCCTCAGTATGCTCGCGTGCTCTGGCGTAGTTTTTTATCGTTTACAAATGTCAATCCCGTAGGAAGAACCACACTTTTCGCAGAAGCAAAGCAAATGGCAGTATGGGTTTCTTGGTTGCACTCAACTGACCGTATTGAAAAGTCAGCTCAAGAATTGCAGACGTTTGATCTTCTTCGTCAGGGCTCAGACTTTGTAGGAGCACGCGCTCTGGACTAATTTATGACAGCTAAAGCTTTATTTGCTCCAGTAACCAGACAGTTTCGATAAATATTTCTTTATGAGTGAAAGTAGCGCTACTATAGATAGTGGTTTTTTATGACTTGCTAGTGTTGGCATCTATTGAAGGAGTAACTCATGCAGAATCCGCGACCGAATGAAATGGGCGCCACAGAAATATTCCGCATGCCGTCGCCTGATTCGACTGCTCCTGATTTGCTTTCTGACGCCAATGCTAACAGGCCCATGCTGGCCATTGTTAAGGGTCCTCAGACTGGAGCTCAGTTTGTTTTGACTGATGACACAACTACTCTTGGTCGCGATCCTTCAAATTCTGTGTTTCTTAACGATATGACTGTTTCTCGCCACCATGCTCGCATCGATTTGCGTGGCATGGCGTCAGGTTTTGCCACAATTGAGGACTTGGGTTCACTCAATGGCACTTGGGTGGACGGTGCTATTGTCAATAAAGCAATGCTTAAAGATGGTTCGACTATTCAAATTGGCACATTCCGTATGATTTTCCATTCCAATGGCGGACGCCAATCTAGGATTGAAACCGGAGCTTAAGCATGGCTGATGCCGGTTATCTGACAATCGGTAAAGTGGTAAAGCGACTTCAGTCGCAATATCCCGACCTATCTGTTTCGAAGGTTCGCTATCTCGAGGATGAGGGTTTGCTTAACCCTTCGCGTACTCCTGGTGGTTATCGCCTGTATTCCCAGCATGACGTGCGTCGTCTTGAAAAGATATTGTATTTGCAAAAATCACGTTTTATGCCGCTCTCCATTATCAAAGAGCAGCTTGAACAGGGGATAGTAGATAATCCTACCGAAACTCAGCAAAGCGAAACGACCGTTATTCCTTTAGGTCAGGATAGTCCTGAAGATATTGAAAAACTTCATCCTATTGAGCGTATGCCTGAGCTTTGTGGTGTAAGCGCTGGTTTTGCTCAGCAGCTAGCTGAGGCTGGTGTTATCAAGTTATCCCGATCTCCCCATGGTCGCGATTTGGTGGATGGACATGATCTTTCACTGATTCGTGCATGTGATCGTCTGCGTCATTACGGTATGGAAGCCAAGCATCTGCGCATTTATGTGCAGGCAGCTCGTCGCGAAAGCGGTATGTTGGAGCAGGCTTTAGTGCCTTATGCGCATCGGGGCAGTATCGATACAGCCCCAAGCGATGCAACTCGTAAGCAATTTGCTGAGGCTCTCAACGAGATGATTCAGCTTACCGATATGGTGCGCGATGAGCTTTTGCGCCACCACATCAACAATGCATATAAGGAAATGTCAGTCTCAGCTACAAAAAGTAAAGGTTAGAGCGGGTATCTGTAGCACAGATGAAAGGAACCATTATGTCTGAATTCGATCTTGAAAGCCTTGTCATTGATATCCCTGATTATCCAGAGCCTGGTGTAATCTTTAAGGACATCACACCTTTGATGGCTGATTCCCGCGGTTTGGCGATTTCCATTGACCGTATCGTGGATCACTTCATTGGTAAAGGCATCACCAAGGTCGTTGGCGCTGAGGCTCGTGGTTTTTTGGTTGGTGCACCTGTAGCGTACCGTCTCAAGGCGGGCTTTGTTCCTGCTCGCAAGCCTGGCAAACTCCCGCGTGCAGTCTACTCTCAGCAATATGCGTTGGAGTATGGCACCGATGAGCTTCAAGTTCACCAAGATGCAATTACTGCAGGAGATAAAGTTCTTATTGTTGATGATTTAGTAGCAACTGGCGGTACTGCGGTGGCCACAGCCAAGCTTGTTGAACAGTCAGGAGCCAAGGTTGTAGGATTCTCTTTTATTCTTGAGCTTGCATATCTTAATCCTCGTGAGACCATTGCTGCTCAATATGGTGACGAGGTATTTACCCTGATTCAGGTCAGGTAGCTTAGAAAATTTTATGGGGCTTCTTGCATAACGCTATAATTAGCTACATTCGCGTTGCGGCTTTTAGCCGTAGCGAAGCTATGGATATTAAGGATTTGATTATGGACATCAAGCACAAGGCAGTTGTAGCTGGCCTTACGGTCGCCTTTGCGTTGAGCACCATGAGCCCCTTTGCATTTGCTGCGCCCAGCGCTGCTGATTTGAATACTGCCCAGGCTAAACTTGAGAGTTTGGGCGGAGAGCTTGCTTCAATTCAAAGTGAGCTTGGCTCTCAGGAAACTACGCTTCAGCAGACCCAAGCCGATATCGTAAAAAAGCAGACACAGATTGACTCGACAAAAGAAGATCTCAAGTCTGCACGCAAGACTTTGGGCAATCGTATGCGCTCAAATTACAAAACTGGTGGCTCTAGTCTACTTTCGGTGCTACTTGGCTCTGAGAGCGCAGAAGACCTCATCTCCAACATCTATATTGCGGACCGTATTGCAGACCAAGATGCTGCGAATATCTCTGCTGTTCGGGATCTTGAGGATCAGCTCAACAAAGAAAAGTCTGATCTTGAGTCCAAAAAAAGCGATCAGGAAGCCAAAATTAAGGAAACTCAGCAGCGTGCTGATGAGTATTCTTCCAAGGTCGCTGCAGCTCAAGAGTACTATGATTCTCTAAGCGCCGAGGTCAAAGCACAGCTTGAAGCCAAAGCTGAAGCGGAAGAAAAACAAGCTGCAGAAACAATTTCCAAGGGTGGCACTGTTAAAAAGCAAAGCGGTGCCTCTACGGCAGTTGATGCTATCAAGGATTACAAGCAGCAGCAAAACAATTCTCAGACTCAGAAAAAATCTGAGACCAAGTCCGAAACAAAGACTGAAAAAAAGAACGAGACAAAGACTAAGACCAAGAAGTCTGAAGAGACTAGCACCAAGACACCTTCCAAGAAAGGTAGTGGTGGACATGCCTACAGTGGCGGCGGTTTGAGTTCTGCTTATTCTGCAATTGGTCTCCCATATGTCAGTGGTGCTACCGGTCCCGATAGCTTTGATTGTTCTGGTCTGGTTTGCTACTGCTATGGTTATGCCCGTGGTCGTACTACCTATGACATGATTGATTCACTCAAGGCTTCTGGCGATTGGCATACCTCGATTTCTGAGCTCAATCCTGGCGATCTTGCCTTTACCAGCTCGGGCCATGTGGGTATTTACGTTGGAGACGGTGTCTTTATTGATGCACCATATCCTGGCCGTACAGTAACTCAGCGTTCTATGTGGTCTTTCATTGGAGGCGGACCCTACTAGGATGTCCCAAAATCAGCATTCCCCGCTCATAATGAGACTCTCCTCAGAGCATCAGCTTACGCTGGTTGGGGAGGGTCTTTTGGTAGGTGCCTTTGGCGGTATGGTTGTGACGCTATACCGCGTTTCTTTGAACTTTGCCGAAAAGCTCTTAAGAGCCTATACAGGTGCTATGACAGGCAATTTTGTGGGGATTCTCGGATGGATTTTTATACTAATCCTTATCGGTTTTGCTGTCTGTAGGCTGGTGCTTTGGGAACCTTATACCCAAGGCTCTGGTATTCCTCAGACCGACGCTGAGGTGATGGGGCGCATCAATATGCCTTGGTACCGCGTGCTTGGTACCAAGTTTATAGAAGGTACTCTCTGCGCATTAGCAGGTCTTTCTCTTGGTCGCGAAGGCCCCAGTGTACAGTTGGGTTCGATGGCGGGCAAAGCTGTCTCTCGTGGACTACATCGTGGCAGGGGAGAAGAACGACTTCTTGTTACCTGCGGTGCTGCGGCAGGCATGTCTGCTGCTTTTAACGCTCCTCTTACAGGCGTCCTCTTTGCTCTTGAAGAGATTCATAAGGAATTTACGCCTACACTCATTTTGTCAGTTATGGCAAGTTCGGTTGCCTCAGACTTTTTGGTCTCGCAGATTTTGGGTGTAAAGCCTGTTTTGCAACTGATTTTTATTGGCAATCTGCCACATAGCAACTATTTCTTTGTAGTACTTTTGGGTCTAGTGTGCGGTGTATTCGGCGCACTTCACAACCAAGGAATGTTTGCCTGCCAAGAAAAGCTCTATGGCAAAATCATGACGCACCTACCGTATGCACGTCTTGCTATACCTTTTGCAATGGCAGCTTTTGTGGCATTTTTGGCACCAGATTTGATGTGCGGCGGTGATGCCATTGTTGAGATGTTCCAAAAAAGCACATTACTGCCTTTGGGCACTATTGTCTTTCTACTTGTAGGTAAATATATCTTTACTACCATGAGCTTTGCTTCGGGCGCTCCTGGCGGTACACTCTTTCCGCTGGTAGTGCTCTCGATGCTTGTGGGAGAACTTTATGGTGTGATAGTCACTCAGATTTTTGGCGTACCTAATAGTTATGTCGTGAACTTCGTAGTAATGGCAGTTGCGGGGATGTTTGCCTCGGTTGTGCAGGCTCCAGTTACGGGGGTCGTCCTTGCTTTTGAGTTAACTGGCAGCCTTGATGCTTTGCTTTCTGTCTCTATTGTCTCGATCATTTCTTTTGCAATTGCTCGTTCGCTACATGTTGATGCCTTCTATGAACATCTCCTAGCCAATCTGCTAGGTTCGACGCCACGAGACCCTGATACGACGGGGCTGGCAGGGGAGAAAGTACTGCACACGTATAATATTGGCGCTGGCAGCATCCTTGATGGCAAACGTATTCGTGACATTGTTTGGCCAAAAACTGCCCGTATTGTTGCTATTACTCGTGCAGGTTTGGATATCATTCCGCGCGGAGATGTACAACTCTATGCAATGGATGAACTTCTTTTGGTAATGAGTGTTGAAGATGAATTTGAGTCCCAAAAATGGGCTCACAATGTCTGTCGCGGATCTATTAAGCCCCACACCACAAGTGCCATATCGCCAACAGATAAAAGCTAGTTTCATACAGGCTTGTCACGCTAGTCATCTTACAATTATGTAACAAGGGGTGGGAAGCAAGCCAACCAAGCAAACTCTCTTTATAAACAATACTTTACATAATATATATTATCAGATTTATATCTAGATTTACGCAGTTAAAAAGCTATATAAAAAAGCCCCTCAGTTCACTCCTAGATGATAAAGGAATGCTAAGGGGTCATGTTGAAAATTTCTTATAGTAATTGCTCTTCTTGTAATGCTTAACCTTCGACTGGCTGACCTAGATATGACGACGCAGAGTTTACAGCAATCGCACCGTCTGCTGCTGCAGTAATTATCTGACGCAAGGGTTTTTGACGTAGATCTCCTGCCGCGTAGAGGCCAGCTGTTTTAGTTTCAAGGCGGTCATTTGTCACAACATAACCTTTAGAATCAAGCTCAACCATATCAGCAATAAGCTCGGTTGCTGGCACACGACCAACAAAGACAAAGACACCAAAGCTACCTTCTGCGTAGGTTTCGGTTGTTTCCTCACCAGTTACATTATTCCTGAAGGTAACAGCGCTAAGCAGCTGTCCCCCTTCAACTCGGACAATACTACTTAGGTACCTAACTGTAAGTTTCGGATTCTCATCAACAAGCTTCGCTACAGATGCCTGTGCACGCAAATGATCCTTACGAACAACGAGTACAACCTCATCGGCAAACCTTGTTAGAAACAAAGCCTCTTCGCAGGCAGAATTACCTCCCCCGATTACGAAGACTTTTTTACCTCGATAAAACATGCCATCGCACGTGGCGCAATATGAAACGCCACGGCCCGCGTATTTTTCCTCACCCTCAAAACCCGCATGTCGAGGGGTTGCACCGCCAGCGACAATTACCGTAGCACTGTCATAATTAGCCTCGGGTGTATGTACAAGGAAGCGCCCCTCCCCTGTATGCTCGATGCCCTCAACAATAGACATCTCAATCTTGGCACCCAAATCTTCCGCTTGGTGTTGCATTGCATCAGTCAAAGTAAAGCCGTCTGTATGAGGAACACCAGGATAATTATCGATTTCACTGGTAGAAATAACCTGACCACCCACTGCCTCTTGCTCAAGCAACACTGTGTCAAGCATGGCACGTTGCGCATAAATTGCAGCAGTTAAACCTGCGGGACCACCGCCCACGATTACCATATCCTTTATAAGTGTAGTCTTCGCCTCGTTTGCCATAGTAAACCCTCCTCCTACCTTCAATTTGAAGGCTGAATTATCACTGCAGGAAGGATACCCAATAAAAATAGCTACAAACTTTTGATTTTGAAATGAGTTTCATATCCAAAAGAAGCCAACATACGTCGATTGCAAAAACAGCAGGTGTGACAACTTACCCACATTTGGTCAGCTAAAAATTTGAAATTTTCTCGCGCTGCTGTTTTTCAAGAAGTCTGTCACTAAAAAGAGGTGCTGACCCGCGTCAACACCCCTTATATAAAAGCTATTCTTCAGCCGTAGTTTTATTCTTTCTGAGAAGAAGAGTTATGGGGCAAAATCAAGTTAAGCAGGATGCCTACAAGTGCTGAAGTTGCCATGCCAGGAAGGGTGTAGTTGCCCATAGGAATGGTAATACCACTCGTTTCCATGCCTACACCTAAAATAATGACAACAGAAGCAATCATAAGGTTGCGATTGTCATCAAAATCTACCTTATTGGTAACGAGCATACGCAGACCGTTACTAGCAATAAGGCCAAAGAGCAGCAAACTTACCCCGCCCATGACAGGGGTTGGAATAGAGCTAATCAGTGCTGCCAGCTTGGGACAAAAACCACCAACAACCAGCGCAAAAGCAGCTGCATACCAGAAAACTTGTGTGGCATACACACGGGTTACGCTCATAACACCAATGTTTTCAGCATAGGTTGTGGTGGGAGGACCGCCAAGAAATCCCGAGATAACGGTAGCAACACCATCACCCGCGAGGGATTGTGGCAGCATTTCGCGGTAGTCACGACCAACAATCTCGCCCACAGCCAAGAGGTGGCCGATATGCTCAATGACAACTACCACAGCCACAGGAGCAATAAGTACAACAGCTCCCAAATCAAAGCTCGGATGAGTAAATGTAGGAAGTCCCAACCATGCAGCATCGAGTACAGGCTTAAAGTCTACAAGACCAATGAAGCAAGAGAAAATATATCCCACGATAATGGCCAGGAGAACTGGCATGGTACCAAATAATCCACCCATACTCGAGAAAATGACCGCTGCTACAAGCGTTACCGCTGCAGCAATGGTACCTAATGCCACAAAAGAATCCGTAGAGGAATAAAGAGCCATTTTTGCTGCAGTAGCAGATAGACCAACGCCGATAACAATCATGACCGAAGCTACAAGTACAGGCGGCAGCACCCTATCAAGCCAAGCAGTACCAATAATTTTGATAAGTAGAGCGGTCAGTAGAAATACCAAACCAGAGACCACAACACCACTCATAACAGCATTTAGAGAGCCTGTAGTGGCTGCTACAGCAATGATAGGACTAATAAAGGCAAATGAGCTGCCTAGATAGCTAGGAATCTTATTTCGAGTTACGAGAAGATAGCACATGGTACCAATGCCCGAACACATAATTGCAACCGAAGGCGACAATCCCGTAAGCGTAGGTACTAACACAGTAGAGCCAAACATACTCATCATATGCTGAATACCCAGAGGAATAGCACGAGCAGGAGCTACATGATCATCGACGGCAATGACTTCACGTTGTTTTGATGCCATACGACCTCCTTATTTAAAAAAAGAGCCCGGATATCCGGGCTCTTAGCCTGTACTTGTTAGACAAGTAAGAAATAAAGAACAAAGGCAATAGTTGCCACCCACATCAGCGGCTTGACCTTTTTGATCTGACCGGTTACCGCAGCAACGAGTACGTAGGCAATAAAGCCCATACCGATGCCGTTGGAGATGGAGTAGGTAAAAGGAATGCCTGCAACAATCATGAATGCGGGGAAGCCTTGGAGAATGTCACTCCAGTCAATATCTGCTACATCAGTCATCATCAAGAAGCCAACAACAACAAGAGCGCCACAGGTGGCAGCAGAACTGATGATGGCAATAACAGGAGAGAAGAAAGCAGCAAGAATAAAGAGTACACCCGTTGCAATAGAGGTCAAACCAGTGCGACCGCCATCAGCTGCACCAGATGCAGACTCGACAAAGGTAGTAATAGAAGAAGCACCCAGTAGGCCGCCCATAGCAGCTGCAGCAGAGTCAACAATCAAGATCTCACGAATGTCTTCGACAGAGCCATCCTCATTGAGGAACTCACCCTGTTTTGCAACAGCCATAGCTGTACCCATGGTGTCAAAGAAGTCAGACATCATCAACGAGAAAGCAAAGACAAGCAAGACGGGGGTAGTCATCACCTTGACAATACCAGTCACGCCGTTGGCATCAACTAAGAAAGGAGCGCCAAAGGAGGAAAAATCGAGGCCAGAAACGATACCCGCAGGAGCCTGAGTAACGCCTAGGGGTACGCCAGCAAGCACGGCGATAAGAATGCCCCACAGCAGAGAACCAGGCACCTTCTTCACATACAAAATAATAGAAGCAACGATGGAAATCATACCAACGATAAAGACAGGATCAGTTACTTTACCTAGGGCAACCATGGTGGACTCATTGGCAACGATGATGCCACCGTCCTTGAGACCAATCATCGCAATAAAGAGGCCAAGACCAACGGAGATGGCATGACGCAAAGATACAGGAATTGCATCCATGATTGCTTCGCGTAAGCCACAAAGAACGAGCACCAGGATAGCGACGCCTTCAACAAAGACGACTGCCATTGCCGCATGCCAGTCGTTGCCTGCAATAGCGGTTAGTGAAAAGGCAACAACTGCATTGATGCCCATACCAGAGGCACAAGCCAAAGGTCTATTAGCAAAAATGCCCATCAAGATGGTCATAATGCCTGCTCCTAGGCAAGTTGCAGTGACGGCTGCGGTTACAGGTACACCAGCAGCTGCAAGTAGCGAGGGATTGACTGCGATGATATAGGCCATCGCAAGGAATGTCGTCAGGCCAGCACGAATTTCCTGACCAGTTGACGACCCCCTCTCTGCAAACTTAAAGAACTTCTCCATTACTTTCCCCTTCCCTTTTGGAAAACATACTGTCAGACCTAAAAGACAGCAGTATTTCAAGGCACGCCAGCCGCGCCTCAAAATCAAGTATTAATTGGTGCCACTTGAGCCAAAACCAGCAGCGCCACGATCCGTCTCATCAAGCTCGTCTACTTCGACAAGCTCAACAATAGGAACTTTTTGAATGACAAGTTGTGCAATGCGTTCCCCACGCTCAATTACTAGGGGCTTATCGGGATCTAGATTGATAGCAACTACTTTAAGTTCGCCACGATAGTGACTATCCACCAAACCAGGGGTATTTGCCATAGAAAGACCTTCGCGCAAAGAACGGCCACTGCGAGGTTGGACAAAACCTGCATAGCCTTCAGGAATAGCAATGGCAAGGCCAGTAGAAATAAGTCGACGCTCAAGAGGAGCCAGAGTAAGTGATTCACTTGCACGCAAATCAAGACCTGCGTCGCCTTGATAAGCATATGTAGGAAGTTCAACGGTAGGATCAAGGCGTTTAATCGGCAATGAGATATGCTCAAAGGTCACTGTGCAAGGCTCCTTAGCTCTTCGTAAAATTCATCTACATCTTTAAAGTCGCGATATACAGAAGCAAATCGAACGTAGGCCACCTTGTCAATATCGCGAAGCTTAACCAAAACCAGTCTGCCAAGATCTCGAGACAAAACTTCGGTTTGTCCCTGATCTCGCAAGTCTGCTTCAATATCACCAATGAGTTCATCGAGAGTTTCGATGCTGATATTTCGTTTGACGGTAGCAGCAAGTAATCCGCGCATAAGCTTTTGGCGGTCGAAAGTCTCCTTGGTGCCATCTTTTTTGACAACAAGAAGTGGCACTTCTTCACGACGCTCATAGGTTGTAAAGCGATAGCCACAACCTACGCATTCACGACGCCTTCTAATAGCATCGGCGCTTTCAGATGGACGGGAGTCAACTACTTTGGACTCCTCACAGCCGCATTTTGGGCAGCGCATCGAGCTCCTTTGTGATTGCCATTAAAACCAATCACAGACTTTACACGATGTGCAAACAAAATAAAGCCAAAAACACAAATTGAAACACTATACCTAGGGTTTGGTAACAGAAGTACATACAAGGACGCCAATCTAAGCAGGAACAGATAAGTTCATTCCTACTGATAACGATTGAGCATTTATGTTATTGAGCTGCTCAATCAAACGAAGTGTCTCGGAAGTACTCATACCTTTAATCTGATGAGATTCAGCGATAGACCATAGCGAATCCCCCGGCTGCACCGTAGTTGTGGCATAGCGAAGGTTGGCTTGAGCGGTAGCAATACGATCTGCAATTAACTGATCGCTGATAAATAAACTCGCAGCAAACGTAATACCAACAACGACTATTGCAGCAATAATAGTAAATTTATAAGAGCGTTTATCAGCAGTATTTTGACGTAAATCAGTACTACGTGACTGGCAGTCAGCTACACAATCTTTACCGCCCTGGATAAGCGTAAGCGTGGTGCGGCGATATTGAGGCGCCAGCGCAGAAGAACCTGCCGTTTCATAGCTATAGTTTGTGTTGCTGCGGTAGTTCATCTTTTTCTCCTCCCGTTGCTTACGCACATATTCTCATAGCAAGTGGACACCAAAATGAGATACGAACAGATGTGCGTAGAACAACTGTACTCTATTATGAATAAGTAAGAGAACATGTCAAGAGAAAAAAGAACATCTGTTTTATTTTTTTCGCGCAATGCTTTATACTGCTTCTAGCATCAAAGGAGGCGGCATGAGCAACAAGCAACTTAGCAAAAGGCAGCGCGCGATTTATGAATTTATTTGCAGTTATACCAAGGAGCATTCCTATCCTCCTTCGGTACGTGAAATTGGCACTGCAGTTGGTCTTGCTTCCCCTTCGACCGTTCATACACATCTCAAGATTCTTGAGCAACATGGCTATATAACAAGGGATTCCAACAAGCCTCGCACCATTGAGGTTGTCGAAAGCGAAGATACGTCCTCAGCAAAATTAGCCGATGTTTCTCAGGATTTGTCTGCCGATGTCATTAAATTGCCGCTGGTAGGTCGTGTGGCAGCAGGTATTCCTATCTTGGCCGAGCAAAATGTTGAAGATACGCTTTCCTTACCCACAAGTATTGTGGGAGATGCAAGTTCTTTTGTGCTTCGCGTGCATGGCAGCTCAATGATTAATGCTGGCATTTTCGATGGCGATTATATTATTGTCAAAGAGCAGCATGATGCACATGATGGTGAGATTGTTGTGGCTCTTATTGATGACTCTGCCACAGTAAAGACTTTCTATCGCGAAAAAGAACACATTCGTCTCCAGCCTGAGAATGATTTGATGCAGCCCATTTATATTCGCAATCCCACTATTTTGGGTAAGGTTACAGGCCTTATTCGTCAAATGTAACTATGTCACGTTACCAAGCAACGCAAGACACTAATCAAGATTGCTCCAAGCCTTTACACTTGGGGCGTCTTTATACCTTGGATGCCATTCGTGGCTTCACCATCATTTCGATGGTTGTCTTTCATATTTGTTATGATTTGCAGTTCTTACAAGGAAAGTCTCTTCTTTTCTTTCAAGCACCTTTTATTGATATATGGCGCGCCTCAATCTCTTGGGTATTCCTCGTAATAGCTGGAGTGAGCTGCAGTCTCTCAAGAAATAATCTATATAGAGCGCTACGTTATGGTCTTTTAGCGTTTGCGATATGGCTCGCAACCACCTTGGCTGCAGTAGATGCAGCCATTAACTTTGGCATCATTTTTTGTATGGCTGCGTCCACTCTTATTGCTTGGTTAATCGAACAAACCATTCTCGCAAAGCATTGGCATTATATACAGCTTGTTGCATGCATCATGCTTTTCTTACTTTGCCTCTCGCTTCCAGCTGGTTTTGTGGGCATTGGTCAAATAAAACTCATGATGCTACCCAGATGTTTATATCAAAGTGAATGGCTATCTTGGTTAGGATTTCCTGGACCTCATTTTGTATCGGGAGATTATTATCCCCTACTTCCCTATGGCCTTCTTTATGTGGCGGGGGCACATCTTGGGTGGCAATGGAAGAAATCGGAGTATCCCGAGTGGCTTTCTCGATACCGCTGCAAACCGCTTGAATGGATAGGTCGCCATCCTCTACAGATTTATATTCTTCATCAGCCTATCATTTTGTTGCTCTGCTATGCCTTATAACAGGTCTTTATTAGTATTCTTATCCTCGATTTGATAAGGTTTGAGTGCTGCTGCCATCTGCTTGTCGGCCTTTACAGTGACTAACACACCACTCTGTTCGTACCTCTCGCTGATCATCTGACAGCGTTCGTGTATGCGAGCAAGCAAAGCTCCTCTGTCATAGGGCACGCAAGCTGTCAGAGTACTTTCCCCTGCAGCTGCTTCTTGTGCAATACGATAGAGCAAGCCCCGCAGTCCCCAACCCTTCTGAGCAGAGATGGCCACAGAACCAGCTTCGGTAGTTTCAATTGCATGTATCGCATCATCACCAAGCAGATCACACTTGTTGTAAACCAAAACGGTGGGAATTTGACTGGCTTCAATCTGCTCTAGTACCTGACGTACGGCTATAATTTGCCGCTTTGCATTGGGATCCGCTGCATCTACCACAAGCAAAATGAGATCTGCAGAGACAACCTCAGCGAGAGTAGATTTAAACGCTTCGACCAAAGTGGTCGGAAGCTTTTGAATAAAGCCGACCGTATCAGTAAGAGTAATTTTACGACCTTCTTCAAGGGAAAGGGAACGTGTTGTGGGGTCTAAGGTGGCAAACAGTTCATCTTTGGCATACACCTCAGAGCCAGTCAGGCGATTCAAAATTGTTGATTTACCTGCATTGGTATAACCTACGAGCGCGACACTCCACACGCCCGAATCCCAGCGAGCTTTACTTTGGATACCACGTCTTTGATCAAGATATTTAAGTTCTCGGCGAAGTGTAGAAATACGTGCACGGATCAAACGGCGGTCAACTTCAAGCTGAGACTCACCCATGCCAAAACGGCTACCAATACCGCCACGTGTGGAGTTACCAGCAAGATGACTCCACATACCACGAAGCCTTGGATAGAGATACTGTAGTTGAGCCAACTGAACCTGCAGCCTGCCCTCACGCGTTTTTGCATGGTATCCAAAAATATCCAAAATGAGCGCAGTGCGGTCAATAACCTTGGTAGGTTCTCCAATAAGTCGTTCAAGATTGGACTGTTGAGATGGTGAGAGCTCGTCATCAAAGATAACAATATCAATATCGAGAGCTGCTACTAGACGCTTAAGCTCAAGAGCTTTTCCTGAGCCAATAAATGTGCGCGAAATAGGTGCATCAAGTTTTTGAGTAACTCGGGTAATAACTTCAGCACCATCGGTCTGCGCCAGTCGTTCAAGCTCATCAAGGGACTCTTCCAAAGGCCAACCACTCTTGCCTAAATCCACACCCACAATAATGGCGCGTTCAGGTACAAACTCAGTTGAGCGCAGATTAAATCTTGGCACTCAGGTCACCTGTTTCTGTAGAAAGATATGCTTTGTAAGCTCTAAGAATTTGCTTTGTTGCTTCTTCTTCGGATAGGGTTTCAAAATCAAGCCACTGTACACGTCCATCGTGTTCGAACCAAGAAATTTGGCGCTTGGCATATTGACGTGTTTTAATAATTACTTGCTCTTTTGCTTCTTTAAGAGTACAGACACCATTTAGATAGTCCAGAACTTGTCGGTAACCAATCGCTTGCTTTGAAGTAAGTGCTGCTTCCAAACCTTGTTGTTGCAAGTGAAGCACCTCATCCACCAAGCCCGCATCAAACATCTGATAGACACGCTGTTCGATGCGTTGATGTAAATGTGAGCGGTCACGCTTGATACCCCAAATGAGACAGTCATAGTGAGTTTTGCGCGTATGCAAGCCAGCATGTTGCTGGGCATATGATATACCCTCATCAGACATCTCAAGCGCTCTCACTACACGCCTTACATTACGAGGATGAATAAGCCTGGCGCTTTCGGGATCCCGATTTTCTAGTACGTGGTAAAGGGCCTCAGCGCCCTCTTGCTTGGCTAACTGCTCATACGCAGCACGAGAAGCTCCCCCCGTAGTGCCTGCGGGAAAGTCCATCTCATCAATTACAGCATTAAGGTACAGACCAGTACCACCACAGAGTACCGGAGTTTTATTGGCAGCAAGAAGCTCATCAATTTCCGCGCGCGCATCTCTTTGAAAAAGACGAGCTGAATATGCTTCACCGATTTCTGCTACATCAACCATCAACAAAGGGCAGCGTCTCTCAGATATAGCTGTCTTAGCAGTGCCTATATCCATCCCTTTGTATATCTGCATAGCATCGATGGAAATGACAGCCGAACCCAAAGCAAGAGCTACCTTCTCGGCAAGAGAGCTCTTACCAGAAGCTGTAGGACCAACAATCGCAATAAGGGGATTGCGCTGACTCATCGGGCCGCACCTACCATGCTACCGCGCAAATACCAGGTACGAGCCTCCTCCACGCGAACATCGCAGAGCTTGCCAATAAATTCTTCAGGCATCCGTCCTTCAGGTAAATCAAATAACACCGTCTGATTGTGTGGACTGTGACCCGTTAAAACCTGCGCATTACGCTTCGATGTGCCTTCTACTAAAGACTCTACAACACGCCCCTGATAAGGAGCATTTGCCTCATGAGCACGTTCTTCGACACGTTTGGCGAGGCGATCAAAACGATCTTGAATTTCTTCATGAGTTGCCTTGATTTCCATACGGGCAGCAGGTGTGCCAGGACGAGGTGAATAGATAAAGGTATAAGCAGCATCAAAACCTGCTTCATCTACCAGTGAAAGTGTCTCAAGAAAGTCTTCTTCGGTCTCTCCAGGAAATCCAACAATAATATCAGTAGAAAGCGTAATATCCGGTATGGCGGCACGCAAACGACGAGTCAAATCAAGATATTCATCTCTGGTATAACTACGGTTCATTGCCTTGAGAATGCGCGTCGATCCAGACTGTACTGCTAAGTGTAGCTGCGGCATTACAGCAGGAGTCTCTGCCATAGCAGCGATAGTTTCATCACTAAGATCTTTGGGGTTAGAAGAAGTAAAGCGAATGCGCTCAATACCAGTCTTGCCTACTTCACGCAATAGCTCAGCAAAACGAGGTTTGCCATAAAGGTCACGACCATAGCTGTTGACATTTTGGCCTAACAAACAGATTTCACGTACGCCATCTGCAACGAGACTTTGGCACTCAGCAACAATACGCTCTGAGGCGCGGCTTTTTTCACGCCCGCGCACATAAGGTACGATGCAGTAAGTGCAGAAGTTATTGCAGCCACTCATGATGGGCACCCATGCATGAAAACTGTTTGCACGCCTACTGGGGAGCTCGGTAGAAAAGCCTCGTCCTGCTTCTTGAATATCTACCTCAGGAGCATCGGAATCGCGTTGAAGAGCACGTTCAATAAGTCCTGGAAGCTCACCAATAGCACTTGTGCCAAAGACAACATCCACGCCAGGGATATGCACCCGAATATCTTCGCCATCACGTTGTGCAACGCAACCACCTATAGCCACAATCCTTCGACCCGAAGGAGGTTTGGGAGCACTCACCATAGAAGACGCTTGACCATAAAGGCGCAAATCAGCATTTTCGCGTACAGCACAGGTCATATAAACCACGATGTCAGCTTCTTCAGGTGTAGCCACAGCGATGCATCCACAACTGTCCAAAAGACCAGTTACTCGCTCGCTGTCATGGAGATTCATTTGGCAACCAAAAGTTTTTACGAAGTACGTACGACCTGCCAAAGCGTGATTATCTAACGTCATAAATCAACCCCATAATCGTCAGAATGCATGACTACAGGAACGGACTGTGAACTGCCACCAAGAGTTATGGGATGTACATATATGGCAATTCGCACCGCTGTTCGCGATTGACCGCCAATTTCGATATCGGCAAAGGTGGGAGCACAACTAATATCAGTGCCCGTAGGAATGAGGAAGCCTCGAGCAATGGCTACAGCTTTTATAGCTTGATTGACAGCACCAGCACCAACCGCCTGCATTTGACAAGGAACACCATCTTTGACCATGCCTGCGATAGCACCTGCTACCGATGCGGGTGAAGACTTACTTGAGACCTTCAAAAATTCCATCTGTTGCTCCTGCAATAAAACTGCTGTATTTAAGCATCCAATGAGTATGTCTATGAGTGCTACCTGCGGTATTTTATCCTACGATGAATCAAATCTATAAGGCAAGCAAAAAGTATTTAATCCCCGCCTGCCAATTCAAAGCTTACGGTCACCCTGCCTTTTCCTGCGTTTATCCGAGGTGCAGAAGCTAACTCTAGATAATAACGCTGTGCCAAAAAAGCAAAATCACGTTCCATGAGACGAGAAAATTCCTCAGCATCTTGCGGAGCAATGTGCAATCCGCGTCGATCCTTTTTGAGGTCTATCTGTTTGTTGGCACTAGAAGCAGGACGAGAATGACTGAGGCGGGCATAAACACTACGAAGTGGTTTGATAGCACCAGAAAGTATACGATGAGCCGTACGTTCAGAAATACTCAACCCAAGTTCAGCCGCTACCCTTGCAAGTTCACTTGCATCTGCTGCCTCATGGATGCGTTCAAGTAGCTGTAGTTCATCGAGACTCTCAAGGAATAAAAGCTTGGTAGCTTCTAGCTGGGGACGAGCTTTTTTGCGAGCAGTGGCAACAATTTCTGCGGAAGAGCCCAGAAATACTTCACAGGCTCCCCTCTCTTCGAGGGCAAATTCAGCACAGGCACGAATGATATTGTGAGGTCCACGTAATATGGTTTCTTCATCCTCATCGCTATCCATGACAGGCCAAGTTGACTGATCTGCTTTTTCAGCAATTTTATTGATATTCGTGACAACCTGTATTGAGCTCCCCTTACCAGGAGCAGAGCAAATTACGCGGGCTGAATCTGCATTGGTACGTACCGAATACAAAGCCATACCACGACCGTGTACGCCCCAGCGATCCATATGCATCGTTTCGAGCTTTGAAGTAACGCGCGCATCAAAAATGCGTTCTTGTAGCTCAAAAGGAATACCTGTGCCATCGTCCAACATGGTAATGGTGCGTTGATCACCTTCGCGAGATGTGGCTACATAAATATGACTTGCTCCCGCATCGCGTGCATTGCGCAGGAGCTCCACTATGACATCCTCAACATTACGAATGTCATGCGCAGCCTGCCTGCGCTCTGCTTCATCAATGCGAAGGCGAACAAAACCCTGGCCGAGGCTTTCTTCGACTCTCAGACCTTTACCTGCGACCTGAGCTACAAATTCTGCAAGATCAGAGGAACTCTCTACCATGAAAGAAGGCCTACTTGGCTACGTCTACTGCACGAGACTCACGAATAACAACAACTCTAACCTGTCCAGGATATTCCATCTCGTTTTCAATTTGCTGAGCAATATCATGAGCGAGGACTACCGACTCGGCATCACTAATCTTTTCAGGCTTGACCATGACATGCAGCTCACGACCAGCTTGCATGGCATACGTGCGCTCAACACCTTCATGGGAGTTGGAAATTTCCTCAAGACGCTCGAGACGCTTAATGTAGCTTTCAGCAGACTCACGACGAGCGCCAGGACGAGCAGCAGAAATGGCATCTGCAGCTTGTACCAAGACGTCCAAGACTGTCTGAGGTTCCACATCGGCATGGTGAGCTTCAATGGCATGAACAATATCAGCACGCTCACCATAACGCCGGCAAAGATCAGCACCAATAACAGCGTGGGGACCCTCTACCTCATGGTCAATTGCCTTGCCAATATCATGGAGCAAGCCAGCTCGCTTGGCAGGAGTAGGATCCATACCAAGCTCATTTGCCATGATGCCACAGAGAGACGCCACCTGCACAGAGTGCATGAGTACATTCTGTCCAAAAGAGGTGCGGTATTTGAGGGCACCTAAGACTTTGATGATCTCGGGGTGCAGATCATGAATGCCAGTATCAAATGCAGCAGTTTCGCCTGCCTCTTGGACACGCTCAGCAACGAGCTTTTCTGCCTTGTTGTACATCTCCTCAATACGTGCAGGATGAATACGACCATCTGCAATAAGATTTTCAAGAGCAACACGTGCGGTCTCACGACGTACGGGATTAAAACTCGAAAGCACCACCGTCTCGGGCGTATCGTCGATAACTAATGAGACACCAGAAATCTGCTCAAAAGCGCGGATGTTGCGCCCTTCACGGCCAATAATGCGGCCTTTAAGGTCGTCAGAGGGGATGTGAACACTAGTAACGGTAATCTCACCGGCTTGGTCAGCTGCACAACGCTGAATTGCAGTAGTAACAATCTCACGAGCGGTTTTATCGGCCTGAGCTTTGATGCGCTGCTCAGAATCACGAAGAATTTGAGCTTCTTCACGTACCGTATCTGCACGAACACGGTCGAGTAGCTCCTGGCGAGCATCTTCCCGCGTCAGAGAAGAAATGCGCTCTAGTTCGCTGCTTTGCTTTTGCACCAAAGCATCGACTTGGCGACCACGACTTTCTATCTGACCCTGAAGACTAGCAAGCTGATGTTCCTTACGATCAAGAGAATCAGAACGTTTATCAAGTAACTCCTCACGCTGAAGTACGCGCTGCTCCATCTGGCTAATTTCACCTTTGCGCTGTTTTTCCTCAACGTCGTACTTTTGACGGAGCTGAAGAATTTCTTCACGAGTTTCTACTTGAGCTGCACGTTTAGCGTTTTCTGCATCACGAACAGCATCCTCGGCAATGCGTCTAGCCTCAGTCTCAGCTTCAGTAATACGTGCCTCAGCAGCTTTAGCTTTAGAATTAGCAGAGTTATTGATGACTACATAGGCAATTCCTATGCCTAAAAGTAGGCACACAAGACCTACTGCAAAAAATAATGGACCCATACTTACTCCTCAGGTGGTAAAGCATAATATTCAAAAATAAGGGACCCTCATAGGTTCATGAAAAGACCCGCCACCTGGCGAAGCTCAACCCCGCAATGAAAAGACATCAATAACAAACTAAACTATTCAATGTCGCATCAAAAACGCGACGAGATCACTCTGGTGACCCTTCAACTGTATGCGCTAGCAGACAAACTGTCAAATTAAAGCTTATAGAAATATTTAGATAAAAAAGTGGTATAGGTGCAGATAAATCGCCTATTTGTCCGTTTCAGTTGCTTCTTTAAGAACCCGCTTAACGGCAGGAATTGCGTCGCTCATGGCAAAACCTCTGCTCATAAGAAAACGCATGAGCTTTTGAAAATCATTTTTACCACTTAAGCTACGTTTGCTCGCAAGTTCGTAGGCGCGTTCAGTCTGGTTTTCTAAATCGATAAACTCTTCGGGCCAACCCTCTATTTCATTGAGATCGATGCCCTTTAAAGCAAGTTCTTTTTCGATACGTTTAGGACCCCAGCCAACATTAATCTTTGAGCGGATATATATGGCAGCATAGCGTTGATCATCGAGAGCTCTCCCCCTTTTGGCATGCTCTATCAATTCTTCGATGGTCTGCTGCGTATAACCATCTTCTTGTAATTTGCGACTCACTTCCAAACATGCATAATCACGTCGATTAAGTAGGTTTGCCAATCTCTGCGTTGCACAACGCTGAGCGATTTCACCTAGGTAATAAAAAAGCTCTGCACGAGAAGTAGGGTAAATCTCGTCATGATCAAGGGACTTTTTGAGCGAACGAGCCACAGCAACAGGTACCAGTATTTTTTCTTCACCCGAAGAGTCTACGGCGTAAAAAACACTACCCCTTTTTCGTCCAAATGAGGGGTAGTGATTTTTATCTGGAAGCTCAACTCGTATTTCAAAATCTGGCATAAATAAAACTACTTTGCAGGAGCGTCAGTGTCGGTATTAAGATCTTCGGGCATAGTGGGCATTCCCACGCGCTCGTCACCCAAAATAAGACCACAAGCAACACGTACCTGGTTTTCAATCTCATCGCGTAATTCGGGATTATTAGCCAAGAATTCTTTGGCAGCCTCATGGCCTTGTCCTAGACGTTCTTCGCCGTAGGTATACCAAGAACCAGACTTGTTGACAATCTTGTAGTCAACACCCATATCAAGGATTGAGCCTTCCTTGGAAATACCTGTGCCATACATAATGTCAAATTCTGCTTGACGGAAAGGAGGTGCAACTTTGTTTTTTACTACCTTGACACGCACTCGATTGCCAATGATATCGCCATCTTTTTTGATGGAATCAATTCGGCGAATATCCATGCGCACCGAAGAGAAAAACTTGAGAGCACGCCCACCAGGAGTAGTCTCTGGGTTGCCAAACATCACACCAATTTTTTCACGAAGTTGATTGATAAAGATACAGGTAGTCTGGGACTTGGACAGGGAGCCCGCAAGTTTACGCAAGGCTTGACTCATCAGGCGTGCCTGCAGGCCAACAGTAGTGTCGCCGATCTCACCTTCAATCTCTGCTTTAGGTACAAGAGCGGCGACGGAGTCAACAACAACCACATCAATCGCACCAGAACGTACAAGCATGTCGCAAATCTCAAGTGCTTGCTCACCGGTATCAGGCTGAGAAATAAGCACTTCATCAATGTCAACACCGAGGCGCGCTGCATAACCAGGATCCAACGCATGCTCGGCATCGATAAAAGCTACAACACCGCCCATCGCCTGGGCTTCAGCCAAAATTTGCAGAGAAAGAGTAGTTTTACCAGAGGATTCGGGGCCATAAATCTCGATAATACGACCGCGGGGTACACCACCAATACCCAACGCAGCATCCAAAGCAATGCTTCCTGTAGGAATAGCCTCTACTTCAAGATCAGGGCCATCATCACCGTAACGCATAATGGCGCCATTGCCAAAACGCTTCTGAATTTCTGCGGTGGTACTCTCTATCATCTTGTCGCGTTCAGCGCCATAAGTTTTGCTATGAACCTCACGAGCAGCGGCTTTTGACTTTGCCATGCCAACCCTTCCCTTTTATTTTGACCATATGCAGTCTAAACGAACAACCGTTCGGTGTCAACGCACACCCCCAGTCTAACTGAGGTTGCAAATAAAAAAGAGCACAGTTAACAGCCAGTATTTGGCAAGTTTGCAACTATCAGACTGCCACTATTACTAGCAGCGATCTGCTTAAATCTGCCAAATTTTTTCTCATCTTTTTATGAGGAAATCTATCAAGTAAACAAAAAACTTTTTCAAATAGATAAGCATTTTAGCTTACAACTCATGAACCGCTTCTAAAAGAAGTTGGAGAGCTTGTAGGACTGCCTGCTTGCGCACCATCATACGATCACCGTTAAAGTGACAACAAAGGCTACGCGCCATTTGAGAAGAACTCAGCCCAAACCAAACGGTACCAACAGGTTTACCGGGCTCTGCACCACCAGGACCAGCTATACCCGTTACTGATACAGCTACATCACAGGAAAGAGCTTTAACTGCCCCATCTGCCATTTGTTGAGCGCATTCTGCAGATACAGCACCCAATTCTGGTGTCTCAAAAATATCTCTTGAGACACCAAGTATGGCTTGTTTAACGGCAATGGCATAACTCACAATGCCTCCCTTAAGTATGGCGGAGGCACCAGGAATATCTGCAATGGCTGCGACAACAAGACCTGCTGTACAAGATTCAGCAGTACCTAGTTGCAAACCTTTTGCCATAGCATCATGAACAAGTTGAGAAGCAGTCTGTGTGATAGCTTGTTGTAGCTCCTCGTCTTTAGACATTATTTACTCCTCATCAAGCAAATAACGCCAACCCTTGATGAAGTAGTCAATGCCAGACCAAGCGGTCAGCAAAACAGCAGCAAACATGACAATTTGGAAGAATCCCATGAGCACATTGAAAATCATGCCTGCAGATAGCGTGCGTACGACAAGTAAACCAGAAATTGCAATCATAGTGATGGCAGTCTTCCACTTGCCAAGCTCGCTAGCAGCAATAACAACACCTTTGGATGCAATCACCATACGCAAACCAGATACTAAAAATTCTCGAGCAATGATAACAAGCAATACCCAACTATTCACCATATGCTGCTCAAGCAAGAAGGAGAGCGCTACTAACACCACGAGTTTATCTGCAATCGGATCAAGGAATTTACCAAAAGTGGTAATCTCTCCCCTGCTGCGCGCAAGATAGCCATCAAGTTTGTCAGTAAGGGAAATCGCCATATAAAAAAGCGCTACAAGCAATGCTGCAAAGGAAAATGTATTACCGTTCGAGGCAGGCACAGCCTCTGCAACAAAGAGCCACACAGGAATAAACAAAACACGAATACAGGTAACAATATTTGCAGCAGTCCAAACAGAGCTACTACGTAAACCCGTCTTGGTAGTGGGATCCTTGGTGGCATTTACCTTGGACTTGACAGCGGATTTAGGACGACGCTTGGCTGCAGGTCTCCGGTTGGCAGGCTTACGGGGATGATGGGTCTGAACAGAAACCGCCGCGATACCTGGCTGAGTATTTTTCTCACGAACAATTGTGGATTTTGGCTTTGGCTTTTTAACAGCAGCTTCTGCACCATGCTCTATTGTTTTTTGTTCATCCATTTTTACTCAGCGCTCCCATCTGACTACTCACAGATAGTTCCATAAAGCTCATAACAGACACAATCTACCAGCCCACAGCTAACAATATCACCAACGGAAGCCTCTCCTTGGGCAATATGTACCGCTCCATCGGAATCTGGTGCCTGAAACCACGTATGGCCTATCAACTCAAGACCATCTTCACCTTCTTCAACGCCATCAATAATGACATCAACATGTTCACCAAGGTGTTTTGCTGTGGCAGCAAAACCCATCTCATCGGCTAGATCCTGCAAGTGCTGAGCGCGTTCAAGCTTGATATCTTCAGCTATCTGGTCAGCCATACGTGCACCACGGGTACCATCCTCGGGTGAATAAGCAAAAACCGACGTGTAATCAAAGCCTTCCTCAGCCAAAAAATCAACAAGTTCATCGGCCTCTTCATCCGTCTCTCCAGGAAAACCCGCCATTCCTGTAGTGCGCAGTACCATACCTGGAATTTCTTGACGCAAATGTGCAAAGAGTTCGCTCAGTTGTTCTCTGCTTCCAGAACGACCCATAGATTTGAGTACGCGTTCATTACAATGCTGAATGGGAATATCGATATAAGGCAAAATTTCAGGAGTATCACGAATGGTAGAAATCAGCTCTTCGGTCATTCCTTCAGGCTGCAGGTAAAGTACACGAATCCAGCCCTTATAAGGTCGCATAACTTCAGCGGCCTGACGCATAAGCGCTGCAAGTGTGGAGGGCTGCTCAAAATCAGAACCCCAGATACCTGTGTCTTGGCCAATGAGAACAATCTCACGAACACCGCCTTTGGCCAGCTCTCTAATTTCAGTCAGAATCTCTGAAGCAGGACGAGAAGCATAGCGACCACGAATATAGGGAATCGCACAAAAAGCGCAGAAGCGATCACAGCCGTCAGAAATTTTTACATAAGCACTTGCACCTGAAATTGTGCGCAGCATATGTCCCGCAAGTTGAGGGATCTCACTATCCTTCATCCCTAGGACATCATGTACAACGCCAAGAATATTGTCTTCCTCATCAGCCCGCACAAAAGCGGCAACTTCGGGGAGCTCAGCAGGAAGCGCTTCACCATATCGTGAAGGAACGCAGCCGCACATGATAAGAGGGCAGTTTCGCACTCCCTGTGAGACTGCCTCCGCCAAATCAAGTGTGGTTTCAATAGACTCAGTAGTCGCTGATGCCAAAAAAGAACAAGTATTAATCAAAGCCACATCTGCATCGGCACTCTCTTGAGTTTCTTTGAGACCGCCCGCCAATAGCAAAGAACGCATGCGATCACTATCGACTTCATTTTTTGCACAGCCTAGCGTAACTATCAAAAACTTTTTTTCTTCTGCATCGTTTTTGGTCAGTGTTACTTCAACAGTTTGGACTTTGTCCACAGTTACACCTATCTCAAATCGTTATTGTTGGTCAGTATCTGACGTGGATTGTTCATCGGAACTCATACCGTTTTGGTTAGTAGAATTGCCGTCTTTGCTGGAACTGTTTTTATCGCCGTCCTTAGTGGCATTCTCATCATTTGCAGCAGGCCCATCAATAGTAACCGAACCAACACCAGAAGCTTTTTGATCAAAGCTTTGAACCTTGCCATTACGCGTAACCGTAACAGCCGTAGGATCAGAAACCTCTACCTGCATCGCTTTGGTTACATTGTATGTAGCAGACCAAGGACCAGTAAGAGTATCTGCTTCTTTACTTTCACCATCTACAGTTACTTCAACCCAGCTCACACCACCATCCGCAATGGCTACAGTAACCTCGACTTTAGTTTCACTCTTCTGTGTTCTTGCTACCTCAGGAACATTGAGATCAGAACCAGTGTCGGTATTTGACTGATTGGCATTAGTAGTAGACTGATCATTCTCATCAGTTTTTTTAGTCTCGGTTGTAGAGACAGCGACGGTATTGCTACGGCCATTTGAAGCCATATTTGAAGTACAAGACGTCACTGACGAAATAATGAGCATAAACAAAGTGACTGCCAGCACCAAAAGAATGATAACAATGAGCTTCATATTGTCAGAAAAAATGCTCGATATCATACCAAGCAGACCTTGAGGCTGTTGAGGCCGTCTGTTACGTCTATTTGGATTTTGAGAAGAAGTTCTCCTCTGCTGCCTGCGAACATTAGGCCGCTGAGCATCGACTATACGACGCGCACCTGCACGCCCCGCCCCAGTAGATGCCATCTGATATGGATTGGCCTGGTCGTCATAACGCAGATCATCGACATAGTCACTAGACTCAACCCTACGTCGAGTAACATAATCACGTTCAGGGCGCGGGAGCGCCGTGGGAGCTGCATGATTTTCTGTCTGAATCGGGACACGGGGACGATAACCTGACCGCTGCCGCTGCGGGCGCGCTGAAGCAAGTCGATTGTCGCGGCTAGTGTCACCATAGCCATCAACTCGCAGTTGATCTCTACCGCGTGCACGCTGAGCCTGGGCGCGTGCTGCACGGCGAGGCTCTGCGGTGTCTGGAGCGAGCATGGTATAGCGCTTTTCTCCATCTTGCAGACGTCCACGAACATCGCGACTTCGATTGTCGTAGGTGCTATAACCGCCACTATAGGGTTGTTCATATGTGCGAGAATGCACAGGAGAAACAGTCGAAAATCCAGCTAGGTCGCCCGCATATCCACCAGAGGTAGGCAACAAGCCACGAGCACCAGAATTTTCACGCTCGGTACGACTCCGACGTGTCTCTACGGGCATGCGCGCGCCATCACCCAAACCTCGTCTTCGTGATTGACGATCGCCTCCCGACTGATAGTCAGCTAAATCAGAGGCAAACTGACGTGTCAAACGTTGAGAATCAAGACCAAGGTAGTTTGCGTAGGAGGCAAGCATGCCCTGAGCATAGCCACTCTTAGGCATATCATCCCAACAACCTTCTTCAAAAGCAATAATAACCTGCTCTTTAAGTCGAAGAACGCGAGAGGCTTGTGCAGTGCTGATGCCCAGCTCGCGTCTGCGACGATACAAAATTTCGCTAAAGCGAGGTCTAGCCATCTCTTACACCTCCCGGAATTTTTGCTCGGCTTCCTTCAATTGCTCTAGCCCGTCTTCATCAAGAAGAACTTCACGAGGCTTGGAGCCATCAGGAGGACCTACTATACCTTTGGCAGCAAGCATATCCATAATGCGTCCTGCTCTAGCGTATCCCACCTTGAGTCGACGCTGAAGTCCACTGGTCGAACCTAGCTGAGATTCCACGACAATTTGCGCTGCTTGCCATACCAAAGGATCATCTTCATCGTCACCTGTTGAAGCGCCATTGCTAGGTTGACCAGGAGTCACCTGAGTAAGAATTTCCTCATGGTAATCAGGCTCGCCTTGATCACACCAATGTGCGACAACAGATTCAATCTCAGCATCAGCAACATAGCAACCAAGAATGCGCCGCGTACGATGGCCACGGAACTTAAAGAGCATGTCACCGTTACCTAACAGACGATCGGCGCCTGTTTGATCAAGAATGACACGTGAGTCCATGCTCGAGGCAACTGAAAGCGCAATACGGGTTTCAATGTTGGACTTAATAAGACCCGTAACAACATCAGCTGAAGGACGTTGGGTCGCAAGCACAAGGTGAATGCCCGCCGCACGAGCAAGTTGAGCAATACGAACAATAGAGGCTTCGACATCCTTACCAGCTACCATCATGAGGTCGGAAAGCTCATCAATAATGATAACCATAAAGGGCATGGGCTCAGGGGGATTATCCATCTCGGAGAGCTTGCCTGTGGTACACATCTCATTATAAATAGTGATATTACGAGCACCTGCGCGTTCAAATACCTTGAGCCTGCGCTCCATCTCGGATACCGCCCATTGAAGTGCGCTCGCAGCTTGGCGCGGCTCGGTCACCACAGGCACATAAAGATGTGGAAGACCGTTATAACCTGAGAACTCAACACGCTTAGGGTCGACCAAAATAAGACGAACCTGCTTGGGTGTATCACGCATCAAGATAGACATAATAAGACTGTTAATCATTACGGATTTACCCGAACCAGTAGAACCTGCTACCAGTAAGTGTGGCATCTTGGCCAAGTCTGCAATAACTGCTTTTCCGCCCGCATCACGACCAACCGCAAACTCCAACGGACCACCCTTGGCATAAGGCAACACATCACCGATGCAGACACTCTCACGTTTCTTGTTGGGAATTTCAATACCAACACGTGAGGTGCCAGGAATGGGCGCAAAAATACGTACAGACTCGGCCGCTAAGGTGAGTGCAATATCGTCCTCAAGGTTAACAATCTTATTTACTCGCTCACCCTCCCCCATCTCCACTTGGAATGTGGTAACAAGAGGACCAGAAACATAGTCAACAACCTTGCTGCTAAGACCAAATTCGGACAAAGTCGACTGAAGTCTACGCATAGTTGAGGTTAACTCAGCATCGGTTGATGCACTCTGGGCGCTATGAGGATTAGATGAGAGCATCTCAAAGGGTGGAAGTGTAAACTCCTGAGTGGAATCCCCGGGACGTTCATGAATAGACTTTGCCTGAGTGCGCACGTTTCCCGCAGAAGTTGCAGACGCTTTGGACTGCCTGCGCTGAGTTTTGGGAGCCTGAATTACCCCCGTAGTTGCAGCAGATTTGTCTTCATCGAAGGGCAGTTCGTCCTGCTCGACAAACTGTTCGCGTAAAAATTCAGGAATAGAAGGTGTCTTGCTCTTTTTGGACTTGGGATCAGACTTTTTAGAATGCGTCAAACGACGAGTGAGTTGAGTTTGTTCTGTCGCCTCTGCTGCAGTATTCTCAGCAAAATTTGCTGGTTCGGGATTTGCAACAGGTTTTTTATTACGACGCAAAACAGTAGTTTTGCGCGCGCCGATAAAACTTGTTGCGGGAACTGTAGGATCGGGCTCGGGGGCATCTGTCCACTCATCTTGACTGGCCCAATCTTGCTCGATTACAGGAGAGGCGGCAGCACGCATATTTCGACGTTCAATACGCATTTGTGCACGTTCTGCTTTGCGCTGCCTAAGCTCTTCAAAATGACGCTCACGAGCCTCTTGCAAACTACTACCAGCATCCGAAGCTTTTGCTTTGACATGCGCAATAGCGCCTGAGATAGAAAAGCCACAGACTACAAGGCCAACAACAATAATGCCACTTAGCAATACCACGCCTACGCCAAAGCCCACACTCTTCAGCAATCCCCAAGCAATTGCACCTCCCACATAGCCACCCCGGTTAAGCAAAACTTCTTTTGACAAGACAAGCTCAGGATTTGCTTCGCCTCCAGGAAAGCTAAGTGACATGAGACTCAAAATCGCTAGCAGCATCAACGAAAGGCCTAGAGCGACATGGCCCGAGAGAGGTCCTTCTCCATCAGCAAAAAATGTTAGAGCAAACAAGGCAATACTGAGGGGGCACAAAAGCGCTCCCTTACCAAAGAGCAAACTGAGGAACTCACCCACCTTTTGGGTTACCGGAGCAGGTGTTGTCATCAGCAAAGCCACAGCCATAGCTGCCGCAAGTGCAATCAGCAGTACCCCAATAATGTCGTTTGCCTCAGCGCTACGGGGCGCAGGGACCTGCTTTGCCGCACGCCTTGCACCCTGTCGTTGACGTCCCTGTCTGCCCCGCAACTCTGCTGCGTTTGATCTGCGTCTTGAGGGCATTAGACCTCCATTACCACCGGAATCACCATAGGCCTCGTATGGGTACGCGACCAAATGAAGTTAGAAAGACTACCACGAACTGTACGGCGAATCTGGTCAACACTTGCACCTTTGGATTGCGCCTGGCGCTCAACCGTCTGACGGACGTTGGCTGTGGCGTCGCTCATGAGGGCCTCGTCTGCCGCATATGCAACGCCACGAGCAGAGAACTCAATATCGTTTGCCTTGTGACTCCTCTTCCCTACAGTCACAACAACAGTAATGATACCGTCCTCGCCGAGCTTTTGCCTGTCGCGGAAGACAATAGGATCAGCATTTGAAATGCTCAGACCATCAACATAAATCAAGCCAGATTCAACGCCTTGACCCCAACGTACCTTGCCATCAACAACTTCAAGTGCATCGCCATTATTAGCAATAAAGATATGATCTTTAGGCATACCCATTGCCATCGCAAGTTTTGCATGCGCTGCAAGATGTACTGCTTCACCATGGACAGGAGCAAAGTAGCGTGGCTTGCAAAGCGCAAGCATAAGCTTGAGTTCTTCTTGGCGTGCATGACCCGAGACATGTACCGTTGCGTTAGTCTTGTCGTAGATGGTGCAACCAATTTTGGTAAGGGCATTGATAATGCCTTGTACGCTTTTCTCATTACCAGGAACAGGAGTGGCAGAAATAATCACGGTATCATTCGCCGTAATTTGTAGTGACTTATGATCACCTGTTGCCATACGACCAAGGGCACTCATAGGCTCACCCTGACTACCCGTGCACATCACAACAACTTTATCGTCAGGAATCTCTCCAATTTCAAAAGCATCAATGAGATTCTTTTCGTCCACATGTAAATAGCCAAGTTCTCGGGCAACCTTGGTATTGGTCACCATGGAGCGACCTGTCACCACAACTTTGCGACCAACAGCGGTGGCAGCATCGCAAACCTGCTGGATTCGATGGATGTGACTGGAGAAGCTAGCTACAAATACCCTGCCAGGAGCATTCTTAATGATATGGCGCAGGGTTGGACCAACTGTTGCTTCACTTGGTGTAAAGCCTGGTTGATTGGCATTGGTAGAGTCTGATAACAACAAATCGATGCCCATAGTGGCAAAGCGAGAGATTGCTTGGAAATTGGTTCTCACGCCATCAATGGGTGTCTGATCAAGTTTGAAGTCACAGGTATGCAATACCGAGCCTGCTGGCGTACGAACATATACACCAAGCGCACCTGGAATAGAGTGTGTTACCGAGAAAAAATCAATAGAAAAGTTGCCTAGGTTGATATGGGTACCGTTTTGAACCTCACGAAAACGAGGAGAATTAATTTTATGCTCAGAAAGCTTACCTTCAACGATGCCCAAGGTCATCTTGCTGGAATAAATAGGCACTTTGTGGTTGAGATCTGCCAAAAGGTATGGCAAAGCACCAGTATGATCCTCGTGACCATGGGTAATGAGTATGCCGCGAAGCTTGTACTCGTTTTCGAGTACATAGCTATAGTCTGGCAAAATCAAATCAATTCCAGGTTGATTATCTTCGGGAAACATCAAACCGGCATCGAGCAAAATCATGTCATCGCCATACTCAAAGGCAGTCATGTTCTTGCCAATACCGTCCAAGCCTCCCAAAGGAATAATCCTCAAGGGAGTTTGTTTTTTAGCCATATGTGTTCGTATTCCTTTCACATGTACCCAATAAAAATATATGCAGCTGCTTGAGCAGCTAAACCTTCTTGTTTGTTAGTCATTGTAAGGCTAGCAAGACTTTAGTGCTTGCGCCGCTTGCACTCTCATACCAACCACTCGCCGAGACTACACAAAAGTCGTAGTTTTATGGGTCTTTTTTGGGTATGAAAGAAGTAACAAAGTAGTCGAGAGTGTTATTTAGAACGGAGGTGGTTCCGATGTACAGAGCAATGGAAGGGGCTTCTGAGCAGGATGAGATGGCAGCTTCCCACCTCGTTTCCCAGAATCACTCCTCCGATGTAACCTCCGCCTTTTAGTACGCGCTGGACAGCGTACAGTTTGAGAGTAGTTACTCTTTAGCAGAGAAGCCAGCATTGGAAGAGTTGGTTCTTATCCTCCAGAAGTTTCTAGTTGGGCAGATGACCGAGGTAGTGCTTCTCATCTCGTCTGGCGTAGAAGCTTGTTAGCTGGCAATTTTGTCACTAGCCCAGATCGCGGGATCCTCAGAGACCCGGGCAGAAAGGTATCTGACAAATGTCGCCTTCCGCGTCAATTGCTTGAAAGCTATACGATTCCGATGGGCAAATAAAAGCACGGGCGCCCCGCATCCTCGGCGGGGCGCTTTTTCCTAGCTTTTTTCTAAATGGTTCGTTTTCCGCAACAGATGGTTCGAAGCTTGAACCATCTATATTTTTACAGCTTGACGTTATAAACCCTTTGTGCCATCGCAATAAAATCAGCCGCTTCTTCTTTTTGAAAAACCTTGATCATGAGTTGACCACCAGGTAATGGGCGATCAGTAATAGACATCATGGCAGAGCCACCTTTAAATTTATCGCTCTTCCATACATATTGACCATTGGTAATCTTTCTTTTAATGGAGATAATATCACTCGGTTGTAAGAAAACCGACTCATCATACTCTTCTAATTCATCGTCTACCGCAATGACAACCATTGAGCCATCATCCTTGTAGCCAACAATATAATTGGCATAGGTGTTAATTCTGACAACAACGGCATTTGTAGTAGATAAGCCATACATATAAACGAGTTTATAAGCATCTCCATCTGGCACTAACGAATTAAATATCGAACGCATTTTTTGCTTATTAGCATTACTTTCTTCCGATGATGCTCCAGCCAATGTATCTTTTAGAGAATCAAATAAGCCCATGTATTATCCTTTCAGTTTTTACATAAGTTAAAGACCCTAAAGAGTAACTTTACATATAGGATACATCCTTCAAGCCTCCCCTATCAAGGAGAATAATATGTAGTGATTCTGCTAGAAGAATTACAACAATACATTTTAAACTTACCGCAAAATGCAGTCCTGTAGCCTCAAATCTCATGTGATATAGAAAGCAAAAAATCAATTTCCATACTAAAAGCCCAGCTCCATTATAGGAACTGGGCACTGAATACTACTAAAACAAATGGTTAGCTCTCGTGGTGACGGCGAGGCTTGCGAGTTTCACCCGACTGGTCTCCGCCATTATTGCCAGGACGCCTATGAGAATTCATATTGGCGCTACGACCGCGACGCTCACGGTTACCGCCAAGACGACGCTCATGTCCAGCTTCATTGTTGTTCTTGTGAGTAGAGTTGGCAGGAGCTTCGGGCTTATCAAGACGATCAAGAGAAATCTTACCCTTTTCATCCACGTCAAGAACCATAACCTTGACCTCGTCACCCACAGCCAAAACGTCCTCAACCTTGTCAACATGACCTTTGGCA
This sequence comes from Atopobium sp. oral taxon 810 str. F0209, assembly GCF_000466405.1. Lineage (GTDB taxonomy): Bacteria > Actinomycetota > Coriobacteriia > Coriobacteriales > Atopobiaceae > Olegusella. Next base: position 275,148 of record NZ_KE952949.1, on the reverse strand, counting down.
ACACGGGAGACATGAAGCAGACCATCTTTACCAGGAAGCAATTCAACAAAAGCACCAAAAGGCTGAATGCCCACGACGCGACCGTTGTACTCCTCGCCCACTTCAGGCACTTTGACGATAGCCTTGATACGCTCGGCAGCTTCTTCACCAGCACCTGAAGTGCCTGCGATAAAGATGGAACCATCCTCTTGGATGTCAATGGTAGCGCCCGTATCTTCTTGAATACCGCGGATGACCTTGCCGCCAGAACCTATGACGTCACGAATCTTGTCGGTAGGAATCTGCATGCTAATAATCTTGGGCGCAGACTCTTTGGTTTCCTCGCGAACAGCGGGAACAGCGTCGAGCATAGCATCAAGAATATGCATACGCCCCTCATGAGACTGTTTAAAGGCCTGACGGAAAATCTCAGGAGTAAGGCCGGTTGCCTTGTTGTCCATCTGCATAGCAGTGATGCCCTTGGTGGTACCGCAGACCTTAAAGTCCATATCACCTAGGAAGTCCTCAACGCCTTGGATGTCAGTCAGGACAACGGTCTTGCCCTCTTCTTGAATAAGTCCCATTGCAACACCAGAAACGGGACGCTTGATAGGTACGCCAGCATCCATCAAAGCCAAAGTGGAGCCGCAGGTAGAAGCCATGGAAGAAGAGCCATTGGACTCCATAACCTCAGAAACCACACGGATGGAATAAGGGAAGTCATCCTCAGAAGGAATAACGGGGCGCAAAGCACGCTCCGCCAGAGCACCGTGACCAATTTCACGACGCTTGGGCGAACCCATACGACCGGTCTCACCCGTGCAGAAGGGTGGGAAGTTGTAGTGGTGCATATAGCGCTTGCCATCAATGGGATCAATGGTGTCAAGGCGTTGCCACTCATTGAGCATGCCTAAGGTGCAGATAGAAAGCACCTGGGTCTGACCACGCTGGAAAAGACCTGAGCCATGAACCAAAGGCAGATAGTTGCCTTTTACAAAGAGAGGACGAACCTCGTCGCAAACACGACCATCAACACGCTCACCAGTCTCAACAACCATCTGACGCATGGCATGTTTTTCGAGCTGCTTGAGCTCACTGGTGATGGCTCGACTCCACTCGCTTTGCTCCTCAGGACTAAACTCTTCCCTGATTTGCTCCTTGAGCTCATTGACCTGAGTCTCGCGAATTTCCTTATCTGAACTCTTAATGGCGATCTTCATTTCGTCCATATGCGCGCCGATGCGCTCCTGAACCTCAGGAATAGGCTCATCAAGCACATACTCACGAACAGGGAAATCACCATTAACCTCAACACATTTAGCAAAGAACTTGCTCTGCTCTTCACAGAAGGCAGCAATAGCCTGCTGACCAAAGGTCATTGCAGCAAGCATGTCCTCCTCAGAAATCTCGTCGGCACCAGCCTCCAACATAGAGATATAGGTAGCAGAACCCGCAAGTTCAAGATCGAGGTCAGAGTTGTCTTGCTCCTCAAATGTTGGGTTGACGATAAACTCACCCGTATCGCGATCGCGACCAATACGAACGCCCGCCAGAGGACCTTCAAAAGGCACGCCACCTACAGTCAAGGCAGCGCTAGCGCCCATAATAGAGATGGTATCAACGCTATGGATTTGATCCGCCACCAAAGGCATTGCAACAACCTGAACCTCATTGCGGAAACCATCAGGGAAAGACGGACGCAAAGGGCGGTCAATCATACGTGCAGTCAGGGTAGCTTTCTCACTAGGACGAGCCTCACGCTTGAGGTAGCCACCAGGAATACGACCTACTGCATACATCTTTTCAATAAAATCAACAGTCAGAGGGAAGAAGTCGTAGTCCTTACGCTCCTTAGAAACGACCACCGTAACGTTAACGATGGAGTTTCCGCAGCGCACAAGGCACTGCCCTGTTGCCTGCTTGGCGAGCTCGCCCGTCTCGAGACTATAGTGCTTGCCGTAGAGGTCAAACTCGTGTGTAACCTTTGTCATTCTTTTCCCTTGTCTCCGCCTACCCCTTGTAAGACGGGCCGCTTTGTAGGGCGAAACCTTTTCTCGCAACCTACAGGACCGCACATTGCGACCCTTCATAACAGCAGAAGAGCGCCCGCAGGCGCTCTCCCGATTGCCGAACTATGAGCTACTGAATGTTGTCGCGGATACCAAGGCTCTTAATAAGCTCACGATACTTCTCAATATCGCCAGCCTTGATATAGCTCAGCAGACGACGACGCTTACCAACGAGCATCAAAAGGCCACGACGAGTGTGATAGTCCTTCTTGTGGGACTTCATGTGCTCGGTCAGGCTCTTAATACGCTCAGTAAGCAGAGCAACCTGAACCTCAGCAGAACCAGAGTCCTTCTCGTCCTTGCCGTACTGAGCAATAATCTCAGCTTTGCGCTCCTTGCTTGTAGCCATACTACGTTCCCTTCTTCTAAAAAATTCGCCCCAAACTGAGATAGCCGTCCGGGAAAGACAAGCTTCTAAGTTAGAGGTACGGACCGACTAAGAATAGCACTAAATTTATTTAGCGCAGTTTAAGATAGGATTTTATTACCGTACCCTCAGCTTTTCCATGAATGGTCTATAGACCTAGGAAAAACTCTCCTGCTCGCAAGCGGCATTCAAGCTGAGAACTTGCCCACCTATGTGCAAGCAGGGCAAGACGCAATGCCAAAGCATCGGTCATGGATGCCATTAACAACTGATCAAAAGTCAAACTGATAAGAGAACGCAGCCATGAAATTTCCTCTTTGTTGAGTTCTTCTGCGCCCGCAATACTTTGTGCGCAGCTAGAACACAGCACTCCACCCGCCGCAGCAGAAAATCGGCTCACCGCAGGGTCTCCGCAGGCTACACAACTATCAAGCTCGGGACGCCAACCGCAGTGTGAGAGCAACTTAATGCTAAAAGCAGCAACCACCAATAACAAATGTGCTCTATCTTTTGCCTCTTCACAGGCCCGCAACGCACGCGAACATATGGGATATAAATAAGGATCAGGTGCATCTTCATAGCAGTTGCGCAAGCTCAGCTCACTTACTGCAGAAGCAGCGCTCACTCGAGCTAAATCACCACGTAAACCCGCATGCGCATCAACAGTGGTTGCTTCAGACACAATGCCCAGATTGCGTCCTTCTGCAATCAAAAAATCAGACTCACAAAATAATTCAGAACGTGCAGCTAGACGTCCTCCCGGCTTGCGTGCTCCCTTTGCTACCGCACGCAGCTGCACGCCAGTTTCTCCAAGTAGGGTAAGAATGAGATCCTGCTCCCCTAGCTTGATGGTGTCTAGTACCAAGGCTCGAGTACGTTTTGTACGTCTACCTGCCATAACTACTCATCAACTACCAGACCGAGTCGAGAAATTTCATTACGGTCGCGCCGCCATGCAGGCTGTACACGAACAGACAAATCGAGATAAATAGGCACACCAAAAAGTCTCTCAAGATCACGGCGAGCCTCTGTACCAATTTTTTTGATCATAGAGCCACCTTTGCCAATAACGATGCCTTTTTGTCCATCGCGCTCAACTAGGATTGTGGCAACCATAGAACCATGTCCATCTTTGGCCCACTCAATATCCTCACAGCTCACAGCAAGCGAATGTGGAATCTCCTGACGCAAATTCCGAAAAGCTTTTTCACGCACAAACTCCGCTACTAGCTCCTCATCCTCAAGGTCGCAGTCCATATCCTCGGGAAACCAACGTAGACCCTCAGGCAGATAAGAAGATGCAAGATCAATAAAACCCTTAACGTTAAAACCGTGCTTTGCTGAAACCACTAGCACATCATCAAAATCAGCAAGCTGAGCTGCGGCTTGGGCTTGTGCATCTGCAGTCTGTTGGTCTACTAAATCTGCTTTGGTAATCAAGAGAATCTTGTGTGGTGCATTGGCCATGCGCACATGACTCGCAACCCACTCATCACCACGCCCCACTTCTTGGGTGGCATCAATAAGTAAGGCTATAACATCCACATCTTCAAGCGCACTTAAAGTTGCGCGATTGAGTTCCTTACCGAGTGCATCTTTGGGTTTGTGCAAGCCTGGCGTATCCACAATGATAAGCTGCGAATTATCGGTATTTACCACTGCGCGCATCTGACGGCGCGTTGTCTGGGCGACATTGCTGGTAATTGCAAGCTTATGACCTACAGCGGCGTTAAGCAGAGTTGACTTGCCAGCATTAGGACGCCCAACCAAGGTCAAAAAACCACTATGAAACTCAGTATTAGCCTCGCTCACAAGACCACCTTCTAACTCAAAAGTGCACGAATAAAGATGATTAATCCGACGATGGCAACAGCTGTGCAAAGTAAAAGCTCAGCAGCTGCTGCAATATCTTTTGCACGACCCGCCATCTCATTAAATTCAGGAGATACTAAATCCACGATAGTCTCAATAGCAGTATTAAATAATTCACTTGCCAATACTGCACCACAACAAAGCAAAACGATAGCCCAGCTTATTGCATCAAGATGCACCAAAAGACCAGCAATGATGGTAACTGTGCCACCCACCAACATTACTTTAATATTGCGCTCTTGAATGACAGCGGTTTTTACCCCTTTGAGGGCGTAAGCAAAACTCTCAATAAAGCCAGGGTGCCGTGGGGTCTCTCCAGGGATCATCGTTAATCATCCTTATGACGAGTGAAATTAACACGAGCCAGATCACCATCGGTATGGATAAGCTGCAAAAGCTCATCCTCGCGAGCTTCCATTTCCTCTGCTTCAGCATCCTCAAGATGGTCATAGCCCAGCAGATGAAGAAGACCATGTATCAGCAACATACGGCACTCGTCTGCAGCTGTTGTACCAAAACCTACGGCTTGTTGCACAACATACTCAGAAGCAATTACGATATCGCCCAGCTCACAGGGCACACCCTCACCTAGACCAGGCTCATCAGGACGTTCACATTCAAGAGAGATAACATCTGTGGGTTTATCCTGGCCACGCCAATCTGCGTTGAGCTTTTGGATGCGCTCATTACTTACAAAAGAGATAGAGACCATACAGGGACGTGTAATCCCCTCTTCCTTAAGAACAAGATCAAAGATGGCTTCTATTTCTTGCTCATTCACAAGAAGTTCAACACCATCATCGCAACTAATGTCATATTCGTGGGCCATCTCATCTCCTATCGATTACGACCGTTTTGCTCAGCCGCAGCATATGCTTCAACAATTTTTGCTACGAGAGAATGACGAACGATATCATCTCGATCAAGATCCACAAAGGCAACCTCATTGACAGATTTGAGCACTTCGCGGGCTGAATGAATACCACTTTCGCCCAGCAGATCACGTTGACTGGCATCGCCTGTGATGACAAACGTCGAAGAGACACCCAAACGAGTTAAAAACATCTTCATCTGTTCGGGCGTGGTATTCTGCGCCTCATCGAGAATGACGAAAGAATCATTAAAGGTACGGCCGCGCATAAAGGCTAAAGGCGAAATTTCAATGGTACCCTGCTCAATCATTGTGGTTGCACGCTCGGCGTCAGTCATATCAAAAAGTGCATCATAGAGAGGACGTACATAGGGATCAAGTTTTTCCTGCAAAGTACCTGGTAGATATCCAAGGGACTCCCCTGCCTCAACTACAGGACGAGCGAGCACAATACGTGCCACCTCATGGCGCTTGAGTGCAGCTACTGCCATTGCCATCGCCAGATAGGTCTTGCCCGTACCTGCCGGACCAAGACCAAAGGTGATGCGATGTGTACGTATAGCATCAACATACTGACGTTGACCTTCAGTCTTGGGTCGCACGGTACGGCCGCGATGTGTAAGCAGTATGTCGCCCGATAAAGACTGCATCTCAGGTGCGCCATGCAGAACCTGCTCAATAATGAGATCGACATCTTGCTCGTCAAGAGGATCTCCATCTTCGGCACGAGAAATCATGCGATAAAAAACTGAGGTCACCTGCTCTACAACCTCAGCTGGACCTGTGATGGCAATCTGATCTCCGCGAACCGTAACCATCGCATCAAAGGCTGCATCAACGCGACGCAACAAACTGTCTGCAGGACCTGTTAGGCTTAGCGGTTCTATTGAATCAGGTATGGTCAAACGCGCTCGTGTTGGCTGCAAGAACCCTCCTTGGTGTAGCTATAACTGCCTCTGAATTCAATTGAAATCCAAAGACAAGTTGTTTTATGGAATTGAATGTACCACGCCTAGCACATTTGCATATCAGCAAGTTGTTAAATCGTCCGTGCATCCAAGCTAAGATCTTCGCAGATACTATGAGGCACCACGCGCACCAGAGAGCCTACAGAAACACAAGGATCTATAAGCACATCAAAAAGACCTCCGGATGTGCCTCGCCCCTCCGACTGCACCACCACAAGCTCCTCGCAACCAAGACAAAACTCTGCTTGCTGGCGGCGCATTCTATGAGCAAGTTCGCGCATCCTGCGAGCACGCTCTGACATAAGCTGTGTAGGCACTTGATTGGGCATCGTTGCCGCAGGGGTACCTGGACGTTTGGAATAACGAAAAACATGCATTTTTGCAAACTGCATTTCTTCGCAAAATGCCAGACTCGCCTCAAAGTCTTCATCAGTCTCGCCAGGAAAGCCCACAATAAGATCGCAACCCAGCGCAAGCTCTGGCATAGCAGCACGAGCACACTGCACTACCTTGCGATACAACTGCGTATCATATACACGCGCCATGCGTCGTAAAGTCCTATCAGAGCCAGCTTGAAGACATATGTGCAAGAAAGGCGCAATGCGACCATTAGATTTTGCCATCACATCGACAAGTTCCTCTGTGACATCAGGGGGTTCTATCGAAGATAAGCGGATGCGTTCCACCTTGGTTTCTTGCAAAATGCGTTGCAGTAAAGCAGGCAAATCGCTGGCATTGTGAGAGTGCGGCATACAATAACTGCCAAGATTTACACCAGAAAGCACAACTTCAGCTGCACCTCCTGACACAGCTTTGCAGATAGAATCTAGTACTTGTTCAGGAGCCAAAGAGTGTGCTTTGCCGCGCGCTTTCCAAATGATGCAGTAGGTGCAACGGTTATCACAGCCATCCTGGATTTTGATACCTGGACGAGTGCGACCCGTAGGAGTTACGCTCGCAGGGTGATGAGTTATATGAGAATCAAAATCATTGTCACTATCTAGCTCGGCTAAAAGCTCCGCAGCAACTATAGATTTTTCGGTCACCACACGCACAGAGGAACTGAGTGCTTGTAGCTCATCACCAAACAAACTTGCATCACAACCAGTCGCAAAGACAAGAGGATGAGATTCAAGCCCGCTCAAACGTCGAACCACTTTACGACATTTTGCCTCTGCTTCATTAGTAACGGCACAGGTGTTGACCACAATTGCATCTGCTTCATCCTCAGACACAATCACGCAGCCCGCATCTTCTAGCTCATCGGCAATAAGATCAAGCTCCAACCTATTTAGTCGACAGCCCAAATTGTGAAAGGCAACTTTAGGTGCAGTCATAGAACTATTCGCTTACTTTTTTTGTCTTCATGCGAGAGGATGTCTTTGTCTCGCGCTGCTTAATCAAATCGCGTATGGCATTTTTTTGCTGATGGTTGAGATTATCGGGCACAACAACACGCACAACAGCAATGAGGTCGCCACGAGATTTACCAACACGACGAGGCATACCCTGACGTTTTACACGAATTTGCTGACCAAACTGACAGGCAGCAGGTACGGTAATGTGTACGGTCTCGCCCTCAAGTATGCCATCGATATCGCGCGAACAGCCAACTATTGCCTCAAGCGCATCGATCTGCAACTCACAGTACAAATCATCGCCTTGGCGTTCAAAGTGCTCGTCTTCCAAAACCTCAATAGCAACTACAAGATCGCCCGACTTATCACCCCGAACGCCAGCCTCACCCTTGGCCTCAACTTTAAGGGTCTGACCTGAGTACACACCAGCAGGAATATCGATATCCACCGTCTCACGAGAAGGCGTGCGGCCTTGGCCGCCACAGGTTTCGCAGGGGTGATCAACAATCTTGCCTGAGCCCTGACAATCAGGACAGGTGGCCTGGGTTTGCATCTGACCAAAGATAGTGCGTTGCACCTCTACTACACGCCCGGTACCATGACAACGCTCACAGGTAGTCTCATGTCCGCCTTCCGCAACGCCACTACCATTGCAATCATCACAAGGCGCAAGACGCTCGTACGAAATAGTTTTTGTACAGCCAGCAGCTGCCTCAGCGAGACTAATACGTAGCGTAATACCCATGTCACGACCACGTGTACGAGTGGGGCGACCCGCTCCAGAAGCACCCCCACCAAAGAATGAATCAAAGATATCGTTGATGCCAAAACCGCCGCCAAAGATATCGGACATATCAACATAATCAGAGCCGAAACCACCGGGACCATCTGCAGTTCCATAGCGGTCGTAGTTTGCGCGCTTGCGCTCATCAGAAAGTACCGCATAGGCCTCGTTGACTTCCTTAAAGCGCTCCTCAGCGTCTGACTCTTTGTTGACATCAGGGTGCAGAGCACGTGCTTTTTTTAAAAAGGCTCTCTTAATTGTCTTTGCATCAGCATCTCGCTCAACTTCGAGCAACTCGTAATAATCCTTCTGTGCCACAGTACTATCCCCCAACAAAAACGTTTACTCGCACAACTTATGCCCCAAAATGGCTGTGCTGATACAAAAGATTCAATTTTTTAAAAACGCCCTAGTGTCGAGCAGGCCAAAACAGATGTCGTAAAAATTCGTATGATTAGGAAGAAAAACACGATAGGCAGTACAGATGAAGCGCCTTGCACAAGCGTGCGCCACGCATTGCGCCACCAATACTTTCCATGTTTGAATCCACCACTTGATATCACCACAAAGAGGAATAGACCAAGTGCAATAACAAGCCCAATGAGTAGGGTTTGCTGATTGGAAAGCGCATAGAGCAACAAGAAAGGAATGAAAAGCCCGAGACTCCTAAAGCCCATGGTTGCACGACCATCAAGTTGCTCGGCGGGCACTCCTACGCGACAAACAAAATCACCCGCTGCTTCACCATTGGTACCTGCATTGCCCTTACCAGGCACCCGTACAGTATCGCCATCATGACTACCCGCAGGAATATCAACCACAACTTCACTTGCAGTCAACACGCGTCCTGCTCCACCACAAGCAGAGCAAGGATCTGCTACAACCTGACCAGTACCTTGACACTCAGGACAAACCATCTCCATCACACCAAAACCAATAAAGTCACTTAGATTGAGCGATATGCGCCCACTACCATTGCAGGTCGGGCAAGTTTCAGGATGCTCAGTATGCACGGAACCCGAACCACGACAGGCATTACAGGTCGAATAGCGCTGGTAGGTAATGCCGCGGCGCACACCTTGCGCAGCCTGTTTTTCATCGATGTCAATTTGGAAGATGATGTCGGCGCCAGCTTTAGGATTGTATGAACGCGAACGCTGGGCAGTACTGGTCTGTCTGCGGAAAGCGCCATCAAAACCACTAAAGGGAAATCCCCAACTAAAGGGGTCGCCATAGGAGTCGGAATAAGATCCAGCTGGGGCGCCGGAACTCGCTCCTGCAAAGGGAGAACCAGACCTCATTGCATCATAACGGCGGCGCTTATTCTCATCAGAGAGAACCGCATAAGCCTCTGAGACCTCCTTGAAGCGTGCCTCAGCGTCGGGTTCCTTGTTGACGTCAGGATGAAGCTTGCGAGCCTTCTGTTGGAAAGCCTTGCGAATCTCATCTCCTGTAGCCTCTTTTGCCACACCAAGAATCGCGTAATAGTCCTTTTCATTCATTGAAGACATGGACCATCTCCCGTAGCAAAAAGGCCAGGGGCAAAAGTCCCTGGCCCGAACATTTGTGGTGGGCGACGCTGGTTTCGAACCAGCGGCCTCATCCGTGTGAAGGATGCGCTCTACCCCTGAGCTAGTCGCCCGTGCGCAAGACACTATATCAGATGTAGCCCTTAGGCGCTACAAAAAAGCTGAGCACACGAAATCGTAAAAATACTAAGCGCGATCAAGGGCACGTTTGGTCTGGAAAGAAAAAACCAAGATGAGCAAATCTACCACAGCTGCAGGAACAATCACGTATGCCGCCAAGGATAGACCGTGTCCCATATAAACTGCCAAGCCAAACGCGCCACAGGTCAAAAGCAAAATAATCAGCGCAAATACACGCAGACCAGCTGCTTTTTGTGGAACATTAGCAGCACGTGCTCCATGAACTCCCATAATCAGAGAAAGGAGCCCTACTGCCATAGGTACAAAGACTATGGTAATAGAAGCTCCGAAAGGCGCAGGAATTAACCAAGAGCCAACAAGCTCGGCGATACCAAGAAATAAACTGACAAGGCACATGATTTTGACACGCTTGCATTCGGGCGTCATAAGCGCTCCCCTCTTGCTATGAGCGATTGCTCGCATCCAGCCAGTGATGACGGCTGATAAAGTTCCAGATAGACACAATAACGGTAGCCAAAAGCTTGCTGAAGGTAACCGCCCCCGGACCAACACCAAGCCAGAAGGTACCAATCGCAATAATAATCTCATTTAGCATAAGGCCAATGAGTGAGAACACCACAAAAAGTGTAAATTCCTTTTTGCGAGAAATATCATCACGATGCTCAAAGACAAAGCGCATTGAAGCTAGGTAGTTGAAGATGGTAGAAACTATATAGGACACAAAAGCTGCAATAACGGGATCCCATAGAAGCATTTGGCTGAGCAGCATCAACAATGCGTAGTCAATGACAAATGCTACGACACCGACTGCTGCAAAACCCATGAACTGCTTTGCCAGTTCTTTGAAATCCAACGCTATGCCTCTCTCATAAGGAAAATATACCTTGCGCCAAAAGTAATCATAAACCTAAAGCTACATGGTGTTTTATTTTGTCTAATTTGGCAAGTTTTGCTCACGTATCACATGTTATTTCCGCAGCCTCAGCTTGCACGAGTGCGCCGCTTCTTGAACCTTCTTGCCTTGCCAAATATACAAATGGTTCAAGCTTCGAACTGGCCGCTTACAAATGCGCTGGTCAGATTTTTACAAAACTCGAAACTTGAACCATCTATCCTGATTCTGCATAAAGAGGAATGGCGCCTGCATGTTGAAAAACTACTACACCCGCTATGACCGCAACGGCGACAATAACGCCAGTGTATGAGTTTATACAACCTTGTAAGAAACCCTCACACGCAAACAAACCGTCGTTCCGCACTAAGGAAAGCGTCGCCAGCCCCACCCTCCCCTCGTGGGTAGTAGTCTCGCATGCGTCAGCATCGAAAGCAATGGACGCGAGGGGATGATCTCACATGGCGAGGCACACAGGCGAGAGCAGGACGATGGAGTCGGCAATGACGCTGAGGGAGTTCAACGCGCAGGGAGGGCTCACAGCTATGCTCGTGGCGCCGAACTCTGCATACGTGTCGAGGCTCCTCGGTATGGACCAGAGGACGGTGACGCTCTTGGCGCAGCGCAAGGAGCTGCCGGCGACGAAGCTCGGCTCAAGCTGACGCTTCAGCGGGCCGAAGCTCGCTCGCATGCTCGGGATAGATGAAGTAGGCGGGATGGATGGCGGAGAAGTACTACACGTGTCCAAGGCAGACAATCGCTCAAGTTCAACGTCTGCACGAAGCAGCTGCGGAAGGTCGACACCCTCCCCTGGGATCAGGACGACTGCTGCTGGCCTCACGTGGGAGCCCTACCCACACGACCAGGACATCTCTAGGACCGGCCACATCCTCATCTGGTACCTTGGGGCAGACAAGCCAGAGAACGTCGCCTACAACATTGAGGTGAAGCGCCTACTCCTGCGTGGCATGGTGGCGCGCTCATGCAGATCAGGGTGCAAGTTCGACACGATGATCGTCCTCGTCGGTCCGCAAAGCATCGGCAAGTCCACCATATGTGAACTCCTCGCCATGCTGCCCGAGCTCTACCACGAGTCCCGCAGTAGCTTCGATCCCGAGAGCCTGCATCTCCTAGCCGGCCACACCACGTTCGAGGTGGAAGAGCTCAACGCCCCCAAGGGGGGCCACAAGCACGGCTGGACGCATCAAGGCGGCAATCAGCGCATGCAAGGACACGAGGAGGCGCATGTACAGCGAGGACGTGCAGGACATACTGCACAGCTGTGTCTTCATCGGCACGACCAACAAGTGCTCCTTCCTGACAGACTTCACCGGCAACCAGCGCCTCCTGCCCGTATACTGCAATGCCAAGGCGAACCATCGCCACCCCGGCTTCTGCGACGGAACAATCAAACTCGGCGTGCGGCTCGCTTTGATAGAGACGTGCGCCGAGTACAAGAGGGATCCCAACGCCTTCATGGACACGCTTGCCCTGCCCGAGGAGATTCTCGCGCATGTTGAGGCCATGCAAAGCGACGTGATGGTCGACGACCAGATCACGGGTACCGTGCTGAGCTACCTCGAACAGCTTGCCATGGAGCACAAGGTCAACCACACCATGCAACCAAGATTGTGCATGAAGTCAGTGTTCACCAACGCCTTCAACCTCGACCTCGGCAAGCTGGAGGACAGTCAAAACACCCTGTCGCTCCCCCACGGTGATTTGTGACATGACCCTTCAGAGTAGCTCGTATTTACATTACCTATTTTGAGCGCTCTCACATCTCCACAGGTCAATCTGTTCGTTAACCAATTTTGTGGTCACATCGACATTGTCATCGTGCTCACCAGAGAGAAGCATGTACAGCGCGACAACGTTGCTAAGCATAGGATTGGCAAGCAAGAAAAGCCAGCAATTCTTATCGATCTCTTCTCGTATGTCCTCTGCCGTCAGATTCTCACAAGGCCTGTTCAGTTCATAACGAATTCCGCCGGCCCCATACCATCGGCCAATCAACCCCGCATGATAGAGAACCCTCATCCGTCTGTCCTTCTTAATGTCATCGACAACTTGATCAAGAATATGGAACCCATTCTCCTCGTCCAGGGCAAGCGCGATGTTAAATGTGCTATAGACCTCATCCTTTTCAAGGATGTGCTGCACGTTGTCGGAGACGGATCTCACGAACCTCTCAGCCAGCTCTTTGTAGGATTCCGCGGTAAGGCAGGGCTTCTTGCCCTGGTTGTTAGCAGAGTGAGCAATTCGTTCGTCCTTAATGAAGTACATGACGGCTTGCGTGCGGTCAGTGTCAAAGTAACACGGCAATGCGTCGAGAATATCAGAGGCAGCCGCACTTCCTATGCGCAGAAAGAGTCGCCTTATGGTATCCGCTAGATGGTCATCGTAGGTGAAAGAACCGAAGATAACCGAGTCCCCCTCATCGTATTTGCCTGCTGATGCGACAAGACCGCTTGCAACCTTCGCCGCACGAGCAGGAACCATAGAGCTTGTTTTGCTGTCCAGATAGTAGAGAAGCCTGTGTAGTTGTCCTTGGGAAGCGAAGGCTTCAAGCGATTGCTTGATTTCTTCTTCGCTCATACGAGTAGCAACATTGTAGAACTCAACACGCTCTGGGATGACTTGCTTTCCGTAGAAAACCTGTAAGTTTCTCAGGTCCTCGATTCCGCCGTCAACGCCTTTCCTAGGCGTCGACGTGGGACGAGTATGATCCTTACTCATGGCGCGTGGGAAAAGCTGTTCCAGAATCCATCTTGCGTCCTCGATGTCGATTCCGTCTTGTGTCGCGCATTCTGGGAGTTCTTGCAGCATTATAGCTTCCTCAGTTTTAGCCTCAGAAGTGAGGAACGACTCCCCGCAGAGATACCCCCTGTGGCGAACTATCCATTCGCTGAGCGAGTGGCAGAAGAGCTCAACGGCAATCATCGGAATGAAGTCGAGAGGCCGAATCTCCTCCCCGACAGTTGCATATTTTGCCACGAAGGCGTTGGTATACATGATCACGCGACGGGGAGTATCTACCCTCTTCAAGACGAAGCGTCGGTACATCGAGTTCAACCTGTGCTGCTCGTCCGGATTGGTCTCATATGCCTCGAGGGATTCGAAATACGGTTCGAACACCTCGTTGAGCATGTCCGTAACCTGGTCAGCTGTGACTATTGGGAGCCTGATGGGCAGCTGGACGATTTTCTCAAGGTAATCCTTGCCCAAGCCGCCTTGGACCTCGCCCAGCGCTCTCGTGACCACGTCGTAGTCGAACGCGAGCACGTACACCATCCTCGGAAACGAGGCAGTCAGGTTAACAAGCTTAAAGATCTCCTTTATCTCGGAAGTACCAAGCCGGTCAATGTCGTCTATGAGAACCACGACGTTGCGATTGCCGTCACGCAGTATGCTGCCTATCTCTTCTCGAAGCCCTTCAAGGCTTCTGTATGATGGAGAGAGTTTGCCTGCAACCTCCCCTGTAAGCTTCTTTGTAAGGGCACCTCCCGCAGTAGAGATAGGTGAAGTGATAGCGTCAGGGGCAGGGGCAAGCCTAAGGGAAAGAAGTGCCGCGATGGCCGTCGAGGTTGTGCCTGATATTGTGTCGGAATACTCACCCAGCGCGTCACCGAACTTCTTGGCATGTACTGACCACCATGAGCCTCCTTGGACATTGAGCGCTGAATAGAGCTCCGAGAAGAACGTCCTGAGCAAGCTTTGAGTATCCTCTATGATCCACGAGTTGAAGCGCACGACGAGAGGGCGCGTTTCCTCATCGCCCATTCCTGCCAGCTCATTTGCCACAAGATTCACAAAGGACGTCTTTCCCGAGCCCCAGGATCCATACACACCAGCAACGAAGGAGGAGTCACTCCTAATGCTGGCTAATGCGCTTGCGATGCGCTGGGCATGCTGCAAACGGTCAAACTTATCCTCGCTCGCTTGCGAAATTGGCAGGTCATAATGAATGTCCATTTTTGTTCCCGTCGGTTAATGTGTGGGGTGTTTCAACTACGAAACTGATTGATGGTATTCTTACCCATATCCGCAAGGGCATATTGTGGTTTTGATCGCGTATTCATCTTGTGTCTATCATTAACTTGCAAATGGTCTGCGTAAGTGTCGATAAGAACAAAACGATGATAACCAGTTGGACAATCAATAACTTCAAATCTATCGCCAACACCTCGTTGGAGCTGGGC
The DNA here is from genome assembly GCF_000466405.1 of Atopobium sp. oral taxon 810 str. F0209. Classification (GTDB taxonomy): domain Bacteria; phylum Actinomycetota; class Coriobacteriia; order Coriobacteriales; family Atopobiaceae; genus Olegusella. The sequence goes on along the minus strand of NZ_KE952949.1, from coordinate 260,116 downwards.
AAAAGATCCGTGAATGTAATCGCTGGAGTCAACAGTGCTGGTAAGTCCTCCCTCCTTCAATCTCTGCTCTTTATATGCCAAAATATCGAGAGCGAAAAGCTCAAGCCCAACAGCAGGCTCGTGCGCCTAGGCGAAGGCGAGAATGTAATCTGTAGCGGCTGCGAGTCTATCAATATCGAGACAAACCTTACACCATCTGACAGCGCAAGGCTGCACTGGTTTCCGAATACGCTTACGTTTCTTATGAACTTTGCACTGGGGGCTCAGATGTAAGTCCTGGTAAAATATTACGCCTCAAGAATATAAGCGTTGAGTCGAGCAAATATTATTATCATCGCGAATCTAGCTCCTCCTTTAGTGATGAAGCGATTCTTGGTTTCTCTGAAAGTTTCTATGCCGGTGAGTATGAACTGATCTTCTTATTGGTACCTCTTTCGGCTGCCACATTGCCTCACCTCTCTGATTGATCTAGAGGACAAGGACACCTTGCTTCTTTCACCAAACTACGAATAACCCGATACGCATTAATTGGCATAATGACAGTGGCCCATAAAGGACGAAAGCAAGCTAAATGAGCTTCTTTCCTTGGAGCACGGATTTGTGCACATATCGCAAGAGCAGATAAGGGCTATGGTATATCGGTCATTGGCGCGCATACTTACTGGTGAAGTTACTTCCACAGAATCGATGAGAACTCTCTCGGAGCTTCAGAAAATCAACCCTTGAAGGGTTGCAACTATTGCGGTACCTAATCCACCCCAAGAGGATTAATAGTCTAGTGCTTGAACTCGAAGTTCCGATGACTCGCAGTAGGTACAAGCTTGCGACCCTTTAAGCACCTTAAATGAAAATCGCAAACTGTCATGACCTCCTCTTCGCGCATACCTAGGTCTTTACATTTTCTTCTAACGTCTTCGGTTGAAACCAGGCTCCACCGGTCCCCGGCGCATCATATCTGACCTGAGCTTTGCTTCCTCGTTCCACTTCATATGGTTGTCGTAGCCCTTTGCCATCATGGCCGTGTATCCAAGAATGCGTTCGATATCCTCTAGCATAAACTCCTCCCTCGATGACTACAACGGCGACGTCGACTAGGATGAAGGACGCCGAGCCCTGACTCTTCGCAAAGCATGCGGGCGGCGAGGGCAGCACCGGCAAAACCGGGCTGCCCAACGCGGACGTGGCATCTGATGAGGGCCGCACCGACAAGCACTGGCGCGAGGTCGCAGGCCTCGAAGACGACTCCAACGGCAAGGGAAGCGAGAGCTAAACCATGCCATTCAACAGCATCGCATCTGCGAGGAACTACACGAGCATCTTTCACCCATTCGCTGTGACCGGACTTAATCTAGGAAGAAAGAGTAAGCAGGATGGATTTGTCTGCTTTAGCCAGTTGCGCTTTGAGATAAAAGTCTGGTAAGAAGTTATCACCGTCAGAGATTTGCGCGCTCTCGTGAGCGCTACATACCAAATATTTAGCTCACTGAGAAAGTCTGTGCCATAAGGAGGAGACGGTGGTTGACACGGGGCATCGTAAGAACCTCCACTTTGACAAGACTTGCAAATCGTGAAGAATGGAAAGTCCTCGCGGTTAACGCCAGCGACGATGACATGGTCCCACTCAAGACCTTTAGCGGAGTGGACGGTCGAGAGCGTAAGCTTGGCATTGATATACTCGCTATAACGCCTTAACGACCGAGTGGCAAACACATCGACTATGTACTCATATCGCTCAGCAGGATCCATGCCGCGACAATCAGCGACAACCTGTTTAGCGAGGGCATCGACGAGCATAGAGTAGGCGCTCGCATATTCACTTGAACTTGCAGCCACCCTGTTTGAAATCTTCTTAAGGACGTCTTTTGCTTCGGGCGTGGTGAGAGGTCTTCCACTTTCGATGCACAAATTTAGGGCACGTAGACATGCATCGCACATGGACGCATACTCCGACGAGTCGTCAAGGAAGAGCCCGTTGAAATAGGACACTTCGCTCTCGGCAAGGTTATTTTCGATATATTTCGCGAGGTCCCCACGACGATTAACAAGGACGGCAACCGTTGAGTCTGGGTCATCCTCGAGCATATGAGTTGCTTTCGCGCAGACTCCCTCGTACTCTTCCTCGAATGAATTCGCAACGATTATAGGCAGCTCTGCTGTCTCTTGGGGCAAAGAGGTTCCTGCGCTACCAATCGCAGACCTTATCACCTTATCAATCCTCTGCAGATTTGATCCTGGTTCAAAGCGATGATTGATGCTGAGATCTTCGTGTCGGAGATTGAAATTATCCGTAGCCTGAGACTTGAAATCCGGCAAAGCACCCATGAATCCATAAACACGCTGCAACGGATCCCCAAAAAAGCAGCAGTGTGTATTTGGCCCGACGAGACGCCTCAGGAACGCATAGCACAAGATGTTCGTGTCCTGCGCCTCGTCTATCATCACGCATTGGTAATACGAATGCGTGATGTGCGTGATAGCTGGATACTTGTCAAGGAGTTCGATGGCGAAGGTTATCAGACCACTGTACGTCATATAATTAGCATCAAGTGCAACGTCCCGGAGAATAGTATTGTACGGCCCAATTGAGGACTCCATATGTTCGACATCGTGTTCCTTGACCAGAAGAGCGAACGTCTTGAGGTATTCGCTCTTCATGGGATCCAATTGGTATCCAGCACCGAGGAGAGATGCAGACAAATCCTTCTCATCGCACATCCGTGCAGTGTTTACAAGTTCCTTGTCAAAGCCAACAAGATTGCCGTAGAGGCTGAGAAGCTTGCGTGCCAAACCATGGTAGTTTGTGATGAAGATACGATTGGATATCACACTTCTAGTGCTGAGCTTATATGACTTGATCGCTGAATCAACTTCGTTTCGCATTTTACGCGCAGCAGCAACGCTGAAGGTAAGTGCTAGAATCGCCTTCGGGTTCGGAATCATGCCAGAAACAAGCTGGTAGACAATCTTGCTCGTCATCGTCTTCGTCTTGCCATAGCCTGCCGGCGCTGTGACGAACACCCGAGGCGCCTCTGAGAAGACAATGGCCGTCTGCGATTCGTCCCCCTCGTGGGATTTCTTGATTTCAGACTTCAACCGTGAGAGTCGATCCTCGACATTAGCGTTCATTGTGCGAGCCTCACTGCTTCGATGATAGCATCACGATAGACTTGAGGAATTTCCGACTCTGGCGTTAAGTGCGCCAGAGTCTGTGGCATCAGTGCGCCTTTTCTTGACTGGAGCCATGCGTACATCATGATGAGTGTCTTCATCGTGCGACTGAAGCTACCATCGAATTCTGTATCTTTAAAGTCATGTCTGCCGTTTTGGGGAAATGATCCTATCGAAACCTCAAGCTTTCCGGCAGCCTTCTCGATTTGTTTCGAAGTGATTTCCGCACCCCTGCCATTAGGATCGACCGTCTCTATAAGTTTAACGAACAGATGCTGATCGCCAGCATGGAAGATTGACTCTATCCACTCCTCCTCGAAGTCGTGCTTTACTGTATAGAAACTGGTTCCTGTGGACGTATTGTTCGTCTTGTCTCTATCGCGTATGGAGATATTCGGTATGCAAAAGCTGGCGAGGAGCTCCTGAATGCCCGGCACCGAACCTTTGCCCTCAGCTCGAATGATGAGGACACCATAGCCGTCTAGGTCCTTGTTCATCGCGTTTGCGAATATCGGTAAGGCAACCTCATCAGTCTGCCCCTCGACGACAATAACGGCACGGGCAAAGAAGGCTTCTCTCACGACCGAGAACTGCGACTGTAGCTGCTTCAAAACCTTATCTTCCAAAGTCAGATCCTTGCCGCTCACTGCAGCAAGCTTTCCTTGCGTAATCCCAAGGCGAACAATGTTCTTGTAGCTTCCCTTCTCGAGGATTTCTGGCGAGTGCGTCACCACGATGAGCTGTGCTTGAAAGACGTCGATGTCAAGAAGATCCTTGACGATGGCATTGAAGCCCTCATCTTCTCCCGCCGCAATTACCGAAAGCGCCTTGATGAGCCTACGCTGCATGTATGGATGGAGGTGAATCTCAGGCTCATCGATTGATATGATGGCACGAATGGCGGATCTTGGCTCCTTATTCTTATCCCTCTCCTTTTTGAGCGTGACCGTACTATTCTCACGACGAGCCTTGCTCAAAGACATGAGACACTGCAGAATCGAGAGAATCATAAGGGTAACGTACTGCACACCATTGCCAGTTGACTTGATGCCTATATTATTCTGGTCAGCAAGGGAGACCACAGAAGCCATGGCGTCTCCATTCGCTGTATCTATCGCAGCCTGAAGACGGTATGCAGAGAGAAGCGGGAGGTTCGCAATCTTGCCATTGAGATGCGCAAGCAGCGCCTTGACCTCTGTCTGGTCAAACAAGTCAATGATTTCCTTTCCGCTCTGCTCGCGATAGAGCTCGACGCTTCTACTGAGGACGCGCCCGACACCACGCATGCTGTCGAATGCAAGTGTCCTATTGTCGAAATCCACGCTGGAGATATGGAAGTAGTTGGCACGACGTATATCGCGAAGGGAGATTCCATCTCCATTGGTGTCAAACGTAAAGACGATATCATCGTCTGGTGCGTCGCTCGACATATTGATCTTGATGCTGTTGGGGTCCACTGGATCACCAAGTATACCGAAGAAACCAATCTCCTCTTCACTCAGAGACAACTTGACAGATGCAGTGATGGGAGTACCTTGTTGGGTGAAATCATTCTCATTGAAGGTGGTTCTGTTAAACAGGGTGTCAAGGAAGTCAAGAACGTTGGACTTACCCACATTGTTCTCGCCAACTATGTAGGTGAGCTCGTCATTGAACTTGATTGAGATACCATCAAGGTTCCTGTAGTTGTGTATATCTAGCTCGGATATGTGCATTTGGTCTCCAAACGTCAAATGACCTTTGTGTGGCATGATTGACGAAGCTAATTTCTTAATGATAGCCCAGCATTGTCAGTGTGCAGACATGCAAAATGACCTCTAGTTTGCGCGCACCCCATACAGCATCCGAGACATGACCCTGCATCCATGGAACCCAATATGGGAACTTCATAGGAACTTCTAGCCTAAATGAAAACCCCGCACTATATTTCCTCAGGTACGGGGCTTGTTTTCGTGGTCGGGTGGACTGGATTCGAACCAGCGACCCCTTGACCCCCAGTCAAGTGCGCTACCAAACTGCGCCACCACCCGCTTGCTCGTCTTACCGACGCGCGAGTAAGTAATTTAACACCCTATGAGAAATAATGCAAGTAGAAATATCATAACTATTCACATGAACTTTGATAAACACCACAAGAGCTAAGGATTTCCGCTGACAGCTGAGGAAAAGGGATAAATTCTTGAGCAAATTTTGAATTGGAAAGACGTTTCTCAAGAATAGCCAAATCATACCAGCAGTCAAATTTATAGCCACATGCCTTCATAAGTCCCACCTGCTCATAGCCCATTTTATGGTGAAAGAGCAAACTGTCGTCTGTGACATACGAATCTACCTGCTCAGTGCAAGCAACACGTGCATAAAGACGCGTAAGTCCCTGCGCAGCAGAAAGACACTCAAGTGCTGCATATAGTAGGTGGCCAATACCTCTACCACGCACATCTTCTCGCAGATACACCGAAGTTTCTGCACACCAAGCAAAAGCTGCACGACTTCCAACAGGATTTGTATAAGCATATCCGAGGATACTGCCATCACACTCAGCTACAAGATAGGGATAGCGCTGTAAGGTCTGCTTGATACGCTGCCTAAACTCTATAAGAGAGGGCGTTTCCCACTCAAACGTAATAGCTGTTTTTCGCACGTAAGGGTCATATACCGCAAGCAGTTCTTGAGCGTCAGCAATAGTTGCAACACGCAAAGACGGGCTGCTCTCCTCATCATTTTTGCTCATGCCAATTCCAGCTTATCTGCCAGCTCAAGCCACACGTCTTCAAGCTCAGCAATTTCTTGCTTGTTTGTATTCAAATGTTCTTGAATCTCTAGCAAGCCTTGATAATCCGTAGGATCATGCGCCGCAAGTGCATCTTGTAACTTATCTGTCTCTTCGCGTAATTTTTTAAGACGACGCTCAACAGCATCAAAACGCTTTTTTGCAGCACGCCGCTCTTGATTACTCAATCCAGAAGAGACCTGCGTGGAAGCGTCAGACGCAACGCTGCTCTGCAAAGAAACGCCACTTGCTGCAGCAGCTTTACTCTCATCCAAGAGCTGTAAATATTCATCAACGCCGCCTGGACAATGCCTGAGATGTCTATCAATAATCGCATACTGATCGTCTGTTACACGCTCCATCAAAAAGCGGTCGTGAGTCACAAGCAGTAAAGTCCCCGGCCAACCATCAAGCAAATCCTCAATAACTGCAAGCATATCGGTATCAAGATCATTGCCTGGCTCGTCAAGTATCAAAACATTAGGTTCCTGAAGAAGAACTGCCAAAATTGCAAGACGGCGACGCTGACCACCAGACAAATCTTTAATAAATGTTGGCCAATCAGCACGAGTAAAGCCTAATTGTTCTGCCATTTGTTGTGGACTTTGGGGCTTTCCGCCAATATAGTAAATCTGCTTAAACGAGCTCAACAAATCCTCTACCCGCTCGTTATCGTGTGCAGCTAACCCTTCAAGTTGCTGTGACATAACTGCCAGCTGAACTGTTTTGCCAATCTTGAGGAAGCCTGTTGTGGGGCGAAGCTTGCCACACATCAAGCGCAGCAAAGTTGATTTGCCCGCACCATTTTCGCCAAGAATACCTATACGATCACCTGGGCCTACAATCCAATTGAGCTCCTCAAGTATCGTCTGATTTTCAAAACGTACACTAATATTTTTGAGTTCAAAGACCTGTTTGCCCAAACGCCCTACCGCAAGACGACGCAACTCAATGCTATCGCGCACAGGAGGATCTTGTGCCAGCAAAGCACGTGCAGCCTCAATACGAAACTTTGGCTTTGAACTGCGGGCTTTGGCACCATGAGCCAACCAATTGAGTTCTTTACGCAAAACATTTTGTCTGCGTTCCTCAGATGCTGCCGCTTGTCTTTGGCGCTCAACTCGCTGCTGAATATAAGCAGAGTATCCACCCTCAAAAGGATCAATGATGCCATCGTGAACTTCCCACATATGTTCACAGACCTCATCAAGAAACCAACGATCATGTGTCACCACAAGCAGCGCACCAGTGCCTGCGGGCCAGCGGCGCACTAAATGACCTGCAAGCCATCGAATGGCATGCATGTCTAAGTGGTTAGTTGGCTCATCCATCAACAGGACATCCCAATCACGAGACAGCACGCGTGCAAGGTCTACACGACGACGCTGACCACCTGAAAGCGTGTCCACCTGACTTTGCCAGTCCACGTCAACTAACAGCTCATCACAAATAGAACGAATTTTGGGATCTGATGCCCACTCATATTCGGGAATATCCCCCATCACCGCATGAATAACCGTATCGCCATCGTCAAGCCTATCTGACTGCGTCAACATACCAACAGAGATGTTATTACGCCAAGTAATACTTCCCGCATCCGACTCGATCTGATGCCCAATGAGCTGCAGCAACGTGGATTTACCATCACCATTGCGACCAACGATACCAATACGTTCGCCTTCGTTAATACCTATTGTGGCATCATGTAAAATCTGCTTACCAGGCCACTCATGTGCGACATGCTCGAGTCCAACCAAAATGCCCATTACTTATATAACCTCGGTCTCACCACTGTTGCATCTAGATCATTCTTTGAATCAGAATTCGATTTTTCACCAGCCGTTTCAGCAGTAGTTTTTGACGCCAACATGCCTGCAATACGCTCAGCAAGAGCTATTGCTACCTGGTGTTTGCTCAGCGTTGGAAGCTGCTCAACTGCATCTGCTGCAACAAAGCTCACTCTATTGGTATCCCCACCAAAAGCAGAATCCTGCCGCGAAACATCATTTGCAACAATGAGGTCACAGCCCTTCTTGGCGAGCTTCTCCTGTGCATTTTTGAGCAAATCGTTGGTTTCTGCAGCAAAGCCAATAACCAAACGCTCAGCTTTATTTACCGAAAGACTTGCAAGAATATCTCGCGTACGTACTAACTTGATAGTATCGAGATTCTCACGGCCTTTTTTGAGCTTATGATCGGCGGGGTCCGCAGGCTTATAGTCAGCAACTGCAGCGGCACAAATTGCAACATCACAACTCTCAAAAGCCTTCATCGTGGCATGATACATTTCAGAAGCAGAGACCACATCAATACGGTTGATACCCTCAGGCGTTGCAAGACTAGTGGGGCCTGCTACAAGCGTCACCTCAGCACCAAAGGATTTGCATGCTTCCGCAATGGCAAAACCCATCTTTCCCGAAGAAGCGTTGGCAATATAGCGAACAGGATCGATAGCTTCGTGCGTAGGACCTGCCGTGACAAGAATACGCTTGCCCGCAAGCTTCTTCTGCGTGACTGCTGCAACTTCTGCATCTTGTTTGCCACAAGAAACCTGACTAAAAGACAAAAACATGGTACGGTCAGGGTCTGTATCAAAACTACGCAGCGCAGTACGCGCATCTAGAGCATCCATTACAGAAGCAAAAATTTCATTAATATCAGCAAGCTTACCAGCACCCACATCACCACACGCAAGACGTCCGTGCACAGGAGATATAACATGCACTCCCCTACGCTCAAGTGTCTCAAGATTATCCTGAGTAGCCGCCGCCTGCCACATATGCACATTCATCGCAGGAGCAAGCAACAAAGGTGTATTTCGTGGCAAAGCAAGCAAAGTAGTTGAAAGTGCATCATCGGCAATGCCACAAGCAAGCTTTGCCATACTATTTGCTGTTGCAGGCACCACAACAGCCGCATCCGCCCACTCAGCAAGCGTGATATGAGGAATAGGGTCTGGCCCTTCAAAAAGCTTAACGAGTACCTCATGCTGCGTTAAAGCCTTAAAGGTTGCTGCTCCCACAAACTGCTCTGCTTCGGGAGTTGCACACACTCGCACTTCACAACCCTGCTTTTGGAAGAGTCTGAGCAACTCGCAGGCTTTATATGCCGCAACTCCTCCGCTTACACCCAAAAGAATTTTTGGAGCAGGACCCTCCTCCTTATCAGGATAGGCTTTATGGGACAGCTGGAAATCTCGTTCTGAGGACTCACTCATGCCAAGGCTCCTTTGGTAATAAGGATGCGATGGCAATATGGGCACGTACCAATCTCGGGGCCGCGTCTAAGGTCACCAAAATCTGCAGGTTGTAGTTTGACGCGGCAGACAGACGGTACATTGCCATGCAAGCTTTCCACCGCAAGACCGCCAAAGCGCCTGCAAGCTTGCTCGTAACGCTCCATCACCTCTGCAGAAATCTCCGCTATCACTTGCGCACGCTCATTCTTGAGCAAGCGCTCTTCTGCTCTTAAATCAGCACTGTCCTTTTCAAAAGAATTCTGCTGAACAGTCTTTTCAGCAACAAGACGTTCTGCCATAGCACGAGCATTTGACTCAGCTTTTTGAAGACGTTCCAAGGCGGCAGCCTTTTCCATATAAGCATGCTCAATCTTTTCTTGTTGCTTGGCCAAAGCAGATAGGTGAGCCTCTAAATCGCGTGTTTGACGAAATCCCGCCTCACGCTCCTGAGCCTCCGACTTTACTTTGGCAATCTTATTCAACACAAGTGCATGTTGAGATTCATTGTCTTCAAGCTCCATCTGGGCATCTTTAAGTTGACCCACAATAATGGTTGTTTGACGCGCCAATTGACGCTGCGCACGAGCAATGGTTGCAAGCTTTTGCTGCTGAGGCATGGCATCAAGCTGAGCGTGAATCCTCATCAATTTGATATCTATATCTTGTAGGCGAAGCAGTGCCTCTGGTTCGGCCATATGAATCCTCAATCTCTCAAAGTTGGCATGTGCTATTTGCTCTTGTGATAGCGACCAACAACACTAACGAGTGCAGCAGCAAAATCATACAATTCATCGTCGGAAACACGCTCATCAAAAGAAATACGCAGTGCACCCAACGCAAGGTCTCTCGGAATGCCCATGGAGAGTAACACGTGACTCGCATCAAGCGAACCCGAAGAGCAAGCAGATCCCGCAGAAACCTCAAAACCCAATTGATCAAGGCTTAAAACAAGGGTTTCAGAATCAACACCTTCAACAAGCACAGATACCAAACCAGGTAGGCGATGCTCGTCCATCACCGCAGAAGTAGTAGGACGAATATGTGTACCTGGAGCGCAAATACGCTCGTAGAGGCGCTGTGCTCGCGCAGAAACAAGCGCACGACGCTCCGCCATATGATCAATACAATCACAGGCAGCTGCCGCAAAGGCAAGAGCTGCACGCACTGGCTGAGTACCTGGACGCTTGCCTTGCTCTTGTCCTCCCCCAAAAGTTTGTGCACGAAAAGGCGTGCGACTGCGAATAACAAGGGCACCGATACCCACAGGACCGCCAATTTTGTGCGCAGCAATACTTACCGCATCAACATCATCCAACGCTAACGGTATACGGCCAAACGCCTGCACGGCATCACAATGCATCAACGCACCAACTTTATGAGCAGCTTTTGCAATTTCTGCCAAAGGCTGCACAGTGCCCACCTCGTTGTTTGCTGCCATAACCGATACGAGAGCAGTATGCTCATCGCAGTGCTTTGCTACAGCCTCAGCCGTAACCACACCATCACGATTAGGGCGCACCAGTTTGACCTCAAAACCACGATCATGAAGCGCAGGAATAACATCAATCTCTGAGTCATGTTCAAACTCAGAAATAACAATAACGTTACGTTGACGATTACGACCTCGAGCGCCTTCTGCCATACCATACAGAGCAAGATTATTTGATTCTGTACCACCAGAGGTAAAAATTACATCTGATGGACGAAAATGCCCTCCCAAGCAACGGGCAATATCACTACGAGCACCATCAAGAGCACGAGCAGCTTTCCTACCAAGCGTATGCAAGGAATTAGGATTAGCACCTGCAATTTCTGATGCCTCGTAGGCAGCTTCGGCCTCTATGGCAGCTTTGCTCATAGGAGCTGAAGCAGCGTAATCCAAATACACATAAGGTCTAGAAGACATACTATGCCCTTTTCAGTTGTCCACGTTGACCCGCAGCGCGAATATCAGCAATAGCCTGTGCACGATTGACTACACCAAATACCGCAGAACCCGCAACAAGTAAATTGGCACCAGCAGATACTATCGCCTCAGCATTGCCTACACCAACACCACCATCGACCTCAATAAGAGGATTAACCTTGTGCGCGCAGCAAAGCTGATTCAGCTCACGTAATTTGCGATAGCTACCTTCAATAAAACTCTGGCCACCAAAACCTGGATTTACTGACATGATGAGTACCAAATCAACATAGTCAATAATACTCTCGAGACAGCTCACGGGAGTACCAGGATTGAGAACAACGCCTGCCTTTGCGCCTGCGTCTTGAATCTGTCTTACTAAGCGATGCGCATGAATTTGAGATTCCCAGTGGAAACTTACAATATCAGCGCCTGCTTCAAGGTAGTGAATAACCACTTCATCAGGATTGCTTACCATAAGATGCACATCGACGGGAAGCTTACTTGTCTTTTTTACCTGCTTGAGAATTGGTAGACCAAAGCTTAGGTTGGGGACAAAATGTCCGTCCATCACATCAAAATGAATGTAATCGGCTGTGGAAATAGCTTCGATATCCTCACCCAACTTTATAAAGTCAGCTGAAAGAAGGGATGGGGCAATTCGAACCTCATGTGCCATGAGTGCAGCTCTCCTCATCTAGTAACTTACCTATCTAATCAATGCCATAAAACTCTTCTCGAGGCGGTCGACCCAAAAGACTATCTATTGCAGAAGAAATATCTGCATGTTCATACAAAATGGCATGAACACTTTCGGTGATAGGACACTCAACTTTGAGCTGGCGTGCAAGCTCAAGGGTGGACTGCGCAGCACGCGCTCCCTCTACCACCATATGCGTACGGCTCTCGTAGTCGCTTAGACTCTCCCCTGCTACAAAAGCCTCACCAAAACTGCGGTTACGTGAATGTGGAGAGGTGCAGGTAGCAATGAGGTCGCCCATACCCGCAAGACCCATACAGGTCAACGGATCACCACCTGCAGCAACGCTAATACGTCCAATTTCAGCAAGGCCACGGGTCATAAGTACCGCAAGAGTGTTGTCTCCTGCACCCAGACCAACAGCTACGCCACAGGCAATGGCTATAACATTTTTGATTGCAGCACACAGCTCAACGCCCTTGATATCTGTACTGGCGTATGCACGAAAGCTAGGACTCATGAAAAGTTTTTGAAATAAGGCGCTAATCTGGGGATCTTCGGAGGCAACTACGGCTGCAGATACCTTGCCTCGACAGATTTCCTCAGCATGATTGGGACCAGACAATGCTGCAATTCGTACCTTACCACCCAGCTCTTCTTCAACAACATCGGCCATAAGCATGCAGCTACCATGCTCAATACCTTTGGTAAGCACACATACAGGCATATCTTCTGCAATATAGGCTGCTATCTGCTTTGTAGTGTCTCTCAAAAAAGAAGAAGGAACCGCAATAACTACAGCATCCGCATCAGCAATGCTTTGGCAATCCACCGTTGCACATACATTTGCAGGCAGGGTGTAGTCACTAAGATGCCGAGGGTTACGATGGTTGGTATTAATAGCCTCCGCAACCTCAGTACTACGAGCTAGCAGTACTACCTCATCTGCATTTACAGCAAGCAAACCCGCCGCAGCGGTACCCCAAGAGCCAGTACCAATGACTGATACCCTGCTCATTACTTGTCCTCCTCTTCGTGATGGAAAGAAAACTTCTTTTCTTCACCTTTGGCGAGTTTGGCAATATTGCCACGATGTGCCCAAATAACAATACAAGCAGCAGCAACCAACCCATAAAGAGTCGAAGATGGAAAACCCAAAAATAGCGCCCAAAACGGTATAGAAGCCGCCGCTGCAACCGAACCAGCTGATACAAAACGCGTGGGTACAACCACACAAATAAAAACCAATAAAAGGCCCAAGGGTAAGGGAGGCCAAAGACCAATGGAGGCACCAAGGCCTGCAGAAATTCCCTTTCCACCATGAAAGCGGAGATAGGGACTAAAGACATGACCGCAAATACAGGCAAGATAAAAAAGACTCGACACCCAACCAAATGAAGTTTGGGGATTAGTCATGGCGTAGTCTCCACCAAAAGCAATGCTTGCAACCAACTGTCGTGCCAAGACCATGCAAAGCAAAGCTTTTGCAGCATCTGCAATCAGCGTTGCAACCGCTGCCTTTGCACCTACCGAACGCCCGACATTGGTAGCACCAATGTTGTGTGAACCAACGCTGCGCACATCAATGCCGTGCATCTTGGCAATCACCAATCCAAAGGGGATACCACAGACCAAATAACACAGGATCATTCCCGCCAGCAAAGCAGTCATGAGAGGCGTCATGCCTATGCATCCTTCCTGCGGAATTTCAATCTAATAGGAGTTCCCTCTAGATTGAATGCCTCGCGAATACGATTCTCAAGGAAATGCTCAAAGTTGTCGTCTACCAAATCAGGTGCATTACAGAAGAACGATAGTACAGGTGGCTTACTTCCCGTCTGCGTAGCATAGTTAATTTTGAGACGGCGACCACGGTCGGTCACGGTATGACCTGTAGCACGGATAGACTCAAGCACTCTGTTGATTTCGGAGGTCTTAAGCTGCTGTGCACGCGCTTCGGCGGCCTTGATGGCAAGGGATAAAATCTTGTCGCAAGAACGACCTGTCAAAGCCGACACATTGATAGAGGGTGCCCAAGGCGCAAAAACAAGACGACGTTCAAGACCCGCCACCAATGAATCGCGCATTACATCAGTATCGACAAGATCCCATTTATTAAGAACAACAACCAGTGCACAGCCTCGGTCAATAGCAGCAGAAGCAAGCTTTTGATCTTGCTCGGTTACACCTACGCTGGAGTCAACCACAAGCAAGCACACGTCAGCGCGGTCAATCGCCGCAAGACCACGCACCAAGCTGTAGTACTCAATATCCTCATGTACCTGGCTCTTTTTGCGCATACCTGCAGTATCAACAAGGCGAATAGGACGACCTTGCCACTCAATCATGGTGTCAATCGCATCACGAGTGGTACCCGCAATGTCAGAAACGATGGAGCGACTCTTATTGGAAAGCCTATTAGCAAGACTGGATTTGCCAACATTGGGACGACCAATAATAGCGATGGATAAAACTTCATCATCGACTTCTTCTTCGTCGCTTTCCTCAGGCAAAAGATTGACAATTTCATCAAGCAAATCGCCTGTCCCATAACCATGACCTGCAGAGATGGGACGAGGCTCGCCCACGCCAAGTGAATAATATTGCCAAGCAGCAACCTCATCCTGTGGATTGTCCTGCTTGTTAACAACTAACAAAGTTGGTTTTTTTGCACGGCGCACGACGCGGGCTACTTCTTCATCCTCATCGGTCACGCCAACACTACCGTCAACAACCATGACAATGACCTGTGCCTCATCACAGGCAAGTAGTGCCTGTTCGCGAATGCGCGGAGCAAACGTATCAGTAGACTTAATTGACTCAATACCACCTGTGTCTATGAGGGTAAACTCGCGCCCATTCCAATCGCAGTCATGATAACTACGATCGCGGGTAACACCACGAGACTCATGAACAATGGCATCGCGAGATTGGGCGAGACGATTTACAAGAGTAGATTTGCCAACGTTGGGACGGCCAACAACAGCAACAATTGACTTGGACATAACTCTCCTTGCTGGTAAGTACTTACTCTAAGAGTCTACCCCAGCAACCCAAGCTCTAGTGCTGCAAGCACTGTATATCCTTTAGAAAACGCTATCAATCATTTAGAGCGTAGATATATCAATTTTTATTATTGAGCTGCCGTACAGAGCTTGGCAATATGATTCCGTACCGCATCAATCTGATCAGTCGGCGTTGAAGCGCCTGCGGTAATACCCACCAGTTCTGCACCAACAAACCAATCAGCCTCAAGCTCGCTAGGTCCCTCTATATGGTGCGTCTTTTTGCAGTGCTCAGCACAAATTTCAGCCAAGTGAGTGGTATTGGCGGAATTACGTCCACCGATAACAATCATTACATTTGCCTCAGTCGCCAGTTCAGCTGCTGCACGTTGACGCGATGAGGTAGCCTCACAAATGGTATTCACTACGCGCAATTCATCGGTCAAAGGAAGCAACGCATTCATAATCCCTTGTACGCGATCTCGCGTCATTGTGGTCTGTACCACCATGCCCACACGACGGGAAATTTTCACATCTTTGAGCTCTGAAGCATCTCCCACAATCAAAGCTTCAGGGGCATGCCCTACCGTGCCTTCCACTTCGGGATGTCCCACCTCACCCACAACGATAAGCTGATAGCCTTCGCGGCTAAGAAGTTCAGCTGCATTGTGTGCCCGTTTTACAAAAGGACAAGTGGCATCAATAACCTCTGAGCAGGCCTTCCGAGCAGCAGATTCAACCTCTGGTGTCACACCATGCGTGCGTAGTACCAAAGTATTGCCAGCAGCTTCGTGAGGCTGCTCAACCACTTCAACACCAGAAGCTTCCAAATCAGCTACAACCGTTGGATTGTGAATAAGGGGGCCTAGTGTACGCACATGACCAGGAGCTGCTTGTGCTGCCTTGCGTACCATATCGAGTGCACGGCCCACACCATAGCAAGCGCCTGCCTCGCGAGCGATACGAATTTCTGGCATCTATAGAGCTCCTTTCAGGCTAGCCACAAGACTGCAGAGGTCTTACTCTCTATTCTTTGCCTGGGTGCTTGGCTCGCAGTTCATCTCGCAGCGCATAGACTCGCTCCATAGCAATGCGCTCCATCTCACGTGCCTTTGCCTTACGACCTTTAGCAGGAATATCCGCAAAAGAAATAGGATCGCCTACTTTGAAGAAGACACGCCAAAAGAGACGTTTGAAATGAGTGCCTTGAGGGGTAATTTGGCGCGCCCCAACTACGGCTGTGGGCTGCACATCTGCCTTACCCAACTGTGCCATCAAGGCAAAGCCACCATGAATCTCAATGGGTTCCTCGTCACTGCGAATGCGTGTACCCTCAGGATAAACCACAACACATTCACCGCGCTTGAGTGCACGCTCAGCTCGGCGCACTGCCTTAAGATCTGCTGTACCTCGCTCTACGGGAATACCACCCGCTCTTGAAAGCAACCAGCTCATTAATTTATTTTTATCAAACTCACTCTTGTAGATAAAACGGCATCGAATACCATGCACATACAAAGTGACATAGGCTGCAACTGGCTCCAACATTGAGACGTGATTCATAATGATAACACGACCCTTACGGTTGGCCCAAAGCTTTTCACCATCCTCAAATGTCCAAGGCCACAACAGCTTGGTCACAAAGCCCACAACGCCCACCACAAAACCAATGAGGAGCTTTGCAGGTCGCGGATATTCGCACATAGCATGATCTCGGTAATCATCAAAACTATTACCTGCAAAAGCGCGCAAAGGCTCCGCTTTTTCATGAACAATTGACGATTTGTGAGCAACAGACTTTATAGATTGAGACGTGACTTCAGCGGTTTTTTGTTCACCGCCTTTAACAAAAGGGACAAATTCGTCCTTTATACCAGACTGTGTCGTCCGCACATCATCAATCAGCGCAACCACACGTGCCACGACTTCTTCTACCGTAAGAGTTGATGAATCGATGTGGCAAGCTCCCTCAGCTGGACGAAGCGGTGCTACTTCACGTGTGGAGTCCAGTTGATCTCGACGCAAGATATCATTCAGCACCTGTTTTTCTTCTTCTGCATTGGCAGTCGCGCCAGCATCTACGGCAGCATCGAGACCCTCACGCTGCATAGTACGACGATGGGCACGAGCAGCGGCATCAGCAGTCAAAAATACTTTGACCTCTGCAGCTGGAAAAACAACCGTACCAATATCGCGACCTTCAGCTACCACATCACCTGTTGCACCTAATTCACGCTGACGGGCAACCATCGCTTCGCGAACTGCAGGGATTGCAGAAACTGCAGAGACATTGCGATCGACACCAGGAGTACGGATAGCAGCAGTTACATCAGCGCCATCAACATAAACGGTCTGTCCCCTATCATCAAGACCAAATTCAATTGAGATAGTCTGAGCTAGGTGAGCAACACGTTTGACATCATCTACAGGCACGCCATTAACGAGACACTTCCAAGTAACCGCGCGATACATCGCACCTGTGTCCAAATACGTAAGGCCACAGCGCTCAGCAACTGCTCGTGCGACGGTTGACTTGCCCGAGCCTGCCGGGCCATCAATGGCAACTCTCATGCTTTTCCTCTCATGCTGCGTGCTAAAAGATTGATGCTAGCAGAAATATTAATCCTATCCTGCACGGCGCCCCTATAAACCCGCAGCCTGCTCAATAGCGTACTGCTCTTGCTGCGTAAGCAAACGCCACTGTCCCGGTTTGATATCCACCAAGTGCAAAGGTCCAAAACTATCACGGTGCAAAGCTAGAACCTCATGTCCGATAAAGGACAGCATACGCTTAACCTGATGCTTTTTGCCTTCATGAATCGTAAGTCCAACAAGAGAAGTGCCTCTCGGTAAACCCTGCGGAATCACTGCTTGTGCCTCAGAAGTATCAACAGGAAGTAATTCTACCTCTGCTGGAGCAGAAATCCTATCGTCAAGTGGCACGCCCT
Source organism: Atopobium sp. oral taxon 810 str. F0209 (assembly GCF_000466405.1). GTDB lineage: Bacteria > Actinomycetota > Coriobacteriia > Coriobacteriales > Atopobiaceae > Olegusella. Next base: position 242,381 of record NZ_KE952949.1, on the reverse strand, counting down.
TGCGCAAGCGTTTAAGCTCAGCCTGCGATGGCACACCTTTGACAAGAGCAATATAGTGTTTATCCACATGCTTTGAAGGATGGAGCAAAGCCTGTCCCATATCACCACTGGTGGTAAAAAAGAGCAATCCTGTAGTATCTGTATCCAATCTCCCCACAGGAAAAAGGCCTGGATAAAGCTTGGTTGGCACCAAAGAAGCAACACAACGACGACCTTGAGGATCGTTCATCGTAGTGACATAGCCTTGAGGTTTGTAGAGCATCAAATACACGGGACCATCTGCAAAATGAACCCTTTTGTTATCAACCGTAACCTCATCTACCAGTGGATCTACCTTGCTACCTAACTCCTTTACCACAACACCGTTAACGCATACGCGACCAGCTGTCATCAAATCCTCGGACTTACGACGGCTCGCAACACCTGCTCGTGCTAAGAAACGCTGCAGCCGTAAAGGAACCATACGCTCATCTGTCTGATGTGAAGTCTCATTCATCTGCGCTATCGCTTTCAACTGCAACTTTTGGCTCCACTTGAGCAAAAGAAACTTCTTCATCAGACAAATCATCTACATCGTAGTTGGTATCAAGTAAATCACGCTCAGCTTCAAGCTCTTCTGTAGTTTCATCAAGAGTAGATCCGAGGCTTGCACCCGAAAGACGCTCGCGAATAAACTGGCGTGACTCCTCATCAGGAGCAAAATCCTCCAGAGGAGGCAAATCGCGCAACGATTTCAAACCAAAACGCTCAAGAAAAGCGCGGGTAGTACCATACACAATCGCCTGACCACGAACACGGTCACGCCCCACCTCACGCACCAAGCCCTTCTCTACCAAAGAGGCAATAACACCATCGGAGTTGACACCGCGCACCGCGCGCACACCCTCACGAGTTACTGGCTGGTGATAAGCAATGACTGCTAAGGCCTCAAGAGCAGCCTGGGACAGACGAGATTTGTCCCACGAAAGCACATAGGCCTCAACTTGATCATGATAGGAGGGATGGGTAAAAAAGCGCCAACCACCAGCAACTTCACGGAGCTGGATGCCACGATTGGTATCGGCATACTCAGCCGCAAGTTCAGCGAGAGTGGCAGAAGTCTCTCCCGGTGTTGAGCCGGCAGCTTTGGCAAGGTCAAGAGCAGAAACTGCCTCAGAAGACACTAAGAGCAGTGCTTCGAGAGCACCTTTGAGCGACTGATTGCTCAAACGTTCAAAATCAGACATCCCTACTCCTCACCCACGCTCGAAAGGTCTGCATTTGCATCAAAAGCAGGAGCTCCCTCAACATGATTTACCTCAATATCACCAAAAGGCTCATTCTGGCTGAGCGTCACAGCACCACGACCAGCCAGCTCCAGCATGGCAAGAAAAGCCGCAACAACAGACTCGGGCGTACGCTTACCCTCAATCAACTCAGAAAAACGCACCTGTGTGCGTGTGCGTACCATACGATCTACTGCAGCCACAGTCAAAGCCAAGGGTAGGCGCTTGGGAGCCACATGTTCTGCTTCCAAAAGAACTGCTTCGCGACGACTATCGAGATCCGCGCAGATAACTGCAAGTGACCTAAGTGTAATGCCTTCAAGATAATCAGGCATCAAACCAAGAAAATCAGGATCGGGACCTGCTGTACGTGGCTCCATCAATGCCTCAGTCTCTTGACGAGAAACAAGAGCGGCAGCGGCATTACGAAACTGTTTGTATGCAATCAGGCGAGCAATCAAAACTTCGCGAGCAGCCTCGGGTGTAAGACCTGAAAATTCATCATCGTCATCATCTTCGCTTGACGTAGCACGTTTTTTTCCAAAATCCTCAGGAATGAGAGCGGCCGCTTTAAGATCAAGTAAGGTGGCAGCCACCAACACAAAATCGCTAGCGACATCCAAATCCATCGAGCCCATTGACTCGACTTCTGCCAGATATTGATCGGCAACCTCAGCTACCGAGATAGCGCCGACATCAAGCTTTTGTCTACTTACTAGTTGCAGTAGCAGATCAAAGGGTCCTGAATATGCTTGGGTACGAATCCGGTATGACATCACAGACCCATCAACAAAAAGTCAAATAAACGTCCTGCAGTCAAATTGAGATAAGAAGATATGGGATCAATATTAAGCCAGCTTGGCAGCAAAAAAAGCAGGACAAGCAATACAGGCATAGAGTAGCGCTCGATTTTGTAGTACCACAGTCGAGCTTCACCCTTAAGGAAAGGTGACACAATCTTTGAACCATCCAGTGGGGGCAAGGGAATCAAATTAAAAAAGCAAAGCACCAAATTGATGTAGCAAAAATTCAATAAAACAGTAACTACCCAATAGCTCCAGCCTTGACTCGTTAGATAATCAGCCCAAATCACATGAGGAAAAATTAAATGACACAAACCGGCACCGATAAGCGCAAGAATTAGATTACACATAGGTCCTGCAAGAGCGACTAACAGCTCGTCTCTCTGAGGATTTTTTAGAAAGCGCGGGTTATAAGGTACAGGCTTTGCAAATGCAAAAATGGGGCCGTGTGCAAGTGCCAAGACAAGCGGCAAAGCAAATGAGCCAATAGGATCGATATGAGCAAGCGGGTTAAGTGTGAGACGTCCCTGCAATTTCGCCGTAGGATCACCTAGTTTATAAGCAGCATAGCCATGGGAAATCTCATGCAAAGTGGCAGAAATCATTACTATCGCCACGGAAATAACAATGACTATGATCTTTGTAAACTGGGCGTACGCCGTACTCATATAGACGCCTCCTCTATTTCGGTGGAAAGCTCAAGCCACTCTTCTTCCAACAGGGGGATCTTCTTTGAGAGTGCCTCGTATTCCTTCATAGCCTGATCAAACTTGGTGGCATCTGCATAGAGCTCTTCACTTGCCATAAGTTTCATCAGTTGTTCATAGCGGGATTGTGCAGGCTTAAGCGCTGCCTCAACTTCTGCGAGACGTTTTTTTGTGGAACGAAGTGCTTTGCTTGTAGCCTGACGTGCCTCTGCTTCAGCACGACGCTGCTCGCGCGTCTTGACGTTGCGGCCAGGTATTTGTGGTACTTCAGCTGCAGCCTTGGTTTCTACCTTTGTCTGAACAACTGTTGCAGCCGATTGGTTAGCAGCGCGAGCAGCCAGCTCAGCGCGCTTAAACTCAAAGTATTCGTAGTCACCATCGTAGAGTGTAACCTTGTGGTCACGCACATCAATGACTTTGTTTGCTACCGCTCGCACTAAATGCTCATCATGGCTAATAAGTACGATGGTACCTGCAAAGGATACAAGTGCACTTTCAAGCACATCAACCGAATCAATATCCAAATGATTAGTTGGCTCATCCAAGCACAGCAGAGGATCGGGAGCCACGAGCATTTTTGCCAAAGCAAGGCGTGCCTTCTCACCACCAGAAAGCACTGATACATGCTTGTCAACATCATCACCATGAAAGAGAAAGGCACCAAGCAACTTACGCTCTTCAGAACTTGTCCAACCAGGAGCCACGGTGTCCATCTCTGCAAGTACCGTATTACTCTCGTTCAGGCTTTCTAGCTGATGCTGAGCGTAGTAAGCAGTACTAACATTTTGTCCTAACTCAATGCTACCAGCGCTTGGCGCTTCAAGCCCCAAAATAAGCTTCATAAGCGTGGATTTACCAGCACCATTAGGACCAACGAGTGCAACATGATCTCCACGATAGAGACTCAAATTGACATCACCATACACATGGTGAGCCCCAAAAGATTTTGCAATATCTGTGAGTTTGACAACTAGGTCACCCGTACGCGGTGGCTCAGGAAAACGGAAGTGCACCTTATGAGCCTGCTCGGGCAACACAACCAGCTCAGACCGAATCTGCTCAACACGGCGAATACGTTCTTGAACCTGCTTTGCCTTGGTAGGTTTGTAACGAAATTTATCAATGAACACCTGCATGTGAGCAATATCGCGCTCCTGCGCCGCACGCTTGGCACGCAATTGCAACAAATTATCCTCACGCTGGTGCAGGTAACCAGAATAGTTACCTGTATAGGTATAAAGGTGGCGGTTTTCAAGGGATGCAACATGGGATACACAGGCATCCATAAAACTACGATCATGGGACACTAAAAGCACCGCGCCATCATAGCCTGCAATAAATTGTTCTAGCCACTGAACGCTCTCAAGATCTAAATGATTGGTTGGCTCGTCAAGCAAAAGCAAATCGGGATGGCGCAACAGTAGCTTGGATAATGCAATGCGCATCTGCCAACCACCCGAAAACTCATCTGCAGGCTTATCAAAATCTTCCACGGGAAAACCTAGTCCACCCAAAATTGCACGGGCACGGCTCTCCAATTCATAGCCACCTAGACGCTCAAAACGATCCTGACTTGCTGCATAGCGCTCAAGCAAAACATCCAACTCGGGGCCAGCACCACAAAGCGAAATCTGTTTTTCTAACTCCTTATTTTGACGCTCGAGAGCACGAATCTCTTCTGCAGAGTCAGTAACTTCACGCAATGCACTTTTACCACCATCAAGCTTGGTTTCCTGTTCAAGATAACCAACGCGTACATCGCGAGCAAAACTTACCGTACCCTCATCAGGTACTTCTTGACCCATAACAATCTTGAGCAAGGTAGTCTTACCGGCACCGTTAGGGCCTACCAAGGCCCACCGCTCGCCAGCATTAAGCTGCAACGTTGCTCCCGAATAGAGCACACGCCCACCAAAAGATTTTGAAATTTTATCTGCAAGAGCTATCAAAGTAGTACTCGTCCTGTCTTGAGCCGCCAAAATACGGCTGCTGTCTTACTCGTCATCAGTGAGGTGGATTGCAAAACCAGCAATTTCTTGCTTGAAATACACCAGATGAGTGCTGCCATCGGGATTTAGCGCACGGCTTGACTCGTTAATTTCAAAACCTCGCTGAGCAAACCAACGTTCAGCAGCGGGAATATCATCAACATGAAAACCAATATGGCCGCGTTCACCACGCCCTACGCCCTTCATAATCTCAATCAATGTGCCTGCAAATACTGACACAGGAGCCAAAACATTACGGGGCAGCCCCATCAGAGCATCAAACTGGCTGGCAATTTCTTCTGCCTCTGCATCGTCGGCGGCATTAATACCCACGTGTGCAATACGTAGACCAAAGAGCTCAACGGGATCTTCCGACGTCACATCATTTTTTTGCAGATTCTCAGCCATAGCTACCCCTCCGAAAGTTTGCAGTATGTGCCCAAAGCACATACACAGAGACCCTTAGTATACGCACGCATACCCAAGCTCGCCATGCTCTATAGGTTCTACCATGACTTTCCCACCTCAAATATCAAGTTTTAGAGGGGTCTGTTGATCTTGAGCTGACCTCTTTACAAGAACGCGATAAGACACAATACCTACAGCCGCAAATACAAGCAGAATCAACATAAGGCCAATATCACCGCCGCCTAGATATTTTTCGCCAAGACGCATAGCGGGATTAAGGAAATAGCCTACAAAAAACGAAGAAGCATTTACTGCAAAGTGTCCGATTATTGAGGTGGGAAGTCCTCCAACTCTCAGACAGATAAGACCAAGCACCGCACCTACTACAAAAGCATAGGTCCCTTGCACAAGATTGCCATGAGCAATACCAAAGGCTAAAGCTTGCGCCACAACAACAAACCAGAGTTTGGTACTAGAACGACGAGCATACTCAAGGGCAACACCACGAAAGAAAATCTCTTCACTAATGGGTGCCATTACCACCAGAGCAATAATTGATGTCCAGTTGGTATCAAATACCTGCTCCATAAGTTCACTGTATTCACCCATCAGCTTTGGGATAAAAGGCTCAATCAGGGTAAGGGCAGCAGAAATAACAAGCTGCAATGCTATGCCGATAACGATGATAGAAATCACATCAATGATTTTTTTGCTGACACTCCCCTGCCAATCTTTACGAGCAAGCACGCTATCCAGCCAAGTCTTTTTATCTTTAAACACAATTGGACGACGCGAGTTAATAAGACGCAAATAACGGTAGAGGGGAAGACCGATGACCACTGTTGTTAGCTGCGCGAGCAAAAGTGAATACTCAATCAGCGTATTTTGAGGCAGGTTTAACTGTGCAATAAATGCCGTCAACATAAAAATAACAGTTGCTAGGATTTGAATCCCTAGATAGCCACCAAGACAGACAAGAGCAATCATCAGCAACCAACGAAAGCCCCCATGAATAATCTTTTCCTGCGGCTGAGAGGCTGTTGATTGGGAAGTTTGTTGTAAGGATGTACTCGTGTCACTATCAGTTATGGGGACAAAGCCAGTGGGAACTGGCGGCATTGCTTCACTCATAATGTAACCTCCAAAGTTTTGGTCTCAAACTCAGGCGCAAGCGACCAAAGCATCTCAAACAATTCATTACCTAAGAGCCAACCTTGCTGGGTAGGCACCACGCATTGTCCTTTTGACTGCAAAAGCCCCCGTTTGATGAGTTGCTCTATCTGTCTCTCAAGTCTTGCTTTTCCCAAAATCGACTGAGCATAGTCAAGCTGATCGGCTGAAATCCCCTCAACCAAGCGGGCGCTCAGCATTAAGTCTTCTGCACAAGCTTGACGCTCTGTCAAAAATTCGAGTTCAAGCTTATCACCTGTCCGCTTTGTACGGATGCGCTTAAAAGAATCCTCAAGTTTAGGTAGAGCATAGCCTTGTACCCGCATGCACCCGTACAATTCGGCCGTCATCATACCTGCAGCACTTTTCCCCAAACCCAAATAACTACGTCCTTGCCAATAGCTGAGGTTGTGCTGACAAAACTTATGATTTTTGGCAAAACTTGCCACCTCATAACGCTCAAAACCCACTGAACTCAACTTATCAGCTGCATAGCTCATACGTTCTGCTTGGACATCAGAATCGTTCCAAGCTGGATTCTCGTCGCCTAATCTGTAGGCAAGCTCAGTTCCCTCTTCAATTTGGAGTGGATATACACTGATGTGGGTCGGTCCCCAAGAAATAAGCTTGTCGAGACTATCTTTCCAACTTTGAGCAGTCTGCAAGGGTATTGCGCACATCAAATCGCACGAGACATCAAGACCTGCCGCAACCGCCTCTTTTACCCACAGCTCTGCACAGGCTGCATCATGTACGCGCCCCAAGGCTTTAAGCTCTTTGTCATTGCACGACTGTACACCCACCGAAAGACGAGTAAGACCTGCTTCCTTGAGTTTTGACACAAGTCCCGCCGAGAGTGACTCAGGGTTTGCCTCGCTACTGAGTTCACATAGCTCAGGACAGCTTTGGCGAAGTTCAGATACCAGCTGCACTAAACCATCACCTAACATCGAAGGTGTACCGCCACCTATATAGGCCCACCGACTATGCTCAAGCAAGCCAGCCGTTGCCGCGCGGTGTAGGTCTGCAATTAAAGCATCAAGGTAGTCCTGCATCACAGCTGCATGGTGCGGCGTTGCAAGTGAATAAAAATCACAATAGGCACATTTCTTTATACAGAAGGGTATATGCAGGTAAATAGCCTCAAAACCGTCTTCGTGTAAACGCTTATCCCAGCTCATGAGAGTGTCTCTTCAATTTTGTCTGCCATGGCAATAAAGGACTGGGCATCCAAGCAGTGCATAGCCTGGTTGCGCCATTCTGCAGCATCAGGAATCCCCCTAAAGTACCAGCCTGCGATACTACGTGCCCGAGCAATATGCACCCCCGTAGCTTCAAGCAAAGCAACATGACAACGAAAAGCTGCAAGTCGTTGATGAAGATCATGCTGAGGAGGAATCTTTCCCATCTGCAACAGCTGTGCGTCTTTAAAAATCCAAGGATTGCCATAAGTACCACGAGCCACCATCACGGCTGTGGCACCAGTCTGCTCTCGTGCTGATTGTGCAGACTCAGCATCTTTGATATCACCTGAAGCAATAACGGGGATATCCACTGCATCCACCACGCGCGAAATTGTCGACCAATCAGCCTCACCACGATAAAACTGATTGGCAAAGCGTCCATGCACCGCAATTGCTGAGACGCCTGCCTCTTGCATTTTTTGAGCAAAGTTTGGTGCAAGCTCGTTATCCATCTTGTAGCCGCGCCGAATTTTGCAGGTTACTGGCACAGGCTCTATGCCCAAATGGGCCGCCCCTGCTGCAACACCTTCACGGCATGCAACTACAATTTCTGCCGCAAGACCAGAATCAAGCATCAAAGCAGAACCTTCGCCCTTGCGAGTCACTTTAGGCACAGGACAGGCCATATTAATATCAATAAGCACGAGTTTTTTGCCTACACGCTTTACTACCTGCTCGCTCGCCTCACGAAACTGTTCGACTTGAGCCCCAAAAAGTTGAACCGCAAGTTCTGGTTCGAACTCATGCGGCAACGCCAACTCCCAGGTTTTATCACCACCAAAGTGAATACCTGCAACTGACACCATCTCGCTATATGCTAAAGCTGCCCCACCCGCACGCGCCATAATGCGCCACGCAACATCACTCACACCAGCCATGGGAGCCATCAAATATGGTCTGGACTGCAAGCGCTCGGTAAGGCTTTTAAGCTGAGGTACGTCTTCCCAAGTGGTCATTAAACCCGCGGCGAGTGCATACTGTTCAAGTACCTCTTGTGCTGTCTGCTGCACATTTCCTCCCTTTGCTGTAACTCAATTAGAATAGCAATAGTGTCCTCATACGGACAGACACGCACTCTAGAAAGAGGCATTATATGTATGCGGATTACCACGTGCATAGTATTTTTTCAGATGATTCTAACTACCCTATTGAAGAAGTATGTAGGGATGCCTGTCGTCTTGGTCTTGACGAAATTTGTTTTACTGACCATGTAGATTACGGCATTAAATACGATCTCAGTCCTCTTGATGCTGCTGGCACACTCTTTGATAAGAGTTACGCCAAGCCAGGAGAAGCTTATAAATCTGCTCGCAATGTCACCAATGTTGACTATCAGCACTACTTTCCTGCTATTGCTGCAGCTCGTGAACGTTGGGGTACAGCTCAACATGATTGGTGGGGCGGTAAATTAAGCGTACGCTGCGGACTGGAATTGGGAGTACAACGACACACCATCGATTCCAATCAGCATTTGGTAGATGCACGCAAAGATGAACTTGATTTTGTTTTGCTTTCTTGCCATCAGATTGAGGATCTTGAGTTCTGGTCAAACGACTACCAAAAAGGCAAAGCACCCGAAGCTATCACGCAGGCTTATTATGAAGAAATCTTAGACTGCCAGCAAACTTTCAAGGGCTATAACGTACTGGCGCATCTGGATGCTATTAAACGTGACAACCCCGCTGATAGGCGCCCTTTTACTGCTTACCGCGAGGTAGTTGCCGCAATTCTTGAGCAAGCAATTAGTGATGGTAAGGGCATCGAACTTAATACCTCATCGGTACGTTACGGACTGTCTGATTGGCAACCTTGCAAAGAAATTTTGTCACTGTATCGCGATTTAGGCGGACACATTATCACGGTGGGAAGTGATTCTCACCAGCCTGCTCACCTCGGCAGTTACCTACGTCAAGCCTATGATTTACTACGCACATTAGGCTTTGAGGGTGTCTACCGTTTTGAGCACATGGCAGGAAGCCTACTTCGCTTCGACTAGGTTAGAAACGGAAGATAAATATGGCAAAACATACGACACGCTGGCATGGCAAACCTGGTCCCACGCTTAACCCAAAAGACCAGATCTCTTACCTTGCATCCCGTGGTATTAGTTTTGAGCGTGTTGATCAAAATACTGCCGCTCGCTACCTACGTGATACAGGCGGCTTTATGCGTACTGCATCCTATAAATCGCTGTTTCCCAAGCTCCGTCATGCCGATGGTTCAAGTAGTTATATAGGACTCGACTTTGCCGAACTCATGGATTTGACTGAGATTGACCACCAACTTCGCTTGAGCTTCTTGCCACTAGCCCTAGATGTAGAGCACTCTGCCAAATTACAGCTACTCTATCTTGCAAACAAAAAACACGAAGATCCCTACGAAATTGTTGAGGCTTATATCAGCAGTCTATCCGCCGGTAAGCAGGAACGGCTTATGGCAGAGCTGGAAAGTCGCCGCGGGGATAATGACATCTATTCAGGGCTTCTCATTGATAAATATGTAGGAGACATGCCGCTCTGGGTTATAGCCGAAGTATTTGATTTTGGAGACTTTCTTGACCTCTGGGGTTTCTGTGCGCGTAGATGGCATAGTGAAGAGCTAATACAGCTGCGCTATCTGCTTAAAGATACCAAAGATTTGCGCAATGCCTGTGCACATGGTTCCTGCATTCTCAATGGCATAGCATCTGGTTATACTCCCTATGAAACTCCCCTATTACTCACACAGGCACTAAAAAGTGCACGCATTACAAGTGAGCAGGAAATTGAACGCTGGACTTCCAATCCGCGCACTCTAGAGTTACTTGCCGCACTCTGGTGTTCCAAAGAGCTTGTTCGAGATGAGCGGCGACGTACATATGCACATACATCTCTTGACAAACTCTTTGCTCGTGCACGCAAGCATGCAGATTGGTATACAGACAATGAAGCACTCGTGTCTTGCTACCGATTTTTTATGTTCATAGCAAAAGCCTGGCGTTAAACACCAGGCTTGTTTTGCTGCAATATTTTAAAGAAGTCCTACTGATCGTCGCCCACGCGCAACACAGCCAAAAAGGCTTCCTGAGGCACTTCAACCGAACCGAGGGTTTTCATGCGCTTCTTGCCCTCTTTCTGCTTTTCTAGCAACTTACGCTTACGGCTGATATCACCGCCATAGCATTTAGCAAGGACATCTTTGCGAAGCGCACGCACCGTGCTACGACTAATGATCTTGTTGCCAATAGCACCCTGAATAGGTACTTCAAATTGCTGACGAGGAATAAGCTCGCGGAGCTTGTCGCAAAGACCACGCGCGAGCGTATATGCCTTGTCCTTGTGCACAATAAATGACAATGCGTCCACCTCATCACCCGAGAGCAAAATATCGAGTTTAACGAGAGGACTCTCGCGGTATTCATAGAAGTCATAGTCAAGACTGGCATAGCCCTTGGTACGGCTCTTAAGCTGATCAAAGTAGTCAAGAATAAGCTCTGCAAGTGGCATCTCCCAGTGCATCTCAACTGACTTATCTGAGAGATAAACCATGTTGACGAAGGTGCCACGGTGTTCAACAGTCAAATCCATAACCGCGCCAACAAACTCAGGTGGCACGATGACCTCGGCCTTAAGATAAGGCTCCTCAATACGCTCAATACGTGTAGGCTCAGGCATATCTTGGGGACTTGTGAGCTCAATCATCTCACCTGAAGTCAGATAAACGTGATAGTTAACGCTGGGGCTTGTGGCAATAAGGTCAAGATCAAATTCACGCTCCAAGCGTTCCTTAACAACCTCCATATGCAACAAACCCAAGAAACCCACGCGAAAACCAAAGCCTAAAGCAACCGAAGTTTCGGGTTCCCATACCAAACTTGGATCATTAACACGCAACTTGGTGAGGGCATCACGAAGATTCTCGTAGTCTTTATTGTCAATCGGGAAAAGCCCGGTAAAGACCATCGGCTTAACTTCACGATAACCTGGTAAAGGCTGGGCACACGGACGGTTTTGGCCAGTAAGGGTATCGCCCGCTTTTACCAAAGCAGGGTCCTTAAGACCAGTCACCACATAGCCTACTTCACCTACATCCAGTGACTTTAAGGGAGTCTCGAGCGGACGCTTACATCCCACTTCTTCCACCAAAAATGGCGTATTAGAAGCCATCATGCACAGTTTGTCACCAGCAGATATAGAGCCATCAAAGACACGGACTGTTGCAACGACACCACGATACGCATCAAAGTAGGAATCCAAAACAAGTGCCCGTAAAGCCGCAGTTTCATCTCCTGTAGGGGGCTTCACCAAATAGACAATAGACTCAAGTAAATCGTGGATACCCTCGCCCGTCTTACCCGAGACAAGCACAGCATCATCAGCAGGAATGGCAAGAGCATCCTCTATTTCGGCTTTTACTTCCTCGGGATGTGCAGAGGGCAAATCAATCTTGTTGATGGCAGGCACAATATCAAGATTGGCATTCATCGCAAGATTGGCATTGGAAACCGTCTGTGCCTCCACGCCTTGGGTAGCATCTACCACCAGTACTGCTCCCTCACAGGCAGCAAGACTACGACTGACCTCATAGGTAAAGTCAACATGCCCTGGAGTATCAATAAGATTGAAGGTGTAGGTTTCGCCATCGTCAGCATCATAGAGCACGCGCACGGCATTCGACTTGATTGTGATGCCACGCTCTTGCTCAATGTCCATACTGTCAAGCATCTGAGAGGTCAAATCTCTCTGTTCAACGGTATGTGTAAGCTCAAGAATGCGATCAGAGATCGTCGATTTACCGTGGTCGATATGAGCCACGATGCTGAAATTACGGATGTGTGATGTGTCTGTAGTATTCATGGGAAAGATAATACCTCAGTTAGCCCTCTGAGTGTTATACTTCACAGGTTGACCTCCCGTCTGGTTGTGCCCCCACGCTTCCAGACGTCGCTTGTCTCAGCGTAGAGGCCTCATTGATGATTGGTTGAAAGGAAAAGCACGTGGCAAACATCAAGTCGCAGAAGAAGCGTATTCTCACCGCTGAGAAGGCTCGTCAGCGTAACAAGGCAGTACGCTCTGAGCTCAAGACCTATGTAAAAAAGGTCGTCGCTGCTGTTGAGGCTGGCGACAAAGATGCAGCACAGCTCGCTGCAAACGCTGCTGGTCGTAAGTTTGACAAGGCTGCAGCAAAGGGCATCATTCACAAAAATCAAGCCGCTGAGCGCAAGTCTGGCGTTCAGAACATGGTCAACAAGATGGCCTAAGGTTTTTGTAGCCTAAAGTTTTTGCAACTACATTGCATTTGCGGACTCCGTAGTAAAAAGCTGCGGAGTCTTTTTTTCTTTCAACTCTCGCTGAAGCAGGTCTCTCTTCGGCAGGCATCTCTTCAAGCAGGTCTCTCTCTTCAGCAGGCATCCCATCGACAGACCTCTCTTTTCGAAGAGGGTTCATAATTCTTTGATTCTCAAATTCAATCCTGCGCATTTGCAATTTCAAACGACGGTTTTGAACCGTTTGCAGTTTCTTGCTACGGGATGCAGCAAAGCAAAGGCGTACTACTGAACAGCACCGCAGATTTGCAAAATAAGCTGGGTAAAGCTTATGTCAGGATCAGCACCTGATTTGAGAGCTCGGTCGCAGTCAGCACAAGCTCTCACAAACCGACTGAGTTCACCGGGAGCAAAATTTCTTACCCAACGTTTGTACTTATCTATCTGAAAATCTCGCTTACCTAACGTAGAAGCTAGTGCGTATTCTTGGCCTCGCGCCATCAAACTTTGAGTACAAATCAACTCACGCAAACGACCAACTAACATTGCGAGAAGGGCGATTTGTGAGGGTTTTGCCATCAGATGATATTGGGTTAGCGCCTTAACCGCATTGCGTTCGCAGACAGGATCAAGAAAATCCCAAGGTTTAATTTCTGCGGTTTGCGAAATGTTGTTGACGACATCGTTGTAGCTAATATGTCCTTGTGTACGACAAAGCGTACAAAGCTGGGAAACTTGATTTTCTAGCAGTTTTCCAGACTCTCCTGAGCGCTTAATAAGCTCGTCAACCGCGGGACCATCAATATACATTCCTCGTGCCTGTGCAAACTTATTTACTTCCGCAACAAGCGCACGGTTCCTTTTTGGTACACAGTCAATAATTGCTTTAGGCCCGATAGAAGCTATGGCCTTGTAGAGACGGGTATTCTTTGGCAACGAGTCAAAAAGTAAGCAAAGCGTACATACACCATTGGGATTTGAAAGATAATCCACCAACATATCTTTGACCGTCTTATCTAGACGATCAGCGGCGTTCACGATAACAAAACGCCTATCTGCCCCAAAAGGGAGAGTATTGAGCGAACCCAATAGGGTAGCTGCATCAAGTTCAGACGTAGCGTTTATTTCATCCAAATTGAAAGCTTCCATACCTGCAGCTAAATGCTTTTTGAGCCTATCCACAACGGACTTTTTTTTGCGCTCATCACTACCAATTGCCGCATAAGCCACAAGCATTGCACTGTTTTTTGTTGCTGGCATCTACTCTCCCCTCGCATGTTTTATGACTTAGATAATACCTTTAGTCTGCAAAACTCTTTTGACATACGATGGCAGGTCCCCCTTCGGCAGGACTTACACAGATGTCACCACAATCAATCGTACATAGAAAACGTGATCCAACGCCTCTGACTATCTCAATACATTCGCCTGCTGGATGCCCATACTTATTTCCCTCACCCGCGCTGGCAAGACAAAGCTCAGGCAAAAGTTCTTGCGCCTGCTCTGCAGTTAAAGAAATTTTTGAACCATGATGTCCTAGCTTCAAAACGTCAATATCGCCAATATCGCCCGTTGCGAGGAGTTCTGCTAGTTCCTCTTTTTCTGCATCTCCCGTAAGCAGAGCTCGAAATTCCCGCTTGTCATCTTGATAAAGCAAATCCAACTGTATTGAATCTTTATTTTCAAGTCCACTTACGGGCATTTGAGGCCAAATCATCCTTAAGACAAATTGCCCCACATGCAATGTATCCCCATAGGACAGCTCTTTGAGTTGGGTCCCCACCAATGCCGTGCATGCAGACTCCAGCTCAGGAGAAAGTTCGGATGTGACACCTTCGGCAAAATATATCTGTTCGCAAGGAACTTTGTACGCAAGATCAGCTACTCCACCTACATGATCTGTGTGTTGATGCGTCAAAATAACCGCATCCAAATGAAATACTTTTTGACGTGCAAGGGCAATGTTAAGCGTATCTGGAGGTCCCGTATCAATCAGCACGGCTTGTGCCCCCTCTTGAACCAAGATGGCATCACCCTGGCCGACATCAAGTACCACCATTCGCGCGGGAGCAAAATAACGCCATCGTACAAAGAAACCAAAAAAGGCAAGTACAACTACCAAAAACAGCTTGATACAGATTTTCTTTTGTATGGGCGGCCACAGACGATAAAGGGCAACTAGCAAAGCAAAAATCATTAGTAAAAAGAGCAGTTCACCCACATTATTTCCCAACTCCACCGTTATGCATGCGAGAGGAAATGATGCAAGTAGACGCAAAATAGTAAGTACAAAATTTGCACAGACGTCACAGATGGTAAGAAACATTTTGTTCACCAAGGGAATATCCACAGTACTAGCAGCTAAAGCTCCACAAACAACAAGAGCTGTAAAGGGCAGCATAACCATACTATTTGCCAGTGGAGCAACAAATGATATAAGAGAAAAGAGCGGCAGTGTCAGCGGTACGGTAACTGTTTGGCAAACGAGACTTGCAGCACAACTTGAACGTGCTTCATTAAGCGCGCGTTGGAGCCTTCTTGGCAGGCGATTTCGTTTTGGAAAAGCAAAAAGAGTTTTCAGTGCATAGTTGGCATATACAGAAAACAGACAAAGCCCCACTACTGCAAGCACCGAAAGCTGAAAGCCAAGCTGTCCCACAAGTCCAGGATTGCAAATTGCCATAAGAAGCGCAACAAAACTCACGGCTGAAAGGGTGTGCTTACGTCGACCCACACACCAAGAAAGCGCAGCAACTGCTGACATTATCCAAGAACGTATTGCGCTAGGAGGGGCGCCACAACTCAAGACAAAAAGAGCAGAAATACAAAGACTCAAAACAGCGCGACTACCTGGTTTGAGTTGTAAGAGCTTGGCTAGCTGTAGAAGTAGATTAGAAATGATAGCAATATGCCCACCTGATACCGCCATCAAATGCGCTACGCCACAAGCAGAAAAAAGCTCATTTAGCCCTTGTGCATCTAGACTAGATCGGTAACCACACACAGCACCAGCAAGTACTGCTCGACTTGCTCCTATTTCTGGGCGGAAATTTGAGAGTGCCCGTCGCCTAAACATAATAGGTATGGCCAATAAGCCTTGAGGATGTATTGACTTGCGTATTGAGCGAACCGAAACTTCACCCCAAATACCCTGCAGCCTTGAGCGATATCCCCAGCTATCATTAGTCAAAGGCTTATAGCGTCCTACTACGACAAGTTGTTCACCGTAATTTACGGGCTCATGCAAACTTAGCCATACGTCAACACTGTGTCCCTCATTTGAATGGGCCTGAGCTCGGCAGCGCCAGCCAAAACGAGTTTGTTTGCAGTCCCCCACAACACGAAACTGCCAAGCAGAAAGATTGGAATTTTCCAAAGCAGAAGCTACCGTAAAACCCCGCACAACAAAAAGTTCTACTGCTACAAGTCCCATACAAATACCAACAAGCAAAGCTTTAATAGTATGTTTGTTGGCAGAAGCCGACATCTTGCTAATAACAAGCAAGTTGCCCAGGATATAGACGCCCGTTGCTATAAGCAACACGTTCCACTGGCGTGCATCCAACTTCAAAGGCAAATAACGTAGAAACAAGAAAGAGACAAGCAATACTCCTACCAATGTCCAACTAAGAAAAGGAATTGAAGGACGTGGTGGGAGCTCAAGCTTAGGCTCAAACACAGATATCATCCTTGAGCTTCGCGAACTTCTTTTCACCTATACCCGAGACACGCATGAGATCCTCAGGACTCTCAAACGCACCATTCGTCTCTCGCTCCTTGATAATGGCTTTTGCCGTTGCCTCACCGACTCCAGAAAGAGTTTGCAGAGTCGTCTCATCAGCTGTGTTGATATTTACCAAGCCACGATGTGAAGTGTCCAATGAAGACTCTGCTGGCAGCTTTGAGGTGAGTTGGCTGTCTATCCCCGGATCTTCTCCTATGCGAGGTACATAAACCTTTTCTCCATCGTTTAATTTCTGGGCCAGATTGATGCGAGTTCTATCCGCATCATCAGAAAGTCCTCCTGCAGCCTCAATGGCATCAGTCACACGTGCATCATCTGTGCCCAACTTGTAAACTCCAGGCTTTGCAACCGCTCCACTCACATCTACCAAGAAGCGTTTTGGGGAGATAGACGTATCTGATTTGATTTGTGATGAGTTCTTTTTGGACTGATTTTCACGAGAGTTCTGCTGTGGTGCTTCAAGTTTCTTATCAAGCTGAACTGCTGTTGGCACAGCGAGTATGCCGTTATATACAACACTCAGTAGGATAATAAGGCCAGTGCAAACACACAATACAACTGCTGATTTACGGTCGATGCTTCGTCCAAAAATAGTAAAACTAGCATGATGACGTCTTTGAGCCATTGAACTTCCTCCTTCACCTTATAAGCCTGAAGGAGGGTCACGGCAATGATACCGACTTTATCGATTAGCCTTGTCTCAAACTGACTGTCAGCTGCACTCTAACGCACATATATCAGCAAAGCAGCAGCTCATAGACCTGCTGTTGAAATTTTACTATTCGTAGCTTGCATATAAGAAAAAACAGCCTCGTCCCTCTGACAAGGCTGTTCGCAAAATTCATCTTATGTAGAATTCATGTGCCAAACATAGCACCAAGCTAAGGGAAAGTTAAGCCTCCATGCTTAGTTCTACTGCTTCCGCATCATCCTTATCTGCCCAAGCACGAGCAAGCTCTCCATGCTTGTGGCGCAGGCAGCGAGGCGCATGATAACTAGGACACTGATCAAAGTCCACGTACTCAATATTGGAAATCAAATCTTCAATCATCTGATCGTGGTCAAAAGAATCCCAAGCGGCATGCACCTCATCAAGCTTTGCATGAGTTTCGGGTTTGCGCGGCATAAAGAGCGTACAGCAGTCCGGAGCTGTCTCGCAGCTAATATCAAAGGTATTAATCTGGTGCGCGCGCTCCACAATTTCCTGCTTGTCAGAGCCAATTAATGGACGCAATACAGGAATGGATGCGATTTCATTGACCACAGAGATATTCTCGAGCGTCTGGGAAGCAACCTGACCCAAGGATTCACCAGTTACCAGCGCCTTTGCACCCTCAAGACGTGCAACACGCTCTGCCACGGCAAACATAACACGACGGTACATGATAATACGCAGCTTCTGCGGAACAGCCAACGAAATCTCACGCTGTTTCTCACCAAAAGGCACAACATACAAACGACCAATAACCCCAGAAGGAGCCAAAGCACGGCATACGTCCTGCGTCAGCCACTCGCTGGTATCGGCAGTCATAGGACGACCCGAGAAGTGCACAGGTACACAAATAGCACCACGGCGACCAACAGCCCAAGTAGCCACAGGAGAATCAAAACCAGATGAGAGCAGAGTAACAACTTTGCCCGCAGTCCCCACGGGCAAGCCACCTACTGCACGTTCGGAGAGTGCATACACAAAGACACGTGCTTGATTAACGATGACATTAACTTGTACATCTGGATGATGCATCTTGACTTTTTTCTCGGGGAATTGCGCGCAAAGAATGCTTCCTACCAGCTGATTTATCTCAATAGAATGGCGTTCATAGCTGGTAGAAGAACGATGTGCGTGCACCTTGAACGTCTCAAACTCCCCTACTTCAGACAAAGCTCGTATGGCAGCCGCGCAATATTCATCCTCATCAAGAGAGCAACACCATGCCAAAGAAACACGCGCAATCCCTGGAATTTGACGCAGTGCAGCCGCAATCTCTTGATCAGCAGATTCATCTTTAAGTGTGACCAAGAGATGACCTGCGATACGTCTAACCTCACGCACGGGGAGCGTTTTGACGGCATGACTAATATTGCGAACAAGTTGGTTCTCAAAAGTAGAACGATTCTTTCCCTTAAGACCAATCTCGTGATAGTGGACCAGACATACTCGCTCAGACATGTCCACACTCCCTTCGCACATACTGCGAATTGACAAATACAGACCCCAACTGCCAAGACGACAGTCGGGGTCCACAGCTTACATCTGTGAGCAGAGACTAGATGCTTTGATGCATAGCCTCTTTATTTGCTCCAGCGAGACGCTCATCAAAGCTTTCCTTAACAAAAGAAAGCGTACCATCCTCAATCTCGCCCATAGCAATAGAAACCGGATCCTCACCAGAAACGACAGTAGTGATGTCATCGTAATCCTGGATTGCAGTCACGCGAAGATGCTGACCACGCACCATGTTGTTGATATCACAAGCGCGCTTGGAAGCAACAGCACAGAGCAAAAAAGGATTGCGCTCACATTTGTCGAGCAGGTTATCAATCTCAGGCTTAACCACGGACATTGGTAAGACCTCCGTCTTTCTCATACCTTGCAAAGACATCAAGTAGCTCTTGAACAGCTCGTTCAACGTCATCGTTGACTATACGCACATCATACTTTTTGCCAGCCTCTATTTCAGCTTTTGCATTCGCAAGGCGAAGAGTGATTTGCGCTTCGTCCTCAGTACCACGACCACGAAGTCTATGCTCGAGTTCCTCAAAGGAAGGCGGCTCAATAAAGATAAGCACAGCATCAGGCCGCACTTTTTTGACATTAAACCCGCCTTGACAGTCAATCTCAAGGATGACTGAAGCACCTCTATTCATGCGCTCGGTAGCTTCACTCATAAGCGTGCCATAACGATGAGCATGAACTTGTGCCCACTCAAGGAACAAACCTTCCTCAACGCAATGAGAAAACTCATCATCGCTGAGGAAGTGATACGAAACTCCTGGAATTTCCCCTGGCCGAGGCTGCCTCGTTGTAGCAGATACTGTCAGCTCTAGGTCAGGGCGTATTTCGCGAACACGCGCAACTAAAGTACCCTTACCTACACCAGCAGGACCTGAAATTACAAAGAGACGAGGTGTGACTTCCACTACTTGGAAAGCACCTCAAGCAGCTGCTCGCGCTGACGAGCGCCCAAGCCCTTGACACGGCGAGTGGCAGAAATGCCCAGCTCATCCATAATCTTGGTAGCCTTTGCCTTGCCATAACCAGGCAGAGACTCGATAAGAGCAGAGACCTTCATACGTGCAGCAATGGGGTCATCAGAATCGAGAACCTCCTGCAAAGAAACTTGACCGTTCTTAATCTTATCGCGAAGCTCTGCACGAGCATGACGGGCTGCAGCCGCTTTCTCGAGTGCTGCCTTACGCTGCTCATCGCTCAGCTGAGGTAGTGCCATGAAGTCCTCCAAACATCCAAAGTACCTAAATGCAATTCAAAAAAAGGGCGCCAGTCGCACATCTCATGGACGCAGCTGACTTGCACGGACATTTAGTGTGCCACAAATTTGTCTAAATGCAAGTATGAGCTGCAAAAACGCGGTTTTTTAGCCCTCTTCGTCACATTACGTACGTTTATACACGCTTTTTTTAGCATAAAAGAAGGACAAGACCAGTCTTCAAAAACTAAGCACGCCAAGACTCATCAGCAGGGTTATCTCGAAAAGCCAGCAAACGAGCCTCATCCGCTGCCTTGATATATCCCTCTTCGACCGCCACCTTTGCAAGCGTAT
Source organism: Atopobium sp. oral taxon 810 str. F0209 (assembly GCF_000466405.1). Lineage (GTDB taxonomy): Bacteria > Actinomycetota > Coriobacteriia > Coriobacteriales > Atopobiaceae > Olegusella. Next base: position 222,024 of record NZ_KE952949.1, on the reverse strand, counting down.
CAAGATCACACAAACTAGTATTGCAAACATGTTCTGCCGATAGGCGATCCAGGCCTTTTTGCATGCCGTACGTAAATATCGACACCACACCTAACACTTCAGCACCAGCTTCGCGCAGGGGCAAAACACAATCGAGTACAGAACCTCCCGTTGAGATAAGATCCTCAACTATAACAACCTTCTCACCAGGCTCCAAGTGACCTTCAATTTGATTTTTGCGGCCATGATCTTTTGCAGAGCCGCGAACATAACCCATAGGCTTACCCAAACGATCAGCAGCAATAGCGGCATGGGCAATTCCTGCAGTAGAAGTTCCCATGAGCATTTCTGCTTCGGGATAAAGCTCGGCAATACGAGCAGCGATAGATTCATCAATGAGCGTACGTACTTCCGGATATGAAAGAGTCAGACGATTATCACAGTAAATTGGACTCTTGATACCACTGGCCCACGTGAAAGGATCATCAGGCTTCAAAAAAACTGCACGAATAGAAAGCAGAGCATGAGCAATCTCAGTGGCAGATGCAGCATGAATAAGGGAATTCATAGGAGTTTCTCCTCTTTTGACAAAAACGACTCTATAACAACGATTAGTTAGCGGTCAATTCAGCAACAATGGCATCAAAGGCAGCAACGGGATCTTCTGCCTTGGTAATAGGTCTTCCGACAACCAGCTTTGAGGCACCTGCCGCAATCGCAGCAGCAGGAGTAGCGACACGCTTTTGATCTCCCATGGTAGCGCCTACAGGACGTACGCCAGGTGTCACAATGAGAGCATCAGGACCCAATAGTTCACGCATTTCGGCTGCCTCCTGAGGAGAACAGACGATGCCATCAGAACCTGCTCCTACAGCTAAAGTTGCAAGACGAGAAACTTCCTCTTTGACCGTAGACTGCACACCAATAGATGCCAAAGCTTCTTGATTCATGCTGGTTAGTACTGAAATTGCCACAAGTTTAGTGCGCTCACCGCGTATCTCGGCTGCCTCTTCAGTGCCCAAGCGTGCTTCGCCTACCATCTCAGCACCGCCAAGGCCATGGATAGAAAGTATATCTGCCCCTACCAACGACGCAGCACGGGCTGCTCCTCTGATTTGGAAGGGAATATCATGCAGTTTGAGATCAAGAAAGACTTTGAGCCCACGCTCATGCATCTCCTGGACAATAGCTGGTCCGCAAGCATAGTAGAGAGTCATACCCACTTTGACCCAGCGAGCACGACCTTCGAGCTGCGCAGCCAATTCAAGTGCTTCTTCATGACTGCAGTCAAGCGCCATGATCACTGCATCACGAGCTTGTTCAACTGACAAAGGAAGGCTTAGCATTCAAAAGCTCCTATCAATTCATTAATATCCGAAACACCCTGATTTTTTGCCCAGTCATATAGCTCATCTACTACGCGAACCGCCGTCATGGGATCAGTCAGATTTGCCGTACCAACCGAAATTGCCGTAGCTCCCGCCAAGATAAACTCCGCAGCATCTGTGCCATTGGTAATGCCGCCAATGCCACAGAGAGGAAGACTTGATGCCTTGTGAGCTTCCCAGACCATACGCACTGCAATAGCATGAATAGCAGGACCACTCAAGCCTGCAGTAGGTCGAGAGAGACGAGAACGACGTGTATGCACCTCAATAGACATGGCGGGGATCGTATTAATAAGGCTCAGGGCATCTGCACCCGCATCCTCAAGAGCACGCGCAATTTCTGACACACGACTTGGTGCCATTTTGACAATAAGAGGTTGCTTGGTACGAGGACGCACTGCTTGCATAAGCTTTGCTGCAGTCTCAGGGGTAGCTCCCATTGCAGCACCACCAGCAGCGATATTAGGACAAGAAATATTAAGCTCAAGTCCTGCAGCCCAAGGCGCCAGCTCCTCATAAAGCTCTACTGCCGCAATATATTCATCAATGGAATGGCCTGCGACCTGCAAAATTACGGCACAGCCACGCTGACTTAATCCCTGAAGATAGTCACCTTCAGACTCCACCATAACGCGAATACCTACATTTTGTAGTCCTACCGTATTCATAATGCCTGAGCTGACCTCGCACATACGAGGTGCGGGATTGCCATCCCAAGGCTTTGCTGCACAGCCCTTACAAGTAATTGCGCCAAGGCGAGCAACGTCGTAAAAGCTCTCAAATTCATGTCCAAACCCATAGGTACCCGAAGCGGTATTCACGGGATTTTGCATATGAATACCACCAAGGTTTACCGCCATCAAAGGGGTGCTCACCATGCCACCTCCTTGGCATCAAAGACAGGGCCATCTGTACAGCAGAATTTATAGCCACCTGCTCTCATGGCAACATTACAGGTATGACAGGCTCCAAAACCGCAAGTCATCATCCGCTCTAAGGAAGCTTGGCAGTTTATTTTTGCCTTTTCAGCAAGTGCGGCCACACCAGCCATCATAAGGTTTGGACCACAGGTAAGAATCTGTCCGAAATCCCCTGGTAAGAGCTCTGCTACAACCTCGGTTGTAAAGCCTTGCCTACCGTAACTTCCATCATCTGTAGTTACCATGACTGTGGCACCCATATCTTTAAGCACCGACTCGCCCCAAAGACGCTCTCCTGAGCGCGCACCAAGAACAACGCAAAGCTCCACGCCCTGTTCTTTTAATCCACGCGCCGCAGCAACAATAGGAGGTGCACCAACACCACCAGCTACTAGCAAAGCAGGACGATTATTGCTTAGATTCCACCCCTTGCCGCATGGACCAATCAAAGTAGAACTCGCACCAACCCTCATGTGAGAAAGCCGATGTGTGCCTTCACCTACTACTGCATAGATGAGCTCAACTGTACCCTCTTGCGAGTCAGTTGAAGCAAAGGACAGAGGTAGGCGCACAATATGAGACGGATCGCCAGGTGCGGCAAGGTTGATGAACTGACCTGGCATAAGCTTTTTGGCAAGTTCAGGTGCCAAAATTTGCATGCGATACACGTCTTTTGCAACTTTAGCGTTGGACACCACGCTAAAGTCATATTGCTTGATACCCTCTGTCCTCATTTTCACCCTATTTCTTCTGTGAACTTTAGGCCACAACACCGTTTGCGAGTGTACGTTTACCGCCACAGAACACATCACAAGCAGCTCCTTTGAGCTTATTACCTAAGAAAGCAGAGTTTTTAGATTTAGACTCAAAGTAGTCCTCAGTTACCTCAAGTTGAGCTTCAGGATCAATAAGCGTCAGATCAGCAACCGAACCTTCCTCAATCTTGACAGCAGGGAGACGCAAAATCTCACGCGGGGACACAGCCATCACTTCTACGAGACGACTCCAACTCATAATGCCAGGTTCAACCATATGGGTGAGCATCAGAGGAAGAGAGGTTTCAAGGCCAATAATGCCAAAGAAAGCAATCTCCCACTCACAGTCCTTCTCGTGGGCGGCATGAGGAGCATGATCGGTCACTACACAGTCAATGGAACCATCGACAATGCCTTGGCGCAGGGCCTCAGCATCCTTGGCAGAGCGCAAGGGAGGATTCATCTTGAGGTTAGTGTTGTAGGCGGTAGTAATGTCATCATCACAAAGGAAGAGATGGTGAGGTGTAACCTCACAGGTTACGGGCAGCCCTTCAGCTTTTGCTGCTTTGACCATTTCAAGGCCACGAGCCGTTGAAATATGAGCGATATGTAGGGCACAGTTGGTAGAACGGGTTAACTGAATATCGCGCCAAATTTCATGCTCTTCAGCCAATGCCGGCCAGCCAAACATTCCCAGACGGGTTGCCGCACGACCAGCATTGATAACACCATTCTTTGAAAGGCTCTCATCCTCACAGTGAGCAATAGCTACTCGGTTAAACTGAGAAACATAGCCCATACAAGTCTTCATCATGCCAGCAGATTGCACACCATGCCCATCATCGGAGAAGGCACACGCACCTTCGAGCACCATGTCGCCAATCTCGGCCAATGCCTCACCCTTTTGATCTTTGGTAAGTGCGCCGATAGGACGAATGTGCACATGACCTGCTGCTTCACCGCGGTCAATCTGATAGCGAATCTCAGCTCCCGAGTCAGTAACGGGGCTCGTATTGGGCATGGTGGCCACATCGGTAAAGCCACCATGCGCAGCCGCACGAGATCCTGTCTCAATGGTTTCTTTGTACTCAAAACCTGGATCGCGGAAATGTACGTGCATATCCACCATACCAGGAATGAGCACCTTGCCTGCAGCTTCTACCACCTCAGCATTTGCGACCTCAAGATTGTTGCCAACTGCCTTGATTTTATTGCCCTCAATCAGCACATCGCGCACATCGTCAAGGGCAAGCTGTGGGTCGACAACGCGGGCGCCACGAATCAAATATGCCATTAGTTTTCTCCTCCCAGGAGCAGATACATCTCAGCCATACGGGTCAGAACGCCTGCGTTGACCTGTTTTAAAATCCTAGACTGCAAGCTATCAGCAACCTCAGTATTGATTTCCATACCACGGTTCATAGGACCTGGATGGCACACGATGGCACCAGGCTTCATCATGGCAGCACGGCGAGCATCTAAACCATAAAGGCGGTTATACTCGCGCTTGGAAGGAATTGCAGCGCCTTCCATACGTTCCAGCTGCACGCGCAGCATATAGACAACATCCATCTCGGGAATAACCGAGTCAAGATCTGCCGTCTGATTGCAGCCATACCAGCTGGGATCACCCACCTGGAAGGTTGGGGGCCCCACAAGAGTAACTTCGGCACCCATAGTCTTAAGAGCAGGGGCCAACGAACCACAGACACGGCTGTGAGCGAGGTCGCCAACAATAGCAACCTTAAGACCATCAAGATGCCCAAACTCCTCACGAATGGTGTAAAGATCAAGCATAGCCTGCGTGGGATGCTGATGTTTGCCATCGCCTGCGTTAATAACAACGGCATCGGTATTTTCAATAATCTTTTTGGGAGTACCTGCCAGCTTTGCACGACAGACAAACATATCAACATTCATGGCATCAATGGTCTGAATGGTGTCAGAGAGACTCTCACCCTTAACAACAGAGCTGGTAGAACCACCCATATTGAGCGAGTCAGCCGATAGACGCTTTTCTGCTAGTTCAAAAGAACTACGGGTGCGCGTGGAAGGCTCAAGGAAGAGATTTACAATCGTGCGGCCACGTAAAGCTGGGACCTTCTTGATAGTACGGGCATTCACAATGGGGTCAAAGGATTTGGCAGTATCAAGAATCTGGGTGATGTCATCTGCCGTAAGGTCGTTAGTATCAATCAGATGCTTTACTGAGAGCATTAGCACTGACCTCCTGCCTGAATAGCGGCCTTGTGAGTCGCACTGTCCCAAATCTCAACTGCTGAGTGATCGTCATCAGGCTCAACATAGACGCGCACATCTTCCTCACGAGAAGAGGGAACATTTTTACCAACATAATCGGCACGAATAGGCAACTCACGATGACCACGGTCAACCATGACAGCCAGCTGAACCCTACGAGGTCTGCCGTAATCCATCAAAGCGTCAAGAGCAGCACGGATGGTGCGGCCGGTATAAAGGACATCATCTACTAACACGACTTCAGTATCATCAATATCAAAAGGAATATGGGAACCCTGAAGTACTGGTGCTACGCGCTTGCCAATGTCATCACGGTAAAAGCTAATATCTAGCGTACCGATTTGTGGACGCACGCCATCTACCTTTTCAATCTCGTCGGCAAGCTTACGAGCAAGCACCTCACCTCGACGGATGATTCCTACAAGAACAAAATCCGTACTACCTTCGTTGTGTTCTAATACCTCATGGGCGATACGAGTGATGGCGCGATTCATCGCCGCCTCATCCATGATCGTCGCCTTTGGCTCAAACTGTGCCATTACGCTCCTTCCCGTCTCTCGGACGCAACCGCGACAAGAAAAAAGGATGCCCTGTCGCCGTTAGCGACACGAGACACCCCGCAAGTAGGCACACATATGAATTTAAACACCTTGCGGGCATCTCGTACCGCGCTTAAAGGTCGTGCTCCAGTGTAGCAGGTCTTACAAAACGTGTGTGTCACAAATAGACAAACTATTTATCTTCCGCAAGACAGACTATGTATCTTCCGTATCAATACGCGCAAGTCCCCAAGAAAGCCATGCCCAGCAGGACTTTTTTCCATCAGCTGTTGTGCAACAAACTTGTTGCTTATCATTCAGTGATATCAAAGCAATCTCAAAATCAATGGCAGAAGACTGCCAAATAGGTTGGATATGGCCTTCTTGCATAGTCCAAATAAAGATGTGCTGGGAAAAATGTATATCGTCTTGCTTGATCCAAAAAGGACGGGAATTGCCAAAACTTCCCCGCTTCCACAACAGACAAATAATTTCTTGATTACCGTCATGATTGATATCGCCTACCAACACATCAGAAACAAACCAGCTGGCATCCGTTTGGTAAAGCAATGTAGTATCATTGCTTATCTTCAGCTGACGCTGACGGAGTATGAGTGTCTCTACTGTTCCATTTTTATCAAGATCAAGATTCTGCTCGCACTCTTGCCAGCTGATCCAAGCGGGTAGAAAGCACCCCCGTGTCCATAGCCAAAAAATGATTACAACCACTACAGCAGACACCATCAAGATGCCAAAGACTCTCCCCCACCGTCTATTCTTATTTTGAAGCAGAGCCTTCATAAAAGAAGGCTCTGCTTGTGTCAATACCTGTCTGTGCACTAGCGTATCTCACAACTAAAGCTTTTAGTCCATGCTGGCTTTTCAGGCATGGCAGTAGAATTTGCATCCTGATACGTACCGATACCTAGCATGCTACGCCATTCAGAGTCAGTCAGACGAGAAGCCATAGGTTGCTCGAATTGATAAAAGCTCGATACCACACCAACGGCTATATGAAGCTCACCATCAATAGGAAACACAACATATATCTTTGAAAGAATGCCTGTACCCACCTGCAATACAGAGCCATTTGGGTCAGTCGCTATATCGGTAACCACAGCAGCAGGACACTCTGCAGCCTTAGTCCAAGACTGATTGTCAGTATCTGCCGTCAAATCCCAAAGATGTTCAAGCTGACCACCATAGCTACGAATAAGCTCATATTCCTCATCACTAAGCTTTTCGTTGGCAAGTTCTTTTTTGGAGATTGTCTCGAGTTTGCTTGCCAGCTCAGCCAACGTTTTGAGTCCGTCGGCATCTGTGCTGGACAACACGCCATAATGCGAAAGACCTTCCATTGTTCCTTGGGTTAAACGAGAAAGCCGACCATAAAGTTCGGGCTCAGGTTCCACATAACCGCGATCATCAAGCTCCTCAAGAGGACCGCCACCCATCTCGGCCATAGCCTGCTTTGAATACAAAACTGTATCGTGCTTGAGCTCGGTATAACTCGCCAAATAGGTCTGCAAGTTCTTGCGTTCCCACTCCTTGGACTGCATAAAAGCAGGATACCCCTCACCTTTCGCTGTCAGTAGTGGATTGAGGGTATAGAGCCACTGTGCATATAGGCTACCCGTCCAAAGCGCGTCACCGTTTTGAGCAATTTCCTTACGCAGACTCTCACGATTGTCGCTATATTTGGCAAAATCATCAGCACCCGCTTCATGCAAAATCGCCTGGGCTTCCATAGATCCCAAGACAGAAGGTACATCAAGGGCATTTGGAAGCATGCGTTTTTCTCCCGCAGAGTTTTTACCTACGCGGCTATAGAGCAGCTGACTAAAAATTCGCTCATCCAGTGAGAATCGCTGACCCATAAAGCGAAAACCGAGGGTTTCTGAACTGTGATCTGCGCCTTCACCACTATCAGCTACTACCACAGAGTTGATTTTGGGAGCCTGCATTTGAGCTGTTGCCTCATGGAAAATCTTCCACTTATCCTCAGCATTGTTTAGGCTCTCTACTGTGGCATCATCACCATAAACCGCCTGGATAACAGGCCAGTACTCGTAATAGCCGTTATCATCACTGGCACCTGCAAAAAAACTCGTGATGGTATAGATTGCTTCCCAACTAGACAGTGCATCGCCATTAAGTGCCATCGTGATAAGCAAAGCGCTTCGGTCGAGCGTCTCTTCGTTCTGAGTGAAATTAACCTGTCCATACCACATCATCGTGCGAAAATACGCCTCTAGAGTGGTGTCGCCTTCGTAGTAACCGCGAGGTTTAAACTGACTGTAATCTAGATCCACTCCGTCTTTTGTACCTTCAGACAAAACGGTCGAGCTTCCCACGCCACTCGCTGCCATAATTTGAGCAACTTCCCTGTCAACAGCAGATTCTACTGCCTCAGGAATAGGCACATCAGAGCCGCACAGCTTGCAGGCAACTGAGAAAAACGCCACATTACGCCAAGCGGCATTTTGCCACTCATCATCAGTCAGTTTGCCAAGCTGATCTTGACTCTCACGAAGCATAACTTCACTCATATCGCGCAGTTTTGCTGAAAGCTGCTCACGCTCACAGGTTTTGAGCAGGTAGCTGAAGTAGAGATGGTAGCTATGCATCATTGAATCTGTAGTAACAAAGTTGGGGATCAATGAATACCGGTTCATCTCGTAGGTTTCAAAAAACTCATACCCGGCCGTATCTTCAGCAATCGCAAAGCCATTTTTTGCCAACAAGGGCTTCACGGCGTCAGGCATCATAATATCGTTAGCATTTGTAACGTTTGAAAGACCATCTTCTACGCTATAACTCTTGATATCGGGTTTAACACCTGCTGAAGTATCTGAACTGCCTTCTTTGCGATAACTCGAAAGTGCAGGTGCTGCTTTTGCAGCAGCTTCCTTATCAAGAGAGGAAATAAGTGTGGGTCGCTGTAGACCCTTGATCTTCTTCCCTGACACGGTAACGGTCGCTGCAGGAGTAGTAGATATAGCTGCAGAATTTATCTTTTTTGGCAAGCCAAACTTCATCGCCACAATGGCAACAAGCAAAACGACTACAACACCAGCAACAGCAACAAGAATCCTAAGGGTTGTATTACTTACTTTTTGCTGCTTTTTCTGAGCCAAAGAGGAAGCTAAGGGCTTTCCACAATGAGGACAAAACCGCTCATCGCCTCCAACCTGCTTCCCGCAGTTAGAGCAGAACATGTGCTACCCCTTTCGTCGTTATGCCTGTAGAATTCAGATGTTAACTTACTTGTGGCATTCAAGCTTTTCTGCTGGCAGAAGGCTTATTGAAAGAGGTAAACGTGGATCAAGGAAAGAACGTTTTGGAGTGGGACGAGTATTTTATGGGTGTTGCAGCGCTGTCGGCATTGAGATCAAAAGATCCTCATACGCGGGTCGGCGCCTGTATTGTAAGTAAAGACCGTCGCATTTTGTCTATTGGTTATAATGGCACACCGCGCGGGATTGACGATTCAGTCTTTCCTTGGCGCCGTGATGGAGACTGGCTCGAGACTAAATATCCCTATGTTGTCCACGCCGAACGCAACGCAGTACTAAATTTCCGCGGTTCCATGCGCGAACTTAAGGGTTCAACAATTTATGTCACACATTTCCCCTGCAATGAATGTTGTAAAGAGCTCGCTCAGGTGGGTGTCTCGGAAGTTGCCTATGCATATAATCCATATCCCGATTCTAGAGAGACTATCGCCGCAGGTAGAATCCTTGAAGCAGCTCATATCTTTACCCGCATGGTAGCTATCCCCAAAGTGCGACTTTAATTTTTTCTTTTTCACTTGCACGATAGTTGGATGTGTGTATAATACTTTCTTGCTGATATTCCCCGGTGGCGCAGTGGTAGCGCAGCTGACTGTTAATCAGCGTGTCGCAGGTTCGAATCCTGCCCGGGGAGCCATTGAAACTCATGAGAACCCGTTCGATTGAATTCGCACGGGTTCTTTTCTTTAAAGATGTCCAAGTGTGTCTGACACATAGTTCCCCACTGTAACGGTTCGCAACGTGCCCTTTTACTCGCAGGCGGTTCAATAAACATCCTTTTCCCTGCAGAGGGTTCAAGATACATCCTCGGAAGAAAATTTACCTGTTTCTCCACACACTTGGTACGGTTTTGAACCGTTTGCAATAAATGCCATGCGTCGGGTTCAAGAAGCGCCCTTCAGCTTGCAAGCGGTTCACAATGCACCCTTTTTCTTGCAGAGGGTTCAAAATGCACCCTCGGAAGAAAATTTACCTGCACTTGAGCCGTTTGGTACGCTTTTGAACCGCCTGCCATAAATGCCATGCATCGGGTTCAAAATGCACCCTCGCGGCAATTTTTACCTGGGATTTCTCGAGTCGTTTGGTACGGTTTTGAACCGTCTGCATTAAATAGAAGACAACGAGAAAAGTAAATCATCTGTAAGAAATGAAAGAAATAAAAAATCAGCCTAGCAGGGTCGCCAGGCTGATTGCAATGCTATGGAAAAAGTAAAGCTACTCTTCCATGAAGTCTTTGAGCTTACTAGAGCGACTAGGATGACGCAGTTTTGCCAGGGTCTTGGACTCAATCTGACGAATGCGCTCACGTGTAACGCCAAATTCGCGACCAACTTCCTCAAGAGTGCGAGGGTGACCATCTTCTAGGCCAAAACGGAATTTAATAACCTTGCGCTCACGATCAGCAAGTCCATCAAGTACCTGTTCGAGCTGCTCGCGAAGCATAGAATCAGACGCAGCTTCAGGAGGAGCAACGGCCGTAGAATCCTCAATGAAATCACCTAATTGAGAATCCTCTTCTTCGCCAATAGGTGTCTCGAGAGAGACAGGCTCCTGGCTAATTTTTTGAATCTCACGCACACGATCAGCAGCCATGCCCATCTCGGCACCAACCTCCTCGGGGGTTGGATCGCGACCAAGTTCCTGCAAAAGCTGCCTCTGTACACGCACAAGTTTATTGATAGTCTCAACCATATGAACTGGGATGCGGATGGTGCGCGCCTGGTCGGCAATGGCGCGGGTAATTGCTTGGCGAATCCACCACGTAGCATAGGTGGAGAACTTAAAGCCCTTGGTGTAGTCAAACTTCTCAACCGCACGAATCAGACCAAGGTTGCCTTCCTGAATTAGATCCAAGAAGAGCATACCGCGGCCAACATAGCGCTTGGCGATAGAGACAGTTAGACGAAGGTTTGCAGAAATCAGCTGCTGTTTCGCATCAAGGCCTACCTGCTCAATGCGGGTCAAACGACGCAGCTCAGTACGAGTTAGCTCTGCATCGCCACGCTCCGCAGCCTCAAGACGCTCCGCAGCCTCATTACCTGCCTGAATTTTCATTGCAAGGTGTACCTCTTCGGAAGCAGTAAGCAAATCAACCTTACCAATTTCCTTAAGATACATGCGCACAGGATCGCCCGTCAGCATCACTGTGGAACCATCCTGACGGCGAGAACGAGCACGGCTAGAACGCTTGCGGGTGTGATTTTTAGGAGTAGAGCGAAGAACCTCATTGGCTACGCGAGCTTCTGCACGAGCCTCGCGCTCTTCTTTTTCTTCCTCGTCAAGACCCTCGTCGTCCTCATCATCTTCGTCAACGGTATCATCGATATCGTCTTCGACATCGGGCTCAAGTACAACAGCGGCCACATCAGGGATATCTCCCGAACCAGAAATTGTGACACCTTTAGCACGTACGACATCATAGACATCAGTCAGTTCATCATCATCAACATCGACATCCACAAGAGCTACTTGGATATCATCTTCGCTAATGGTACCCGCCTTGCCTGCTTTCTTAACAAGCTTCGTCACTACAGAAGCAAGCTCAGGAGTAAGTTTTGCGGTCTGAGCATCAGTCTTTTTCGTTGCCACATGTGTCCTTTCAACGCCATGAACCTAGAGGATAATACCCGTTTTTGAGAGTCTTATACCTCTGTAGGAATAATTTGATTAAGTTCGTGTTCTCGTTTACGCAATTCCACCGCACGACCCAATAATTCAGGTAAGTTTTTGTCCTCACGACTATTAAGCTGAGCCTGAATCGCCTTGATTTCACGACGAGTGGAATAGAGCTCAAGCACATCAGCCAAAAAAGCTGCCTTATGATCTGCATCCATCCCCTGTGCCAGCGCCAAACCACCACCAGCAAGAATCTGCGGAGCCTCAGGAACCGCTACAGAAGCTGCATGCACCAACTCGGCAGGAGAAGTACCAACAACCATTGCCAACATCGCCCAGACCATCGTCTCATGGCGAGAGTCCGCCCAGAGCACCGATCCTAATCGCTCAGCATAAGGGCGCACAGCCTCGGGGGAATTTGCCATTAATGCCAATAGTTCACGCTCGGCTGCCAACTGACCCCGCGCATCATGCGAAAGGAGCTTATCTACGCTTTGATACGCAGCTGTCTCTGCAACAGGTGACTCCAGTGCAGGCGCTGTGGACTCATGAGCTGTTTGATAAGCCCCATATTCTTGGCGAAGTTTTGCTTTACGGGCAGCAATATTGTGCGCTTTTTCGCGTATAACCTGCTTGGTAGCATCTACATCCATATCTAGCTGATGAGCTAGATTGGTCGCATAACCATCAAAGCTCACAGAATCCTTAAGAGGTGCAAGCACCTGGGCAGCTGCATCCAAAGCTCCTGCCCGTTGTCCAGGAATACCCAAATCAAAACCTGAAAGCTTCTTCTCAAGCACAAACTCAACCAGAGGTCGTGCTCCATCAAGCTGTGCCTGAAGCTCCGAAGGCTCATGTGTAGAGAGAAATTCCATCGGATCTTGGTTGTTTGGAAGAATCACACAAAGCATCTCTGCATCTGTCTTGTCCACATACTGAACAGAAAGCTCTGCTGCTTTTTGACCTGCTGCATCGCCATCAAACATACAGATGATACGCTGCGCCCTAAAACGCGAGAGCATCTTTATGTGGTCAAGCGAAAGTGCGGTTCCCAGCGCTGCTACTGCATTGGAAAAACCATGCTCATGCAGGGAAATAACATCAGTATAACCCTCAACCACGAGCGCTATACCCGTAGCTGTAATTTGCGTCTTGGCATGATCTAGGCCAAAAAGATGCTTTGATTTGTGAAAGACAGGGGTTTCTTTGGTATTGAGATATTTTGGCTTGGCATCACCCAAAACACGCCCGCCAAAACCAATAGAGCGACCTTGCTCATCGTGAATGGGAAACATCACGCGCTCATAAAAACGATCTTGAGTACGACCATTGCGATCGACTACCAAGTCTGCAGCTAAAAGCTCATCTCGAGAAAAGCCCTTTTGAGTCAGCGTTGATGTCAAGGCGCCATGACCAGGAGCAAAACCTAGACCCCAGCGACGACATACTGCAGAACCAAAACCACGACTAGCAAGGTATTTTCGAGCAGACTCGGGACCTGCTCCCCTGCCACGCATCAACATAGTCGAGTAGAGCTTTTCGGCTTCGCCGAGGGCCTGCTGAAGCCTATTGCGCTTTGGTCCTCGATGCGCTCCACGCTCCTCAACAAGCTCTATCCCAGCACGATCTGCCAAAAAACGAATTGCATCGGGAAACTCCAGATGTTCACGTTCCATAACGTAGTTAAAAACATCACCACCACGTTGGCAACCAAAACATTTCCACAGTCCCGTTGCTGGGTCTATATGAAAAGAAGGGCTCTTCTCATGGTGAAAAGGACAACAACCCCAGAGGTCTTTGCCACGGCGATGCAACTCAACGGTCTCAGACACCAAGCTAACAAAGTCAGTGGCCTGACGCACTCGCTCTTTATCCTCATCACTAATCATGCGGCCCTCCCCTCCACAGTTTGCGCTCAAGCACCTTAAGGCTATAGATACCCCCGCGTCCCAACTCAATACGCTTGGTGCCCAAGTGATTCTTGACCCAGTCAATATTGCCCAACACAGTTCGCTCAAGCTCATCAAGGGAATCAAACTTACGCGAAGCGCGTAGCCAAGAAGCAAAACTTACCGCGAGGTTCGCTCCATACAAATCACCATTGAAGCCAACAAGATTGGCTTCCAAAAATGAGGGAGCATCCATATCGCTAAAACTTGGTGGCAGACCCACATTGATAGCAGCTGGCCAAGCAGAACTACCCATTAAAACCCAACCCGCATATACACCCTGCGCAGGCACGCAATCCATACGATCTAACTGAACGTTTGCTGTAGGAAAACCAAAAGAATTGCCTTCCCCACGCCCATGCTGCACGACCCCACGCACAAAGTGTTGACGACCTAACAGGTTGCCAGCTTGTTCAACTTGTCCTTGGCGCAGCAGCTCACGAATATGCGTTGCTGATACCACAACATCTGCGATCTGCATTAATTCATGATCAAAAAGCCCAAAGTTAAGCTCAGCAGCAAGTAGTTTGAGTTCAGGAATGCCACCCTGTCCTCCCTGACCAAAACGGAAATTTTGACCTACATGAAGACTACGGGGACGCAGATACGCCCAGAGTGTACAAGATAGAAAGTCTCTCCAGCTGGTAGCTGCTAGCTCAAAAGTAAAGTCCAAGCATAAAATACCCTCGACACCACAAGACGCAAGCAAAGCAAGACGGTCGTCTTGACGAAGAAGATGGCTTAAGGGCTGAGGTTCAAAAACTACATCAGCGGGATCAGGACAAAAGCTCACCACAATACAGGGCAGTCCACGTCGATGGGCATCTTGGCAAGCGGCCCTAATTAAACTCTGATGCCCACGATGTACTCCATCAAAGACACCCAGTACGCAGACAGCTTCAATCTCTGGCTTATAGTTCAGCTCTGAGTGCAGATACAGACAAGCTTTTGCAAAGTCGTAACGCCTCATGCCTTCAAGCGCAATCTGGGGACTTTGCTCGCTCATGCACGTACCCCTGTCACACCTAAAGGAAAGTTGGTATCACAAAGCAAATAAGTGCCACGGCACTCCCAGACACCATAAAGTTTGTTTTTCCACACAAGAGAGACGCGTTCGGAAAACTTTGGTGCACGCAGACCATTTTGTGCTGCACCCTCGCCAAGATCAAGTACAAGACCTGCAGGAATCTTTCTACCACAGGCGATATCTTCAAGCTCGGCTTGCTCAAGAAGACGCACGGGCAGCCCAAGAGTACGCGCGGGATCGAGCTCTTTAGCTGATAAAAGTTCTTTACCCTGGAAAGAAAGCTCGTCCAAAGATACGCAGTCCTTAAGGGAGATAGGTCCTGATGCAGTGCGTATCAATCCACTGAGATGAGCAGCACTCTCCAAGCTACGTCCTAAATCACGAGCTAGGGCACGAATATAACTCCCCTTCGAAACGCGGAGGCGACAGCACCAGACAGGCTGGTTATCCTCGTTTTCAATTGACAGAAGCTCTGCTTCATAAATATGGATATGCCGAGGAGCAAGTTCAACTTTTTCGCCTGCACGCGCACGCGCATAGGCACGTTTGCCATCAACCGAAATAGCAGAATAAGCAGGCGGCACCTGCAGGCAATCTCCCACCAAATCTGAAAGAGTTTGGCGCGCAAAGTCAGTATCAAAAAGCCGTGCATCGGGCTCGACACTACGTGTGATTTCGCCTTCTGCATCATCAGTTTTGGTCTCACAACCAAAGCTAATACGAGCCTCATAGCATTTTTCATCGAGTGTTAGCAGGCCCATCAACCTTGTTGCCTGACCTATCCCCAACACAAGCACACCACTGGCAAGCGGGTCAAGTGTGCCCGCATGCCCTACCCGCGTCTCGCCTAAAACACGGCGGACACGAGAAACCACATCATGACTCGACAAACCAAGAGGTTTATCTATGGCAACAAGGCAACAAAGTCCACTCGACTTTCGTCTCAAAGCAGCGCACCCCCATCTCCCGCGACATTGATACGGGGAAATGAAGTGGTACCTCCATAGGCAACATCATCGGGGAAAAGTGCGCGCAGGCGTGGCAAAGCTAGGGAAAGCACCTCGTCAATATCGCCATCATAAGAAAAGCCCGAAGCAGCAGCATGACCGCCGCCACCAAAAGAACGCGCAACCCCTGAAATATCAAGGTCGGTCTTGGAACGTAGGTTGCCACGTACTTGACCGCCGGGCACTTCTTTGAGAAAAAGCGCTACCTCCGAACCAGAAACCGAACGCACGACATCTACGAGCCCATCAGCCTCATCAAGATTGGCACCTGTACGCTCAAGATCAGCTTTAGTGGCATAGCTATATGCAATGCGACCATGCGCAAAAGTCACAATACGCGACATTACTGCTGCTTTGAGATGTAAAAATTCAAGACGGAAATTTTGGTAGACATTGAGGGATACCTCAGAAGGAGATGCACCTGCATCCACCAAAAGCGCCGTCGCAGCAAGCGCTTCCGAATTGGTATTTTGATACTGAAAACGTCCCGTGTCTGTAATGATGGCGCAGAGCAAACAAAGGCTAATCTCGGCATCGAGCGGCATTCCTAAATAGAGTGCATACTCCAAAATAAGCACCGCAGCAGCCGCAGCATCGCTACGGATAAGCGATACCTCACCAAAAGGATCGCTGCAGGGGTGATGATCGATAATGGCAGAGTGTCGTGAACGTCTAAGTACTGCCTCGCCATCATTCATACGTGACGAAACCGAGAGATCTACCGAGATAAAGAGATCGGGAGTCCCCTGAAAGTCGGCTGCGCACACCAAACTCTCACTACTTGGCAAAAACTCATAAATGCGAGGTATGGGCTTGGGATCAGCAAGTAAGCCGGTAATTTGCTTGGATGGCCAACGCCACTGAAGGAGCTTGAGCAGACCCAAAGTTGATCCCAGCGCATCGCCATCGGGATTGGTATGTGCACAAATAACAATCTCTTGAGCTTCTTCAATAAGTTGAGTTAGCCGTCCAAACAGAGCAGTCTGCTCAGGGCTTACCTCTAAGGAATGAGAAACATCCATTGCGAAAACTAGGCCTCCTCAGCCGAGTGATCAACGGGATAACCCTCGTCGTCTTTCTCAATTTCCATTGTAGGAGGAACATCTTGGAGTGCACGTTCGATGCGTTCTGCTTCATCAACGGTAGTATCAATTTGCCAAATAATCTCAGGCGTCACGCGCCAACCAAGACCACGTCCTAAAAGCGAACGTACTCGACCACGAGCACGGTCAAGAGCAGCAGAAACTTCTTCATAGCGCTCGGACTCACAACTAATATATGCGCGGAGCACAGACTTATCAACAGACACCTCAACACCAGTAAGCGTTACTAGCATGAGAGCGGGATCGGAAATTTCAAAGAGCAGAATTTGAGCGAGCTTTTCGCGAGCTTGGGCATTAATCCTGCGAGAATTATGATTTTGTTTCATTGTTCTCATCTCCGTAGTGCGGCAGGAGAGCCTCTCCCCCGCCGCGACTAGGGTCTACAAACTTTACTCGGTACGGGCAACCTGCTCGATGCGATAACACTCAATAATATCGCCTACATGAATATCCTGATAGCCATCAAGACCGATGCCACATTCAT
This sequence comes from Atopobium sp. oral taxon 810 str. F0209, assembly GCF_000466405.1. GTDB lineage: Bacteria > Actinomycetota > Coriobacteriia > Coriobacteriales > Atopobiaceae > Olegusella. The sequence goes on along the minus strand of NZ_KE952949.1, from coordinate 204,705 downwards.
AACCTGCCTTGACTGATTTGACATCATCTTTGAAGCGACGCAGGGATGCAAGCGAGCCTTCCCAAACCACAACACTATCGCGTACAAGACGGGCAGAGTCATCGCTTGAAATCTCGCCTTCCTCAACCATGCAGCCAGCAGCAATACCAACCTTGGGTACCTTGAAGGTGCTACGAACCTCGGCGGTACCTGTTTGGACTTCCTGCTCGGTAGGCTTGAGCATGCCAATACGGGCAGCATCTATCTCTTCAATTGCCTTGTAGATGACACTGTAAGTACGAATTTCAACGCCTGTTTGCTCAGCCGCAATACGCGCCTTTGCCTCGGGCCTAACACCAAAGCCAATAATGATTGCGTTGGAAGCATCTGCCAAAGTAACGTCGGTTTCATTGATGGCACCAACAGCGGAGTGAATGGTATTGATACGAACCTCGCTCTGGTCCATCTTGTCCAGCGAGTCTTGAAGAGCCTCGATAGAGCCTTGGACATCTGCCTTGATGATGAGGTTGAGCTCCTTGACCTCAGCATCTGCCATCGTGTCGAAGAGGTTTTCAAGGGTGACATGCTTGACCTTGTTTTGTTCTTCGATACGAGCTTTGAGAGCACGTTCATCAGCAAGCGCACGCGCATCACGATCATCCGTAAAGACACGGAACTCATCGCCTGCCATAGGCACACTTTGCAGACCCAAAATCTCTACAGGATCGGAAGGTCCTGCTTCCTTGACACTCTTGCCCTTGGGATTGAGCATGGCACGAACACGACCATAAGCCGTGCCTGCAACTAAAGCATCACCCACATGTAAGGTGCCACGGTTAACCAACACTGTTGCAACAGAACCACGACCACGGTCAAGTTTTGCCTCAAGAACATAGCCAGATGCAAAGGTATCAGGATTGGCCTTAAGCTCCAAAACATCAGCCTCAAGCAATACGGACTCAAGCAGATTGTCGATACCCTGATTCTTCTTTGCAGAAATATCGCAGAAGATGGTCTGGCCACCCCACTCCTCAGGAATCAAACCGTACTCAGTAAGTTCCTGACGAACACGTTGGGGATCGGCGCCAGGCTTATCGACCTTATTGACAGCAACAACAATAGGTACACCTGCAGCCTTTGCGTGATTAATGGACTCAATGGTCTGAGGCATGACACCGTCATCAGCAGCAACAATCAAAATAACAACGTCGGTAACTTTTGCACCACGAGCACGCATTGCAGTAAAAGTCGCATGACCAGGGGTGTCGATAAAAGTAATCACGCGACCGTTGATGCGCACTTGTGATGCACCAATAGCCTGGGTAATACCGCCAGCTTCGCCCTCGGCAACACCAGTATGGCGGATAGCATCAAGCAGGCTAGTCTTACCATGGTCGACGTGACCCATAACGGTAACAACTGGCGAGCGGGGTTTGAGCGAAGCGGGATCATCATAGAAGGTGAAGCTATTTTCTTCTTCCTTAGTCATGATCTTGATATCAGCACCAAGGTCCTCAGCAACAAGCTCAATAAGATCATCAGACATTGACTGAGTCATCGTTAAAGCAGTACCAAGCAAGAAGAGACGCTTAATAATCTCGTTAGGCTCAACACCGATGAGTTCAGCAAGCTGTGCCACCGTTGCACCCTGAGGTACAGAAATGGTATCCAGCTGAGAGAGATCTTGATCGTTTAGGCGCGCCTCTTCAATACGATGCTCGCGCTCGGCTTCGGCCTGCTGCTGACGACGACGTTCCTTGCGACGCTTACGACGGCCCTGTGACTCTTCAGCTGCCTCAGCTACCGCCTGACGAGCTTCCTCAAGAACATGCTCACGGTTGTACTCTTCGGCCTGACGAGCCATACGGCTATAGCGGTCATCGGAGTCGTTTTCAACACTATTACGCTTATTTTTGCGACGGCCCCGACCAGAGCTCTTGGGCTTCTCATCATCGTCTCTATCAATATTGGCTCGAGGATCTTGTTGAGGAGCAGCAGAGCGCCTAGAGCGTCCACCATCACGGGCAGCACGCGCTTCTTCCTTGCGCTGAGCCGCCTCCTCAGCTTGCTGCGCCAAAACCTGCTCCTGTTGGGCAATCTGGTCGAGCAAACTGCTAAAAGTCGGCATAGACTTGGGAGCTGTATCCTTGGGACGAGCAGCCTCTTCTTCCGCCTTGCGGCGTGCTTCTTCAGCAGCCTTTTCTTCTTCTGCCTTCTTGCGAGCAGCTTCTGCTGCAGCGCGACGCTCTTCTTCCTCACGACGCTCGCGCTCGCGACGCTCCTCAGCAGCAATACGTTCGGCCTCTGCCTTGGCAGCAGCCTCTGCTTCAGCCGCTGCCTTTGCCTCAGCTTCAGCCTTCTTTTGAGCTTCAATCTCTGCAGCACGAGCCTCTAGGATGGGCTTGAGCTTTTTGCGCACCATCGATACGTAGGCGTCCTCAAGCGTCGAAGACGGAGACTTTGCAGGGATGAGCATATCTTTTAAGTGACCCAGCATTTCTTTGCTGGTCATGCCATATTCCTTGGCAAGATCATGTACGCGCGTTTTTGCCATGTGCACTACCTTCCAGTGAAAGTTGCGGACCTATCAAAAAGCCGTCAACTTAAATCAAAGAATCAGGGTCATCGGAAACAGGGGCATCCATAATTTCCGCAAGGCTTTCGTGGATACCGCAGTAACGTGCGCCGGGACGTGCCATGTTGCGACACTGAATACCCGTAGGACCTACGTACTCGCAACGATGTGAGCCATCTTCCATCTCTTCGTCAACCAACTCGTCACGAACAGGCAGAGACTCGAGTACCTGAGCTGCCAAAGATTCGTTTTTAATGTCGATATGATAACCCGTCAATCGTGCAGCAAGACGAGCATTCTGGCCTTCCTTGCCAATAGCCAAAGAAAGCTGGTCATCGGGGACGATAACGGTGGCGTAGTTATTAGCATTTTCGTGGTCAATAATCACGCGGCTTACACGTGCAGGAGAAAGTGCTGCAGCGATACAGCGAGCAGGGTCATCAGACCAAGCAACAACATCGACACGCTCACCGCTAAGCTCAGAGACAACGGTACGCACACGACTACCCTTAGGACCAACACAAGCGCCAACGGGATCAAGGCGATCGTCTACAGAAGAAACAGCGACTTTGGCCCTTACGCCAGGATCACGAGCAATAGAGCGAACCTCAACGATTCCATCGTAGACCTCAGGAACTTCAATCTCAAAAAGGCGCTTGATGAGGTCAGGATGAGTACGGGAAATCACGATACTAGGACGTGAACGCTCGCCACGCACGGGAGGCTCGCTGGAGTTGGGATCGCGCACATCAACGATAATCGCCTTAATACGCTTATTGTGCATATAACGCTCACCAGCAGGGCGCTCGTTGCGCTCATCAGGATGCGTGCGCAAATCAAAGTGTGGCAGCTCAGCCTCAACACCCTCGCGAATCTTAACGATAGTAAAGTCGGGCGTGGTCTGAAGGACGGTACCTGTGATGATATCGCCGATACGATCCGAAAACTCTTCGTAAATCTGCTCGCGGGCAGCATTGCGCACCATAGCATTGATCTCAGCTTTGGCATGCTGGGCAGCAATACGGCTGGTGTCTTTGGGAGTCACATCCTCTTCGTCAAATTCAGTATATTCGCCCGTTTCGGGATCGGGCTCACCCTTTGGAATAAGCTTATAGACATAAACCTTGCCCGTCTGAGGGTCAATCGTAACGCGTGCACCATAATCAAGGTGCAGCACATTGGCGTAGCTTTCTGCCAGTGACTTCTCAAGCCTACCAATAAGGTACAGCTGGTCGATATGACGCTCTTCACAAAGCGCCATAAGCGCTTCCATCATCTCAGATGCCATCTATGTTTCTCCCTTTCCTCAAGGACGGCGTGCGCCCATTTCTATTCCTATCAATCACTTTAAAAAGTGCTCGTATCTCCTACTTCTTTTTGCCTTTACCTGCATCATAGTCAGGCTTGATATGAGCAGATTTAATATCTGCAAGTGCAATGCGCTGTTCGCCCTCATCGGAGACGATAACCACTTCATCGCCATCCATCCCCAAAAGCTTGCCACTAAAGCGGCGTCTGCCCTCAGTAGCAGTTGTTGTCACCTGCACATCCTCACCTGCAAAGCGCTCAAAGTCATGAGCACGACGCAGAGGGCGAGCCATACCAGGAGAAGAAACCTCAAGGGTATAGCTTGAAGACAGAGGATCTAAAGCATCGAGCTCTTCACCAATCCATGCAGTCTGCTCGGCTACCTCATCAAGAGTTACGGTAGGAGCATCCTCATCAGCATGATCTATACGCACACGCACAACAGGAGCTACCTTGGCACCAGTAATCTCGACATCGACAATATCAATGTCATGGCTCGGCGCTAACGCCTCAAGGGCATTAAGGATCTGTTGTCTCATATCCTGAACAGCCACGAACGACTCCCCTCCTTCAAACAAAAGGAAGCGGGGCGAAAAATCCACCCCACTTCCTTCTACCGTACAACTTTAAGTTTTTTCATTAAAACACAAACGAACGCGCAGGTCAAACCTTATAGACAATACACACAAGCTACCAATGTACCACTACAGGATCCCCAATCACCGCCATGTTATAAAGAGCTTCTGCCTTGGCAGGTGGCAGATTGAGACAACCATGGCTACCAGCATACTGATATATATCTCCGCCAAAATATGCACGCCAAGGCGCATCATGCAAACCATACCCACCCGAACGGAATGGCATCCAATAACTTACAAAAGTTTTGTAATCAGGCTTGCCATCTTTATCTTCATCATCACCAATCAGGGTCTGATTGCGCTGCTTTGCCTGTATTGCAAATTCACCTGTAGGCGTACCATGGCTAGTTGCAAGGTCACCAGAAACAATGTATGTCTCCCATATAACCTTGCCCGAAGCATTGTAGAAGCGAGCGTACTGGGTTGTAAGATTGATATCTAGGTGGCGACCACGCTTTGAGGCACCAGGGGTTACCGCAGGTTTGGTCGCGATGGTTGTAGTGGGCACCTCAATCTTTGTTGCCTTGCCCTTATCAAAAGCAGAAACAATCGCATCTACCATGGCCTTTTGATCAAGCGCATAGATGCCTTCATCATCTTCAAACGATGCTTCGTCACCAATGTTTTCGACATTCCACTTATCAATCGCAGCACGGTCATAGTTGATTTTGTTTTTGCTATCGATAGAAATCCAGCTTGCAATTTGCTTTTTTCCAATTTTGGCAAGTATTTTGTCGCCCTTTACAAGCGGGAAGCTTTGCTCCAAGAGCTTATTTGCAACATTGCAGGAGGCAAGCAATTCTTTGTTATCAGAGGTAATGGAAGGTGCTAGCAGCTCGTCTTCCCCTAGCTCAAGCTCAGATGACAATGAGTTAAGGGCAACTTTAATACGCTCAAAAGACTTTGTGCTATCAAGCGCTGTACCTTTGGAATCGGCAGACACAACAAAAGCGTGTTTGTCCATGTCATAGCCTGCCGACGCATTGGTGGGCGCTTCTGCCTTTTTATTGAAGCTATCAATGGCAGAACTGACACACGCCTTGAGCGCTTCTTCGTCATAGCTAATAGAGTCATCAGTCACAATTGCCTGAGGATGCATGAGGTCAAGTGGCCAAGTATAGGCTGTGCGTTGGGAAAACGCTGCCTTAGATACTCTGAGGCCATCAGCTGCAAGTTTAAGATCCGCACCTGACAGTTCAAGCAAAAAACCACCTTTGCTCTGTACCTTACAAGACCAATTCTTTGCTTCATTTTCGACCTGAGTAGCGAAATCGCTTGTACTCAACAACGACACATCTCTACCATTAACTGTTGTCCCTGGTACAAAATGAGTATTGAAATAAAAGCATGCGGCGACATAACAGATAAGTAATACGACAACCATGCCGCCGAGACCTACTATAAAGCTATGGCTGTGCTGCGTTTGAGACTGCATTTGTACATCTTCAGTTTGCACGAGGCCCTACTTCCCTCTTTTATATGTAAGCACCCCTGCAGTGCTCTGAGCTGCAGGGGTACCAAGTTGGCCATATGTTGCTTATGAAGCAACGATATTTACAAGACGCCCAGGCACAACAACAACCTTGCGTATCTGTTTGCCCGCGAGCTGCTCGGCAAGAGCTTCCTTTGCAGCTACTTCCATATCCTCACGACTTGCATTGGTAGCCACCAAAATATGTCCACGCACTTTGCCCATAATTTGAACTGCAATCTCTACGGTATCGCTCACCGCCAAAGTCTCATCAAACTCAGGCCAAGGCTCATTGTAAGCAGATCCCTCAAGTCCTAAAGCCTCGTGATAAAGCTCTTCTGCCCAATGCGGAGCAATAGGCGCCATCATAGCCACAATATCATGAGCCACACGCTGACAGAGCTCTAAGTTTCGAGCGCCTTCGGGTTCATCAAGCAGATACTTACTTGCAGCGTTTACCAGCTCCATGATTGAAGAAATCGCCGTATTAAACTGCTGGCGGTCAAAGTCTGCTGTACACCTAAGACCCAAACGATGAAGTTCGTGCATGAGTGTCTTTGCGTTACTGCTAAGCTCACCAGCCGTACATGCAGCCTTGTCAGAAAGCTGCCAGACAATGCGCCATGCACGCTTGAGGAAGCGATTTGCACCCTCAACTGCCTTGGGATCCCAGTCAAAATCCTTTTCGGGAGGAGCAATAAAAAGGATAGCGAGACGCATGGTATCAGCACCATAAGGCTCAATAACTGAGTTGGGGGGCACAACATTGCCCTTGGATTTGCTCATAACATCGCCATGCTCGTCTTTAACCATACCTTGGCAAAGTAGGTTGGTAAAAGGCTCATCGACATCAATCATGCCCAAATCACGGAGAACCTTGGTCCAAAAACGCGAGTACAGCAAGTGCAAAATCGCATGCTCGATACCGCCAACGTAGTTATCAACTGGCATCCAACGGTCAACGCTTTCCTTGGAGAAAGGCAGCGCATCGTTATGAGGATCACAATAGCGCAGGTAGTACCAACTTGAACAAGTAAAGGTATCCATAGTGTCGGTAATGCGACGAGCAGGACGTCCACACTTAGGACAGGTGGTTTCATAGAAGGGTGCATATTCAGCAAGTGTCTGACCAGCGCCAAGATCCAAATCTTCAGGAAGCATTACAGGCAGATCTTCCTCAGGCACAGGTACATCACCACAGCAGTCACAGTGAATCATGGGAATGGGATTGCCCCAATAACGCTGACGACTAATAAGCCAGTCACGCAAACGGAACTGGACCGTCTCGTGCCCTACACCATGCTCAGAAAGCCATGACACAATAGCATTTACTGCCTCGGAGTGCTTACCACCCAAAAGACCAGTAAACTCACCAGACTGTACAAGGTAGCCCTCAGCATCCATTGCATGCTCCCAATCAACGGAGCGCACACGCAACTCACGTTCATCTTTGAGCTCTTCATACAGAGGGTCATCTTTGGTGCAAATGATAGGTGCAATTTCCAAGCCGTACTTCTTGGCAAAGTCAAAGTCACGCTGGTCACCACAAGGAACACCCATGACAACACCCGTACCATAATCCATCAAAACATAGTCGGCAACCCAAATAGGAGTCAGGCGGCCATTAATGGGATTGATGGCATAACGACCCGTAAATACACCATTTTTCTCTCGAGCAGAACCCTGGCGATCAACGCTAGAAACCTTCTCGGTAGCATGTTTGAGCTCAAGGAAGGCCTCTTCATACTCGGTGCCTTCAACAAGCTCGGCTGCAACTGCTGACTCGGGGGGAAGTACAAGGAAAGACACACCAAAGAGCGTGTCAGCACGCGTGGTAAAGCAGGTCAGTTTGCGGCCAGTAGGTGTGCTTCCATCAACATCTACCAACTCAAAGTCAATTTCTGCACCTTCAGAACGACCAATCCAGTTTTTCTGCTGAGCGCGCACATTGTCAGGCCAACCCTCAAGTTTATCAATATCATCAAGAAGCTCTTGGGCATAGTCGGTAATCTTGAGATACCACTGAGAGAGTTCGTGCTTTTCGGGCACGCTACCACAACGCCAGCAACGACCATCCACAACCTGCTCGTTTGCCAAAACAGTCTGGCAATGAGGACACCAGTTAACTGGAGAGGTGGCACGATAAGCCAAACCCTTTTCCCACATCTTGATAAACATCCACTGGCCCCAGCGATAATACTCAGGGTCGCAGGTGTTAAACATGCGGTCATAGTCATACGCAAAACCCATGCGCTTCATAGTTTTGACTGCTTGAATGATGTTTTGGTGGGTCCACTTACCAGCCTGAGTATGATGCTTGATAGCTGCATTTTCTGCCGGCAAACCAAAGGCATCAAAACCCATGGGATGCAGCACATCATAGCCCCTCATGCGCGCTTGGCGAGCCATAGCATCACCAATGGTGTAATTGCGCGCATGACCCATATGCAAATCACCCGAAGGGTAAGGAAACATTTCGAGTACATATTTTTTGGGTTTAGCAGGATCTTCATCAGTCTTATAGAGACTAGTTTCTTCCCAAGCCTTTTGCCACTTTTCTTCTATCGCCTGAGCTTCATAGACAGGGATTGTGCCCTCGTTGTTCTCTTCAGCCATGTAAATCCTCTCAACAGCTGCATTATGCAGTCAAAAAGTATAACCAAACGGGACGCCTGGGTACCAAACAACGCCAGACGCCCCGTCAATAAAGTCAAATCATGCAACAAATAAAAACTTAGGAACGGAAGTTCACGTTTTCCTTGTTTGCATCCTTGAGCACAACGTCGTGAGCGCCACCCTCAACCAAAGAGGTGGCAGAGACTAGCGTAATCTTTGCTTTATCGCGCAGTTCCTCCAAGGTCAGAGCACCGCAATTGCACATCGTTGAGCGAACCTTGAGTAACGAATTATCAACATTTTCCTTGAGCGGACCCGCATAGGGCACATAGGAGTCAACGCCTTCGACAAAAGATAAGTTCTTTTTATTACCACCTAGGTCATAGCGAGCCCAATTGCGTGCACGAGCAGAACCCTCGCCCCAATATTCCTTCATATAAGACCCATTGACATTCACGCGGCGCGTGGGACTCTCATCAAAGCGAGCAAAGTAGCGGCCTAACATTAAGAAATCTGCACCCATAGCGAGAGCCAGAGTCATGTGATAGTCATAGACAATGCCGCCATCAGAGCAAACAGGAATATAGACACCCGTCTCCTTGAAGTATTCGTCACGGGCACGACAGACATCAATCAAAGCAGATGCTTGACCACGTCCAATACCCTTTTGCTCACGCGTGATGCAAATGGAACCTCCACCGATGCCAACCTTGATGAAATCTGCACCAGCATCTGCGAGGAAGCGGAAGCCCTCACCATCAACAACGTTGCCAGCGCCCACCCTGACGCTGTCTCCGTAGTGCTCACGTACCCACTCAAGCGTGATCTTTTGCCACTCAGAAAAACCTTCCGAAGAATCAATGCAAAGTACATCAGCACCGGCATCTACTAACAGGGGCACCCGCTCGGCATAATCGCGCGTATTGATACCAGCACCCACGATGTAGCGCTTCTGCGAATCAAGTAGCTCGGCAGGATTGCCCTTATGAGAGTCGTAGTCCTTACGGAATACAAGCGCAATAAGATGACCATCCGCATCAACAATGGGCAGTTGATTGAGCTTGTTATCCCAGATGATATCGTTGGCAGTCTTGAGTGTGGTGTTCTCATCACCAACGATAACGCGCTCGCGAGGGGTCATGAAATCGCGCACCAGCATGTCGCGAGAATCACGAGAGGGACGATAATCACGAGAGGTGACAATACCTAACAGGTAACCGTGAGCGGTACCGTCGTCGGTAACAGGCATGGTGGAGTGACCAGTCTGCTCGCGCATATCCATAACATCTTGCAAGGTCATATCAGATAGCAGCGTAGAATCAGAAATAACAAAACCCGCCTTGTATTCCTTGACCTCACGCACCATAGCCGCCTCAGACTCTGCGGTCTGAGATCCATAAATAAAGGAGACGCCACCCTGCTGAGCCAAAGTCACGGCAAGACGAGTACCCGAGACTGACTGCATAATGGCAGAGGTCATAGGGATATTCATAGAGATAGCTGACTCTTCACCACGACGATACTTAACAAGAGGAGTTTTGAGGCTTACCCTATCGGGCACATTCTCACAAGACGAGTAACCCGGTACCAAGAGGTACTCAGAAAAGGTATGCGATACACCCTCAAAAAAAGTTGCCATGCTTTGTGCTCCTCTTTCTACCTTTTACCGATGAAACTAATCCGTTGGCGGTATTGTAATGCACTTGCAAACGATAAATACCCACAGTTCCACGACTCGCAAAATGCTTACTATACATAGTTAGTTAGAAAATTTAATCCGAACCATGGGCAGCATCTTGAGTACTTCCAACCACTTGGTTGAAGTCAACCGCAATATCATGCTTAGTGGGTACCCACTCGACCTTCTTAAAGAGAGCTACCACTGCAATGGGAATGTAGCTCGCCATAAAAATCGGAAACATTATGACACCCCACGCAATGCGCCAGATATTACGCGCATGAATATGCGAGCGCTCAACTATTACGGTAAGCAACGCCATCATAAAGAAAAGCGTATAGCCCGACTCGAACACGGCAACCAATGAACCCATGCACATACTAAGCTCTGCTTCTGTCGCCACAAACCCATGACTTAAGGCGCCCACGATGAGATAGGTACCATTCACAAAGACTGAAAGAATCGTCAATATCGAAGCGGGAGCCAGCACCATCAACATGTCATAGGAAGAAAAACGTCCTCGCGCAATGCCACGGAATAAATCCCGTCCATATGAGAAAAATACCTGATAAATACCCTTGGTCCAGCGGAGGCGTTGAATCCATGATGCCTGAAAAGTAATGGGTTGCTCGTCAAAAAATTCTGCAGGCACATATCCAATTTGGATGCCATTGGCACAACAGAAGGTTGAGAATTGAATATCTTCGGTCAAAGTGTGGAAATCCCAACCATGCATGCCTCGAATAACGGAGGAGGCCACCATCCAGCCCGAACCAGAAATAGCGGCGCTGGTATGGGCCATCATGCGCGGATTATTAAGAAAGCGCGCTTCACGAATAAACCAAATAGCATACGAAGCGCTCACCCAGCTAGAATCAAAGTTCTTAGAATTACGGTAACTCGTGCACACCAGATAGCCTGCATCATACGCATCATTCATGAGGCGTACATAGTCTGGTGAAACGATATTATCGGCATCAAAGATGAAAAAAGCCTCGTAGCGATCGCCATATTCATTGAGAATGCGATTAAAGCCATAATCCATAACCCAACTTTTGCCCTTACGAGCAAGGTCATGGCGATCCCAAACAATAGCGCCTGCACGCTCTGCTTCTTCGTGAGTATTATCGGTACAAGCATCACAAACAACAAAAACATCAATGAGTTCACTTGGATAATCCTGTGCAAGGATTGAGCGAACAAGATTCCCGATAACCGGCTCTTCATTGTGTGCTGCAATAAAAAAAGCATAACGATGCAGCTTTTTTGCCTTGGGCAGACGGACGGTACCCCTGATGAGAGCCATGATCATATATACAAATTGATACAGATAAGCAACTGTAAAGAAAATTGCAATCAGGGCATTAAAGATAACAATTGGCGTTAAGTTATTGAAATTAAGCGTAAACTGCACCCCTTGCCCCCTTGCAAGAATATGGGATCTGTTCCCTTTGGCATCCCTTATACACGCTGTCCAAGCAACTGCGGAACAATACGCTGACCTTCCACAGTTCGACCCATAGAACGTGATTCTAACTTTTCTAGTATATCGCGGAGATCTTCAGGCAGCGTATCTGCCATAACAATGGACTTCCCCGTCACAGGATGGTCAAAGGCGATATGCCACGAATGTAAAAATTGGCGGGTAAGACCAAGATTTTGTCTTAGGTCTCCACGTCCATAAAGTGGGTCTCCTATTACAGAGTGACCTATATGACGCATATGCACGCGGATTTGGTGTGTACGGCCTGTATAAAGATGACACTCAAGCAGAGTGTATCCTTCATCGCGCAACCCTGCTTCAAATCGTTCAAGCACGCGAAAAGTTGTAATTGCCTCACGAGCGTCAGGATCCGTGCTCACACACATACGCAAACGATCGCGGCGACTACGAGCAATACCTGTGGTCACCTGTCCTTCATCTAAGGCAACAGGACCATAAACCAAAGTTACATAGCGCCTGTCAAGTACACGCAAGCGTATCAAATCCTGCAGTGCTTTTTGACTTGCATCATCTTTAGCTGCAACCATCAAGCCCGAGGTATCGCGATCAAGTCGATGGACAATACCGGGCCTATCGTCTCCTTGAAGCAAACCTAAATGCTCGTAGCCACAATGTGCCACCAATGCATTTGCCAATGTATCATCATAGTGTCCAGGTGCTGGATGGCAGACAAGATCTGCTTGCTTTGAAAGCACTATGAGATACTCATCCTCAAAACGAATGTCTAGAGGAATCTCTGGATTAGCAACAAGGGTTCTCGAAACAGGTTCCAAAACAGGCAACTCTATACTAATCCTGTCACCCAGTCTTACAGCCTCACTTTTTGAGTCTGCCAGCGTACCGTTGATATGCACTTTTGCAGATTCGATGAGCTTTGCTGACGCACTACGCGAAGGCATGCCAGGACAAGAAGCTATATATGCATCAAGCCTACTACCATCAGCATCGGGACCCACAAGCAGTTCATGTAAAGAAGAGTTAAAACTGGAGTTCTCAGGCATTGCCCTGCCTCGAATCCGACTTAACCACTTCCTCATGAGACTCCGTTGCAGTATCTGCAACGTCAACGTCCTCTTTAAAGTTCGTATTAGTCCTTTGACCGTCCCAAGTGATATAGAGGATAAACGCCACAATCACACCGAGCGTCACACAGATATCCGCGACATTAAAGACGGGAAAATCAATAAAGCGCAGCGACAAAAAATCGGTAACAGAGCCCGTCGAAAGACGGTCAACCATATTGCCGACTCCCCCACCTGCAACGCTAGCAACACTGACAACAAGGCGCAACGGTAGACGCTCACACATGACCCACCAAGCAGAGCCAATCAAAACTGCCAATGCAAAAATGATAAACAGTAAACTCGCACCTTGGCCAATGCTAAAAGCAGCGCCCGTATTCTCTACGTGCCACAGGTCCAACAAGCCCGGGATGAGCGGGCGAGCAGGAGAGCCCAGCGGCGCAACAAAACGCACCGCTGCCTTTGTTGACTGATCTACAAGAACCACAAGGCTCACAACCGTCAAAAAGGTAGCAAGGCGTCCTGCACGCTTTGAGAGAATACGGACAACGTTCAAGCGTTATTCCTCCTCTGGCTTGCCAACCGCATCGTGGCAGCGCTGACACAATCCCGCCTCATCAACAGGCTCACGCCAGTTCCAGCAACGGGGGCATTTCTGACCATTTGCTGGCAAAACCTCACACGCAAGCTCTGTACCCTCATGGATACAAACTTCAGAGCACACAAAGACCTCTGCCATATCAGGTGCATCAGACCCCATCAAAAGCTGTGCATTCTCCACAGGAAGGATCAACTCAGCACGAGCAGCCTGTGTAGTCTTCTCACTAATGATACCAGTGCCAAGAGCCTCCTCGTATGCCTTGGTAAAGACACCACGTGCCTCATTCATAGCTTCATAGGCGGGCAACAACTTACTATAGCTTTCCTTTTTAAGGGGTGCCTGATACCAGTCAAGCAAAGCGGCATAGTTTTGTCCATCACGAAGGCACGCCGGCATGTGAGCCAAAGCTTCATCGCAGGTAAATGGCAGAATTGGCTGCAAATCATGAACCAACATCGAGAGCAAGTGACTCCACACCGTCTGGGCACTACGGCGCTCAAGCGAATCAGAGGCTCCGCAATAGGTGCGGTCTTTGGTTGCATTGAGGTAACCGCCGGACAGCTCGGTGATGATGTAATCGTACAAGGTACGGTAGACCATGTTAAAGCGATATGTCTCATAGGCATGATTGACCTCATCGTGCACCTGACACATACGAGCCAAAGCCAGACGGTCGTAGGGAAGCAAATCCTCGATTGCGACACCTTGAGTCTCAAGGTCAAACTGGTCTTCAATCTCACCCATCAAGAAACGTAGAGTATTGCGAATCTTGCGGTATGCATCACCAACGTGAGACAAGATATCGTTATCGCAGGGCACATCGGTAGACGTATCAACCGAAGCAACCCACAAACGCAGGATGTCGGCGCCAATAGTGCTACACACCTCGTTGGGATCGATAACATTACCCAAAGACTTACTCATCTTGCGACCTTGGCCATCAAGAGTAAAGCCTTGAGAAATAACTGCCTTGTAGGGAGCCTTTCCATAGGCACCAACCGAGGTCATGAGACTGCTCATAAACCAACCGCGGTGCTGATCAGAACCCTCAAGGTAGATATCAGCAGGGAAAGCTAAGTTATCGCGATGCTTACAGACTGCAGTATGAGACACGCCAGAGTCCCACCATACATCCAAAATATCTGAATTGGCTTTGAGATGGTGACCTCCGCATTTGGGGCAGACACAGACATCGCCTAGATATTCTGCGGGATCATCGGTAAACCAAGCGTCAGAGCCCTTCTTGCGGAAAAGCTCAATAACAGCATCAAGCGTATCGTCATTGATAACTGTCTCACCGCAGTCTTGACAAGTAAATGCAGGAATAGGTACACCCCAGTTACGCTGACGACTGATGCACCAATCAGGACGACCTTCAACCATCGAGCCAATACGTTTGATGGCATGGCTGGGATAGAAGTTCACGTGAGAGAGCTCCTCGAGCGCCTGCTTGCGCAATCCCGTCTCATCCATAGAGACAAACCACTGACTTGTGGCACGGAAAATAACGGGATTTTTGCAACGCCAGCAGTGGGGATAGCTGTGTGTAATATCTTCATGCAAAATGAGCATGTTGCGCTCACGCAGCCACTCAATAATCTTTGGATTGGCTTCGTTGACCTCCATACCACTCCAAGGGCCGCCAGCGCCTATACCCTTACCCTTAAAGAAGCGACCATCATCATCAACAGGCATAACAACGGGAATATTAAATTTCATACCAGCGTTGTAGTCATCCACACCGTGTCCAGGCGCAGAGTGAACGATACCCGTGCCATCATCAAGCGTGACATAATCCGCGTAGATAAACTCGCCTTCTTCTCCCTGATCTCCAAAGATAGGCTGCTTGTAGCGGTTATGAGCAAGTTCGGTACCTGTTTTGCGCCAGACTTCGCCATCTGCGCCAACAACAAGTTCGTAGTTCTCATAGCCAAACTTTACACAGCACTTCTCTACTAAAGCTTCAGCGAGAATCTCAACACGCCCCTCAAGCTGGATGGCAACATAGTTTGCCTCGGGATGCAGAATAACTGCATCATCGGCGGGCAAAGTCCAAGGAGTCGTAGTCCAGATATCCACAAAGGTCTTGCCCTCATAGGCCTCAAGACCCTCGGGCACCGTGGTCAACTCAAAGCGAACAAAGATTGCAGGACTAACTTCGTCACTATACTCAATTTCTGCCTCAGCTAGAGCTGTATGACAATGAGAGCACCAGTGTACAGGCTTGCGACCGCGATATACAGCACCCTTGTCATAGATAGCCTTAAAGATTTCTATATCGGTAGCATCGTAGTCATCGGTATAGGTCAGATAGGGATTGTCCCACTCGCCCAACACGCCCAAACGCTTGAAGCCCTGACGCTGAGTATCAATCTGCTCCACTGCCATCCTGCGGCAAAGCTCGCGAATTTTGGCTGTCGGCAGTTCGTTGAACTTATCGGTGCCCAGTATCTCCTCAACCTTGTGCTCAATGGGCTGACCATGACAGTCCCAACCAGGCACATAGGGCGTCTGATAGCCTCGCATCGACCAATAGCGATTAATAAAGTCCTTGGAGATTTTGTTCTGAGCGTGACCTAGGTGAATGGGGCCATTTGCATAAGGAGGACCATCATGAAGGATAAACTTTTCATGTCCTTCATTTTTGGCAATCATCTGCTCATAGACGTGATTTTGTTCCCAATCAGCAAGCCTCTTAGGCTCGTTGGCCGCCAGACCAGCGCGCATCGAAAAACTTGTTTTGGGAAGGTTTGTCGTCTGCTTATATGAATTCGCCACGATGGGTCCCTTCCATGTGTGTCACATCGTTGTGTGTCTTATGAGACAAACTACAATTTTAGCACGCTCGCAGCGTAAATAATACCGTTCACCGTGGCTCGTATATGCAGTCATCACAGAGACGGCAGCTATACTTCAGGCATTGATGCTTTTAAGATGAGGAGGCACTGTGGATAAGGCGGCAGAGTGTGTTGCCACAAGCAAACAAAAGTATCTCAAATTGCTTGGAGAAAAATTTCCTACAACACAATCTGTATTTACCGAAATCATCAATCTAGAAGCCATCCTAAACTTACCAGCCGCAACAGAACACTTTATGAGCGACGTACATGGCGAATACGAGGCGTTCGTTCATATTCTTAATAACTGTTCGGGCGCTATTCGCGAACAGATAACAAAGCTCTTTTCTGCTGAATTGAACAAGCAACAATTGGCAGATTTTTGCACCCTCATCTACTATCCACAAGAAAAACTCCGCCGTCTTCATGCTGCAGATGACATTAGTTCTGAGTGGTATCTGCTTACGCTCAAACGCCTTATTGTGCTAGCGCGTACGCTCGCAAGCAATTACACCCAATCAAAAGTGCGAAAGGCTATGCCTGTTGAATATGCCTATATCATCGACGAGTTACTACATGCCAGCACCGAAGATGAGCAGCGTCGTCAGGACTATCATGCACGCATTTTCCAATCGATAGTAGGCACAGGAGCGGCAGATGATTTCATCGTGTCGCTCTCTTCCCTTATCAAGCGTCTAGCGGTCGACCATCTACATTTGGTGGGCGATATTTTTGATCGTGGACCACATGCCGATCGTATTCTTGACCACTTAATGAACTATCAATCGTTGGATGTACAGTGGGGCAACCATGACATTGTATGGATGGGAGCTGCAGCGGGTTCTAGCTTGTGCCAGGTAGCAGTCCTACGTACGAATATCCACTACAACTCACTTGATATGCTCGAGAGCGCCTACGGTATTTCCCTGCGTGAGCTCGAAAATTTTGCGCGGAGAAACTACACCACCTATGACAATCTCACGCCACTCTACAAGGCTATCTCTGTCATATTATTCAAACTTGAAGGTCAAGCAATCGCACGTCATCCTAATTGGAAGACAACTGCCAAACGACGTTTACTTGACAAGATTGATGTTACCCATGCAGTTGTCACCATTGATGGGCACGAATATCCCTTGCGCACACGTGATTTCTCTACCGTTGATTTTGCAGGCGATCCTTATGTGCTCTCAAAAGAAGAGCAGAAAATCGTCGATAAACTCGCTAATGCCTTTAGCCAAAGCGACCGCCTACGCCGTCACGTGGGTTTCTTATACGAGACAGGCTCGATATATCTTGTGCACAATGGCAATTTGCTATTCCACGGTTGTCTACCGCTGACACCAGAGGGTAAGTTTGCCCGCGTTGCTTGTGATGATGGAGTCCGAAGAGCAGGCAAAGAGTATCTTGATTTCTGCGACCGAATTGCACGCCGTGCTTGGAAAACAGGCGAACAAGAAGCATTGGATTGGATGTATTACCTCTGGTGTGGAGCACATTCTCCTTTGTCGGGACGCGTAGTCAAAACCTTTGAACGTACGTTTGTCGAAGATGAAAGTTGCTGGAAAGAGCCCAGCGATCCCTACTTCAGTCTGACCAAAAACCCTGCTATTTGTGACGCTATTCTTCAGGAATTTGGCTTGGGATCTGAGGGACATATCATCAACGGGCATACGCCCGTCAAAGTACGAGCAGGACAAAGTCCTGTGCGCGCAGGCGGAAAGCTGCTGGTAATTGATGGGGGCTTTGCTCAGGCCTACCATGCAAAGACAGGTATTGCAGGTTATACCTTGGTTCAAAGCGCACATCATCTACGTATAAAAGCACATCGGCCTTTCCGTGATCTCGACGCTGCACTTGATACCAACGCCGACATCATGAGTGAGACCGATGTGCTAGAACGCTATGACATTCCTCATCGCGTGGGTGATACGGACAAGGGCATCGAACTAAGAGAACAAATCGCCGACCTAAACGAACTGCTTAGCTGCTACCGCTCAGGAGAACTAGCCGAAGGCTAATCTTGGTTGGAACGTGCCTCACTCACAATTGCAGGAGCAAAGCCGTCGTTACGGGAGAGAATATTCATAAACTCTTCGCCCGTAATAGTTTCCTTGCACTGTAGATAATGAGCGATCTCATGAAGCTTAAAGCGATTCTCTCGAAGGGTAGCCAAAGCAGTCTGATGACCTTCTTCGACCAAGCGACGAACCTCATCATCAACCTCACGAGCAGTACCTTCAGAGCAGGTCAACTCGCTGCCACCGCCAAGATAAACATTGCGACGCTCACCTAGCGCCATCATGCCAAACTTATCGGACATGCCAAGCTGAGTCACCATAGCGCGAGCAATCTTAGTGGCTTTTTCGATATCGTTAGCAGCGCCTGAACTCATATGACCAAAGATGAGTTCCTCTGCTGCACGACCACCGCAAAGCACAGCAATACGCTGCTTAAACTCCTCACGCGTGGTGAGATAATGCTCGTCTTCCTCAGCCTGCATCGTAAAGCCCAAAGCACCCGAGGTACGAGGAACAATCGTAATTTTGGATACGGGAGTTTTGCCATCTTGGACTGCTGCGACAATAGCATGACCAGTCTCATGATAGGCAACAACTTCCTTTTCGTGCTCAGATAGTACGGTGGACTTCTTCTTTTCGCCTGCGATAACAGTATCCACCGACTCTTCGATGTCTTCTTGAGTGACATACTTTCGGCCTTGACGAACAGCGCGCAGAGCCGCCTCATTAATCATATTAGCGAGATCTGCACCAGAGGCGCCCGGGGTCGTACGTGCAATTTGAGCAAAGTCGACACCAGACTCCATCTTTACATCATGAGAATGCAACTTGAGAATGGACTCACGACCAGTAAGGTCTGGCAGCTCTACAGGAATGCGACGGTCAAAACGACCAGGACGCAAAAGTGCAGGATCAAGCACATCGGGCTGATTGGTAGCTGCGAGCACAACAATGCCCTTGTGATTGTCGAAACCATCCATCTCGGTCAGCAGCTGATTTAAGGTCTGCTCACGTTCGTCATTGGAATTAAGCGAGACGCCACGTTTTTTACCGATGGTATCAATCTCGTCAATAAAGACAATACAAGGCGCTTTTTCGTTGGCCTGTTTGAAAAGATCACGCACACGAGCAGCGCCACGACCAACAAACATCTCAACAAACTCAGATCCTGCAATTTGGAAGAAGGGCACCTTTGCTTCGCCAGCCACTGCCTTGGCAAGCAGGGTTTTACCTGTTCCTGGAGGCCCTACAAGCAGGGCGCCACGGGGACAACGGGCACCAATCTCGGCATATTTTTCGGGATGCTCAAGGAAGTTGACAATCTCAGCCAAAGACTCTTTAGCCTCATCCTGACCTGCAACATCACGAAAAGTGGTGTCATTATCCTTGTCTGCCACAATTTTTGCGCCAGACTTACCAACACCACCAAAGCCAAGACCGCCACCAAAGTTCATTGAGGGACCATCATCACCCATTTGCTTACTCAAACGACGACGGAGGAACCAAAAGCCCAGCCAAACCAAGGCAATAGGAATAAGGTAGCTTGCGACGAGGTACATCCACATCCCAGAAGATCTGTCATCTACAGTAGAAGCAAAAGTAACTTTGTGCTGCTTGAGCAACGAAGTTAAATTATCATCATTAGGCCATGCAGTGGTGACATAGCTAATGTCTTTGTTATCAGTCTTAAAGGTAATCTCGTTATTTGATTGATTGAGGCTGACAGAGTTTACCTTGTCATCTTCAACCATTGAAACAAATTTGCTGTAAGTCACCTGCTCTACCTTGGCAGCAGAAATATTGGTAAAGAGCGCCCTCTGCAGCGCGAAAGCAAGCACAAGACCAGCAATGAAATACATAATCATTGTTTGGCGTCTGCGCCTATTGTTCATTTCCATCTAAAGCTCCCATCAGCAAAGACAACTCATGCGAGAGTTTCTATATTCCCCCCATTGATACCCATAGCAGATAAGAATTAGTCGTGAACCACAACAACATCGCCAACTGAGACTAATTTGTAGAGAGCTTTTGCCTTATCAGGAGGAAGGTTAATGCAGCCGTGACTGCCATTGGACTTGTAAGTATCGCCGCCAAATTCGCTAGACTTGCGCCAAGAGGCATCGTGGAAAGCATATTGGTTGTCGATAAAAGGAACCCACCAGTCAACATAGCTAGTATAGGTGGGCTTACCCTTAGAATCTTTAAAGGGTGAGACAAGTTTTACCTGCGAACCCGAAGATTCCTTAGAAGTCATATTGGAGTTGACCGAATAAACTCCAGTCGGGGTACTGTGACCTTCGCTGCTATTGCCAGATACAAAATCAGACTCCCAAAGCCTCTTGCCATGGTCATACAACACAGCGTGCTGTGCACTGAGATTGACATCAACCCAGCGATCACCCCAGTCTGCTCCCCCATCAGCGTATTTGACGGCTTTTTGTTTCATCGAAACTTCAATGCTTGCGGATTTGCCTGCTTTAACATTGCTCACAATACTGTCAGCCACATCAGCGCCGTCAATAACCCAGCCGTAACGACCACCACTAACGGTTACACTGCCGCCATCAGGCAACGAATACGTACGCGTAGAGCCCACGGTATCAAGTTGCTTTGACAAATCGCCTTGGGTCCATTTCTTGACAGCATCAGCATTGATAGTGGCTTCATTTTTATCAGAGATGGAAATCCAACTACCAAGCTTATCTGCTTCGACTTTTGCTACTTCTTTGCCCTCGATAGTCAAAGACTGGGTTGCCTTAAGCATAGAATTTGCCTTTTCAACCGCTTTTTTGAGCGCCTCATCATCGTCTTTGACGGTAGGCTGGATGTAAGCGTCTTTGGTAAGTTCAAAAGTAGCTTTGAGATCGGTAAGGGCTTTTGCAACCTCAGTCTCAACATAATCTGCGTTAAGCGTGGTGCCTTCCTCAGCCGGAGTAATCTGGTAGCTTTTCGACTTGTCATCAAAGCGAGCGCTGGCATTTTTGGGCTGCTTTGCTCCAGAGTTATGTTCTTCTACAAGCTTAGCTACAACCTCTTTTAGTTTGGTTTTATCAAAATTTGCTGAAACGGGAAGTTTGACCACATGAGAGCCCCAAGCACGTACTGGCCAAAACCAGGGTTGCTGAGTGGTCATGGCATTACGAGCGTAAGCATTACCGTCAATTTTTAGTGACACGTCAGAACCATTAAGCTCAAGCGTCTGACCATCAGGAATGTTGACCGTAAGATGCGAACGCTCACCTGTTTCAACTTGAGCTTGGGCGATTTCCTTGGCAAATTTCAGCGACACATCCTTGCCGTCTAGAGTGGTCGAGGGATAAAACGCATTACTAAAGAAAAAGACTCCGCCAAAATACACAACAAGCAAAACGCCAAGTACCACCAGAATGGGCACCAAAGAGGTTTTCTTTTTTGGTTTGTCATCCATAGGGGGCGTAGGAGATGGACTAACACTTGTCTCTTCAACACCCAAATGTGCATATGCCGCACTGTGACGCGGGTAATTATTTTGAGCCATATCAACATTCCCCCAGCTACGCAGCCTATATGCTGCGCTGAAAATTACATCTGAACTCTTAGACACAAGAGATTGTTCCCACTGTTAGATAATGGTAACGCTCTCTTAGAAGATTTTACGGAAGCAAGAGGTTTTCATGCAGCGCATAGATATTTCTAATCTGGACGATCCTCGTCTTGCGGCCTACATATCTTTAAGCGGCAAGCAGCTCAAACATGTGCTCAATCCCGAGGCTGCAGTCATGATTGCAGAATCACGTTTAGTAATTGAAGTTGCACTTAAGGAAGGATTCTCTCCTCTTTCGCTTTTTATTGATGAACGGCGCTTTGAGAGTTGCGCTGACATCTTTGCCCAGCTTGGCAAAGATACACCTGTTTTTGTCGCTCCAACTGAGCTCATGAGCAAGGTGGTGGGCTATACCGTAACCCGCGGTATTCTGGGCTGCTTTTCTCGTCCAAAGCCGCGTGATGCGCAAGAGGTTTTGGCGGGTGCAAAAAGGGTTGCAGTACTTGAAGATATTGTTGACGTGAGCAATGTAGGAGCGATTTTCCGCTCGGCAGCAGCGCTTGGTGCAGATGCAGTGCTACTTGCTCCTACCTGCGCCGACCCGCTCAATCGTCGCTCGTTACGCGTTTCTATGGGAACAGTACTGCAGGTGCCCTGGGCATATCTTCCCGCGCCTTGGCCGCAGGAGGGCTTGGAACTCCTGCATAAGGAAGGGTTTTTCTGCGCTGCGCTTGCTTTAGATGAGAAAGCAATACGACTAGATAATCCAGCGCTTAGCCAACATGAAAAACTTGCACTTTTCTTGGGTACTGAAGGCAGTGGACTAACGCACAAGGTATTAGCTGGTTGCGATGCCAGCGTTATCATCCCCATGAGTCATGGGGTCGATTCTCTTAACGTAGCTGCTGCAAGCGCTGTTGCCTTCTGGCAACTCTGCCGCCATTAGGTAGCGCATCGCCACAGGTCCGTGTCCTGCTCTGCTTCCTTAAAGCGCCAGCACACGCCCATGGCTGGCTCATAAAGCACCCTTTTACCCGCACTCTTCCCGCATGCAGTCCACGATGCACCTTTTTGCTCGCACTCTTCCCGCAGGCGGTTCAATAAGCTCCCTTTTACCCACAAGCGGTTCAATAAGCTCCCTTTTACTCGCATCGGGTTCA
>NZ_KE952949.1:181547-181762 GCF_000466405.1 Atopobium sp. oral taxon 810 str. F0209 | reverse complement strand
TCCCTTTTACTCGCATCGGGTTCAATATGCGCCCTTGCGCCATTTTTTATCTGGGCATTCTTCAGCCATTTGGTACGGTTTTGAACCGCCTGCATTAAATGGAAGACAACGGGTTCAAGAAGCACCCTTTCATCTACAAGCGGTTCAAGAAGCACCCTTTTCCCTGCAGAGGGTTCAAGATGCATCCTCGGAAGAAAATTTACCTGCACTTTCTC
>NZ_KE952949.1:180065-181537 GCF_000466405.1 Atopobium sp. oral taxon 810 str. F0209 | reverse complement strand
TTCTCGAGCTGTTTGGTACGCTTTTGAACCCAATGCAAGAAAAACATGAAGACCGCATCGCGCTTTGCGGATACAAGCTTTATCCCGAATTTGTACAGAGTTCTGCCAGCCAACTGCAAGCTAAGTGTCAGTTGATGATGAAATCGCTATCAGTTGGCTATGGAACTATTAACTACATGCCAGATACACGGCAGATAAGTGGCAGTTATTGCCAAGTTAATTTAATTATTTATCTATATTTTATGAATATCACCAGTTCAGAGCCATTTAGCATGGATATTAACTACATTTTATTTGGGCGAACAAATCGGCTTTTCATTTAGACGAAATAATCTCTGTAGGAGCGGAAATTCTAGGCATGTGAGGACAAATGGCTACTTCTCATATTCACGAAGCAACACAATTACTGGCCAATGCAGAGCACATGCATATGTGCGCTTTTACAGACGATAGGTTATTAAGAAATACATTACGCAAATACAAACTTAAAGAGCGTGTAACCAGTCCCACAACTGGTCTTTATGTACGACAAGATTACTGGAGCAGGCTAAGCACGGAGGAGCAACATCTTCATATTGCTCGAGCTCTACAGGCAAAACATCCCAACTGGGTCTTTTATGGCCCAACTGCCGCTCTTGCATATGGTTTTGCTGTTCCATATAACTCGCTGGCAAAAATCCATGTTATGCATACGAAAGGTGCTTGTCGGGCAAATGGGCTTATAAAACATCGTCGTTTCCCGGAACATATGAAAGCCACTCTCAGCAATCCGTATATCGCCTCCGATATTGCGGTGCCAAATCCCGCTGAAACTATTCTTCAATGCCTTTGCACAATGAATTTTTCAGATGGGCTTTGCATTGCGGACTCGGCATTACGAGTTTTGAACAAGTCAAAAGAATGGTTGCTAGAAGCTGTTAAGCAACTTGGAAAGCAGCGCAAAGGCATCGTCCAAGCAAGACTTACTGCAAGCTTTGCCAATCCACGCGCAGAAAGCGGCGGCGAATCAATTGCCCGCGCACGCATAATTGAGCTTGGTTTTGCTTTACCAGAGTTGCAGGCTCCTATATTTGATCCGTTAAGTCAAAAGACCTTCCGAGCTGATTTTTTGTGGATCTTGCCCGATGGTCGTAAAGTCGCGGGAGAACTTGATGGCAGACAAAAATACTGTGATCCAAATATGACAAATGGACGTTCGATAGTAGATGTGATGGCCGACGAGCGCTTACGTGAATCTCGTATTTCTCGTCAGGTAAGCGTCATGCGATTCTCATTTGCAGATGTTTGCAATCTAGTCTTCTTGGACAAACTACTCAATTCGTTTGATATTCCCCACGCGATCCACCCTTTTATGACACAACCCTATTAAAGTAAGTCTCCTCGCACAGGCTGTTCAGGTATTCCTTCACCCCTTTGTCTACACTCTTCCCGCAGGCGGTTCGATAAGCTCCCTTTTACTCGCATCGGGTTCA
>NZ_KE952949.1:77497-180055 GCF_000466405.1 Atopobium sp. oral taxon 810 str. F0209 | reverse complement strand
TCCCTTTTACTCGCATCGGGTTCAATATGCACCCTTTCGCCCACATCGGGTTCAATAAACGCCCTTGCGGAAATTTTTATCTGGGCATTCTTCAGCCGTTTGGTACGGTTTTGAACCGCCTGCGGAAAAGTGGTTACAACGGGTTCAAGAAGCACCCTTTTATCTGCAAACGGTTCAAGAGGCACCCTCAGTAAAAAGGTAAGCAACACTTTTGTTGAAGCGGAGCGACGGTTTTGAACCGTCTGCGGAGATTTGGGACGGTATTGAACCGTTTGCGGGAGGCTGGGGCGGTAGTGAACCGAGTGGACCGCCTGCGGGGCGGGGTGGTTGGGAACGATATTGAGACTCTAGAAGCGTCTTCCACGCTTGCCGCCAAAGCCAGGCATACCACCCATTCCAGGCATACCGCCCATACCGCGCATCATCTGCTGCATCTGGCGCTTTGCTTGCTTGGAATTACCACCCATATTGCCAGCCATCTGGCGCATCTTGCCCATCATTTTGTTCATTTCACCCCACTGCTTGAGCAGCTGGTTAACTTCCTGAACACTACGGCCTGAACCCGCAGCAATACGGCGACGACGCTGACCATTAATCTGCTTGGGGTTTGCACGCTCCCCCACTGTCATTGAGTGAATCATAGCCTCAATGCGAGTAATCTGCGTATCATCAAGATTGCCGCCAGCCTGAGCCATCATACGCTCGCCACCAGGAATCATGCCAATCAGCTTGCCTAGACCACCCATTTTGCGAATCTGTTGCATCTGCGAGAGCATGTCATCCATCGTAAAGCCAGACTTGAGCATACGCTCAGCATCAGCAATATCCTGCTCGGTAGCAACCTTTTCAGCCTGTTCAATAATGCCAATAACGTCGCCCATGCCAAGAATACGCTTGGCCATGCGATCAGGATGAAAAACCTCGAGTGAATCGGGCTTCTCGCCCATAGAAACAAACTTAATAGGCTTACCAGTAACAGCACGTACCGAAAGAGCACCGCCGCCACGAGCATCGCCGTCGAGCTTGGACATGATGACACCATCAAAGTCTGTACGCTCGGCAAAGGTAGATACAACATTGACGATATCTTGACCGCCCATAGCGTCAACGACCATGAGGATTTGATCGGGCTTGACAGCCTGTTTGATTGCAATTGCTTCCTGCATCATAAGCTCATCGATTTGCAAACGACCTGCAGTATCGACGATAACGATGTCACACATGCGATCAACAGCGTTTTGGATGGAGCCCTTTGCGACCTCAACTGCATCTTTGCCATCGCCACGCCATACTGGCACACCAATCTCTCCACCAAGGGTCTCAAGTTGGTCAGCTGCAGCGGGACGGTGAGTATCGCAGGCAGCCAGCAAAGGACTGTGGCCCTGCTTCTTGAGCAAATAGGCAAGCTTGGAAGCTGCAGTAGTCTTACCAGAACCCTGCAGACCCACAAGCATAATGACATTAGGCGTGCGATTCTGGGCAAGCGCAAGCTTGGAATCAGTGGTGCCCAAAAGCTCAGTTAGGCGATCAAGTACAATACGCACAACATTTTGAGCAGGACTCAGCGAGTCAAGAACCTCGGCAGTCATACAGCGTTCCTTGCAAGCTGCCACAAAATCCTTGACAACACGATAATTTACATCAGCCTCAAGCAGAGCCATGCGAATCTCACGCATAGCTGCATTAATGTCGTCCTCGGTCAAGCGGCCCTTGCCGCGCAGCTTGGAAAAAGTATCTTGCAAGCGATCAGAGAGGCTGTTGAACATATACATCCCTTCAGGGTCATACACTAAAAAACATACGCAAAATCACGCTTAAGCTATGCAGTGACATCTCCCACTAATGCTGTCGTATAGGAAAGTGCATCAAAGGACTGCAAATCCTCAATACCCTCACCTACGCCTATACGATAAATCGGAAGTTTTAGCTCATGTGAGATGGCAATAGCAATACCGCCCTTGGCTGTACCGTCAAGTTTGGTAACAATCAGACCATCAATATCAAGTGCATCATTAAACTCGCGCGCCTGAGCAAGACCATTTTGCCCAGTTGTAGCATCAATCACCAAAACTACCGATACAGGGAACACACCATCGGCACGCTTGCGAGTGACACGCACAACCTTCTCAAGCTCACGCATAAGTTCAGGCGAGGTATGCAGGCGTCCTGCTGTATCGATAAGCACTAGTTGGCTGTTGTTTTTCTCAGCAGCATCTAATACGTCATAGCAGACGCTCGCAGGGTCTCCCCCACGTTCACGAGTAATTACAGGCACATGAGCTCGATCGCCCCAAACCTGCAGCTGCTCGATAGCAGCAGCGCGAAAAGTATCCGCACCGCCAATCACAACACCTTGGCCAGCAGATTTTGCAGCCCCTGCTAGTTTTCCCACAGTGGTTGTCTTACCCGCACCATTAATACCAACAAAGAGCACACAGCTTGGCAAATCAGAAAACGGATCACGTTCAGCAGGCGTAAATGCCTGTGCCAGACGCTTTGCCAAAGCAGAACGCAACTGATCGGGACGGACAAGATTTTCACGAGCAGCCTGCTCACGTAAATCATCGGTAACCTGCATTGCTACTTCGCCACCGATATCGCCCATTACCAGACGATCTGTGAGGTCCTCCCAAAAGTCCTCATCAACCTCGCCACCCATATAAAAAATCTCAGAAAGTGCCTCACGAGAACGAGAAAGGCCTTTCTGCAGGCGTTCCATAAAACCCATTAGGCATCAACTACCTTTCCTGTTGCGCGATCAAGTCGCTGACTGACCACACGACTGACACCATCAGCACGCATGGATACACCATACAAGACATCTGCTTGTTCCATCGTGCGCCTTTGGTGGCTGATAACAATGAGCTGCGTCGTTTCCTTAAGACGCTCGATAGCATCCAGAAGCTTGGTGAGGTTGGCATCGTCTAGTGCGGCTTCGACCTCATCAAAGATATAGAAGGGTACCGTGCGCGTCTTGTATACGGCAAAAAGCAATGCCAAAGCCGTAAGCGATTTTTCACCACCGCTCATCAGAGTCATTTTTGCAATACGCTTGCCACGTGGCTGCGCTGAAATCTCAATGCCCGTCTCATCGGGATGATCGGGATCGTCCATCTCAAGATGTGCTTTGCCGCCGGGGAAAAGCAAAGAAAAAACCTCAGAAAAATTGACGTTAACCTGGTCAAAAACGGTAAGGAACCTCTTGCGCATTTTGCGCTCAATAGCCAAAGTAATTTTGCGCAAAGAAGTACGCGCACGCTCAAGATCCTCAACCTGAGAGGCAATGTAGTCAGCGCGCTCCTTGAGTTTGCTATATTGATCCATCGCGGCCTCGTTAACTGGGCCTAGGGATTCCAGCTGATGAGCGATACGCTCGGCGCGACGTTCACTTTCCTCACGATTGTCAGGAGCAGGTAGCTCAAGTGCCTCCTCAAGAGGCATACCAGTTGCTGCAATAGCCTCAACAGCATGCTTAACTTCGACTTGAACTTTACCAATCTCAATTTTGACCGAAGCCTCTTCAGCCTTAGCAGCATCCAGCTCTTTTGCTGCAGCATCAGCCACTGCACGTGCCTCTGCGATGGTCTTTTTCAATGAATCAGAGCTTGCTTCTTCAAGAGAAGCGCGGTCGCGCAGACGCTCTGCCCATCTAAAAGCACATCCACGTACGGCATCATAACGCTCATGTAGCGGCTCTACACGCAGGCGCACTACATCCAGTGATGCAGCAGCCAGGCGCGTTGTCTCAAGGCGCTCTGTGAGTTGTTTGACCGAACGCAGAAGTTCACGCTCACGAGACTCTAGATGATTACGACGCTCAGAGGTTGTCGCAAGACGCAGCTTGGTTTCCGAATACCTGTCTTGGGCTTCGCGCTCTTCGCGACTTGCACGACTGCGCTCAGCATTGATATCTTCTAGTTGAGCAGCAATTTCTTTTGCACGCGCCTGTGCCTCATTGGCTGCTTGCTTGTGACGCTGTACCTGTTCGCGAGCCTCAGCAACCTTATCAGCAGCGGCCTGACGCGTACGCTCTACTTGCTTTTTTTCGGACAATGCCGAGTCATGCTGAGCCGCAAGGCGACCTAATTCAGAAGTGGTTGAACTCAGCTCACCCTTCATTCGTGCAAGCTCACCACGAGCAGCAGAACTTTCATCCCGTGCCGTAGCTAAAGCAGCCTCAGCATCGGCAAGACTTGTAATCGCTGTTTCCAAATTAGCCTGAAGCTGCGGCATAGATGCGCGGAGAGTACGTAGACGACGTTTGCGCTCAAGAGCGCCTGCCGAGACAGAGGCAAGTTTACCAACTGATGTGCGACCATCACCATGAACCACTGCGCCATCAGCAGAAACAAAGCTAAGTCCTGGATACATCTCATGCGCCTGCAAAGCCTGCTCAGCACTTTCTACATAACGCACACCATCTAACAGGCATGCGACTAAAGCCTCACAACCTGCTTGCGCCACAACCTTGCCTGCCAAAGCAACACCAGGCAGATTGTCTGCATCCTCATGCGCAAGCGAGGCGCTCTCAAGGGAAAGCAGTGTTGCTGTTCCCTTGCTATTCATCTCGAGAGCAGTTTGTGCCAGCAGTCCTGCTTCCTTGACGCTATCGACTACCAAAGCTGCTAGATCGCCGCCAAAAAACGCTTCAAACGCTGCCTCATATTCGGGAGCCGGTTCCATCACATCAGCTAAGCGATAGCGAATCAAATCTTTTTGAGGACCCCGAGCCAGGGCTGCCACCAAGTCACTTTGATTTTCTCCTGCACGATCAAGAGCCTCTGTAGCAGCAAGATCTGCCTCTGCAGCAGATAAGGCCTTGCGTGCAGATACTTCATGCTCACGTGCCAAAGACACAGCCTCGCGGCATTCAGCGATATGCTGCTCGGCAATATCTTGGTCGGCATGCGCCTGAGCAAGCGACGTCTCGAGCTGCTTTTTGCGCGCTTCAGCTTTTTCTGTAGCGGCTTCATTTTGGGTAAGCTGTTCGGAAATGCGAGACAAACGCTGCTCATAGAGTTCATCTGTTGTCTCAGCAGACTCAATCTGATCACGCAGACGTGCATACGCAAGCGTTTCGGTATCAGATACGTGCTGTGCCTGACGCTGTTCATTATTGAGTTTGTTGACTTGAGCTCCCAATTCACGACGGTGCGCCGTAGCTTCCTCAGAGCTCTGCTTGAGCTCCTTAACAGAGCTACGCAGCTCAGTTTCGGCACCTCGTGCTTCAGCAAGCTCAGACGAAACTGCAGAAAGCAAATGCTCAGCATCTGCGCGCTGCGTTTCTGCAGTCGATAAACTCATACGCATTTCAGAAAGACGGGCAACCATGTTTTTGCCCTTCTCCTCCAAAAGACGTATATCGGAATCCATGCGCCCTAACAAATCTTGCATACGGCGACGCTGACCATCAAGATCACCAACAAAAATGCCCTTTTGTTCAAGCAGAGACTGGTATTTCTCAAGCTCATGATTGCGCTCGTCAAGACGGTACTGAGCTAGCTCTACTCGAGCCGCCGCTTCGTTGCCAGCACTACTAAGCTCGCGATGACGCAGCTGCAACTGCCGCAAGTCATCAACGGCAAGCGAGGTGCGAATACCTTGAAGTTGCGCTTTAAGATCATGGTGACGGCGCGCTTGATCCACCTGACGTTCAAGGGGGCGTAATTGACGATTGAGCTCGCGTTGCACATCTTTGGCGCGAACCAAATTGGCATCCATCGCTGTCAGCTTGCGCTCGGCGCGCTCCTTACGACGGCGATGCTTGGAGATGCCAGCTGCTTCCTCGATAAGCTCACGACGTTCCTCGGGACGACCTGACAAAATTGAATCCAGCTTGCCCTGACTAATAATAGAATGTGTGTCTTTGCCCAATCCCGAATCATGCAGGATGTCTTGGATATCACGCAAACGCGAAGGGGCACCATTGACCAAATACTCAGACTCTCCCGAGCGATACATGCGCCGTGTAAGTGCCACTTCAGAAAAATCAATTGGAAGAGTATGGTCCTCGTTATCCAAAACGAGCGTGACCTCTGCCACACCCACTGGCTCACGAGCAGAGCTACCTGAAAAAATAACATCTTCCATAGCTTGACCACGCAACATGCGCGCGCTTTGCTCGCCTAATACCCAAAGTACCGCATCGGACACGTTTGATTTGCCCGAACCGTTAGGTCCTACTACAACGTTAAGACCAGGGTCAAAAGACATCTGCGTTTTGTCAGCAAAGGATTTGAAGCCCTTGAGGGAGAGCGACTTGAGATACATCAGTCTTCCTCCTGATGTTGGGCAAAATAATGCGAGAGTGTCATTGGGGCTGTGGGACTAGGGGCTGTGGCATCCTCAATATAACCTAGACGCACAAGAGCATCTTGAGCTGCAGCGCTTTCGGCATCTTTTTTTGAGCCGCCGCAACCACGACCAATACGTCTACCCTGTACCAGAGCCACAGCATTAAAAGTGGGTTGATGAGCAGGACCACTTTGTCCCACGATTTTGTATTCGGGTCCCTCATGCAGATCACGCTGAGTCACTTCCTGCAGACGTGATTTAGGTGAAATAGGTCGCTCGGCAATTTCAGGGGTAATATGTGGACCCAAGGTACGTCGCACAAAATCATGTGCTTTCTCGTACCCTGCATCCAAATACAGTGCACCAACAACTGCCTCATAAACATTCTCAAGAGCAGACCTCATACCGCGAGCGCCGGTACCCCGCTCTGACTCGCCAAACACGATAAGTTCGCCGATACCCAAATCCTCCGCCACCTCGGACAACATGGGGCCTGAAACCAGAGAAATTTTGAGACGGGTAAGCTCCCCTTCATCCATCTGAGGAAAACGCTCAAACAAATCGGTAGCGACAATGGCCCCCATGATGGAATCGCCTAAAAACTCAAGGCGTTCGTAGGAGTCGGAGACGGGATGACCCTCGACGGCTGAAGGGTGCGTAATGGCAGAGCTAATCAACCGCTGATTGAGAAAATGATGTCCAAGAATTTCCTCAAGGGCGGTGATGCGTTGGTGCAACTTCAAAAGAGCCCCTTACTGTGCTTTCAAAATGACGTCCATCGCGTCGCCAATGGTCTCAATCTCGCCTAGACCATCCTCGTCCACGGTGACTTCAAACTCATCTTCCATGGCAGTTACAAGCTCAAGCATGTCAAAGGAATCAGCACCCAAATCGTTGAAGCTCGTAGTTTCGGTCAACTCGTCAGCATCAACCTCAAGGGTCTCAGCGATAAGCGTGGCGACCTTGTCAAAAATTTCGCTGCGATCCATCATTCAGTCCTCTCTTAAACAACAAATCAAAACAAACACTTTGAGAAGATTGTAACCCCTGGGGCACCTTATTTTGTTGCCACAAGCTCATCGGAAATTTTGGCAACGAGACCAGAATTGACAGCAGCAGCAGCTGCAAGAGTACCGTGCTTAATTGCCTGAACTGAAGTGGCGCCATGACCAATGAACACGGGTGCTTTACAACCCAAAAGTACTGCTCCACCGTACTCATCGCCCGAAAGTGCAAGGGCTACTTCTTTAAGAGGCGATTTGATAAGCAGCGCGCCAAGGCCAACCACAGGTGATGCCTTGGCGGCTTTTTTGATTTCGGAAACCAAAAACTTTGCGGTGCCCTCAAGGGTCTTGAGCGCCACATTGCCTGTAAATCCATCGGTCACGATAACGTCAAAGGCGTCCCCAAAAAGATCAGAGCCCTCACAATTGCCAGCAAACCAGCCCGTGCTAGCTGTAGTCTCTACCAGCGCTTCATGAGCTGCAAGCGTTGCCTCAGAGCCTTTGGTCTCTTCTGCACCATTGGAAAGCAGAGCCACTTTGGGATCTGCCACCCCCAAAGTCACCTTGGCATAAGCACGTCCCATTTGAGCAAACTGCACCATCATTTCGGGACGAGCATCTGCATTGGCTCCAAGATCCACAAAAACCGTCCTATGCGCACTGCCACTTGGCAGAGCCGCTGCCAAAGCAGGACGCTTTACACCACGAATCCTGCCTACACCGAGAGTTGCTGCTGCAAAAATCGCACCTGTTGCCCCTGCAGAAAAGAAACCATCAGCTTTGCCCGCTCGTACCGCTGCGCAAGCTCGAACAATTGAAGAATCCTTTTTGTTGCGAACTGCCTCAGCTGGATGTTCTTCCATGCCTATAACCTCAGTCGATACCAACGCCTCAACACGGGGACGTACAGCAGCAAATGGTTCTACAAACTCAGCCGCACCAACAGCCAAGATTTGTAACTGAGGATCCTCAGCCAAAGCAGCATCAATTCCATCAAGAACTACCTGAGGCTCTTTGTCTCCGCCCATTACATCAACACAGATGCAGGTCATGCGGAACTCCTCTCAATTGGCAGACTACGCCTAAAACCTAATAAAAAAGGGTCGACCCCACGAGGAGACCGACCCCAGACTGTCCCTTGCAGCATGAGGCTACTCGGTGACAATGACCTCGCGGTCCTTGTAGTAGCCACAGTTGGGGCACACATGATGCGGCAGCTTGGGGGCGCCGCAGCGGGGGCACACCGAGCGGCTAGGTGCCGTGAGCTTGCTGTTTGCCGAACGGCGGGTGTGGGTGGCACCGCGACCCTTCTTTTGCTTAGGAACTGCCATGTTGACCTCTGCTTCCAACTCATCTCGCACCGTCCGTAGTCTATGCGACGGCACGGTCCTACCTAATCACACAAAACGAGATTGTAGCACGCATATAGTCTGTGTGCCACTATCTGCATATCTTTCTCCCAAAAAGCCGCAGGAGCAAGTAAGCTACGCGATGTTAATCCTCCAGTTTAAGCTCCTTGAGCTTGGCAAAAGGACTTGATGACAATCTGTCCTGCTCGATTTGAGCTGCATGGCCACAATCTTCTTCATTGAGATTGGCACCACATACAGGACAAAGACCGCGACAGTCAGGCTTACACAAAACGACGAAGGGGGTTTCCATCAACAGAGCTGAACTAAGCGCTTCAGACAAGTCAATGGTCTGATCGGCAGAGACCAACGCAAAGTCAATCTCATCTTCATCGTCACCCAAGCTAGCGGGATCAGGCTCATGGAAGAGAAAATACTCGTCTACTTCACCCGCAACATCAAACTCAGCCTTCTCAAGGCAGCGATCGCAAGAGCCAACAACATGCGCATTGAGCATACCCGTAGCCAAAATACCTTCACCAGCATTGGTGAACATCAAATCATAATCAATACCTGCAGGGAGTGTGAAATCATGATCACCGAGGGTATAGCCCTCTTCGTCAAGATGACCCATCAGCGGTAGAGTACTACCGGGATCTGCAAGTCTTGCGTCTAAAGGAATAATCAGCGGCTGCATGCCGTCTACCAACCTGCCTCTTCACGACGAGAGGAAGAACCTTCCTCAATCGTCTGACGGACTCGCGTAACTGAGCTCGTCATCGACTTAAGGTTGTCCTCAAGATGAGCGAGTACGGAGTCGGCATAGGACTCGGCATTGTAACGTGTATCGCGCTCATACTGAGAAGCCTGGTCACGAATCTGGTCGGCTTGATGCTGAGCCAAACGAACTACCTCTTGGTCGCCAGCCAAAATCATCGCCTGCTGCTGCGCATCAGCGATGATAGCATCAGCCTGCTGCTGCGCACGATCAAGAGTCTCCTGCTCTTCCTTGACAATGCGACGTGCATCGGCGAACTCCTGGGGGAAACGATCACGAATCTCATCCAGGATCTCGTAGATCTCCTGGGCGTCGACAACCTTCTTTTGAGCACCGCCAGCAAAGGGTTGCTTTGCCTCACTGATAATCTGCTCGAGCTCGCCGACCAGGCTCTCGATCTCCTCACCTGGCTGCATCTGGGACTCCTTCCGTCCTGAGTTCGTTTTGAGCAAGCTTAAGTCCAAGCTGCTATATCTCACACTTATTTTAGAATGGTAGCAGAAACTTAAGCACCATAATGCTCAAGCAAGCAAGACTGCACATTGGGCGGTACCAAAAAAGACACATCAGATCCCAAAGAGGCCAGCTCACGCACAATTGATGATGAAACATAACCATATTTGCTTGCCGACATGACAAAAATAGACTCAATATCCGAATCAAGACGCGTGTTAAGGGCTGCTTGTTGAAGTTCATACTCAAAATCGGTCATTGCACGCAGACCCTTGACCACTCCACGAGCACCGAGCTGCTGACAAAAACTCACCAGCAGACCACTAAAGGGCTTTACGTCCACATCATCAATACCTTCTGCATGAAGCGCACCAGCAATCATGGACACACGCTCATCCAAAGAAAATGCCGTACCTACCCCATTTTTGCCCTGAGAAGCTGCTACTGCCACCGTGACCTTGGGAAAGAGGCGCCGCGCACGCTCAATGACATCAAGATGTCCAAAGGTAACTGGATCAAAAGTACCAGGCACCACTACATGATCAATAATTTGCGCGCTCATATACACGTCCCTCATCATCAGCTTCACTCGTCTTGCCGACATCATATATCAGCAGATCAACAGTAGTAATTCCTTGCTTTTTTGACTTCATGAGCATCGCTTTGGGCAACGTAAGACCAGAAGTCTTGACTTCATGCTCATAGAGTATGCGTGCCGACGGAGCAAGCAGACCCTGTTGGTCGAGATCCTCAACCAACTGAGAAATCTGCCCCGCTGCAATCGCATAGGGCGGATCAAGCAAAACAAGGTCAAAAGGAGCACCCCAAAGACCTCCGCGCTTTATGAGGGTCCATATATCACCTACGACTACACGAGTCATTCTTTGTGCCTGCAGCGCTGCACAATTACGTTTGACAACTGCAGCAGAATTACGATTAATATCTACAAAAGAGCAGCTTGCAGCCCCGCGAGATAGTAGCTCAAGTCCCAAGGCTCCGCTTCCTGCAAAAGCATCAAGTATGTGTATGCCACTCAAATCCAAAGCAAAAGATGACAAGACCATTGAGGCAATACGCTCACGTGTACGGTCTGTTGAGGGGCGTGTTACCTCACGACCTTTGGGTGTCTCAAGAGTTTTTCCTTTCCACATGCCACCTACAATGCGCAGCTGCCCACTCATACGCGCTCCACCTCTTCAAAATACACTCCAAAACGATCGTGTAATTCTATGGCAAGGGGGACATGCTCGGGTAGTTGAAGTTCTGGGTCTGCTTGCATCAAGGCAAGTGCATCCTCATGAGCCCATCCAATCAAATCCTGATCGGTTGCAAGGTCAGATAGCTGCAAATTCATGCCGCCATGTTGGCGATAGCCTAGCACTTCTCCCTCATGGCGCAATTGGAGGTCGAGCTCTGCCAATTTAAAACCATCGGAGGTTGCCTCAAGCGCATCAATACGTCTACGAGCAGGGCTATTTTTCTTTGAGGCGCACACCATCCAAGCTTGACCTGCAAGCTGACCTCGACCAACACGCCCTCTCAGTTGGTGTAAGGTTGCCAAACCAAAACGATCAGAGTCAAAAACCAACATGACCGTAACCTGAGGCACATCAACACCAACTTCAACAACCGTAGTGCAAACCAGTACCTGAATTTCACCACGGCGGAATTGCTCCATCACCGCATCCTTGTCAGCAGCAGTCATGCGACCAGTCAGCATAGCTACCTGTGCTCCAGGTACCATGCGCTGCACTTCGGGCAAGGTAGAAACAACTGAATGTAGCTGCTGAGATGCAACTTTATTGGTCTCGGGAATGTCTTCAAGATCGCTACCCTCATCACTATCGTCAATTAAAGGACATACGACATAGGCAGCCTGACCTGAGGCAACAGCAGTGCGTATAGCTCCCCAGGCAAGATCTAAATTGGCGGGAACCACCGAGCGAGTTGTTACGCCAGCACCCGCGAGAGGACGCTTTTTAATGACAGAAAACTCCATGTCACCATAGAAAGTCAGCGCAAGGGTACGTGGAATAGGTGTTGCTGTCATAGCCAGCAAGTCCGCGCCAGGACCTTTTCGCCGCAAGGCCACACGCTGGTCAACACCAAAGCGGTGCTGCTCGTCAACCACAACAAGACTGAGTTTGTGAAACTGCAACGTATCTGAGAGCAGAGCCGTCGTACCAAATACGATGCTGCACTCCCCCGCTGCTACGGCTTCTGTAATATCAGCGCGCTCAGAGTTAGGAGTAGCGCTTGTAAGCAAAGCCCAGCTGATGTGTGCTATATCGAGCAATGGACCAAGTTTTTCAGCATATTGACGAGCCAAAACCGAAGTCGGTGCCATCATGGCCGCCTGAGTACGACTATCCGCACAAGTTGCCAAAGCCAAGGCAGCAACAACAGTCTTGCCTGTACCTACATCACCAAGAAGCAAGCGATTCATCACTTGGGGAGCCGCCATATCGCGCAGGATTTCCCGACTTGCACGGCTCTGCTCGTCCGAAAGTTTAAAAGGTAAAGCAGCAGTTAGGGCATGCAGATGCTCTCCATTTATGCAGTGTTGCACAGGACGCACACCCGCATCTTGTAGATGCTGTCGCACAAGTAGGGTTAACTGCAAGCAGAGTAGCTCATCATAAGCAAGACGACGACGAGCTTGCTCGGCCTCAGTTTTACTGTCAGGGTAATGAATGGAACGCAATGCAGGAGCAAGACCCATGAGCTGACGACGCGCCACAAGAGCCGCAGGTAAGGGATCGCAAACGTCCCCCATATCTGCAAGAGCTGCCGAGGTTAAACGCCTCATCCAACCCGCGCCTAAACCTTCAGTTAAAGCATAGTTAGGAATCAAACGAGCGAGATTTGCTTGGTCATTATCACTGTCAAGCTTTTCCCAAAAAGCAGGATTCATACGCCTAAAGCCATAGCCAAAGCTCACCTTGCCCGAAAGCATAATGCGGTCACCTGGCTTTACCTGATCGGCGACCCAAGGCTGACGAAAAAACGTTGCCAACATAATGCCCGAATCGTCTACCAGTGCAAGTTCCACTAATTGCAGACGAGGTTTAGGCTGCTTAAGCTCAACTTTGTCTACAGTCGCAATAATCGTTGCATCGCTTCCCACCTGCGCCAGGGCAATGGGAACTACGCGAGAATAGTCGCTGTAGCGAGTAGGAATATGCAATAGCAGATCCCGAGCACGCCCGATACCCAGCCTCGCCAAAGCTCCGCCACCCGTTCCTCCAGAGAAACGAGATGCGAATCTTAATTTGGACACCCCGCCTGCAAGCAAAGCTGTCCTTTGCAGGCGACCTGCCGCCTCACCAATACTGGGAGCATGCCCCATAGGGACTCCCATCACCTACTCGATAGAGAAAATCACAGGATACAGAGGCTGTTCGCCGCGTTGAGCATCAATTTCGAGATCAGGCTGAACTTCTTCAATACGCTCTTGAAGCTGCTCAAATGCCTCGTCATCCATATCAGAACCAGCAAGCAGAGTGAGCGTATCGCCTTCCTCGTCATCCATCATCTTGGCGATAAGGTCAAGTGTAACCTGAGCAACATCGTTACCAACAACGGTAATCTCGCCGCCCTCGATACCCATAACGTCGCCAGAATGAATGGGGCTGCCATCAGCTGCCTGTGAATCGCGAACCGCGGTAGTAACCTCACCATCGCGAACATCAGCAATTGCAGCGCTCATTTCTTCGACGTTATCCTCGAGACTTGCTTCGTGATCGACAACAAACATGGCCGAGAATGCTTGAGGGACAGTCTTGGTAGGAACAACCGCTGCTTTCACATCTTCACAGGCACTCACAGCCGCTTCGGAAGCCATACGAATATTGCCATTATTGGGAAGCACAATAACCTGCTCGGCATGAGCACTTTCAATAGCCTCAAGAATATCAGCAGTCGAGGGGTTCATCGTCTGACCACCAGAAACTACCACGTCAACGCCCAAAGACTTCAAAATCTCTGCTTCACCACTACCAGCAGCCACAGCGACAAAACCTAATGATTTGCGAGGCTCATTGGAAGCTGACTTTGCGTCCTTATCAGCAGCAATCTTTTCGGTGCGCTCTTGAGCCTCAAGATCCATATTGTGTACAAAAACATTGTAAATCTGACCACGATGCAACATGTGACGCAGGACATGATCAGGCCTGTTGGTATGAACATGGATTTTGTAGTCAGGGTTGGAGCCAACAAGGAGCTCACAGTCGCCCTGAGCAGACAGGTAACCGAGGCATGCTGCCTCATCAAACTGGGCACTATCTGCATGGAAGAGGAACTCTGTGCAGTAACGGAACTCAGAGCCCTCCCAATCATCGTTGAGCTCAATATCAACCACATTGGCGACATCTGCCTTGGCATCAACGGTTGTCTTGAAGGAACTAATCTCGCCCGCCTTTCCTTGGTAAGCGTTGACGAAGGCTTCAAAGAAAGTTGCAAGACCAAAGGCGCCAGAGTCAACAACACCATTTTCTTTGAGGACAGGAAGCAATTCGGGAGTACGTGCAACCGACTCATATGCCTCAACCACTAGTGCATCAAGCATGTCAGGAACCGAAATCTTGGTGCGAGCAAGTTCATCTGCTTTGGCAGAAGTATCCTTGAGAACGGTCAAAATGGTACCTGCTACTGGTTTGCGCACAGCTTTGAAAGCAACCTTGACACCGTTGCGTAGAGCAACTGCAATATCACCAGGAGTTGCATCTGCGCCCTTGGCAAGAGTCAAGCCCTCAGCCACACCACGAAGAATCTGGCTGGTAATAACACCCGAGTTACCGCGGGCACCCATCAGGGATCCATGAGTAATCGCCTTGGCAATGTCTTCTACCGTAGCTGAACTCGGCAGAGACTCAACCTCCTTGACCACCGTACCCAAGGTTAAAGACATGTTGGTACCCGTATCACCATCAGGCACGGGGAATACATTGAGTTTGTTAATTTCTTCTGCCTTGTCGGCAACGACCTGAGCCGCAATCGGAAAACATGTGCGGATAACTTTGGAAATCATCTTTGATCCTCTTGGCTGTGTCGGCAAAGGCGCGATGCGAGTCTGCCTGACGGACGTCTCTTGCATGGGGTTTTAGCGTTTAAGCTGCCTAGCTTACGCGCATACCCTCGATGTGAACTTTGACCTCAACATCGTTGAGCTCGGCAATTTGGCTCAGGATGAATTTGACTGCGCTCACAAGGTTCGAGGAAACCTGGCCAATATTGACACCAGACTCGACTACTACGTGCAGGTCAACAACAACCGAAGAACCCTCGGCACTCACACCGATGCCCTTGCGCAGACGATAGGTTGGAAGCAAGCGAATAACACCTGTTTGAGACTCAGTGTCGGCCATACCCACGACGCCGTAGCATTCGAGGGCAGCGTAACCCGCAAGGTCTGCAATACAATCGTTGGAAACCTTGAGGATGCCTGGGGTGGCGTTTGCCATGACCTCTCCTTCCATACGGTCGAAACGTCGTCTCGACCCAGAATATTCTTTGGAAAGTATAGCGCACCAATACATGCTAGCGGAGTTTTGGCACAAAAGCTGCTGATAC
Organism: Atopobium sp. oral taxon 810 str. F0209; assembly: GCF_000466405.1. Lineage (GTDB taxonomy): Bacteria > Actinomycetota > Coriobacteriia > Coriobacteriales > Atopobiaceae > Olegusella. Next base: position 164,606 of record NZ_KE952949.1, on the reverse strand, counting down.
ACAAATGGGGCCCCCGAGGGAGCCCCTAAACTTCAGAGTAAATTCCGCAGGCGCTATGCGCGAACGAGATTGCCCTTCTTAAGGCAGCGGGTGCAGACATTAATCTGGACACGACGGCCATCCTTGACGACATGGACGCGCTGGATATTGGGCTTAAACGCACGGTTAACCGTACGGTGAGAGTGGCTGATTGAACGACCAGCGACGGCATGCTTGCCGCAGATATCACAAACCTTCGACATACTTCCTACCTCCAAGGCGGCGCTCCTGCGCCCATATGGGCTCCGCGCCCGCAAACTGCATAGCCGTATTAAAATAGCACACAATGTGCCTTATGCAAGGGACAACCCCTACTTATTGTGCTGATTGTGGACAAGAAACCCTCAAAGCACACAGTAATTACGACTATCATTCCAAAAACTTTTTCACATACGTTCTGCTTGCGTATTCTTTATTGCAAGTAAGCAAGCTACATTCACTTTGCCTGCAGTTTTGCAACTGCAACGCACACAAACTATTTGCCTGTACTCGAGGCTAAACGACCACGTTGATCGGTGTTGTAGTAGCCAGAACCTTTGAATTCAATACCATAGGTTTTGAACATACGCTCCGCATGCGAGCCGCACTTAGGGCAAGAAATCTTAGGATGAACACTCATAGAATGCTCAATTTCAAAAACATTGCCACAGGAGCTGCATTTGTAGTCATAGCGTGCCATTATTCCTCCGAGTAAATACATTTGCGATGTGTTTCCCAAAAACACTCTACCCAACCTTGGGAAAATTCTCCAAGTCACGTATCATCTGACAAAAATATGACAAGCTAACAGCAAACCACAAGGGGAGCTCAATATGAAAATCTCTGGTGCAATTTTTGATTGTGACGGCACGATTCTTGACTCTATGCCCATGTGGAACAGGATATTTCCCGATTGGTTGGATAGCCATAATATTCCTAATGCTCACATGCTTGCCGAAAAGTATGAGTACATGAATTTTCAAGACGAGTGCTTTTTCTTTCATGATGAGTTTGGTGTGTGTGCCAGTCGTGAAGAAGCTTTTGCTGAAGTTTGTGCACAAGTACGTATAGCTTACGAGACTGAAGTTGCGCCATTTGAAGGTGTAGACCTATGGCTTGAGACGCTTAAGACGGCAAAAATTCCAATGGTCATTGCCTCGTCTACCACAACACCTTTGGTCAAGGAGGCACTTGCCTACCATGGCTTACTCGATTATTTCTCGGACATACTGTACACAGGTGAGGTTGGTGCCGACAAAACACAGGCTGACATCTATTTTGCTGCTCGTGATGTACTGGATACACCTGTTGATGAAACATGGGTATTTGAAGATGCGCCATTTGGTGTTAACACTGCTCATAAAGCAGGATTTCCCACAATATGCCTTTTTAACGACCATGATGGACGCGATGAGAACTTTATGCGCGCCAACTGTGACGTTTTTGTCCATGGATATCCCGAATTAAGCCTGGATTTATTAACTGACTATGCCCGATCGCTCACCACAGCACCTACAGACACGTTGCATTGCTTGGTAATAGGAGGTTCTCCCACACCAAGCTCAACAGATCTTGTTACACGCCTTGCCGCTGATGCTGACTGGATTGTTGCTGTCGATCGTGGGGCTGAGACACTAAAAGCCGCAGGTATTAAACCCGATGCATTTTGTGGAGACGACGATACAGCAAGTCCTGCTACATGCGATTGGGCCCGCTCAGTAGCACATACTTCCTTGCTTTATCCCACAAAAAAATATGCAACCGACCTAGCCATCGCCCTTGAGAGCGCAACGCACGAAGCAGCGCGTCGCAACTCAAATTTGCGCCTGACACTCAGCTGTATCTCAGGTGGCAGACAAGACCATCAGTTGGGTGTTTGGGGCAACTTGACAGCCTATGCCAATGCTTGTCCACATATTGTGGAAGACAATGAAGGTTCTGCTTGGGAATGTCGTCTGCTCTCCCCTGCCGGTGAGACAAGCTGGACACTTGATGCTGGAGCCGTGGGCAAGACTTTTTCTGCAGTAGCATTGACACCCGACACATTTGCTTCCGAAATAGGACTGCGTTGGGAAGTTAATCACAAAAACTTTGCCTTGCTGTCCGATGTTGGCATCTCCAACGAAATTGTCTCTGAAAATGCCCGTATCAACTGCCACCAAGGCATCCTTGCTTGCTTCTTGCTGTCCTAGCAACACCTCGACACAGCTTACGTTTTGCTTGACCGCTTTGCTTTGCTTTTCTCACACAAACGGTTCATTCTTCGGCGCACACTCACACAGATGGTTCATCCTTCGGTCTACCGAAAAAAATGACCAGCTGTTTTGTGTACTCCAACTCCGACACTTGAACCATTTATTTGGAAAGACTCCGACACTTGAACCGTCTGCCAAGCAAAAAGGATTATTTAGTAGCCTACTTGCTGAAATCCTAGGGCAGTTTTGTGCAAGCTGCAGGTCAGTTTGAGGGAAGCCATATTTCGGAATCAATACCATATTCACCAATTATCACTGAGGTTAATCTAAGCTCAAAAAAGCAGCATAGAGCACATTGATTCGCTGCTTCTTGAAGCATTTTTACACATTCTCGTCTATGGGCTTCGGTGATTAAATGGCCAACTTCCACATGCAAATCATTACCTCTATGCTTGATGAAGCAGAGCAGAGACAAACATGTGCTTGGACGAACAACAAAGCCTTGCAAGACACCTTTTGTCATTGCAAAGCACGAGGAGACATTATTAGTCCTGTGCCCAGCCTTTATATACGCAAAGAATATTGGAACCAATTGAATTTTAATAATAAACATCTTTATATTGCGCGCGCTCTAACTGCAAAGCATCCTAACTGGATTTTTTGCGGTCCAACTGCAGCATTAGCATACGGTTTTGAGGTTCCCTATTGGCAACTTCAAAAAATTCACGTTACACATCTAAAAAGCTGCTCTCGCGAAAACCAATACATCTGCCATCATCGTTATATCCCGCGCATGAAAAACAGATTGCAACACCCATACATTTCAGCAGGAATACCCGTCCTTAGCACCGCAGAAACTTTGGCCCAATGTTTGCGAATGTCTAATTTTGCTGATGGATTATGTATAGCAGATTCAGGATTGCGCACATTAAATCAGGCAAAAGAATGGTTACTTAACGAGGTTAACCACTTAGGATTCCGCCAGAAAGGGATTGCGCAGGCAAGAATTACTGCAGGTTTTGCCGATGCGCGTGCAGAAAGCGGAGGCGAGTCAATAGCTCGCGCCCATATTCTTGAACTTGGCTTTGCTTCACCAGAGTTGCAAGCAACAATTATTGACCCCATAAGCAAAGCAACATATCGAGTTGATTTTCTCTGGACATTGCCCACAGGACAAAGGATTATCGGGGAACTAGATGGACGACAGAAATACGTAGATCCAGACATGACCCAAGGACGCTCTGCCATTGATGTTTTAACAGCAGAACGATTGCGAGAATCGCGTCTCTCCCGACTAGCAAGCATCATGCGCTTTTCATTCGCAAATGCATGTGATTTAGCTTTCTTTTACCAGCTATTACAGTCATTTGGAGTTCCCCATGCACTACAACCATTCATCACCCGGGACTAATGGCCTTTAGTTTTGGGACTGATGGCTTTTAGTTTTGCGTCCTCTGCATCAGTATGTGCTACTCAATTTGAAATGTGCTACTAAAGATGGTTCAAGTTTCGAAGTTGGAGTACACAAAAGCTGGTCATTTTTTTCGGTAGGCCGAAGGATGAACCATCTGTGTGGATAAGAGTCGAAGAATAAATTGGCTTAGTTGCGGCGGAAAAGAGCGCAAAAGTGACCATCAAAGGAAGCAACGCGAGGATGCGAGGCAAAGTAGCCTTCAGACGTAACACAAGATGCCACAAGTCCGTATGCAGCATCGCTTAAAGAACGCACTGCTGGAGCCTCAAGCACAGAGACTCGCTCAAATGAACGGCCTTCGGGGCTCTCGAGAAATGCTTGAACCACACCGGTATTTTCCTGCTCGAGCAAAGAGCAGGTCGCATAGGCCAAACTGCCACCCGGACGCACTCGTTGCGATGCGGCGCGAAGCATACGCAACTGTAAGGCAGGTAGTGAATCTGCTCTATGAGACATCACCGATGCACGGGAAAGGCCCCAAACAATTTCTGGATGGCGGCGCAATGTGCCCGTACCCGAACACGGCGCATCTATAAAGACCATGTCAAAACCGCCGCTCAGCACAGCGGGCAACTGCGGCGAATCGAGCTGGCAAGCGTCAAAACAAAGGTTTTGCGTGTGAGCAGAAACCCCAGCTACGGCCATACGGCTGGACGCAAGCCGTACCTTATAATCCTCGGAATCAATACTCACTATCTCAGCAAGGCCACCTTGCTCGAGCGCAGCCATTTGTAACAACAATGTTTTGGTACCTCTACCCTGACCTACTTCCAACACACGCTGACCTGGAAGAGGACCTGCAATACGAGCAACCATCTGAGCTGCTAAATCTACGGGCAGGACAATAGCATTGCGCACCAATCCAGAAGGTGCCAAGCGAGCAGGATTTGTCACCTGCCAAGAGCCCGGAATAACTAACGGCTGTGCTTCAAGACGAGCTTGTTGCATCCGTCGCGCAGCTTCCTCGGGACTCAACATAGCCAAGTTGGTTGCAATATACACTGGTGCTGGTTCGAGCTGCGCCAAAGCGCACTCACGACACACTTCCTCACCGCACGAAGCCAACAGTTGATAAATCAACGGCTCGGGCATTCCGCAGGCAATCGCAATGTCTTTGGCAAGCAAATCTGAGCTGCCATCATATATACGACGCTCGGCTTCGCAGATAGCTGCAACATCTTGCTCGGACACACGATGCAACACCGCATTGGCAAGACCCGCTGCACGCGGGACAGCACGACGCACCAACTCAACACCCTGACTTATAACCACCGCTGTTGGGGTATCCAACCAGCAGAGCTCATAGCAAGCAACGCGCAACGCATCCCGCACACGTGGCTCAATATGCACTCCATGCCTCAAGTGAGAGTCAATCATGGCATCAAGTGCGCCAACGGTAGCCGTCACACCCAAAGCCAAACGGGATGCCAAAGCCCTATCTCGCAATGCAAGTCCAGCCATCGCTCGAGATGTGCGCAATAAATCGCGCATATGTGCCCCTCGCCGGCGGCGCTCGGACACCATCTCAAAAGCAACTACACGTGCAGGCGAGAGGGCAGACACTACATATCACCCCAGACAGGATCCCCGCGAAGGCCGGCCACCCAAGCAGAGACGGGCATTTCTCGCTTACCATCAGGCTTTACCAACAATAATTCCAGCGCGCCATCAGCACAACCCAAAAAGAGCCTCGTACCATCAATCAATACTTCACCAGCAGCGATATTCACGGTAGGTGCAGCAACCGCACGCAAGACACGCACGCCACGCCCACACACCATAGCACGCGCAGGAGCAGCATCAGTAGCCGCGCTGATACGCAACAAATTAGTGCATGTGCCATCGGCAGGCGCCAAGCGCATCTCAGCTTTGTTTATCTTTTTTGCATAACAGACCTGAGAGGTGTCCTGTTCAGTCCATCTGTCAGTACCTGCCTCCATCTCATGGATGGCGTCTACCAGCTCGGTAGCGCCAAGTTCAGCTAAGCTCTGGGTAATTTCTGCAGCCGATAGACCTTTAGGGTCAATAGATGCTTGACGACACCACGGTCCCGCATCAAGTTCATGAGCAATACGCATGATAGAGATGCCAATACGATCATCGCCAGCGAGGATGGCGCGCTGAATAGGAGCGGCACCGCGCCAGCGCGGCAGCAGCGACCCATGTACATTAAGCGCACCAAAGCGTGCCAAATCAGTCGACAGCAGCTCATCCGGCAAAATCGCACCATAGGCAGCAACAGCAATAACATCAGGTGCCACCTCACGAATGCTCGCGATTTCAGCTGCGCCAATACGTTTTGTTTCGATAACAGGGATGCCCAGTTCAAGCGCACGCTTTTTAACGGGAGACGCTATAAGCTGCTTGCCTCGCCCACGCACCGCATCGGGCATTGTCAGCACAAGCGCCACATCAAATTCATGCGATAGGGCAGATAGAGAGGGCACAGCAAAATCGGGAGTGCCCATAAAGACAACTCTCAGCGACATGCTAGTCTTCCCCTCCAACATCTCCAGGCTTAGCACCACGGGCAAGTGCAGCCTCAAAATCGCGAATGGCTGCTGCACGTGCCAAAGGACGCAGATGGTCAACCATTGTCACACCATGAATATGATCGATCTCGTGCTGCAAACAAACTGCCAGTAGATTATCGCGAGCCTCATATTGCATTAATTCACCATCAAGGTTGAGCGCTTGCACAATAACATGAGAAGGACGAGTGACCTCACAAGTAATGCCGGGATAGGATAGGCAGCCCTCCCCTGTTGTACGTTCAGGACCGTCCGCCACAATGATTTTGGGATTGATAAGCACATAAGGATTCTTGCGTCCACCTGACTCGGCATAATCAACATCGATAACAACCATCTGCACCAGTTTGCCCACCTGCGGCGCTGCAAGCCCAACGCCATCAGTCGCATACATATCCTTAAGCATATGCTTTGCTAATTGCCGCACATCGTCATCAATGGTCTCAATCGGCTCGCACTCAACATGCAAGCGGTCATCATTGCCAAAGACAATATCTTGAACCGCGCTCATCGTAACTCCTTAGAAAAATGTTGCCTAAAAGTAGCGCTTGGGCAACATAAGTTGTTTCCTCACAATCATACCCATAAAACGGCATAAGTCATCGACCCATGAGACTCACATGAGGTCAGCGGCATCCACATCAATTGCCACCGTAATACCTCGGGGTAATTTTGCAGCTTTTACACAGGCAGAAAGCAAGGGGCCAGGTTTTGAATTAAGGGGAGATTTAATTAAGATATGCCGGCGGAAGCGATCCTTAACGCGCGCTTTGATGCATTCAACAGGACCTAGTACCTCCCAGTTATCTGCATCATCAAAGCTTTTAATGGCAGCACGTATTGCCTCGGCAACCTCCGCAGTACAACGTTTGACCTGAGACTCTTGTGTCCCCCAAAGCAACACATTGGAAAGACGCGTAAAGGGCGGGTATGAGGCCTCAGCGCGCAGATCAAGCTCACTATCCACAAACAACTCACGGCGATGCAGTGCTACCGATGCAATAGCGGGATGGCCCGCCCAATAACTCTGCACAATTACGCGCCCCGCTTTATCACCGCGCCCTGCACGACCTGCCACCTGTTCGAGCAGATCATAAGTGCGTTCAGCAGCTCTAAAATCGGGTAACTTAAGTGTCGTATCAGCGTTGATAACACCCACCAAGGTAACCTCGGGAAAATCGAGGCCCTTAGCAATCATTTGCGTTCCCAACAAAATAGCGCAGTTTGCACCATCAAAACGCTCAAGCAGCTTTTGGTGAGCGCCCTTGGTACGCGTCGTATCCGCATCCATACGGATTATCTCAACATCGTCCCCAGCTTCTCCCAAATCATTGAGCAAAATATGTAGCTCATCTTCGACACGCTGCGTACCTACCCCATAGGCCCCCATATAGCGACTCCCGCAATTGGGACACCGCGAGGATGGATCGGGGTAACTCTTTTGTGGCCACGAGCGTCCACAGCTATGACAAACCAGCTCATGAGTGCGTTCGTGATACGTCAGTGCAACAGAGCAGTGCGGACATTCAGGCACACAGCCGCATTCTCGGCACATCAAAAAATTGGCAAAGCCACGTCGATTAAGGAGCAGTACTGCTTTTTCACGATGGCGCACTACATCTTCTAATGCCTGTGTTAGTGGTAAAGAAAAAAACGTACGTCTACCCGCAGCGAACTGCTGAGTCATATCCACAATTTCAACTGATGGTAACTCTGTAGTACCTGGTCGCTCGGGCATCTCGACACGCGTCCAAGATACCCCCGCATAGCTGCCACAGCGACAACGCTCAAGGCTTTCGAGTGACGGTGTAGCCGAACCCAATACCAAGGCACAGCCGCGCTCTTTTGCCATGCGCGCCGCTACTTCACGTGCATGATAGCGTGGCATAGAGTCTTGCTTGTAAGAACCTTCATGTTCCTCATCAATCACAATAAGACCCAAATTTGCCACTGGAGCGAATAAAGCAGAGCGAGCACCCACTACTACATGGGCATATCCGCGGCGTACCATATCCCACTGATCAAAACGCTCACCCACCGAAAGACGACTATGAAGCACCGCAACATCTTCGCCAAAGCGACTGCGAAAACGACCGACAGTCTGTGCTGTCAAAGAGATCTCAGGAACAAGCACCAACGCACCCTGACCAGCTGCGCGAGCTCGCTCAATAGCCGCAAGATATACTTCGGTTTTGCCTGAACCCGTCACACCATCAACTAAAACCACATCACCACGAGCAGCAAGACGCGCCGCCTCAACTGTCTCAAGTGCGTTTTTTTGCCCTTCAGTCAGCATGTCGGGTCGCGTTGCGTGAGCACTTGATAAGCTCGTAGTCTCCCCGCTTCCGCGAATATGTCGGCGGAGCTCAATACTCACTACGCTGCGTTTAGCGAGCGCGTTGACAACCGCACTTGCCCCCGGCACCATCGCCGCAAGCTCTGCCATGCGCTGAGGACCCGCAGCAAGAGCAGCAAGTAATTCTCGCTGACGGGAAGCATTTTTTTGAGGAACAAACGAAAGTCCTGCTTTGCTCAAAGAAACCCAACGAGTATCGATAGGTCCTGCTTTTTCACGCACAAGCTCCCAAGGCGCATCAGGCGCCACACGATGCACACGCAACTTTTGCCCTGGCGCTAAGAAAAGTCGTAGAGCCACCGCAAGCGGACAGGCGTATTCAGCCGCCAACCAAAGTGCTACACGTGCTGCAGCTTCATCAAAAGCTGATTCTGTCAAAACCTGCTTGATTGGCAAAATTTTGTTAAGCGGTACCTCTGCAGGAGGAGTATCAGATAACGCCACTACATAGCCCACGGCAACTCTGCCAGAAAAGTTCACCAGAACTGTCACGCCTATCTTTACCTGAAACGCAAGCTCAGTTGGGATAGCATAATCATAGGGACGATCAAGTTCGCGCGTTGCGATATCAAGTACTACTGCCGCAAAGGCCATGAACCCAACCCTCCCTATGCGTCAGAGGTGCGAGAAGCAGAAATACCAAATTCCACCAAGCGAATAAGTCGCTCGATCAGCTCGTCCACATCAGTATCGGGCTCGATTTCAATCTGACGTGAAGCGCCAAAAAAAATCATGCCACAAATACTTGCCGCAACCATCTCGGGATTGCCCTCAAAGTCAACCAGACCCTCACTTTGCGCGCGTATCAGTTGATTAGCAACCAAATGTGTAACGCGCGTATAGCGATTTTCGAGCCGCGGCAACATAGAGGTGCCATCCTTGAGTAGCGCTGTTGCCATTGCAGCAATAAAAATTCCGCCCTCATGCACTGAATAACACAGACGTCTGACCATTGCGCGCATTGCCTCGTGAGAGGAACTTGCATGAGCAACATCTGTTTCTAGAGAACTAACAAAGTCCTCAACCACCTGTGAGAAGAGTTCCTCCACAATGGCATCGCGATCTGCAAAGTAATAATAAAGCGCACCTTTAGAAATGTTGCAACGCTCAGCAACCTCGCCAATCTGAAAATCGATACCTCCACGCTCCATGATAATTTCGGAAGCTGCTGCAAGAATACGTACGCGCGTACGCTCGGACTTGCTCATACGATTGGTCTCGCGTACTTTTGCAGTTTTTGCTTCAACCGCATCACGAGCAACCTTGCGAGCTGCGGTACGCACTGCCTGATGCGCCGCTTCAACACGACCAACTAGTTCTTGGATGCCTGGCGCGTCAACTCCAACCACATGGTTGAGCGATTTCTTGTTTTGAGCTTCTTTTGCAGCCATATCTCTCACCACATTTGATATACATGCGCCAAGCGCATAAGGCACCTGACGCATGAATTGATTGCGAGCGTTTTCTTAATACTAGCGTATCGCCTTAGAGCTGTACGAGCGGATGCAAGTCCCCCATCGTGACCAGGCGCTTGCGAGCAGCAATCAAGCAGGTCACCACAAAGGGTACTGCCGTAAAGGCAAGTAGCATCCAGACATTCGGCGTAATCAGTGACATATCCAAGCCAGTGGTTGCAACGCGCAGAGCACGCACCGAATAGGTCATCGGCAGTAACGGATTGATAATCTTGAAGAAATGCGGCACAACCTCAAGCGGGAAGGTGCCGGCAGCTGAAGTCAGTTGCAGCATAAGCAATACAACTGACAAGAACTTGCCAGGGAAGCCCAAGCCTACAACAAGTGCTTGGTTCCACGCTGCAAAGCAGAGCGCAGTCAAGATACAAAGTGCGTAGTACGCTACAGGATGAAGCAGGTCAATCTTGAGACCAAACTGCAATACCAGACCCATAAGCACTGCTTGGATAACGCCTACCATCAGTGCAGGCAACAAACCTGCCAAAGCAGCCACAATGGGGTTGGCACCAGAAGCCAGCAAACGCTGGTTGAGTGGCTTGATAATAAAGGTTGTCATCAGTGCGCCCACCCAAAGACCCAGCGCAATAAAGTAAGGAGCAAAACCAGAGCCGTAATTGGAGACGGTAGTGTAGTTGGAAGACTTGAGGTTGACGGGCTCACTCATCATCTCGGACTTAGCATCAGAGTTAGCGGTAGATTCCTGAGCCTTTTTGTAACCATCGCTTAAGCCATCTGCCAGCTGATCTGCACCATCTTGAGCAGAGCTAATGCCTTTGGTAAGCGTAGTTGCACCATCTGCAAGTTTCTTGATGCCATCAGCTAAAGAACCAGAGCCTTTCTCTGCATCGCCCAAACCGTCGCTTAGACTTGCCGAGCCTGCATAAAGCTTATCAATGCCGCCAAGCAAGGAGCTTGAACCGTCCTTTGCAGACTGAGTGCCCGTCTTAAGCTGAGAGGCACCCGCAGATAGTGCAGTGGCACCCGTCTTTGCAGAATCAAGTCCTCCAGCCAGCTGACTTGCGCCATCTGCAAGCTGGCCAACGCCTTGATCAAGCTGAGTAGCACCCGAGGAAACCTGATTGGCTCCAGCAGAGAGATTGGTCACCGCATCATAGAGCGTCATTGAAGAAGGATCTGTGCTACCAGTCGATACGGTGAGATTGGTTGCAAGAGCATCGGCACCATTTTTGAGTTGCGCCAAGCTATTGGTATCAATACCGCTTGCAGCATCTGCCAAACCAGAGCTTGCTTGTGAAACACCAGAAGCAGCAGCATCAAGTGTGCCGATAAGCTGTTGGCATTGCTCGGCAGTCAAAGTTACTGTCCCATCAGGACTGGCCTTTTGCGCACCAGCCAAACTATTTTCAACGCCCTTGATTGCAGCGTAGGCAGTACTACCAGATGAAGAGCCCTCAGAACCCAATTGAGCAGCAACACCACTGAGCTTTTGTCCCGTTTGGCCAACGGTTCCCACAAGCTCATTTACACCATTATCTAAAGCCTGGATATTAGCCTTTTGACCATCAAGACTCTTTTTAAGCTGGGATGCGCCAGCATTGAGTTGACTCGCGCCTGTTGCAAGCGTTGAGGAGCCTTTCTTGGCTTCGGTGAGTTTGTCGGCAAGGGTATCTGCACCGTCCTTAGCGCTAGAAATACCATCAGAGAGCTGATCGGCACCATCTTGCACGCTACTTGCACCATCTGAGAGCTTGCCTAAACCTCCATCCAAGGATTTAGCACCATCTTTAGCAGTAGAAAGACCGTCTTTGAGTTGCTTGGAACCATCTGTTGCACGCACAATGCCTGCAGCAAGCTCATCTGCACCCGTACCTGCTACCAATAGATTATCAGCAATCTTTTTTGAACCATCCGTAGCCGACGCGAGACCATCACTAAGCTCTGCCGAACCATCAGCTGCAACCTTAATTTCAGCTGTTGAGTCATCAATGGTGTCAAAAATCTGTACATAGTAGTCTTGGCCGATGGCATAGTTGACCTTGGAAGTAATCACACGAAACGCTGAGGTGCCCATTGTTGTTGCAATTGAATTGGCACTTTGATTACCAATGAGCTTAAAACTTGCTTGTTGCGGTTTATCAGTCTCAGCAGAAGAGACCTTCTCAGAGAAATCCTCAGGGATAATAAGCTCCATGTAATACTTGCCCGACTCAAGTTGGCGCTGAGCTTTATCCGCGTCTTTTTCATAGCTAAAGTCAAGCGCTTTGGCATCACGGAGTTGCTTGACAACATCGTCGCCAGCATTGAGTGCCTTGCCGTCTTTGGTGGTTGTACCCTTATCTTGGTTGACTACTACAACTGGCACCTTGTCAATATTGCCATACGGATCATAAAAAGCCGCTAGATAGAGTGCACCATAAATCAAAGGAATGCAGCAGATAGCTGCAAGCGCGACCTTCATACCCGCGTTTGCACGAGCGTTATGAAAATCAAGCAGAGAAAAGCGCAGTCCACGGAATGGGTTTTTCATTTATGCCACCCCCAGAGGCGTCGTTTGAGCAGCTTGACCAAGTACTGCATCGCGCTGTGCGCGCGCATCCTCGGTCAGGCAGCTGATACTGTCAAACTTACTTGCGATGCCGTAATCACACATGCCACAAACCACAGTCGCACCGCGACCATGAGAGATTTCGCAAAGAATATCGATGAGTTGCATGGTTTGAAGCTCAGTTAGGTCACGCTCGATTTCTTGTACTACCAAAAGCTTGGGATCCCCTGCCATACCTAGCGCAATGCCTACTAAGTCATAGGTCATACGGTCAAGCTCTTCGAGATTCTTTTCGGCTACATCCAAAAGTCCCCACTGCTCAAGATAGGCATCGGTTGCTGCTCGGTTGGATTTTTTGCCCATCAGCCCCAATTCAGCTGAAATGCAAGTGCGCACTCTCAGTACTTTTTCGAGCTCATTGACATTAGAAAACCAACCCAGACCAGAGAGCTTCTTTATTGCGTGAAGTCCTTTAACCGAGCGTGCATTAAGCCCACCTATCGTAAGCTCACCCGAGCTTGCCAACATATGGCCCGCCAAGGTCAGCAGCAATTCGCGTTTACCGGCCTTGTGCTCAGCAAGCAAAGCGTGCGCCTGGCCTGCGGCTAAATCCAAATTAATGTCTTTGTATGCCGTCATACGTGCGGTTTTCATCGTCAGCGCCTGTGCATGAATGGCAGGTCCCAACAAGCTGACTTCGGCTTGTGTACTCATAGGCAAATTCATCTCCCTACACATGCGCTCGGCAGAGTCAGTAGGAGCTCTGTGTGAGCAGTTCATCAACAGCCGTAGGGCACTCTACCCCTTTTTGACCAGTTTTTGACTCTTTTTCAAATATTTTTAATATTTCGAATAAAATTAAAACAACACATTCACACTTAAGTTTTAATCCGCCGTATCCAAGAAGATTTCCGTTGCTTCTTTGACACTTAGTGTTGAGTGCATAACAGGTTCGCTGAGCAGGTATACTGTGCTTCGTCTTTGTTACCACTATTGATTGACGCTACGTGCGTCCGATAAGTTCAAAGGAGCATTGTTTTGGCTTCGCACGACAACAACATACAAACTGACGGCGCACCCAAAATTCGTGTGCGTTTTGCCCCCTCACCTACGGGCAAGCTTCACGTAGGAGGCGCGCGTACTGCAATTTTTAACTGGGCTTTTGCTCGTGCACATGAAGGCACTTTTATTCTACGTATCGACGATACCGACCCCACACGTTCTACTGAGGAAAACACTCAGATTATTTTGCGTGCCATGCGCTGGCTGGGGCTGGACTGGGATGAGGGCGAAGGTATTGGTGGTCCTTATGGCCCTTATCGCCAGACTAATCGTATTGATATCTACCATAAGGCAGCAGAACGTCTGGTAGCGGAGGGCAGGGCTTATCCCTGCTTCTGCACAGCCGAAAAGCTTGCTGCTGATAGAGAAGCCGCCCAACAGCGCCACGATTCTTTCCAAGGCTATCAGCGCACCTGTCGCAACATTGACCCTGCCGAGGCCAAGGCACGTATTGCCGCTGGTGAACCTTATACCATTCGCATCAAGGTGCCCTTGGACCGTGGTGATGTAGTCATTAACGATGCAGTGCATGGTCGCGTAAGCTTCAATGCGCGTGAGTTGGATGATTTTATCCTCATCCGTACTGACGGCACGCCCACCTACAACTTCACCACTGTCGTTGACGATGCCATGATGGGTATTACCCACGTTATCCGTGGTGATGACCATCTGTCCAACACTCCACGTCAAGTCATGGTATACGAGGCACTGGGCTATCCCACGCCAACATTTGCGCATATTTCTATGATTTTAGGCTCTGATGGCAAGAAGCTCTCCAAGCGTCATGGCGCAACTTCTGTTGAGGAATATCGCGATGCAGGTTATCTGTCCGATGCTTTTGTAAACTATCTTGCTTTGCTTGGCTGGGCGCCCGATGGCGAGACCACTGTTGTCCCCCGCGATGTACTGGCAAAAAGCTTCAGCCTTGACCACGTCAGCAAAAACCCTGCTACCTTTGACCCCAAAAAACTCGACTGGATTCAGCAGCAGTATCTGCAGGCAATGAGCAATTCAGAGTTTTCTCAGCAGGTGCTGGTGCCCCAGCTAGTTGCTGCGGGTCTTGAAAGCGGTGACGCAAAGAGCGCTTACGCAACACGTCCCGCTTGGTTTGATTTGCTCTCTGAACAACTTAAACCCCGTACAACCCTCATACCTGAGGTTGTCGACAAGGCGCGTTTTCTCTATGAGGGTGCTGACGTCACGATGGACGAGAAGTCTGTGGCAAAAAACCTTGCCAAGGAAGGTGCGCGTTCCTTTGTTAGTGCAGCTTACGAGGCATTAAGTAAGCTTGGTGAGGACGAGTGGCATACCGAGCAAATTGATGCCGCTCTCGAGCCACTGCCCGAAACCCTTGGGGTCAACAAACGCAAATTTTATGGTGCGGTCCGTGTAGCTGAATGCGGAAATCAGGTTTCTCCCCCACTGGGTGTTTCCATCGAGCTGCTGGGTCGTGAGATTGGTCTTGCCCGTTTGGAACGCGCACTACCTCTAGCTCTCTAAAATTTTATCGCACGCTGCCATGTGTGACAGAAAGGTACTATCGTGAACATCTCGGCATTCGAGATTCTAGGGCCCATTATGGTAGGTCCTTCAAGCTCGCACACCGCAGGCGCCCTGCGCATCGCGTTGGTTGCACGTTCGCTAGGACCTGAGCATCTGGCGCGTGTGGACTTTACTCTATATAACTCTTTTGCCAAAACCTACCGTGGGCACGGTACCGACCGTGCCCTCGTAGCTGGAATGCTAGGCTTTGCTCCCGATGACGAACGTATACGCGATTCTTTTGCACAAGCAACCAACACGGGACTTATCTTTAGCTTTGCTCCCGCTTCTGATGAAGAAGGAGCAGGTCGCCACCCCAATACAGTGACTTGCGTTATGACTGGCGTTGATGGCAATACTGTCTCGGTCACCGGCGAATCATTGGGTGGTGGACGCATACGCATCAGCCAGGTAGACGGTGTCAATGTGGAGCTTTCGGGCGATTATCCCACCTTATTTATCTCACACCGTGACCACCCTGGAGTGCTTGCCGCCCTAACAGGCACGCTCGCTACTGCTGGTGCCAATATCGCTACCATCAATACGTTCCGTAAGGAACGCGGTGGTATGGCATATACCATCATTGAGCTGGACGAATCCGCCTCCACAAAGGAGCTTGAAGGACTGCGAAAACTACCTAAGGTCATCAGCGCCTGCGTAGTTGAAATCCCTGGTGCAACGCCTATTTCTGCCGATGCAGAAATCACACTTGATTATAACAATGGTCATGAGCTGCTAAAGCTTTGCCAAAATAAGAAGCTCTCAATTGGTGCGCTGACTCGTGCTCGCGAGATTGAGCTGAGCTCAGGTGATGCCAAAGCAGTAGATGCACAAATGGAGCGTGTACTTACCGCTATGCGTGGCCAGACCATAGATCCCATTAACAATCCTCGTCCTTCTTTAGGTGGGCTCATTGGAGGACAGGCACGTGCTGTCTTTGATAATGCAGATAAGTTTGCTGCTCCCTTAATGGGTAATACGCTCACTCGAGCCTCTGCCTATGCAATGGCAACCCTCGAGCGTTCTGCTTCCATGGGTGTCATTGTGGCTGCTCCTACAGCCGGTTCGTCTGGTGTTGTTCCTGGCGCCGTCCTTGCCGTAAGCGAGGCGATTGGCGCAGATGATCAACAGATTAAGGAAGCCTTGTGGTGTGCCGCTGGCATTGGAGCCATTATGACCCGCAACGCTACTGTTGCTGGCGCTGAAGGAGGTTGTCAAGCGGAGGTGGGTTCTGCCGCCGCTATGGCTGCTGCTGCAGTTGCTCAACTTTTGGGAGCAACTCCTTCAGTTGCACTATCAGCCGCTTCTACTGCTATCGACAATTTGCTTGGCTTGGTCTGCGATCCAGTACGTGGACTCGTTGAGCATCCCTGCCAAGACCGTAATGTTATTGGTGTCAGCGCAGCACTTAGTTCTGCTCAACTGGCGCTGTCAGGTGTCCTTGACCCCTTGCCTTTTGATGAAGTCGTCGAAGCTATGCGCCAAGTAGGTGCAGCTTTGCCTGCGACCCTACGTGAAACTGCACTAGGTGGTCTCGCTGCTACCCCATCTGCACATAGCGCTCGCAGCCGCTGCTCCATTTGCGGTCTTTGCGACTAATACTTCATGCTTTAACACAAACGTGTTTTTCTCTACTTCTCAAACCGTTGCGAGAAAACACTTTTGCGCTGGCGTTAGCGCATATATAACGCTCACATGCAACTATTTGCGTTTTTTATTGAGAGACTTGAGGTCAACAGAAGCAACACCAGGAATCTTGCCGCGCTTTTTTGATGTGCCGTTTTTCTCATGTGCTCCAGAAATCTTTTTGAAGCGAAA
The DNA here is from genome assembly GCF_000466405.1 of Atopobium sp. oral taxon 810 str. F0209. Lineage (GTDB taxonomy): Bacteria > Actinomycetota > Coriobacteriia > Coriobacteriales > Atopobiaceae > Olegusella. Next base: position 147,629 of record NZ_KE952949.1, on the reverse strand, counting down.
ACCACCCTTGACAGTAGCAGCTCCCGACTCACGTCCTGTAAGCCGCATCCAACGGTGGTAAATACTCACACCCGAATCAGAACGAAAGCCAAGCAAGGGCGCTGCCAGCAAAGTCGGCGCAAAAAAGGTCACAATACGCCAGACCAAGTATCCCGCAGGAGCAGCATCTGCAAAAAGGGGTCCATAAAACAGAGCAAAACCGCCTTCGGCACCACCTGTACCACCAGGCAGAGGTACAGCCGAAGCTACCATTTGCACCATCGACCCCGCTGCCATACAGGCAAGAAAATCTGCGTTATGTCCAAAAGCACGCAAGACAAACCAAGGAATCACATACAAAGACGCCAACTGTGCCATCGTAACCACCAGCGTTAGCAGCATGGAAGGCATATCTTGGGCAGCGCGACGAAATGCATCAGCAAACTCTTGCACCTGCACGTTAACCAGCTCGCGTGCATGCTCGGGATTGCGCATCCACTTGTGACGCTCAGCAAAATTAATGCTCCAGTTGCCAATATTTCGGACAAAAGAAGGACAAAGGCAAATAACAAAAAGTGCAACTAACTCGAGAAAATGTACCCCAAAAACAACGAGATTTAGGATAACGATGTCGCCATAACTCTCGAGAAAAAAGCGAAACTTTGCAATCAGCATGATGGCTGCAAAAAGTACCACACCCAACTGAAACATGATAAAGCGGGTAAACTGCGTTGCACTTGCTTCGCCCGCATCAAGTCCAGTATGCGTAAGTCGCAAAATCTGAGAAGGCACCGCACCCGCCATCATTGGCGTGAGATTGCCAAAAAATACACCAGAGGCCTCAACACTCATGAGATCACGAATACCCACGGGTGATTCGTGATCAAGCACAACTGCCACCGCATAGGCAATGACGCCAAAGATGAAATAAAAGACATAACAGAGAGCCGCCAACCAGACCCAGCGCATATCAACTCCGCGCAGAGCTGCGATAAAACTACTCATCTGTCCAGAAACTATCAGATAAATGATATAGGCAATCACAGCTCCAACAAGAAAAAGTGCTCCCTTGCGTGCCTTTGCCTCATTTTCATTATTGGTATTACGGCTCACTCGCGGCTTAAGCTTGTGCTCAGTAGCAACGCTCTTGTGCGCCTTATTGGCTGTACTTGTCACGTCGCCTACTTCCTATACCGCTCACTCATGAGTACAAATATTTTACTGCAGACAAGCAAAACTGCACACATTACAACTACTGCTTTGCCAAATCGTCAGCCTCTTTTGGACTTTGGCTTTCATCATGCTTATTGCGTTTAACAATCATACGTATACCCGCAATAATGAGCATGATGAGCAAAACACTTCCCGTAGCCACACCAGCTAACACGAGCTTGTCCTCATTACTAAAGGGCATCATGGTCTGATCCACATACAGCGGAGTTTCACTTATCAGCTTGCCCTCACAAAACACCTGCATAGTCGCAATCTGACTGCCTGACTTGATAGCACTCTGCAACTCACAGGTATCTTCGGAGCCTTCTTTAACGTATTTCTTATCCCAAGCAATTTTAGTTTCATATTTCAATGTGGCGTCAATAGTTACGGTCTTTGGAGTATCCCTGCGACGCACTCTCAGCTTGATGTTATGGTTAAGAAAATCCTGTAAAGAGGGATTGCTTATCGTCACCGTATAAGGCAACACATCTGTGCCCCAACGACGGCGTTCATACTCATTGAGTGCGCTTTCAAGAGCAGCACCTGTTGTTTTGTAGATAGTGGGTTTATCAGACAGGTGCAAGACTACACCAACAAAAGACATCTTTTTATTTTTACCCGCAAAGGCAAGACAACGACCTGCTTCTTCGGTATAGCCCGTCTTGACACCTTGGCATTCTGCCTTGTAATAAGGATTATCAACACCCGTCTCACCCGCATCTACCAGCGCGTTTTTCTCGATCTTGCCTGCTGTTTTGTCTACTAGCCAGTTGGTGTTGTAAACCGTAACGTTAGCATCCTCTTTATTGACGCATTCATGAGATTGAGTCGAGACTACCTCACTCAAAAATTTATTTGCGAGTACCGCCTGTGCAATAGACGTTAGGTCATGCGCACAACTGTAATGATTTTTGTCATGAAAGCCATGCACATTATTAAAGTGAGTCCCAGTCAAGCCCATTGTCTTGGCTTTTTCATTCATCAAAGCAATGAATTTTGCAAGAGCATCTTTGGGGTCAAGCTTAGAATCATTTGCTGACAGACGACCTACATGAGTGCCTAACACCAATGCTGCATCGCTTCCTGATGGAAGCATCATGCCATATATCAAATCACGCCAACTGTATACATCGCCAGAATGGCAGCCCATGATTGTACTGTCCTCAGGCGTTAATTTGACCTCATCGCCAACGCTCACTTTTTCGTCCAACTTGTCGCCTACATAATCCATTGCGACAAGCGCGGTCATCATTTTGGTAAGGCTTGCGGGATACATCTTTTCATCTGCACGCTGAGAAGCAATAACGTCACCTGTTTGGTTATCTATGAGATAGATTGCTGCGTCTTTGGGTAGCTGCGGCATTGAGGAAGCCCATACGACAGAGGCTGGGGCCACCATCAAAAGACTCAACACACAGGCAACTAACAGTCGCATAACACGGACGTTCTTGCTAAAAGTAGACATCGACATTCCTCGTCTCCGCTTCATCTATCGAAATCTAGTCTTTTTAGCATAGCAGCCTCAGTGGACAGAAAAAGCGCTTCGCACGATATCTCTTCGTTTGCGAAGCGCTTCTGCAAAAATCTCACAGGCATATGTCCCCGTAGGACTTGCTCATCGACGTAGCTATTCGCTCCTAAGAGCTTCCACCGGATCTCTACGCGCTGCAGCAGTCGACGGTATAACACCCGCTACCAGCGTCAAAATAACCGAAATCAAAATCAAAATGGCTGCTTGAGTCCAAGGCAGAGCAAGGATATTTTCAACGTTATAAGTCTTTTCCACCCAAATATTGACGGGTACCGAAACCAACAACACAATAACAATCGCCAAGCCACCAGCGAACAAGCCTTCAATGAAGGTCTCAGCGTTAAATATATTGGCAATATTGAGTTTGGATGCACCCATAGCACGTAGAATGCCAATTTCTTTTTTGCGTTCAAGCACGCTGATATAGGTAATGATGCCAATCATGATTGAGCTCACCACCAACGACACCGACACAAAAGCAATCAAAACCAGAGAAATCATGTGAATGATATCGGAGACCGAACCCATCAGTACGCCCGTTAAATCAGAGTACGAAATGGAACGATCGGCTTTATGTGCAGCCTCTTGGTCTTTGTTATAGGCATCAATGAGGTTTTTGACCTCCTGCTTGTCATCAAAGCTCTTGGCATAGATATTGATCGACTCAGGCTCTGCTTCATCGGCATAACCGAGCTTGGCAAGGTTGTTGTCGTAGCTCAGCTCTTCTGCATTCATGTAATTGGCAAGCAGAGATGTTAAGTCCTCTTGGTCCATGTTGACCTTGATAGCACTTGCAAACACCGTGGGATCAACACTCATAGCACTCTTGAGACTCGTCGCAAAACCTGCCATCTGCGTCTGCATTGCTTGGCCCATCTGATCGGCCAAAGTCTGAGCAAGCTGAGACTTCATCTGATCCATTGCCTGGTTAAGTGCCTGAGAAGAAGCACTCGACACTGCCGAGCTCAACGTAGCCTGCACACTCGGCGCTACTGAATTCACTAAGTATTTCGTCAAAGCAGCACTGGTCTTTTGCTGTTGGGTCTCATCACCAGCAGCGGCCACAATAGCATCAAAGTAGTCCTTGCCACCACCTTGAGATACGGGTGTTGCAAGGTAATCTGTCATCAACTGGCTATAGTTACTGACATCGTCACCTGCTTGGATTTTCTTACCCAAGCTCGCAATATAGCCCTGCAATAGCTTGGGGAAATTTTCGCCTACTGCCTGAGATACGGCCTGCATATTTGCAAGACGTGCTGCTGTCGCCTCGTCAGGCGCACCAGATATGTCTACAAGATCACCAAAGCCCAGATCAGCCGCATCAGGAGTTGGTAGATTATTTGCCAAGGACTGACGAACAGACTCTGCAATTGCCGCTTGGTCTATCTGCAGCTTAAGAGAGCTTGTATCAAATTTGAGCTTGGAAAAATCAAAAGCAGATGGGTCAATTTTGCCCGCATTCAGTTTGGATTGATCAAGCGTAAAGGCACTCGCCAAAAGTGACTGATCAACCGAAAAGAGTGAAGACATATCGAGCTTCTTGCCCTGCTCTTTTTTGAGCGCATCAAAGGTCTTGCCAGTAAAGACGTCCGTCTCGGGGTGAGCAAGCTGTTCTTGGACAATTTCGGACTCCCCTGCCTCTTTTATCAAATGCAAAATCAGATCATGACGATAGGCAACGCCCTCATTGAGTGAAGTGTTCGATGCGGTTGCCTTGGGTTTGACGACACCCACAATACGCAGCTCAGTACCCGCATCAACTGCGGATTTAAGGAAGTCTTTGTCATTGGAGTGATCAGTCCACGTTTTACCGTCTTCACTGCGAGCAAAAAGATTGACTTGATTGACCAGCTTAAACTTCAATTTGAGCGCATCATCATAGCTAAATTTGACATCAGTCGCAGGAGCAGTGACTTTTTTGGATGCAATCGCGTCAGAGAGCATATCTGACAATTTGTCGGGATCAAGCACACCAATCGAATAAAGTGTATAGTCCGAAAGTTCGCCTGATTTGTTGAGTACAAGCACAGTTTCGTTGTACTTCTTGGGCCATTTACCGGCAACAACATCAAATTGAGCATCGAGCAAGTCCTGATCATCAACCATTTCTTGGAAGCCCATATTTGAGCCTCCTACAGACATCGCTGACATTGATGAAACTCCATTGGACATGATCTTGCTAAGCGAGGAAGGATTGAGCTGCTTTACGCCTTTTGAGCTGTCAGCCATATAGATCTGGGGCTTGATGCCATATCCATAAGTAATAGCACTGACATGGGGTTCCATCCCCGATTTGCCGCTCTCAAGAAACGCACGGAAGCTCTTGAGGTCATTGTTTTTTACATCGGTTAGGACGTCACTCATGATGGGCGACGAAGGAATAAGCTCGTCTTTGGATTTCTTCTTGTCTGTAGCCGTATCATTCGCTGACTTTTTGCCACCTGTGCGATACTCAGTTGTTTTGGTCATCATCGAAGTGATGTCAAAACTCGATTTAGTAATAGTTAGCGGGGATGATGACAGGGCATCTTCTTGTACCTTATCGATGTAGTTACTCACGCCATTTGAGAGGGCAAGAATCGCCGCGATGCCCATAATGCCAATTGAACCCGCAAAAGCAGTCAGTAGCGTACGACCTTTTTTGGCCATGAGATTTGAAAAAGACAAAGCCAGCGCCGTAAGGAAGCTCATCGACGCGCGTCCTGGATGCGGCTTTGTAGCTGTAGCAGCGGACTTTGGAGAATTGATCGTTGCAGAACTGGTAGTAGTCGCAACGTTGTGACTAATGTCCTGCTCTACTCCCTCAAAAGGATCTGTATCGTCAACAATACGTCCGTCGGCAATGCGCATGATACGTGTAGCGTACTTCTCGGCAAGCTCGGGGTTGTGCGTCACCATCACAACTAAACGTTTTTTTGCGACCTCGGCAAGCAGACCCATGACCTGCTCACCTGTCTCAGTATCCAAGGCGCCTGTAGGCTCATCTGCCAGCACAATATCGGGGTTATTGACCAAAGCGCGAGCAATAGCAACACGCTGCATCTGACCGCCTGAGAGCTGAGATGGCTTCTTGTGAATGTGCTCGCCCAGACCTACCTGCGTCAGCGCCTCCTGTGCACGACGCTTACGCTCGGCAGGAGAAATGCCCGCCAGCGTCAAAGCCAACTCAACATTGGACAAAATCGTCTGATGAGGAATCAGGTTGTAACTCTGAAAGACAAAACCTACATGGTGATTGCGATATGCATCCCAATCTTTAGCGTGGTAACCCTTGGTCGACACACCATTAATGATAAGGTCGCCAGAGTCAGCATGATCAAGACCGCCAATTACATTGAGTAAAGTCGTCTTGCCCGAGCCCGACGGTCCCAAAATTGCAACAAACTCAGAATCCCGAAACTTTGCTGACACTCCATCAAGGGCGCGCTGAACAAAGTCTCCCGTTCTGTAAGATTTGCGCAGGTCAGATAGGTAAATCATCAATTCCCCCAAAGCAATAAATCACAGTCGGGAAAAGTCTACCCATTGACTAAAAATCAAAACCACTTTTTTGAAATGCGCCGATTTTACAGAGTGAGCCGTTACTTCACCGCTCGCCTTAAAAAGAAGGGCAAGAAGCCATAAGCCCTCGCCCTTTCTCTTGCTAAATTGTAATCACAGAGGAACTACGCCTCGAAAGCCTCAGCATCCTTCTTGGAAATGGGCTTGAGATCCTCGGTAGGATACAGGGAATCGGCTCCGCCTACGCCCACGACAAAATAGAGACCCTGCTTAGTCTGATAGAGGGTTTCCTCATAACCAGCAGGATCGCCAAAGCCGCCAAAGCTACGGTGTGCAACCTCGGTAGCCTTAGCAGTGTCATAGACATGACGCTTACCTTCAAACATCTTAGTCTTGCGCATAATCTCCCAATCATCGACAACATGGTCTCGTATAAACGAGCCCTTGCTAATACTTTAGCGGTTTTTTACCTGCGAGAACAGCCCGGCAATAAAATCGTTACTATTTAGGGATGCATACTCAAGGGATTAACATGTATATGTAGGCGCTTGATATAGGCAATCGAAGAGCTTAATGAGCAGGGAAATGTACATAAATTCTCAACTTTTTACCTTCCCGAAAAGATTTTTGAAAAGAGGGCTTGCATTGCACTGCACCTTCCTATAAAGTGATTTCTCGCGTTGAGGAGCACGAGCTTAGCGCAAGGACGAAAATCATTGGGATGTCGTCTAGTGGTAGGACAACGGATTCTGGTTCCGTCAGCGGGAGTTCGACTCTCTCCATCCCAGCCATTTTCCGTCCTACACAGTATATGGCCCGTTCGTCTAGCGGTTTAGGACGCCGCCCTCTCAAGGCGGAGATCACCAGTTCGAATCTGGTACGGGCTACCAAATGTTCAAGGTCAGAACTTCGGTTCTGACCTTTTTTCTTGCCCTTTCCCAGCTTGGGGGACATTCGGCAAAACTAGGCCGAAGCCCTCTCCTCCTCTCGATAATCCTCTTCCTCGGGTAGCGCATAAAGTTGGCCCACGAGTGCGGCCGCATGCTCGTCGTTCTCCGGTATCGCGTGCGCGTACTGGTTGAGCGTGAGCGAAGCGTTGGAATGCCCCAGGCGCGTCTGAACCGTCTTGACGTCGATGCCGTTGGCCAGGAGCTGGGTTGCCTGTGTGTAGCAAAGCTCATGAAACTTCAAATCACCGAAGTCGTTGCGCTCGCGAAACGCACGCCACCAGCGCTCGAAGCCGGCGAGCTTGGCGATGGTGCCGGTGGCGGAGCAGCACACCGGCGTATCCGGACCCTGCACTATGCGGAGCTTCTTGAGCTCTACCGCCTGGCGCTCCTTCCAGTCGCGCAGGCGCTCGCAGGTCGCGGCGTCGATGGAGATGACGCGGTAGCCTGCACGGCTCTTGGGAGCCTTGACCTCGTCGTAGACGGTGAGCGACGCGGCGACGCGCAGCTTGCCCGCATCGAGGTCGGCATACTTCCACGTGAGCGCGAACACCTCGCCGCGACGCATGCCAGTGGCGAGGCCGATGCGGACCGCCTGGATGAATCCGAGGTCGTTGAGACCCATGATCATCTTGCGGTTCTCGTTCTTGCCGCGCTGGGCCTGACGGGCTTCCTTCTCCTCGAGCTTCGCCCATGCCTCGTCTTCCTCGCGGTCGACGCAGCCGAGCAGCCGTGCGGCTTCGGACGCCTCGAGCGACTTGCGCTCCGGCGCGTCTATCTTGGGAGCCTTCACGCGGTCGCAGGGGTTGCGCAGGATGAGGTCGTAGTCCACAGCGTTCTTTAGGACCTGCTTCAGGACCTTGAAGCCCATGTTGAGCGTGGTGTTGCTGATGGGATGGCCCTCAGCCTGCTTGCGCTTCTTGATTGCGAGCATGGCGGCGTCGACGGTCTGGGGCGTCATGTCCTGCAGGCGGATGCCCGAAAGAACCGACGCGAGGTCGTTGACGATGCTCTTCTCGCGGTCGAGACGAGCCTTTCCGACCTCGGCCTGGAGCACGCGCTTGTCATGCCATTGGTTGGCATAGACGTCGAACGTGAGCTGGTCGTCCTTGAGCGACAGGCCGCCGTCATAGTCCTGTTTGAGCTTGTCGCGCAGCGCCTTTGCCTCAGCCTTGGTGCCCACGACAATGCGCTGCACCTTCTTGCGCTTGTTCTTGATCTGGCCATCCTCCTCGACTTGCACGACGTAGGACAGGCAGACGCGCCAACGCTTGGGGCTGTAGCTCTTTCCGTTGGGCTTGAGCTTCTCCGTGATTGAACCTTCTCCGTAACTCATGGTTTCCCTCCTTTCTGCTTATCCGAGGCGTTTTCGATGACTATTCCAAAAGCGCCGTTTCGCGATCGGCGCGTGATGGCTATTTGAGTTTCTCCCTCAGCCTTCTGCGCAGCTCTACCGTCTTGGTTACCGGCAGTGGCGTGTCGGGCTCGTCCGCATGCTTACGCTGATACATGACGCGGCAGGAGTCGCTGCAAAACTGTTTGGTTGAGCGCAGCTGCTGGAAGAACTTGCCGCAGTACTTGCATACTCCGATCGCTTCCGAGCCTTCCTCCTTGTCGAGTCCGGTTGCAAAGAAGGACCAGGCTGCCGAGAGGATCGTGTTATTCGACGTGTACGGCTCTAGCGTCGTCTCGAGCACCTTGCGCGTCTCGTCTGACAGGAGCAGCGAGAAGGCTGCCGCCACGTAGCCTCGCACGGTGTCCTCTATGTCGCGCGGGCGATACAGGTGCATCTGGTCCACGGCATACGAAAGACACATCTCCACGAACACGTTGCCCGTGTTCTTCGACAGGCATTCGAAGTTGAGGGAGAGCTCGACGAGGAATCTGTCTTCCACCCCGAGCGAGATGGCTTCACGCAAACTATCACCGAGTTCTCCCGACAGAACGAATACAACGCCGTCATTGTCGAGGCGGCCCATATTCTGTCACAATCGGTTAGCGACTTTGATTTGAAAGCACGGCTCATCCGCGCAATCCAACATCTGGGCAAGCAATCTAGGCTACCTGCAGTGCCGCAGCGCAGCGTACCCTCACGCTTTCGAAACTGGCAGGATCTCTATAGCCTATGCGTCGATATCCTTGACGGCTACGGCATCGACTATGTCACGCAGGGAGAAGTGCTCAGTCCAGGGTTTGTCGTACGCACGTCTGATGCATGGGAGGAACTGTTCAGGCAGGCGCTTGTGGTTGGGATGAAGGACTGCAGCGTTGCGTTCCAGGAAAAGCACCCGTTTGCGCGCAGAGACAACTTTACTATCAGGGTTAGGCCGGACTACATTATTCGTTCGAACAACGGGATCAACTTGCTTGTTGATGCGAAATACAAATATGGTGACGCCGCCGCAGGGACCATTGCGAACGCTGACGTATATGAGGGCCGGGCGTTTATCGAGGCGACCGGCATTCCCAAGTTGGTCCTTCTGTATCCATTCGGCAAGATTACTGACGGGACGTTTTTCGAGCAGTTCCAACATGTTACAACTGATAATTGGGATATCTACGGCGTGCGCGTGGATCCAAGCTTATTGGGTTCGCATGGCATGAGTAAGTTCGCTACAGAGCTTGGTATGTATCTAACGCAGAGTTTTATCTACTAAAGGCAGTCGGTAGTTTCCTCTTTAAGGATAATTGGCTCTTATATCAGAATTGACCTCTAAGGTCAATTCTATTAGAATGTCGGTATACGGAGGTGAATATGGAAATCGAATATGCTGACAAGCGGATGAAGAAGATTATGGAGAATCCCCGTCTTATCGTAAGACGTTACAGCGACGTTGCCAGTCACCTGAAATTCAGACTCTCGGACCTCCGAGTTGCTAAAAATCTCTCAGAGATATCTCACCTTCCGCCACCGAGGCGACACAAGCTCATAGGAAACTGGGCTGGATGCTGGGGAATCGATCTCAGTAAGAACAAGCGACTCATAATACATCCCATTGGTAATTATGAACCTGACGACCTAACAACAATAACGGCAGTGAAGATTGAAGCAGTTGAGGACTACCACAAACGATGAGAGAGGTGAGACATATGAGCGGATTCATCGTCGCCCCGGGCGAGGTAATAAAGGAATATCTGGACGCACGCGGCTTGAGTCAGAAAGAGGTATGCAAGCGCCTCGGCGTGAGCGAAAAGCACCTCTCTAACATGCTCAATGGCAAGACGCGTCTCACTGAAGAAATGGCGTTGAAGCTTGAAAAGATTATGCCAGACGTGCCAGCGAGCTTTTGGCTGAACTACGAGGTTAAGTACCAGGAATACCTAGCTAGGGAGAGAGAAGAGCATGAAATTGAGGGACTCGACCTCAAGGACATTGCTAAGCGATTCAATTTCAGGGAGGTGTTCAGGGGTGCAGGCATGACACTAACGGAACAAGCACTTGCCATGCTGAAAATACTGGGAATATCGAGCTTTGACAGATACCCTTACGCAATTCCAGCTAATATGGAATACATGCAAGATGGCGGTGAGCCTGAGTCCGTTGTTGTATGGATTAAGCTTTGCGACCAAGAGATCGACATCCAAAACGCAGACTTGACCGAGCCCCCCTATTCGGAGAAAGAACTCCGGAGCATGCTCGGCATGCTCAAGGACGTAGCGCTCAACACAAACATCGAGGAATCTATCAACAGCTGCCGCAACCTTCTCAACATGGCTGGCGTGTATCTTGTTTACCATCCGGAAGTCGGAAAGCCAAAGATTCGCGGTGCCCTCGGCAAACACAATGGACACCCAGTCATCTACATAAGCGGACGGTTTAAGACTCATGCAGACATCTGGTTTGCCATCGCTCATGAGATTATGCACCTACTTGAGCATTACGACCCAAAACAAGTACAGTTCCTTATGGATAAATCGGAAGAGCCTGCAGTGAAGAGCAGCGCTGAGAAGGACGATGAGGCGAACAGACTGGCAAGGAAGTTCTTTATTGACGAATGCGAATACGATAACTTCGTTGAAGCGAAGGACTTCTCTTCCGCTGCCGTTCGGGACTTTGCAGCTAGCCAAAATGTGGCGCCTGGCATTGTCGTAGCCTTCCTGCAGCATGATCGGCGCCTGGGATACCAGCAGCTCAACTACCTCAAGAGTCGTATGAATTAGGGGGTATTGTCTTGTATGTAATCGCCATGAAAAATCGGCAGTGCGAGCGGCTGGCTATGACGAAACTCATAGCAAACGGTTATCTGCGTGATGACATGATGCCGCTTGTCGAGGTCATCAGGGAAGAGCTTGATTACATGAGAGACCCAAATACTGGTGAGTACCTAAGGTACCCAAAGAAGATTAAGGGCGGCAAAATCAGACACGAGAAAGTGAAAGACCCAGACGTTCACAATGCAAGAACACTCCAGATGATTAGCGAACTGTTTCCTGATAGACAGGTTTTTGTCGACTACTTTAGATGCGATTTGAGCAAGTATGAGCACGATGCTGAGGAAGTCGGATTGGTTGTAGAGCTCACGCTTAGTCTTGAGCGCTACAAGAAGAAGCTTCTTGGTATCCTTGAATACAGCAATCTCATCCCAGTAATTACCATCAAACACGGTATCGACATGCTGTCTCCTAGCGATATTCGTGAAATAGTCGATCAGATTAGGCTTATTAACTCTAACCGCAGCATTGCCATTAGAATCGATGGGCTTGATGGTTATGCGGACGTAATAAAGGAGGTCCTCACTGCCAAAGACTTCCTTATCTATGACTTCAATGAAACGCCGATACGATCAAAGCCTGATGAGTGCATGAAGCTCAAGAAGATGCAGCTCGATGCACATAAGATCGCACTCTGCTCACCTCGGCCTCGTGATGCAGCGGGCAAAGATTTCCCGAACGGTGCATACGCAAAGTTCATCAACAACAGTCATCTTGACTGCTACAAGAGCTATGGGTTTGACAGTGTCGGTGACTACGGTGGCCTTCGTGACAAGCTTCCTTCTGGCGGAGTCGCTACAAACGGAAGAGCGCTCATACTCATGTACATCGCTCAGCTCAACACCTTTAAATCATTCGTTTGCGATGATGTGAAGAAGGGCTCTAAAGGCTTCCGGGTTGTCTTGCCCAAGGTGATAGCGGATCCGGAGCTCAATCCTGATGGCACCTGCCTTGCACTGAACGCTGCAACGAAGAGCTTCCATGCTGGTAAAGAGGGAACCTACGCACTCTGGATTGAGTACACGCTCACGCGTTATATTCAGCAAATTGCAACTTGGAGGCCGCTCTTTGCCTAGTAAATAAGACTGGGTTCAAGTCGGCTTCGGTAAAACCACTCATAGTCTATTTCATACATATCAGAACAATTCTCACGAAAGCGACTCCAGTACGCGCCATAACGCTGCTTGAGATAGCGCTTGAACTGGGTATTTATCCACTTTGGGGAGTACGCGTCGACGCACTGCTGGATAAGCGCCGTCTTTGTGACTCCCTTACCGTCGAGCCCGAAGAGCCTGCAGAGGTCTTTCTTGGGCATCGCGCTCAGCTGCTTCACCGGATCCAAGTCATGTCTCTTTATCGCCTTTCGGTACACATGGAAGACGTAGCTGCCGTCAATATCTTCTTGGCGATACGTGTAGATGCCGCACGCTTCCGGAACGTAGGCCGGCAGCTCGTTAACGCGGGTCTCGGAAACTACAACGTAGACCGTCTCGAATACATCGAAATAGTCTGCAAGCTGGCCCTCAAGGCGGTAGAAAGTGTCGAGCTCGGTCTTAATCTCGTAGGCGGCGCTGTGACCGTTGACCTTGCATATGTCCACGCGGCTCTTGCCGATGGGGAGCTCGAAGATCGAGATGTTCTTTGGGTTGAGGGGCAGGAGCTCGCGATTGATGAAGTTCGCCTTTATTGTCGCCTCGTTCGGGTAGTAGCGCAGGACGATCTGGTTGATAGCATCACGCGCGGACTTCGCTGGGGTGAAATCGGCAACGGCACCGTTTAGGATGCTGCTCAGGATTGAGGCGAGCTTGGTCTCGGAGTGCACAGTGGAGTATGCATCATAGAGCTGCTTAGCAGCCTGCGCCTCTTCCGTACTATATACTGATTTCGTATCCATGGCTCCTCCAGCATGAATGGTATCACGCTGCTTCAAAGTCACCGAGAAATTCACCGCGAGAAGGCATGAAAGGCGCGGCACCTGTTTCTAGCCTTGCAGGATTCCCTCTACATTGGCGAGAACGATGCGCGTTCCGAAGTATTTCACAGCGTTATCAGTGTGGTCGACAACGATAACCGTCTTGCCTTTGGCACGAAGCGCGTCTAGATACTCAGCTACTCGATAAATTTCCTCATTGCTCAACCCCTTGAATGGTTCATCGACACCGATGAACTTTGAGGCAGTGCCCATCGACTTGAGTAGCTTGATGCGGATATTCTCACCACCCGAAAGGGACTCTGACGACTGGCCGAGCACCAAGTGGCCGAGCATCAGGTCTGAAGCTGCACCCAGGGTCTCGGATATGCGTTTGTCCTTGTCGCGGAAGAACTCTGCTGCCTCATCGATGGTCATTCTCCAGATATCTGACATCGTCTTTCCGTCGAGTGCGTATTTGACGAGCCTCTTGTGGAAGCCTGTGCCACCGCACTCACCACATTCGATGCGAGACCTTGACGTGCCATCACCATAATCGAGATATCCCGCTCCCGAGCAGACAGGACAGGCCCCGTCGCAGCCGAGTTGGTTCGTGAAGTACTTCCTGTCCTTCTTGTACTTAGCAGCAAAGAGCTCGGTTATGCGTATAAAGATATCAAGCAACGTTGCAACATGGGAGTATTTGTTGCCCGTTAAGGGCCTTTGGTTGACGTAGAGGTAGTGGTCGAAATGCTGCGGAAGGTACTCGCGCAGCAGTGTCGATTTTCCGACGCCCGAGGGACCCGACACGAGGTTGAGTGCGTTTTCTCCAATCGAGACATCGATGCCTGTGAAATTGTAGACGCTATTGTGAGATACCAGCTGGATCATACGCTTTGGCTTGACGACCGTAAGGCTGAGGGGCTTTCTCTGGCGCTCAAGAAATGCTTCAACGTCTATGAGCTTTCCGCCATTCCTCCCGCCACCCTCGCCGAGGGCGATGATGTTCTGGGCATGGTTGACGAATATCTCGCTGTGGTCCACAACTACAATCGTGTGCTTGGAGGCGAGGTTCACGATGTTGTCGAATACCGAGTCTCGCTCTTCGCCCGATAGACCTGCAAGCGGTTCGTCGAGCACGACGAGCATGTCGGACAGCTGTGCGTTGAAGAGCTGCACCATCCTTAGGCGTTGTAACTCGCCACCCGACAGCGTTGGGATTGAGCGGTTCAAACTCAGGTGTCCCAGATTAAGCTCCACCGCTTTTGAGAGAAAAGCGTGGATGCGCTTGATGGCGAATGCCGCGCCTGAGGAACTGCCATCGTCCTTGATTCTTTCTACATGGGCCATGAGGGTCTCAAACGGCATGGTCATGAATTCGCCTATGGACAAACCTGCGACCTTGTAGTCATTGAAGAGGGGTGCATACCTTTTACCGTGGCAACTGTCGCATGTGACGTCGCTGTAGAAGCGTTTCGCGGGAGTGAAACCGACCATCATCGGTGTGCTGGTCATGATTCCGTAGAACTTTGTGGTCCTGCGTGAGAACGAGCCGGTTTTCTTGTACCGGATGGAGAACTTGCCTGCGCTTTCTCCATACAGGAACTCATGACGTTCGCTCTCCGACAAATCCCTAAAGGTCTTGCTCGGGTCTATCCCTCGTTCAACACAGTACTCCTTGATGATCTGACAGTAGAAGTCTTTGTATCTGTTCCAGCATTTGACCGGGTTTTTCGCTAGGGGCACGTCGTAATCGATGACGCGATTGGGATCAAGCGTGGAAATGTAACCAAGGCCATGGCACTCTTCGCAGAGATTTCCTTCCTTGTTGAGAGTGAAGAAGTTTTCCTGCAATCCCAGACGTGTTGCGTACACGAGAGCGACGCTTCGATTAATGCCGAAATAGGTGCCTATGGTGGAACGCATGTTGTTGTTGAAGTTCGATTGCCGAATTGGTACCGAGGCGATCATGTTCGAATAGCCGTCCACACGGTATGTGGGCTCTGCTACGTTGTCTGCAAACATCGAGGCGTATTCGTGCTGACCAATCTGCGCAATGGTTTCGTAAGCGAGTGAAGACTTGCCGCTGCCCGATGGGCCGATGATAAGATTGATTGCATGTTTCTTGATGGAGACGTCGATGCTCTTCAGGTTATTGGTCTTTACGCCCCATATGTCGATGTGGTCGCTCATTGAGCTGCCCGGTTCTTGAGGATGATGCGGTAGAGGTCGGCGATGAAGAACTCAAGCGTCTTCTTCGCGTGCACGCAGAACCGCTCGTCGATTGAGTGGATGGTATTCTCTGGCTTCAGGTTTCGTGCATTGATCGGACAGCCACCTCCGCAAATGCCGAGTGCTTGGCAATCGTAGCATTCTTCGTGGTTGAGAGGAGTCAGCTGTGACCACTCTAGAAAGTTAGGATCTTGGATGGCAATGAAGTCGTCGTCATCAATCGTTGCGACAAAATACTCCTTGTCGAAGAGGCAGCCGTGGCATATACCGACCCTACCGTTAGGGGCGATGACGATTTGCCCGCCAGCGGTTGCTGCACAGTCGGAGAAGTAGACTTGCGCCTTCGAGAACGACTTGAGTTTGCGCATGATGCGGTCTTCGTATATGCCGCGCTTTCTGAGTTCGACGAATTCATCGATGATGAATTGGGCTGCGGCCTCGTTGTAGCTCTGGGGAAGCGTGAACTTCTCATCCGACATCATGATGTTGAAGCCGAGCCCCTTGATGTTGTACTCGTCGATGAGCCTCAGAACATCTTGTTCGTTCTTCAAGGTCTCTTCGCTGATGGTTACCGAGAGCGACACATCGACTCCGAGCTTCTTGCAAAGATCGAGCTTCTCGAGAATTCGGGGGAACACTTTGTTGCCTGCTCGATCGACACGCATCTGGTTTGCCTCGACGGTGAACCCGTCAATAGAAATTGCGATGCCGACACCCAGTTCTTGGAGACGGAGAATGCGATCCTCTGTGAGCAGAAGCCCGTTGGAGACCATCGACATCTCCATGTTCTTGATGCAGGGAACGCTCTCGCGAAGTGAGTTGACCCTCTCTGCAACATGCTCAAGCACTTCGAAGTTGATAAGCGGCTCGCCACCATAGAAGATGAGCACCGGCTCGTTCGTCTCGGTGTCGAGTCCGGAAGCTTTGATCTGCCGGATGAAGAAGTCGAGAGCCTTATCGGCGGTTTCCTCGGACATGTTCTCCAAGAGGAAGTTCTTACGTTTTACTTCGTCGTTGTTGCCGAGGAAGCAGTACTTGCAAGCCAGGTTGCACTGCTCGCTGAGGATCATGTAGCAAACGTTCGTGGCGGGTGCGGGTATCTTCGAGCGAACGAATTGGAGCACTCGATCGTCCTCATCCGCGGCACGAACGAGAATCTTGTATTTAGCGAGCTCGCTCACCTCAGCGCTGATATCTTGCGGAGAATCCTCGATGCTGCCGTTCTGAGCGTTTTGCAGCCACGTGCAAAGAGTCTCGTACGTCTCTTTAGTGAGGTAGACGGGTTTCATCCTCAGCGAATGGTACAGCGCAACATCTTTGCCGAAATCGAAGACGTGCGTGAAGCGAGACATGGCAACCATCTGGAATTCCTCCTGCAGGACTAATGAACCAAACCGGGGCAACCGGTGAATCTATTCGACAAAACGAGAAGCCCGTCCTGCTTGGCAGCAAGACGGGCCACGTTACTTCTTACTTGTGGAGTCGCTTGACTACCACTCAATCTCATCCTGCTCGGGGAAAGCGCGGCAGGAGCAAGCACACGTGCAGGAATTGCATGCGACGCAAGCGCAACGTGCCATCACAACGGGGTCCGACTCGATAGCTCCAAAGAGCTCCTGGTAATCGCTAAAGCTTGCACTCATGTTACAGCTCCTCCCACTCGAAGTCAGAAATAAGACCGCCGGAGCAAGAGCAGCGGCAGTTACACATGCAGCCAGTGCACTGGCTGACGCACTTCACCGAAGTAATCAAGGCCTTTGCATCAATGCTCCCGAGCATCTCAGCATAGGCGTCTGAGCTGACCTGAATCATGTCAATCACCCCTAGGCGTGGCACCGATACCTCGCACCCTTGTGCTTGCACAAGATTTTACGCCCCTGGTGAGACCCGGTCAATATACGCAAGATACGAGGTATACGTTGATGGTTTTGATGTTTGCGTTATCGCAGGTAGATGCTTCAAAGAGCGAGTTCTTAACAGCAATGATTAATTATTGGAAACCGACAAATTATTCACAAAACCCCTGATAAACACGGTTATTTGCTGAATTTCTATGTTGTGTATAAGTTGTATGCAAGCTTGACACGTGATAAACGGTGGAAAACTTGCCGGTAAACAGTATCTCACTGCCCATCTTGCTTCACTTTGCGACGCCCACCTAGGCTACTTGGAGTAGCAATCGAGGCGGGTTTCTTCATGTCTGCCTCACGACGTTGGAAGGCGGATGACATGGAGGTTGAGAGCCATGGCGAAGAAACGCAGGTCGAGCAGCCGGAAGGCAAAAAAGACAAGGCGGCGCAACACAAAGCGGACGAGGAAGTGCTGACGGGCACCGATGACGGTGCTGAGGACTTCAAGGCACTTCTCGCCAAGCAGGACGCACGCATCAAGGAGCTAGAAGGTCAGGTGGCCGAGGCCTGCCCAGACCAAGGAGAACGCTGACAAGCTGACCGCCGAAATCGAGCAGGTGAAGGCGCAGGCAGCAGACGAGCGCGTGGAGTTCCAGCTGAAGCTCGCTGGCGTGCGCAACGTGAAGGCTGCCAAGGCGCTCCTGGGCGATCACGACGGCGACATTGCTGCTCTAAAGAAGGCGGAGCCGTGGCTCTTCACTAACGCGAAGTCCGCGGCAACAACCGGCACGACTGGCCTGGAACCCGCAGGCGTCGCCAAGGACAAGGACGCGACCATGAAGCGCTGGCGCAGGCTCGCCGGCCTCGACGAATCCGATGACGAATAAGGGGGCTGACCATGCCTAACAGCATCGAGTACATCAAGAACTACACGACCATCCTGGACGCCGTCTACAAGAAGGCGGCGTGCTCGACCGTGCTCAACAGCGGACGTCGCATGATGCGCGCCGGTCGCAACGCGAAAGAGATTATGATCCCGAAGATCTCCGTCACGGGCCTGGGCGACTACACCCGCAACGTTGGCTACAAGGACGGCGCAATCACGTACGAGTTCGAGACCAAGACCTTCAACTACGACCGCGGCGTGCGCCTGCTTGCAGACGTCATGGACGTGGAAGAGGCGGGAATTCTGGACTGCTTCGTCGAGGCGGGCAGCGAGCTACAGCGCACGCAGGTGGCTCCCGAGGGCGACGCGTTCACCTTCGCGGCCATCGCCTCACACACGGGCGTGACGCCTGTGGAAGAGGACCTGAGTGCGGCAACAGCCGAGGACATCCTGGGCAACCTGCGCGACGTGACAAACACAATGGACGAGGCCGAAGTCTCCACGGGGTCGCGCATTCTGTTCATCACACCTACTCTGAAGGGCACGCTCGATGACTTCTCATTGGCGAACCCGAACCGTAGCAACGCCGTGCTCTCGCGCTTCAGCCGCATCGTGGAGGTGCCCCAGAGCCGCTTCTACACGAATATCACACTGAACAGCGGCGATACGAACTTCGGCTACGCGAAGAACGCGACCACGGGCAAGGACATCAACTACATGGTGGTTGAGAAGTCGGCCGTGATCAAGTTCGACAAGCACGTGGCGAGCCGCGTGTTCAGTCCCGACGAGCTGGAGAGTCTTGACTCCTACATGATGAAGTATCGCAAGTACGGAATCGTCGAGCTCTTTGACCAGAAGCTCGCAGGCATCTACGTGTCCAAGGCGACCTCGTAGGCTCGCCATGAGCGCCGCCTCGGTGACATACGAGTTCTACCGTGACACGTACGGCGGGGAGCTTCCGGTGGAGTCCTTCTCTTCCGTGCTTCCCGCTGTGTTGCGCGTACTCGTACAGATCACGGGAGGTGCTTCCATCGACGCAGACGGTGATGATGAAGCCTATGCGGCTTACAACAGGGCGCTGTGCGCGGCGTGCGACGCCTTCGCTGAGTTCGGCGAGGAACAAGGTCGGCGGGTTCTCCATAGGCGACTTCAGGGTGTCTCAGTACGTGAGCGACCGCGTAGGCACCGGCATCGAGCAGGCTACTGCTGCCGCCGTGGCCGAGCTCTACGGGACGGGGCTCTCCTTCACGGGAGTGCGCTGATGATTGCCCTGAAGCCGATACCCAGACGAGCGTTGCCGGACACGATGGTCGTGCGCACGCAGAATGCGGACGGGACGTTCTCCGAGGGCATGGTTGTGCGAAACGTGCGGTTCTCCAGGACGCAGAGTGTGGTGGATGACGCGCGCAGATCGGCCGATGCTGGGGCTGGCAAAGTCTACGTCGATGCAGTGAATAGCGCTGACGCTTTCGAGGTGCCTGCTGGGTCGTGTGTCGAAATCGATGGCGCTTCGCTTATCGTGGTCGCTTGCAAGCGGTGCGAGGGGTTCGGTGGCCGCGTGCATCATTGGGAGCTGACGGTGCGATGAGCGACGAATCGGTTGTTGCGGCATATGACGCAGCTGGCGGCTCTGTGGCAACGCAGGTTGCAAACCTGCTGGTAGATGCCGAATTCACAAACGTTTTCACACAATCTTTGAGCGCGGCGGTGTGTCCGGAGCCGATTGTCGTTCTTGTTGGAAGCTACGACAGGGATTCCGAGCAGGTCGGCGCGGAACGTGGTGAGCGCGTGCTGGACGTGATCGTATGCCGAGAGGTCAACGCCGTGGCAGAGGCTGTCTCACTTGCGTGTGAGCAGGCGCTACGAACGGCTGAGTGGGACACGCGTGCTGGGGCTTACCTCAATAGAATCACCGGCATCGACACCGACGCGCCCGAGTTTCGCGGGCGTGACGGCTCTGGGCGATACCTCTGGGACTTCAAGGTCTACGTAACGATTGCGAGGCCATCATGAGCACAAAGAGATCTCGTGGGAAGACTCAAGAACACCTTGTGGCAGCGAAGGATGCGATTGCCGACAAGGACGACGCTGAAAACCAGAAGAAGGCTGAGGTGGGCTTCAAGTCTCTCGACGAGCTGTCGCTTGAGACGCAGCGACGGTCCATCGCATACGGGAGAGCGAGGGGGCTGTTGTGAGCTCCATCACCTACAACGGGCACGACTTCTCGCCGTACACGACGTGCGAGGTTATCGAGGGGCCGCATGCAGTCGTACCGACTTCACAGGTTATTCCCGGCAGGGCTGGTGCGCTACTGCTGGTTGGCAGGATCGCGCCGAGGACGATTCGCGTGAGGCTTTTCCTGGACTCGCACGCAGCACTTGATATGGCGGGTCTCTCGAATCTGAGGCATCTGCTGTACTCGGGGCTCACTGCGAGGGGTCAGGCAGCAGCACCGCGTCTGGCGCGGGGTCGCATGCTGAGGGTTGCGGTACGTCAGCGCAGTCGGACTACCAGCACGTCTCGGGCAAGTACAACGTGTCGGACTCGGCGGGCACCTACGCGGAGATCATAGGCAACGGGACCGCCTCCACCGCGCGATCCAACGCGCGGACGCTCGACTGGGAAGGCAACGAGTGGGTCGCCGGGACGATGACCGCCGATGGCGGTTTGGTGTTTGGGTCCAGCACGGTAAAGACGCTCGGGTCGGGGCTGGCGGTCGATGCAGACGGGGTGCTCTCGGTCGACCTCTCCGGCATCATGGACCTGAGCGGGATGGAGTTCTAGCTATGACTGCCGAGAAGATCGAAAAGAAGGTGCTCTACGACATCGCCGACGCCATTCGAACCCAGAACGGGACACAGACGCGCTACAAGCCCGCCGACATGCCCGCAGCCATAGCCGCCTTGGATGGCACCAACGCTGGTAGCCCTCTGACCGTTGGATACACGGGCACTGATACCGGCGTGCTGGGCTCTGGGCACTTCACGCGCATCGGCGCCGCCATACGCGGGCAGAACGGGTCCGCGACGGTATACAAGCCTGGGGACATGGCAGCTGCCATTCTTGCCTTGAGCTGGGATACCGGCCTGAAGCCTCGTACTGTCCTTCTTTCCGACGGCACGCTTGAGTTCAACTACCTCGACGGACGCCAGAACACCATCGGCGGCACGCCCGTGAATGCGTACGAGGTAGATCCTACTGGATATGCCTCTGCGAGCGCGAGGCCGTGGGACGGCGTGAGGCTCGATCTGACGCGCGTTGTCATCGACTCTTCATTTGCAAGCGTGGGTGTCACCAATATCGACTACTGGTTCAACGGCATGCAGTCCATCACGGAGGTCGTTGGCTTTCAATACCTGCAGGGAGCGACGAGCGCCAAGCAATGCTTCGTTTCCTGCACACAGCTTGAGACGATCTGGGCGACGGAGTTCGACGCGTCAACCATCACGAGCTCTTACCTGATGTTCTACAGCTGCAACAAGTTGGTGGGAGGCACGGGCACTGGGTGTCCCTACAGCGGGAGCGCGACCTACTGTAAGCTCGATGACGGCGGGCTTCTTACCAATCCCGCAGCTGACCAGCGCACGTGGATCTACGGGTATCTTTACTCCGATGGCGAACTCGTCGTTCAGGCTTCCGCCAGCGCTGACTCCGCACGTTCGCTGCTTGCCGGCGGACGTCTCTGCGCCAATGCGGTCTACCAGTCCGCAGGCGCGATGCCCTAGTATGACAACAGGTCTAGCATGAGGACGGTGACGTTCGCCGAGGACATGGCCGATGTGGCCTCTCTGAACATGTGCTACTGGTTCTACAGCATGAGCGCGATCACCTCGGTGTCCGGCCTTGGCGATCTGCGCAACGTCTCGAAGATGCGCTACATGTTCGCATCGTGCACGGGGCTCACATCGCTTGACTTCAGGGGCTTCGACCCGTCGCACCTGACTGACCTGTTCTACTGCTTCTCGGACTCAAGGAACATCACGACGATCTACGCAGACGCCACCTGGGCGTTGCCTTCGAGCGGCATCTCGGGCTCGCAGTGCTTCTACAGCTGCAATGCGCTTGTCGGTGGAAACGGGACGGCGTGGTCGAGCTCTAACACGAGCTATGTTTACATGAGAATTGATGCCACTGGGACAGCTGGATATCTCACCGCTGTGAGCTAATGATGGTGCGGTCCGAGGGTAGTAAAATAAGAAGTTAACGTAGTTCCCCACGCTACCACGGAGGACGCCATGGGCAAATATGTCACCAATAAGAAGGACATGAACTTCCCCAGCGTTGACTCGCTTCAGCAGGTTGTCAACGTTGTAAACGACGCAAACGCAGCACTCAACGATAAGAGCCGGATGATTCGAGAGAGCGCCATCCCGGAGGTTGTCGGAGGTGCCGTCGGCGCCGTCGGTGGCGGAGCAATCTCGTTCGCCGCACTCTACGGCGCAGGAACGGTGGGTCTGTCCGCCGCCGGGATCACGTCAGGCCTTGCGACAGCTGGGACACTTGTTGGCGGCGGGATGGTTGCGGGCGTCTTTGTGCTCGCCGCTCCCGTGGCCGTGTTGGCGGCAGTCGGGGTTGGCGTTGCCAGTCATCTGAAGAACAAGCAGCTACGACAGGAGAAAGAGCGCCTCTACAAAGCCGCACTCGAGAAGCACGAAGCAATCATCAGGGCACTCAAGAACGAGGCGAACGCGAGCAAGGAGCGTATCGAGTATCTGCAGGGGCTGAACATCCTGCTCCAGCAGGCGATAAAGGATCTCGCAAGCGACCTTGGCAAGTCGGCGACATGAGCAGATACCAGTACAACGAGCTCGAGAGACAGGCAAACAAGGTTCTGAAGCACCAGGCTCGAGAACTGGATGGTATTTCTTTCCCAGATCTCCATTCTGTCGACGAAAGCATAGCCAGCTCCGAGGAGCTACTCAGAAAGCTTGGCATCGACCCTGGTTCCGCGAAGCCCGCACAGTCGATTTCGCCGCGAACGCAGAAGACCCTCGTCGTGCCTTCGTGGGAAGAGCTATGCGCGGAGTCTGATCGAGAGATAGAGGGGGAAGTAGCTCTCGAGGATCTGTTCACTCCGGAAGAACTCGCCAGCAATGAGCTCGCCGTGCGCATGCTCAACGACGAGTACAACACCCTGCATAGGCTCGACCGCTACGACGTGGCCATCAGCGCCGTCGCCGGTCTTATATCCGCCTTGGTGGACATCCTTCTCGTTGGCGTACCTCACAGGACCACTACGGGACTTAGGTCAGCGCCGCTCTCGGACTACGTGAGGGACTACTTCGACAAGCGCTTTCCCGAAGCCGACATGCAGCAGCTCGCAAACTCCAAGGTCAGCAAAGTACCTTTTGACGCGCAGGATAACCGCAATACCACCATCCGCGTCGAAGGGCTCTCGGCATACTACCACCGGCTGCTTTCGCTCGGGCATGATCCGATTCTTGGCTTTGTCTTCGGGGTTGCTGACATAATGAACGGGACGATGACTACCGTGGACAAGACTGGCAAAGTCGTTGTCCAGGTTATGGCGAACTACGCAGACAGGACCGAAGCGGACATCTTCGCCGCCATCGCCAAGCAGATCATCCACTTCAAGTCTGACATAACGACTTCCATGGGGTTGCCAGCCCCGCTGATGGGTCTTTTCAACCTGCTGCAATTTGGCAGCATCGGCGAAGCGGAGCAGACTGTTGCGGAAATCGTTCAAGGTATGTACTACGAAGGCTACGACTTCATCCACTTCTGTGCGCAATCGATACCTGTGATGATCACGGAAGTGGTTGTACGGCTCGGCTATGCATTCAAGCGCATCAAAGAGGGGCATAAGGTCAGGGACTCGATACCGTTTTCGCTTGACAGGACAAAGCATCCAAAGCTTGCCACCATGCTCTTCATTGGGCACACGGCAGCGACTGCCGTCAACGCAGGCAAGGTCTACTTCTCCAAGAACCCGATGGACATCAACTATCCGCAATGGCTAGCCTTTGCAAAGTATTCCTATTCTCAGGCCAAGTGGGTGATCTTCAAGAAACCTGCGGCTCGCGATGCGTACGTGAGAGGGAAGACCGACGAGGAGCTGGCCTTGGTCTACGACGAGGTTGACAAGACGTTTCTCGATGTGACTGAAGGCTACGTGCTTGTCTTTGACTGACGGCTTCCGGCTGAGCCAAAGAAATGGGCGGCATGCCCTTCAACTGATGACATACCGCCCAACACTCGTTGCTTAGGCCAATAGCTCCCTATACAGCGGGTCGCCGTCTCCGACGAGCACATCCCACCACCACTCGGGCGTCTCGGTGCCAGAGCTGCAGAGCGCGTCGAGCAGCTTTGCACGGAGCTCGGGCGGATAGGTCTCGAAGTCGGCGCGCATGGCATCCAGGATGGCGGCGCTTGTGCTGATCATGTCGTCGCAGATTTGGCTCTTCTCCTCAAGCGTGTAACTCTCGGGCGAGCTGAGACAGATGTCGGCTCGGAAATATGCCATGTCCTCGGCTTGGCAGAGGTCGTTCCAGTTTTCGTTCATCATCGTCTTACCTCCGTATCGGTTATTTCGCTACTGCATAAAACATGGTCCTAGCTGCATAAAACCCGTCTCCCACATGCCCCCAGATTGGGGGACATTCGGGGGACTTTCGCGAAAAAACCAGTGTCATATGGTGTCACTGGGTGGTACTGGTGTCATCGCAAAACGCCTGTTCAAAGCACTGTTTTCAATTTCTGACAGTTGCTGTCATGACCCCTTCAGACACTCTCAAGGCGGAGATCACCAATTCGAATCTGGTACGGGCTACCATGTTCAAGGTCAGAACTTCGGTTCTGGCCTTTTTTGTTACTCTCATGCAGCATCCCGACGCCGTACGCATAAATCATTTGCAACTGTCGATAGCCAGACTTTCTTTGAGCCTATACTCCCCTAATCTGGGCAAGCAAAGCCTCGCGCTCATTGGGGATTTCATCATTAATAACAGCAGCCAGTAAGGTATCCAACACAAGACCCACTGCTGGTCCTGGCTCAAGCTGCATCTCTGCTATGACATCCGCCCCACTGATTGCCAGCTGTCGTACGGTCAGTGCAGGTACTGACGCAACTTCTCGACGCAGGGCACGCGCAATAACATCCAACTCTATGGCATAGTTCGCCACTCGAGGTACCTTGGCCACCGCATCGGAACGTTTAAGATCAATCAACTGCCAAGTCAGCGCCACCGCACGACCTGGACAAGCAAGTTCAAACTTGCGCAACGTACGTCTGATAGAACGCGTAGTAGGCACAACCACATGGTCATGCATACGCACCAACATGCGCGTAGGGTTGACCAACTCACTAGGCAACGCCATGCGACGCATAATGCTTTCTGCCATCGCAGCACCAACCTTGGGATGCCCAAAGAAATGTCCACGTCCCGTGTCATCTTTGCTAAAAGTCGCTGGCTTGGCAATATCGTGAAGCAAAGCTGCCCAGCGTAGCTCCGGGGCAACCACTCCCCCTTCAAACTCCTCTACCGCGCGACACACGCGCGCCGTGTGTTCTAGCACATCAAAGGCATGGTAGGGGCTGCATTGGTCAAAGCCCACCATCGCTGCAAGCTCAGGAATTGCCTGCACCATAACATCGGTCTGATGCATCAATGCCCAGTCAACATGACCTGACTCCACGATGCCACGCATTTCTTGTCCAATGCGCTCTTGGGCAACATTTGCCAACTGAGGTGCACAAGCAACCAAGGCAGCGTGCGTTTCTTCTTCCACCTCAAAGCCAAAACGACAAGCAAAACGCACCGCGCGCAACACGCGCAGGGCATCCTCTTCAAAGCGCTCTTTCGCCGCCCCGACCGCGCATATCAAACCTCGCTCAAGATCTGCTTGCCCACCATAGGGGTCAAGCAGACCACGAACAGGGTGATATGCCATTGCATTAATCGTAAAATCGCGCCGCCCTAGGTCATCGCAAACATCGCGGACAAAGCATACTTCATCGGGATGTCGATGATCGCTGTAACTACCCTCAACACGATAGGTTGTAACCTCAATAGGCATAAAATCGCAAACAGTTGTAATAGTGCCGTGCGCCGTGCCCGTCTCGTGCACTGCCATTCCCGCAGCTAAAAGTACCCGTTTTGACTCCTGCCAGCTAGCTGAAGTAGTTACATCAACATCATGGCTTGTCCTTGCCAACAAGGCATCGCGCACCCAGCCACCAACTGCCCACGCCTCAAAACCTGCAGATTCTAGCGCCTCAATTACACGCAGAGCAGGTCTCGGGAGCTTAAGAGAGATGTCTGATGTCGCGAGAGGCATTCAACTTCCTTCCTCAGCAAAAGTGCGGGTTGCTGGCGCGTAAAAAAGTCGCTGCATTTTCGGTAGAACCAGTATACCGCCGACTCGTTGTTAGTGCCTGGTGCTATTCTCATTGAGGATGTACTCACAACAGCTGTTATTGACTATTGGAGGTCATATGGCAAGTGAAAACGAAAGTTTACGCGCCATTGGCGCAGATGCCCTAAGCGAAGCGCGAAAGGATTTCGCTGCTGACCGCGCGGCTCAGATTGCAAAAAATGCTACCAGCTCTATGGGTCTGCGTGAGGCTGCTCGCATACCCGAGGGCATTGCAGCAAACGCACTCGGCTTTGATATTGAAGTCAAGCAGGGCGAACGTTGCGACCAAATGCATTCTGGTCGTTGCTGGATGTTTGCCAGCCTCAATACCATGCGCTTCCGCACCATCAAAAAATACAACCTCAAGACCTTTGAGCTTTCTCAGGCATATCCCCTGTTCTTCGACAAATTGGAGAAGTCCAACTGGTTTTTATCCAATATTCTCGATACGCTCGATGAGTCTTTGGATGGCCGCCTCGTGTCCTACCTGCTCACTGACCCTATCGGCGATGGCAGCCAGTGGGATATGTTCCGTGCACTAGTAGAAAAATATGGTGTTGTCCCCAAGGAGGCCATGCCCGAGACTGCCTGCTCCAAAAATACCCGCGATATGGACGGCTATCTAACTCGCTACCTGCGCAGCTGCGCCAAGCGACTGCGTGAGACTGCCGCTGCCGGAGCAAGCACAGATGACCTTGAAGCAATGCGCGCCGAGATGATTTCTGAGGTTTGGCATTTGCTTGCTATTTGCTTGGGCACGCCTCCTGAGAGCTTTGAGTCCCGTGTTCGCGACAAAGACGACCAGCTGGTCGAGGCTATCTCTGGTCATTTCACCCCACAGGAGTTCTTTAAGGCGGCTGTAGGCATGGAGGTTTCCGACTATGTCTCGCTGATTTCCGCTCCTACTGCCGATAAGCCCTTTGGTCACACCTTCACCGTGTCACGTCTAGGCAACGTTATCGAAGCGGGCGGCGTACGCTATCTCAACCTCCCTATCGATCGCCTCAAGGAACTCGCTATTGCTCAGATGCGCGACGATCTACCTGTATGGTTTGGCTGCGATGTTAACCAGTCCTATCTGCGCAATGAGGGCATCATGGATACCGCTGCTCTCGATATTGACGGGCTGCTTGGCATGACGGTAGAAGGCGGTCTTACCAAGGCAGAACGTCTGGATTACGGCGAGTCCCTGATGACTCACGCTATGGTGCTTGAGGGCGTTCGTCTGGATACTAACGGTAAACCCCAGTCTTGGAAGGTTGAAAATAGCTGGGGCAAAGATCATGGCCGCGATGGCTTTGATACCCTATCTGACGACTGGTTTAACGAGTACGTCTTCCAGATTGTTGTGGACAAGAAGTACCTCAGCGATGAGGAACGTACCATCTATGAGACCGAAGAAGCAACCGTACTTGCACCTTGGGATCCCATGGGTTCGCTGGCGCTTTGCCACTAACAATTAGCTCTGCCTTGAGGTACTGCTTGTCAAAAAGATAAGCAGCGCCTCCGCTTTTACATGAAATATTTATCTCAAGGAGGAGTTCAAAATGACTCAATCCGCAATCGACCCCAGCTGGTCTGATGAGCGTCGCGAGGAGTTTTTGGCCAATCGCGGCAACCGCGTCGCTCGCAATGCTGTTACTTCTGACAACATTATGAAAGCCGCGCGTAATGCCTCTACCCTACGCACCTATCACGACACATTCTCGGTCAGTCGCCCAAAAACAGGCGAGGTTACCAACCAACGCCACTCTGGTCGCTGCTGGATGTTTTCCTCATTTAACGTGCTGCGTGCCGCCACGATGAAGCTCCTAGATGTTGATACGTTTGAGTTTTCGCAAGCATTTGGCATGTTCTACGACAAGCTAGAGAAGTCCAACAGCATGCTTGAAAATGTCATTTCTCTGATAGATAAGCCCATTGATGACCGCGCGCTCTGCTTTGTACTTGAGGAGGGCGTGGGTGATGGTGGCTACTACCCCTACGCAATGAATCTCGTGAGCAAGTGGGGCATTGTTCCCAAGGATGCAATGCCCGAGTCTGCCTGCTCTAAGGATTCCACCCAAATGAATACTCAGCTCGAGCGCCTGCTGCATCGCGATGCGAGCATTCTGCGTGCGATGCATGCCGAGGGTGCTGACGAGGCAACATTACGCACCGAAAAGGAGAAAATGCTTGAGGAAGTATGGCGCCTTCTTGCGGTGTGTCTGGGTGAGCCACCTGTGCGCTTTGACTTTGTTCAGTCTGTAGGAAAGAATGCCAAGGTAGACGAAACAAAGGTATACGAGCAGACCGGCGATGACCGCAAGGATGACTCAAAAGCTGCAGACGATGCTGATAGCAAAAATAAAGACGATGACAAGCCTCGCCGCGTTCTACGCGACCGTGGTATCACTCCGCGCGAGTTTGCCGAGCGCTATGTACCAGTAGACCCTCAGGACTATGTAGAACTTGTTTCAATTCCAGGCGAGACTCGTCCCTTTGGCACTGCTTGGCATATTCGCTACATGGATAGTGTCGAAGGTGCAAAGCAACTTCGCATGCTCAACGTCGATCAGCACACGCTTGAGCAGGCAGCCATTGCTTCACTTAAGGCAGGCGTGCCTTGCGAGATGGCTTGTGATGTCATGCAGGAATTCCCTCGTGGCATTGAGGACTTCCCTGGAATTTTGGCGCTAGATACCATGGATTACGACGCGCTCTTTGATGTGGATTTATCGATGGAGCGCGCTGACATGTACGACATGCGCGAGAGTTCTCTGACCCACGCTATGACCTTCCAGGGTGTTGAGCTAGATGAGCAGGGCGAACCCGTGGCTTGGCGTGTTGAAAATAGTTGGGGTAAGGATGCTTGTAAGGACGGATACTTGGTAGTTTCTGCTGATTGGTTCCGTTTGTATGGTGGTGAGGTATCTGTACGTCGAGAGTTTGTCGACGCCGAAACTCTGCGTCAGTGGGACGAAACACCTGCTACGGATGTAGATCCTTGGTCGGCTATCGCTGCTGCGGTTGCTCCAAAGGCCTAAAAGCTACAGCCCTAAAAGCAAACTATACAAGTCAGAAAACCCGCAGGTCAGAACATGTGGCCTGCGGGTTTTTTGCTTATCTCTATAGGATAAAAAATGCGCCTAATTGAGAGGCACTAATACAAGTCAACACCTCTTGATACTCACCTACAGTACTTTCTCCATCGCAACAACCGTCCCCCTGTCAATCTCTACCTCTTCTCCTGTCTCAATAAAACCGCATTTATACCAAAACGATTTGCTTTGCATATTATTCTTCATATATCCCAATCTTGCTTTAGAATATCCCATCTCTAAAAACTTATTCAGTGCATAAGCGATTATTCTGCTTCCAATACCTCGCCCTGAAAAGACTTTGTTCATCATGAAGAAGCCAATAAAAATCGTCTCTTTTTGCGGATAGCCGACAATAATATCCATTACTGCAACTAATGAAACGTGATCAAAATATCCAACATAGTATTTATCTTCATATCTCATATTGGGAGGAAGAACCCTCATATCATCAAGAATGCTATCAACTGAGGGGGCAGGAGGGGCAAATTCAAAATATAAGGGGTTTCCCTTTTCAAGCTCTAAAACTTTATAAACATCTTTATTATCTAACTGTCGTACCGTATATATATCGGACAGTGACTCAACTTCCAACATCTATGTCCCCGCCTACTTTAATTAACTAATTTTAGAAATTGAATCATATTGGCACTCTATCGTTCGGCATCTGAAGGCTAAAACTCGGCAAAGCGAGACTCGCCAACACTACAAAGCTCATCCCCTGCTGCAAGCTCACGCATTGCTTCGATAAATGCTATCTCATCTCCCGCACGAAATACGCAATTGAGCTGCACATCTTCCATAAAAATGCTGTCGCGAATTTTGCCACCATTATCTTGAACAAGACGTTCTACTCGTCCGTAAACCGCATAGGGAATAACACAGGTCACAGGGGTTACCAGTGTCATCTCGACAATCGCATCTTCCTCGCGCGCCCGCTGAACCACTTGATTAGTTGCCCCAGAATAAGCACGCATCAAACCGCCCGGCCCCAGCAACGTACCACCAAAATAGCGAGTTACCACACAGCACGCATCTACCAAACCTGCACCACGCAGTACCTCTAGCACTGGCATGCCACCCGTACCTCGCGGCTCTCCATCATCCGAACAACGCTCCCTACCATCGGATAATATCCACGCGGGTACATGGTGGCGCGCATCGTGATGACGTGCGCGGATCTGCTCAACAAACTCGTCAGCAGCACGTTCGTTGTCCACATGAACGAGCTGAGCAATAAAACGACTCCGCTTATCAATGAGTTCGGAATTGAGTTCTCGCCCAGAAGGCAAAGTCAAATATGATGACCGTGACATAGGCGACATTTATGCCTCGGCTCGAGTGATATGTATAATCGTCTGCCCAACCTCAACATCATGCGCTTCAATGGTATCTACCTGCGCAAAATCATAAGAATTGGTGACAACAGTAATAATGGTATCTGCAAAACCCGCTGCCTTAACTTTATTGCGATCAAAACGCATCAGTGCCTCACCTGCAATGACATGCTGCCCTTGAGAGACAAAAGACTCAAAGCCATCGCCTCGTAGGGTCACTGTATCCACACCAATATGAAGCAGAACCTCTACCCCATCATCGCTTTCAAGTCCGAGCGCATGTAAGGTGGGAGTTGTTGCAGTCACCGTACCTGTAACTGGTGCATACAGCACATCACCCACAGGTTCAATGCCATAAGACGCTCCCATAACTCCACTCGCAAAAACTGGATCGGGCAGGTCTGCCATCAATACACCCTTACCCGAACAAGGTGCCACAACAGTATTTGGAGCAAGCTGCAACGCAATCGTCTCGGGCTTTTCTGCCGCATTTGTCTTACGAAATTTATCCAAGAGGCTCATCTTCCCAGTCCCTTTCATACACAATCGCTGATCGGTGCACATCGGCACTTACTCATCATAACTTATAGAGGCCGGGACCAAAAATTTCAGAACTCAGGACACAACTGCTTTGTAACGTCTCTTAATCATCTCGCGCATTTGTATGCTCTAGCTGCAGGTGAATAATTGCACAGCAGTAACACCCTTGCGCGTGGTATCATCGCTCGTGCGAAGTGGGTCAGACAATCGCGGGGCAGCTTTCCGGCAACGGTAATGCTGTCATGAGGAAAGTCCGGGCTCCACAGGGCAGGAAGCTGGCTAACAGCCAGGCGGGGTGACCCGACGGAAAGCGCCGCAGAAAAGAAGACTCCCGCTGCTCGCCTCGGCGAGTGAGAGAAAAGCTGAAACGGTGGTGTAAGAGACCACCAGCACTCGGGCAACTGGGTGGCTTGGCAAGCCCCTTCCGGAGCAAGCGCATATAGGAGCGCCATGGTGTTGCCCGCACCGCGCTCGGGTAGCGTGCTAGAGAACGCCAGTAATGGCGTTCGTAGATAAATGATTGTCCACGACAGAACCCGGCTCATCGGCCCACTTCGCATTTCTTCTTGTCACACGCTCTCATCTCGCCCGAGGTTCCTAATTCTTATGCCAGTTTGTGGCACCACACATCGACTCTAAAAGCTTGTGGCACCACACATCGACTCTAAAAGGATTCACGATTCCTCACCCAACTCCAAAGCCACGTAACTTCGTTCTGCTTCATACCGAATGCCAAAAGCCACGTTCTACTTCACTTTTTTAGCCAAAAGCCACACATCTCTTCACGCCCAAAAAATCTACCTGCGCAAACGTCAGGTCCTTTGAAACAGAACGTGGCTTTTGACATTTTTTCTGAAACAGAACGTGGCGTTTGGCACGTAGGGCTGCTCCAACT
The DNA here is from genome assembly GCF_000466405.1 of Atopobium sp. oral taxon 810 str. F0209. Taxonomy (GTDB): domain Bacteria; phylum Actinomycetota; class Coriobacteriia; order Coriobacteriales; family Atopobiaceae; genus Olegusella. The sequence goes on along the minus strand of NZ_KE952949.1, from coordinate 115,136 downwards.
GAAAGAATCCGTAGCGTTTGGCAAGCGGAGCCGTGCAATCTGAAGCAGAACGTGGCTTTTGGCAAGCAGGGCCGTGCTGCTTGAAAGAAGGTGTGGCGTTTGGCAAGCAAAACAATGCTGATTGGAGAAGCAGAGCTACAAAAATGAAACGACCCCGTAGAAACGGGGTCGGAACGTTGACATTACTGCTGGTAGCCACAACAGCACAGACAACACAACTGCTTCAGCGCGACAACAATATCAATGCTGCCACACCGCTACGTCAAAACCAAAACTAGTCGAGGTCGTTGAAATCATCAGCAGAGGTCACAGGGGTAGCGGCACCAATGCTGCTGGTAAGTACAGTTGCACCAGCATCCTGAGGAGCGGCAGCGGGAGTCGCGGGTGCAACCACAGGCGTAGCTACAGGTGCGGCAACACTACCGTTGGGGTTGGGCAACGCACGCGCAGGAAAAACAGAGTCAGCGTCATCCATGAAGTGCTGCAGAAGCTTCTTGTACTCACCACGGAAGTCCTCACGGGACTGCTTGAGACGATCAATCTCATCAAGCTCGGCCTGCTTCTCAGCAAGTGCCTGACGAATAACCTCACGAGCCTTTTGATCGGCCTCATTGCGAATGGACTCAGCGTTTTCACGAGCATCAGCAACCAGTTTATCTGCGCTCTGCTGAGCCACAATCAAGACCTTGGAAATCTGACTCTCGGAAGCAGCAAGTGCATTGAGTGCAGGGGCGGGAGCCGGAGCTGCAGCCGCATTGGCAGCGGCGACATTAGCATTCTCAAGCTGAATCTGCAGCTCGGAAACCTGTGCCTGGGATGCACCAAGCTGGGACTCAGCGTTGGTCAGGCGAGACTTGAGGTCTGCAATCTTTTGCAGCATAGCGTCAAGCTCAGCAGAAAGTGTATCGAGGAAAGCGTCAACCTCCTCGGTGTCATAACCATTCTTAGACGGAGAGAAGGTAAGTTGTTCGATGTCGGCTGGTGTGATTGCCATCTCTATCCCTTTCATCTATACATGCCTTACAAGGCAAACTATCAGCAATTTTACTCGAATGCACATTGCCATGTACACTTGGGCATGCTCGGATTGAATACCGCACAAAGCAAGCAAAGCCCACGTCTGCCCACAAGCACAAAACTCATGCTCATAAGCTTATATGAGTATACCCACAAGACCGCGTTTGACGACCTCGAGAATAACCATCGCAATAACGGGAGAAAAATCCAAGCCTCCCACAACTGGCATAAAACGCCTAAAGATATCCACATATGGGCGGACAATCCTATCGAGCGCCCCTGCCACGTCACCGATAATGCCATCACCCGACAGAGGAATCCAGCTTAAAATAACCCACACAACGATGAGCAGTTCATAAAAATCAAGCACTCTCATCAAAAAAGAAATAAATGCAAACATTCGCGCTCCTTATCCAGCCAACTCTCGCGTGCGCGCAAGAGCTGCATCGACAGCAGTATACGCGCCTTCAACCAATGCTGGCTCCAGAGCCCGCAAACCCTCAGCAGTTGTACCACCGGGAGATGTCACTTTTTCCATGTATGCACGGGGATGCTCTTCCCCTTCTCTCAACTGACGAGCAACACCTTCCATTGTAGAAATCAACATTTCTCGACATGACGTCGCAGGAAGTCCCGCGCGCACGCCTGCACGCGTAAACGCGTCAATCACCAAAGCAAAGAAAGCAGGACTACAACCTACGACGGCACCCTCGACATTAAGCTGTACTTCGCTCATCTGTGCACAGGCGCCCAACGTCTCAAAAATAGCTGAGACGCGCGCAACGTCAGTTGAGGTCGCAGAAGTACCCACACAGAGTGCAGAGGCACCTGAACGCACCTGAATGGGCAAATTGGGCATCACGCGTAGTACCCGCGCACCAGGTAGCGCTGCTTCTAGCACGGCAAGAGGAACACCCGCCGCAATAGAAACAAGCAAGCGCCCTGCCACACTATCGGCAATCTCGGCCATAACGGCGGGTAACACTTGTGGCTTAACCGCAAGAATAACCACATCGGTATCAGCCGCCATAAGATCTGCAGCATCAGCATACACAGGGCAGCCAAGCTGAGCAAAAACTGCACGCTTTGCTTCACCAGGGTTGCAGACAAAAACGCGCTCAGCGGGTAGTGCTCCCGCTTCCAGCAGGCCACGCACAATAGCTGCGCCCATAGAGCCAGCGCCTATAACCCCAAGTGAAAAATCGAGCTGAGACATGCTACTTCACCAAGTCGCCGTCGTTGACAAGTTTCTCGATATCAGAATCAGAGAGCTCAATACCAGCAGGCAGGACAACAAAAACGCGGTCGCCCAATTCCTGAACGGCACCGCCCAAACCACAGGCCAACCCAAAGCAGAAGTCCAAGATACGCTTGGCGGCCTCAATATTGGTATTACGGAAAACCAGCACAACGGGCTGGTTGGTACGGACACGACGAACAACCATCTGAACATCGTCATACGCTGCAGGCTTGAGTACATAGGGAGGAAGCACGCTAGAGCTCGGACGAGCAATAGTCCTGCCGCCCAAATCGCCAGGAGTCACATTGCTGCTGGCACTACTATCATCCATGCCATAGTCACGGCTCGTAGGAGCTGCATAACTGTCCTCATCGTAGGGACGATGGGAGCGAGGCGTCACACTACGCTCTTCGCTGCGATAGTCACCATAGCCTGGCGCGGTCTGAGCGGGGGCACCTCCTGCAACAGGACGACCAGAGCGAGTATAAACCGAGACGCTCTCGGGCTCAGGACGACGAGAGTTGCCAAGCAAACCTACGTGCTCGGAGGTATTCTCTTCGGGCTCATCGTCGTAGTAACCATCATCGTAATCCTGATCATCGTAATATTCGTCACCGCGGTTCTGCTGGAATTTATCCCTCAAGTTGTCTAGAAAACCCATCGCCTACTCCTTCTTCCACGCGGCAAGCCGCAAATTTCACTCATTCACTCATATAGCACGTCTCAAACAAGACGGTCGTACCCACTCTGCCCCACTATTCCAAATGAAAGTCAGGGCTAAACACCACACGACCCAATCTCAACAGGGTCGCCCCTTCTTCCACGGCAATCTCAAAATCACCGCTCATACCACAAGAAAGTATCTCTAAAGGCAACCCTGTCACCTTATGCAGGTGATCACGAAGTTCACGTAGACCCGAGAAAGTCTGCCGCGCCTCGTCTCTATTTCCTGCCGGTGCCATGGTCATCAAGCCTTCAAGCGAAAGCGCAGGTAGAGCTGCGATTTCATTGGCGCACATCAGCGCCTCAACCACTGTCATTCCCGACTTGGATTGCTCACCAGATACGTTAACTTCAAGCAAAATAGCAACCTGCTTGTCCCGAGCTTGTGCACGCTTAGAAATCGCACGAGCCAGCTCAAGAGACGACACTGAATGCACAAGCTCAACATCACAATCCAGCACCTGATTGATTTTGTTTTTTTGCAGGTTGCCAATCATATGAAAGCGCTGACGCGGCAGGCCAGGCACATCTGCCAGCAGTCCCAATTTGCGCCTGAGCTCTTGTGGACGGTTTTCACCAAAGCATTCATAGCCCGCCATATATGCTGAGACAAGCTGAGGCACATCAACCGTTTTTGAGACAGCAATGGAAGAAATCTCGGCCACATCTCTATTAACACGTCGAGCAGCAGCCTCGATACGCTCTACGATTTCAGCACGACGCGCAATGAGGAAGGTTTCGTAATCCTCAGACGCACGGTAACTCTGATCGATAAGCGGATTCATTACACTTCCCTCCTCTACAAAAGCTATTCTGCAGCCATAAAAGCTAGTGCACCATGGCGGCCACAGTGACCGTGCTCGGCGCGATACGAAAAGAAGCGACCTGTCGTACTCGCTGTTGATTCCTCAACACTAACAATGCGCTCAGGAATAACTCCCCCATCAAGCAAAGCCGCACGCACGGCAAAGCCCAAATCCAAATGGCGCACGTCAGCCGCCGCTGCCTCACCAAACTCACCTATAAAACGCTTAGCCAAATCAGCGGACACCTCATAGTCCATCCGTCCAATATGCGGACCCACGTACGCATTGATTTCGCGGGGACACACTCCCGTCTTTGCGCAGAGCACAGATACCGCTTTTTGGGAGATACGCGCAATACTTCCTCGCCAACCTGAATGCACTACTGCAAAGCCACCTGAACACACGAGAATGACAGGCACACAGTCAGCAAAGCAAAGCAAAACGGGCACATTGGGTACGGTACAGATGACGCCATCAGCACCGGCTCGCGCCTCGGCAAAAGCTGCAGACCACGCTTCGTTATCCTTCTCACTCAAAACAACTAAATGATCACCATGTACCTGATGAGGATTGATGAGTTTATTTGCATAGTCTTCACAGCCCAATGCCTCAAGAGCAAGCCTGCGATTGGCGTTCACTACCTCTGGCTCGTCGCCACAGGCATCCCCCAAGTTAAGAGAAGCAAAGGGAGACAGTGAACGGCCACCTGTGCGTTCCGTAAATGCAAGCGTGACCCCGCCAGGACGAGCAAAATCGCCAAGCAGGGTCACACCATACGACTCGTGACGGGAAAGAGTCGGCGCTTGCATACTAGATGCGGCTGTTCCTGAGGAAATCGGGAATGTCAAAAGCTTTGTCATTGCCCGACTGCTGAGGAGTGGAGTTGCGGGTGGTGTTCTGAGTACTGCGAGAGCTAGAAGTGGCAGGACGGCTTGAGCGAGAAGACCTACGGTCAACATTCATCTCAGGCAGCTTCTCCTGGACATTGCCACCATCAAAACCAGTAGCGATAACGGTCACACGAACCTGATCGCCAAGGCTCTCGTCAACAACGGTACCAAAGATGATGTTGGCCTCAGGGTCAACATTTTTAGCGACAACGTCTGCAGCATCATTAATCTCTTGGATACCCAAGTCCTTGTTGCCAGCAATGGAAAGCAGGACGCGAGTAGCGCCATCAATAGAGCTCTCAAGCAGACGGCTGGAAATGGCCTCTTCGGCAGCGTCGACTGCACGATTGTCACCGGAAGCAGTACCGATACCCATCATTGCGGTGCCAGCGCCCTTCATGATGGTGGTGACATCTGCAAAGTCGAGGTTAATCAAACCGGGAACAGTAATGAGGTCGGTAATACCCTGGGTACCTTGGCAGAGGACATCATCTGCCATGTGGAACGCCTCAAGCATCGTGGTCTTCTTCTCAGAAAGATCGAGAAGGCGATCGTTGGGGATAACAATGAGGGTATCGACATTCTCAGAAAGCTGCTCGATGCCGTCAACGGCATTAGCAGAACGCTTACGACCCTCAAAGGTAAAGGGACGAGTTACAACGCCAACGGTCAAAGCGCCCAGATCATTTTTTGCAATATCGGCAACAACGGGAGCGGCTCCCGTGCCTGTGCCGCCACCCTCGCCGGCTGTAATAAAGACCATATCGGAGCCAGCAAGTGCAGCCTTGATCTCATCATGAGAATCCTCAGCAGCCTCAGCACCAACCTCAGGGCGAGCACCAGCACCCAGACCCTTGGTTAAATCGGATCCAATGTGGACCTTGATGTCAGCATCGGAAATGGCAAGCTGCTGTGCGTCCGTGTTGATGGCCACGAACTCGACACCACGAATTCCCTCTTCGATCATGCGGTTGACAGCGTTCGTGCCGCCGCCGCCGACGCCAACCACCTTGATGACTGCAAGGTAATTGTTGAGGTTATCGTCGTTCGTCATGGTAGGACCTCCTGTTGCTTGTTGTGCGACTCTTTGGTTCGTCTGTGCCTGTATTGCATGTGTGTTGCGTTTACGTACATTCCTGTTTTTTGCCATGTAGTACTTCTTTCTGCCGCGCCTCCGTGCATCGCCGCTTGCGCGGCAGAACGCACTTTAGAAAAGCTCGAGAAACCCTAAACCTCAAGTTGACCTCGATGTTTGTTCTAAAGCGCGTTATATTTGCACATGCACGGAGTCACGTCAAGTAAAATTTTTGAATTGTGGAAATTGCAGGAAAAAGCGGCTTATTTAACCATCTGTCCAGTCTTAACGTGGACTCTTAAATCCTTTAGCTGCAAATGTGCCAAAAGTCTCAAGGTAGATACTTTAAGCTTCAGGACTTGACTCATCTGTGGAACTTGAATCTGCTTGAGAGTTGTCATTGTCGCCTTCAGGGCTCTGGCCACTCTCATCAGACACATCACTACTACCCTCATCAGAGCTCGCATCATCCTGAGTCTTTGACCCACTGGAATTTGCTGCAATGACAGAGTCATCAGCACTGGCGCCTTCACCTAAGGCTCCAGTTCCCTCTTGGACATTATCCGAGTCAACCATGCGATATGACGGATTACTTGCTACGCGGACATTGATATAGGTAATCTTGCCCGCATGCTTTTTGAGCAAAGCCAAGATAACTGATTCCTTGGCAGTAATATCTGTTGCCTTACCCAAAGAAACAGTAACGCCTGACTTGAGCGTACAACTCACGCTCGCTGCAGACGGTGCAGAATAGCTCAAGATCTGCTTTGAAAGCTCTTCGGTAAAGCCTTCCTCAAATTTGATAGCAGCTTGCAGACTCTCGGCTGTGGCCTTAGAACCAGCGCGTGGATTGAGCTTTGCAGGTGAGTCTGCAATAAGCAGAGCTCCCATACTCTGAGCTTTCTTGAGTACAGCGGCTTTGAAACTTTCACCGCTCTCGGCTTTGACTGAGATAGGTTCGAGCCACACACCACCGTCGCCCAAACACCACACAACCTCACTGCCATTCATAATGACCAAGGCTCTTACCTTATGTTCGGTCACTGTAATCTTTAGGGTCGAAGGAAAGACGCGCGACAGATGTACCTCAGCAACCCAAGGATTACGCTTGATGTTTTCCTCAATTTTGTCAGCGTCAAGATTGAGCAGCGTTGCCCCCTCTTCTACTTGAGCAAGGCGCACGATACTGCTATCAGAGACATGCTCACTAGAGGTCGCAACCACATTGTTAATAGTAAAGACGGCTGTATGTGAGAGGATGGTAAGCGCAATAACAGCGATAACAGCGAGCGTGGCCACTACAATAACCGCAATGGCTACACCCTTGAGGGTTGGTGTATGCCGCGTACCCTCATCAGGCTGTGTTGCTGACTGACGCTGCTTGCGGCGTACGGCAGGAGATGGAGCGGCAAAGATTTGCTTCTTTTTAGGAGCCGCCGCAACTGCCGTCGAAGGGGTTTGTAGGCGCCCTGTTTGAGCAGAACGCTTGCCCACTTTAGGTAGGCGTGAACCTGTACTGCTAGCAGGTACCGAAAGCTTAGGTGCACTCTTCTTGCGACCCACAGTCACAGAAGCTTTGCTTCGCGGGGTAGGCTTGCGAGGAGTTGGCTTTTTGGGTGTGTTGTCTTGAGCCATACGTGACTCCCCTATACCTCAAAACCGAGGAGCTTAACCTCGGAACGTAAATCAACGGAACTATACGCCAAGACTTCACTATGTACACGATTCATCAAAGCAAGTACATCAGCAGCGCACGCTCCACCGCGATTGACCACATAATTTGCTTGGCTGGGATGCAGCTGTGCGCCACCTTCACGAGATCCGCGCAAACCACAGCGCCGCACCAATTCATGTACCGAAGCAGCGCGTGGTTCTACAAAAAGCGCCCCACAACTCTGAGCACCTAAAGGCAAAATTCTGCGCTCAGCAAGATGAGTTTCCATCTCCTGAGCAATCGTCTCTGCCTTAGCTGACTGCAAAGAAAAACTAACTTCAAGGATAATCTCATCTGCTGGCAAAGAGCACCAACGACGGCCCCAATCAATCTCTACGGCTCGGCGACGAACAAGCCCCCCACCAGGCTTAAAGCTCACTACATCATGCACGATACTATTAAGCCAGCAACGCTCAGTACCTACATTCATTGAGAGTGCCCCGCCTACGCTACCAGGAATACCTGCGAGAAACTCCATACCAGAAAGTCCTACTGTAAGGGCAGCCGAACAGGTTTTACCCAGACGCGTGGCGGCGCCCGCAGTCACAATGCCAGTTGAACCATCTACACTAAGCTCGTCAAACTCACCTGTCAGGACAATAACGCAACCACGATAGCCCTCATCAGAAGCAAGTATTGATGACCCACGGCCTAAAATAACCCAAGGCAGTTTCTGAGTGCCTAGCACTTCTATCGTACGTGAAAGTGCCGCATAGTCACGTGGGGCAACATAAAGCGCTGCCACACCACCAATGCGCAGAGAAGTCAAGCGAGACAAAGGCACGTCTCGCTTTACCTCACCATTTATCTTCCCCAAAAGGGCTATGTAGGCATTAAATACGCTCACTAGCCCTCGGTTGTCCCTTCCATATCACGCTCTCGCAGAGCATCAAGCAAAGCTGGCCCCACCTGAGTAATATCGCCTGCGCCCTGAGTAATCACCAAATCACCCGGACGACATAGTTGGACAAGCTGGGAAATAAGCTTACGGCGACTGGGCTGATATTCTACCTGTTGAACATGCCCATTGCCCTTGACCGAATTGGCAACCGTCTTGCCCGAAACACCAGGAATTGGCATTTCACCAGCAGAGAAAACGTCAGTAACTACGAGCACATCAGCATTATCAAAAGCAGTGCCAAATTCACTAGCCAGCGCCTGAGTCCTGCTGTAGCGATGCGGCTGAAAAACGCAGACAACACGTTCAAAGTCAAGTTTGGAAGCAGCCGTAAGAGTAGCCTCAATCTCAGTGGGGTGATGTCCATAATCATCAACCACAGTGATACCTGCTGCATCGCCTACATGAGTAAAACGACGGTGAGCACCTCTGAACTCGGCTACAGATGCAGCTGCCTTTTCAAGATCAAGATTCAAAACACCTGCTACAGCCAGTGCCGCTGTCGCATTTGCCATGTTATGTTTACCTGGATTGGCATGCAGACCAGAGTGCAATGTCACACCACTAGGGCAGACCACATCAAAGTAACTCTGCAAACCTCGCTGAGCCTCACTGGGCACACAACGATAGTCAACATTTTCGCCAAAACCATAGGTCACAACCTTACGACCTGTAGACTTGGCGAGCTCAACATAGTGGGGATTGTCACCAAAGATGATAATGGCGCCTTCTTTGCCTACCAAGTCCATGAACTGACAAAAGGTCTTCTCGATATTCTCGAGCGTACCGTAGTGATCGAGGTGGTCAGCCTCAATATTGGTTACAACAACCACATTGGGATTGAGAAAGAGGAAAGAGCCGTCAGACTCGTCTGCTTCGCAAACAAAGTAGCCGCCAGAACCATTGCGACCATTGGTGCCATATTCCTCAACGATGCCACCAATGAGGAAGGAAGGGTCACAACCTAGATGATCAAGAACCGTAGCCACCAGAGAGCTTGTGGTGGTCTTTCCATGGGTGCCAGCAACGGCAATCGTCTTTGCACCCTCTCCTAACGCAGAAAGCATCTGAGCGCGACGCCAGACGGTAATACCCAGCTCGCGCGCGCGAGCAAGCTCGGGATTGGTCTCGGGGATTGCGGTAGAAATAACAACCACATCGGGCTTAAGCTCATCAATAGTTGCTGCTTGATGACCAATGCGAACATCAATACCTGCATGCTCAAGGTCACGCACGTAACGCGAGTTCTTGAGATCCGAGCCTGTAACCTTGCAACCCCGCTGAAAAAGAACAAGCGCAATACCACTCATGCCTGCGCCGCCGATACCAATAAAATGCGCGCTCGAGAACTTAGGTGTCTGGATAGTTTGAGTCATGTAAGCCTCTTCTCTTGCAAATACATTCTTGAATACTTTAGCGGATAGAAAGATATTCGGGCAGCTGCAGCAAGCAGTTGCCATGAAAAGACCCTCTTATCTTGCCTCGTCACCTACTCAGCAGCGCGTCATGACTTCATTTCGAAAGAGATTGTGTGCCGTCCAACGCACAAACAGTCCCAACGTAATGCCGCAAGAAAATCATGGTTGACATCTAAGTTAGCAAGCATTAACTTACTGTGATAACAACGTTATCACACTTGAAATCTGCACATAGGAGCAGTATGGCAACCTTCGATAAAGCAATTGATCCAATGATTAAGGAGAGTGCAAAAGAAGAATTTCTAGAAAAGGGTTTTCTTAACGCATCTCTGCGTAAAATTTGCGCGAAGGCTGGCGTCACAACGGGAGCGTTGTACAAGCGTTACGGTGGAAAAGAAGACCTTTTCCAGGCACTGGTGCAGCCTACCGTGGACGATATCGACGCGGTCATTGCATCCAAGAGCATCAATTACTCCACAATGACAGATGATCAGCTCTACGACATGTGGACGCTAACCGAAGGCTATATGGACTGGTGGTTCGAATTCATGATCGCCCGAAAAGATGGCTTCACACTGCTCGTCAAGTGCTCGGAGGGAACGCGCTATCAGGACTTCCAACACAAGATTGTCGAAAAAGTATGCGCGGAAACCTACAAGTGTTATCAAGCAGCAGCGGATCGCAGCCTTGCCAGAGTCGGCATCACTCCGCGGGAACTTCACGTGCTGACAACCGCATTCTGGAGCACGATGTTCGAACCTTTCATACATGATTTCACCGACGAGGAAATCCGGCTCCACTGTCAGCTGACCATCCAATTCATCGATTGGCATCGCGCCCTTGGCTTTTCGGAGCCGAAGGCCTGATAAAGAAGAGTTTATTTTTTAGCTATCGAGTTAGATAAATCTAACTAAGAGAGGTGATTCAGTGTTTAAAAAAGTCCGACCATACATGGAAGGATACATGGGCTACACATACAAGGCAGTGGCGTGCGTCTGCATCGCCATCGTGTTGGGCGTCGTCCCATACTTCTTCCTGTATCAAATCCTTGTTCCACTAATCGCAGGACAATCGCTGGAAATGGGATACGTGCTGCTAATAGTGACGTGTACAGCGGTGTGTCTGGCGGGCAACGCAGTACTGTATGTGAAAGGCCTTGAATATTCCCATATCTGTGCCTATAACACGTTGAAGAATATCCGCACCATCCTGCAGCAAAAGCTGGAGATGCAGCCGCTTGGCACCATTCGTGAACTAGGCAACGGACGCATCAAAAAGATGTTCACCGATGACATCGAAACTATCGAGATCTTGCTTGCGCACGCCATTCCCGAAGGCATCGGAAACTTGCTCGTACCAGTTATTGTGATTTTAGCCATGTTCTTCGTGGACTGGAAACTTACCCTGCTATGCATCGCCTCCCTGCCGTTGGGCCTGCTGGCCATGGGCATGATGTACAAGGCAGGCATGAGTCGCATGGATGCCTACTACGGCTCAGCAGCAAAGATGAACAACACCATCATCGAGTACATCAACGGCATGGAGGTCGTGAAGATCTTCAACCGCGACGGCGAAAGCTATAAGCGCTTTAAGACCGACATCACGAGCTACCGCGACTTCACGCTGGCGTGGTACAAGGTCTGCTGGCCCTGGATGGCGCTCTATTCCAGCATCATCCCTTGTGTGGCACTGTTCACGATTCCCGTCGGTGCTTGGTTTGTGTTACAGGGCTGGAGCACGCTGGCCAACCTCATCCTAGTTGTGTGCATGTCGTTTGCAGTGGGGTCACCACTGCTGAAGGCCATGAGCTTCGGCGGTAAGTTCCCGCAACTCAACTACAAGATCGACGAGCTGGAGAAGCTTATTGAGCATCCTGCGCTCAAGCAATCCGAGCGCAGCTTTGAGGGCGCAAACCACGATATCTGTTTCGAGAATGTGCACTTCACCTACAAGGATACCGAGGTCATCCATGGCATCAACCTGGAACTGAATGAAGGCACCATGACAGCACTTGTAGGCGAGAGCGGCAGCGGGAAATCCACCCTGGCAAAGCTGCTGGTACACTTCTACGACCTTGACAGCGGACGCATCACACTGGGCGAGCAGGACCTAACCGACATGCGCATCGAGGCACTGAACGATCAGATCTCCTACGTTTCTCAGGAGCAGTTCCTGTTCAACACCAGTCTGTACGAGAACATCCTCATTGGCCGACCTGAGGCCAGCCGTGAGGAGGTGTTAGAAGCTGCCCGCCGTGCACAATGCGATGAGTTCCTTGCGCGTCTTTCCCAAGGAATCGACACGCCCGCAGGCGATGGTGGAAAGATGTTATCCGGCGGCGAGCGACAGCGCATCTCTCTCGCGCGGGCATTACTGAAGGATTCTCCGGTCATCGTGCTGGACGAGGCAACTGCATTCATCGACCCGGAAAACGAGGAGAAGATGAACGCCGCCATCTCCGAGATTATAAAGGGCAAGACTGTGTTGGTCATCGCCCACCGGTTGCACACCATTACAGGGGCGAACAAGATAGTTGTGCTAAAAGACGGCACCATAGATGCGCAAGGCACGCATGAAGAGCTGCTGGGTGCTTCGGAGGAATACCGACGCCTGTGGGCGGCTGCGCAGGAGAGCGCCGCATGGGAGGTAAGGGCATGATCGCATTCATCAGCAGAATCCTGAAGGTTGCGCAGGACTTGCGCAGGAGGATCTATGGGGCCGCCGTATGCTCTTTCTTGAAGGCGTTTCTGGGTAAAGCGCCCATCGTGGTTATGTTCTTCCTGATCATGGGCTTTTTAAACAACACCGTCACGAACATGAGCTGTCTCTGGGCGGGCATCGCGATCGTAACCTGCATTGCGCTGCAGTGCGTGTTCCAAAATATCGCCGATCGGCTCCAGTCCGCAGCCGGCTTCGAGATTTTTGCAAACATGCGCCTAAAGCTAGGTGAACACCTACGAAAGATGCCTATGGGCTTCTTCACGGAGGGTAACATCGGACGTATAAGCTCCGTTCTTTCCACTGATATGAACTTTATCGAAGAGAACCTGATGATGGTACTGGCCGACTTGATGAGCTACATCTTTTCCACTGTCATCTTCATCCTGTTCCTGTTCATTCTCGACTGGCGACTGGGGTTGCTTGGTCTGCTCATCACCAGCATTGTGTTCTGCATCGGTGAGGCCATGAAGAAGAACACACTGATGCACTCCAACGAGCGTCAAGAGACAAGTCAGCAGCTCACCGAGGCTGTCATCGACTTCACTGAGGGCATGGGCATCATCAAGACCTACAACATGCTGGGTGAGAAGTCTAAGGAGTTAACGGAAAGCTTCCAAGCATCATGCGACAAGAACTTGAGCTTCGAATTCGATTTCAAACCGTGGGCGAAGGCACTCAACCTGACCTGCGGGTTCGGCAGTGCCGCAATGCTCGGCGCCATGTGGCTGTTATATCAAAGCGGATCTCTATCGCTTACTTTCTTCATCGGTATGCTGCTGTTTGTGTTCGAGCTGTTCAGGCCGCTCAAAGCCTTTTACGGGCAGGTAGCACGGCTCACCGTGATGGATGCTTGTTTAGATCGCATTGAGGCGATCTTCGCTGAACCAGAGCTTTCGGACAGCGGCAACAAGGCAATCCCAACCAATGGCTCACCAGAAATCGAGTTTGAGAATGTCAGCTTCGCCTACGGAGACAAAGATGTCCTTCACAAAATCAGCTTTGTAGCGCAACGTAACACCATGACGGCACTCGTCGGACCCTCTGGCGGCGGCAAATCAACCATCGCCAGCCTTCTCACCCGCTTCTGGGATGTGAGGGAAGGCAGTATACGACTTCGCGGTAAGAACATCCGCGAGGTACCGCTTGCCCAGGTAATGGACAATATCAGCATGGTATTCCAGCGGGTCTACTTGTTCCAAGACACGATATATAACAACATCGCCATGGGTCGCACGGACGCCTCAAAAGAAGAAGTGTACACGGCTGCAAAGAAGGCCCGATGCTACGACTTTATCATGGCACTGCCACAAGGCTTCAACACAATGGTCGGCGAGGGCGGCATGTCACTTTCCGGCGGTGAGCAGCAGCGCATCTCCATTGCGCGTTGCATTCTCAAGGACGCCCCCATCGTCGTCTTGGACGAGGCCACAGCCAGCGTAGACGCGGATAACGAGAGGTACATCCAGGATGCAATATCTGAGCTCGTGAATAACAAGACCGTGCTGGTCATCGCTCACCGCCTACACACAATCGCTGGTGCTGACCAGATTCTGGTGGTGAACGACGGACAAATCGTCGAGCGCGGGGGCCACGAGACGCTCATAACGCAAGGCGGCATCTACGCGGACATGGTCCAAAAAAGAGCTTCCATGCGTAGTTTCATGGACAAATAAGCAAAAGGAGGAAAAATATGGAAGAAAACAACAAACTTGCCGTAAAGGACCTCATCAATATTGGCGTGTTCACCTCACTCTACTTCATGGTGTTTTTCGTCGTCAGCTTCATCGGGTATATCCCAATCCTGTTGGTTCTTCTTCCTGCCATCTGCCCCATCGTTGCGGGAATCCCGTATATGCTCTTCCTCACAAGGGCGAAGAAATTTGGCATGGTAACCATCATGGCACTTATCCTAGGCCTGCTGGAGCTGGTGATGGGACGACCTTGGCCGGTACTCTTCATCGCAATTGCTGCTGGATTGTGCGCCGACCTGATCCTTAAGGCTGGCCAATACAAGAGTGTGAAATCCTGTGTACTCTCTTCTGGCATTCTTTCCTTGTGGATGATAGGCATGGCGCTACCCTTGTTCTTCAGCTATCGCGACAACTACCTTGCCGGCCTTGTCAGTAGCTACGGTCAAGCCTACGTAGACACCCTTGCCAGCCTCACACCAGATTGGGCGTTGTTCGTATTGATCGCGCTGTGCTTTGTGGGCGGCATTATCGGCGGTCTTATGGGCTCAGCAGTACTGAAGAAGCACTTCAGGAAGGCGGGCATGGCCTGATGCAGGCTGAGTTAAGTACATTCCAAATCACTGGCGAGCGTTCGCTTCTGGATCCCAGGGTTGGACTGCTCGCCATTCTGACCGTAAGTTCCGTGATGATTGATGGCAGCATCGTCGGTATCGACTTCTGGCTGCGTCTAGTCTGTTGCATCCTGCCGCTGCTCGGGCTCTTGGCACTCCAACGTTGGCAGTTCGCTGCAGTTTACACAGCGCTCTATGTCTTCGCATTATTAATGGAGGGTGCAGCCTTCCGACTAACCAGCGGTGCACTCAACATGATTGTCATGATATTAGGTGGGCTTATTTCACGATTCCTTGCACCCATCGTGATGGGGTACTGTGTGATGCAGAGCACCACTGTTGCCGAGTTCATCGCCGCTATGGAACGTATGCGCATACCGTCTACAGTGACGATTCCCTTATCAGTGATGTTCCGTTTCTTTCCAACAATCGCCGAAGAGAATAGCGCCATCACCGATGCTATGCGGATGCGGCAGGTTACCGGTATGCATTCAGGTTTCGTGAAGCGCATAGAGTACGAACTAGTCCCCGTCATGATGAGTACCGTGCGTATCGCCGACGAGCTCTCGCAGGCAGCATTGACTAAGGGGCTCGGCGGCAGCGTGAGACGCACACACATCTGCGAGGTCGGCTTCCGCGCACGCGACTATATCCTGCTGACACTGCTCATAGCAGTACTAGTTCTGTTTGTGGTGACTTGACATGATCGAGTTCAAAGACGTCTATTATGCCTATCGTGTAACGGACTCGGACGGAAGCGTTCGGATGCGTTCGGCCCTGAAAGACGTGAGCCTGTCCATCCAAACTGGTGAGTTCGTTGTCCTCACTGGCAACTCGGGCTGTGGGAAAACAACTGCCTGTCGACTAGTCAACGGGCTCATTCCCCATTACTTCGAGGGAAATCTGAAAGGCGAGGTTCTGCTGGCGGGCAAAAACGTTACCGCACAGCCCCTCTACGAGACGGCCAAACGCGTGGGCAGCGTCTTCCAAAACCCTCGCAACCAGTTCTTCAATGTAGATACCACGAGTGAATTGGCCTTCGCCGCAGAAAACCAGGGACGAGACCCAAAGCAAATTAAACATAACATTGCTAATACAGCCGAGCTACTCGACCTAAAACCGCTGTTGAGACGGAATATGTTCGCACTGTCTGGCGGCGAGAAGCAGAAGATTGCCTGCGGTAGCGTAGCTGTAGCAGGCAGCGACGTAATTGTACTGGACGAGCCGTCGTCCAACTTGGATATGGAGAGCATCAAGGCACTGCGAAAGACGCTCGCCCTATGGAAGGAGCAGGGCAAGACGGTCATCATTGCAGAGCACCGACTCTTCTTTTTGAAAGGACTTGCCGATCGTGTGCTAGTCTTCCGCGATGGAGAGATTATCCAGTCGCTGGACGCGGATGTATTCGCCGCGATGACCACTAGGGAATGTGCGGGGATGGGTCTTCGGACGACAGATCTAGGCTCTGTTTCCTTCCCCACCCGAAGCACGAGTAGAGCCCCCATGATAAGGCTCGAGGATGTCTGTTTCCATTACTCAGGCACGCTCGGTATAGATATTCCGGACTTAGCATTCCCCCAAAGCCACATCACAGCCATAGTTGGACGGAACGGTGCCGGCAAGAGCACGCTGGCACGAACGCTTTGCGGGTTGAACAGACGAGCAAAAGGCACAGTGTTCCTAGACGGAAAAGAAATTCCCATTGGCAAGATGCTGTCTTTCTGCTACATGGTCATGCAAGACGTGAACCACCAGCTATTCACTGACAGTGTGCTGGAAGAAGTGTTAATCAGTGTGCCAGGGGCAATCCCAAAAGATCTGCGCGAGAAAAAGGCACACAAGGCGCTTCAACTCATGGATATGGAAGACCTTTCGGAGCAACATCCAATGGCACTCTCAGGTGGCCAGAAACAGCGCGTGGCCATTGCCAGCGCACTAGCCGCAGATGAGGAGATACTAATTTTCGACGAGCCTACAAGTGGATTCGACTACCGCCACATGCGCCAGACCGCTCAAGTACTGAAGATGCTTTGCAATCTTGGGAAGACAACTCTCATCATTACCCATGACCTGGAACTCATCGCATTGTGCGCTGACTATGTTGTGCAGATGGATGGAGGATACGCCACTGAAAGCTATTTCATAAACAACGAGACTGCCTCGCGAATAGCCTCGTTTTTTCTGAACTAGCTTGGAACATGGGGTTCGGAGTATACCTCAAGGTCAGAAGTGCATCTGACCTGTGTCAATCTATGCATCCGTGTGTCCAACGACCTTAACGACGAGCGGTGGCTTCCACTTGATCTGCCAAAGCTGCAACAGCAGTTGCCCCACCAAGACCTTGAGCAGCGGTGCGCATCTGAGCGCGAGCATCGGCATCCGCGAGCAATCCTAACAGGCCATCGGCAAAGCTTTGCTCATCAATAGCCTCATCGATGTACATGAGAGCGGCCCCTACATCTACCAGCAAATGAGCATTGGTCTCCTGATGATTTTCTGTTGCAAAAGGATAAGGAACTAATACCGAGGGCACTGCAAGCGCTGCAATTTCTGCAATGGACGAAGCGCCTGCGCGAGATACGACAAGGTCAGCAGCTGCTAGTGCTCCTCCCATATCCTCTATGTACGGCAACAGTTGCCAGCGAGCCTTCTCCTCTGCAGTCAAATCCAAAGCAGCAAGCGTCTCGTCATAGTCCTTGGCACCTGTCGAGTGAATGATATAGAGATTATCCTGTGCTAGTAACTGTGTTTTGAGCTCAGCAATACGATGATTGAGGTGACGAGCACCTAGGCTACCGCCAAAGACTAAAAGTAGCGTGGCATCCTCAGGTATGCCAAAAGTAGCACGGCCTGCACGTCTACTCGCCTGCACTACAGCGCGACGCACGGGATTTCCCGTAAGCACCACTTGGGTCTGCTCGCCTGTTTTGCCCGCAAAGGCACCACGCGCTGCAGGGAACGACAAGCAGAGGCAAGACGCATGCTTGGCACAAAGTTTATTGGCAAGCCCTGGTACAGAATTTTGCTCATGGAGCACATAAGGTACGCCATGTGATGCGCACCAACGCAGCAAGGGCATCTCAATGTAGGCACCAAAGCCAATAGCAACATCGGGTATGCCTTTGTCAGCCACAATCTTGCCTACCGTACCCTCGGCCTTATGCATATGCCAAACTGCACTCAAGGCAGTCCAAGGACGACTGCGATCAAAACCCGTTACACAAATTGGTGCAAAATCAAAACCCGCTGCCGGCACTAGTTGAGCCTCAAGACGAGTTGACTGGCCAAAGAAAAGCACTTCATGACCGCGAGAAGCAAGTTCATCGGCAAGCGCCAGCGCAGGATTGATGTGGCCTGCAGTACCGCCCGCAGCAATAGCAATCTTGAGCTTATCTTCCACGTCGATCACTCCTTCTTTGACGAGCCGAATTATTGCGTTTGGGACGCAGGCGCTCCGCTGCATCCGGTCCCAGGTCTATTCTTCTGCGACCATATGCATCTTCGCTAATGCGACCACGATTTTGCAAATCTGTGTGATTGGCACGTGGCTGAGCAACAGGATTACCACTCCCACCCTCGTATACTTGAAAACGTGGACGAGCAGAGCT
Organism: Atopobium sp. oral taxon 810 str. F0209; assembly: GCF_000466405.1. Lineage (GTDB taxonomy): Bacteria > Actinomycetota > Coriobacteriia > Coriobacteriales > Atopobiaceae > Olegusella. The sequence continues at coordinate 96,724 of NZ_KE952949.1, read as the reverse complement.
GGATGTAAGCGGCGTACTCTGCGTTAGAGGCGTACCTAACGGACGAACAGAACGTGGCACTGCTTCTCCAACCATACCGCTATCCTCATAACTCCGAGGCGCGCGACCGCGAGACGCAAGTGAGAAATCTTCACGACGACGATCAGACTCAGTCTCTTCCAGGCGTGAATGCAGAGCGACTGATGTCACCACGCCTACTGTCATCAATGTTGAAATAATCGAAGATCCGCCATAAGACAGGAACGGTACGGGCTTACCCGTCATGGGCATAATTGCCAAAACGCCACAGATATTAACGAAGAGCTGAATTACCATCATCGATACACTACCTGCAGCAATAAGCCTACCGGCAAGGTCAGGCGCATTGCGAGATATGCGCATACCTGCCCAAAAGATCACTGCAAAACCTGCAACTACACCCAAAGTGCCTACAAGACCACATTCTTCGCCTACCACAGCAAAAATAAAGTCGTTGTGGGCAAAGGGAAGATACGAGTATTTTTGCCTACTTGCTCCAATGCCGACGCCAAAAATACCGCCAGCCGCAAAGGCGTAAAAACCTTGGATAATCTGATACCCCGTAACAAGAGGATCAGACCAAGGGTTCAAGACCGTAAGAATACGCTGACGCGAATAAGCATCTTTCATTGAATAGGCAAAGAAAAATACGACGCCAACACCCGCAAGCATAACAAGGGGCTTGCCTGGTACGCCACTGAGATAGACCATAACCAGCAGTGTTGCCGCACAGATCATCGTCGTACCCTTATCAGGTTGAATAAGGATGAGCAACAAGGGCAGACCAATACCAACCACAGAAAGCCAAACAAATTTTTTAAAGGGAATAGAGTCATCCTCAAAGTATGCGTGCGCAAGATTGGCACCCGTCAGCACAATGACAATTTTTGCAAACTCGGACGGTTGAAATCTAAAACCAGCAATGGAAATCCAACGAGTAGCGCCATAAGAATCAGAGCCAGATGAGGTGAATTTAACAATAAGCAGCAACACTAAGGTAATGACCCAAAACACTGGCAGCAACTTAACGCCCCAAATGTGGTAATCAACCTTTGCAAGAAAGACCAAAATCACAAGTCCAATAGCGGCATACTTAAGCTGGCGCGAAACAAAAAAAGTAGTATCGTTGTTAAAGTTTTTACTCGTGAGCGCCATAATGGACGAGGCAGAATAAATCATCACCAAGCCAAAAAGAAAAAGCGCAAAGGATGCCACCAAAAACAGGGTCAAAGGTCGTACAAAACGCTCGGGGCATCCACTGATAGCCCGCTCGATTCTTCCTCTTTGACGCGAAGATGCGTCACGTCTACCGCTTCTATTCATGCTGCAAACCTCCTGCAGCAATGAGGCGGACTACAAGGTCCTTAAAGACACGCCCACGCTCTTCAAAACCAGAAAATTCATCAAAACTAGAGCAGGCGGGAGATAGCAAGATGGTCTGACCATCATGGGCAAGCTCCCAAGCGGTATCCACAGCATCAGCAAGATGTGCCACAGTCCGCAGATGCAGCGTCGAGTCTTTACTTACATGTGCACGGATAGTCTTTGCAAAACGCGGTCCTGCTTCGCCAAAACAAACAACGCCAGCACAGGTTTTGACTACAAGTTTGCTCAGTTCATCAAGATTAGTGCCCTTGTCATGGCCACCAAGTAGCAACACCAACGAGCCTGGTTTGAAAGCTGCCAACGCTTTTTCTGTGGCATCAACATTGGTAGCCTTGGAATCATTCACAAAGTGAACGCCCTTAAGCTCACCACAGGGTTCAATACGGTGCTCAAGCGGATGGAAGCTTTTTAAGCAACGATTAACAGCTTCAGCATCAATGCCCAACTCAAGTGCTGCAGCCGCAGCAGCAAGTGCATCAGCAAGATTATGCTCACCTTTTATCTGCAATTCGTCGGCACGCACCAAAAGGTACTCAGTACCGTCTAGGCGAACTACTAACTGCCCCGCTCGCACAAAAGCAGCACAAGAACTACCTGCATCACGTGCAGGATTAAGCAGACAAACCCGCAGATTGCGAGCCTGTAGACGCTCTGCAATAGCACAGCACCACGCATCGGTATCAGAGATGATAGCGAGGTCATCTGCCTCAAGATTGGCAAAGATGCGCTCTTTGGCAGCGGCGTAGTTTTCAATCGACTTATGCCAAGCGATATGATCAGGCGTTACATTCAGCAGCATCGCAACACGAGGATGCAAAGTCTTGCTACAGGCCAATTGAAAACTCGAAAGCTCTGCCACAAACCATTCATCGTCAGCTCGCCCTGCAAGTGCTTTGGTCGCAAGAAAGCCAATATTGCCTACCGACGTTGCCCTAAGCTGACCTTCGTGCAAAATCGCAGTCGTCAAGCTAGTTGTGGTGGTCTTGCCATTAGTACCTGTGATAGCAATCCAATTGCGTGGCGATTCACACCAGGCAAACTCGGGCTCAGAAATAATCTCCTTGCTGCAGTTTTTGGCTGCCACAAAAAAAGGGGAAAATTCAGAAATACCAGGAGAAGCAATGCAGAGATCATAGTTGCCCTCCACTGCTTCGCAGCCCAGCACGCAGTGAACACCTTGCGCCGTTAAAGCCTCACTTGCATCACCTTTAGCAGAACTTGCCCCACCATAAAGTGTGACAGACAAGACGCGACCGCCCAACAAAGCCGCACAATAACGCGCGACATACTCGCCAGTCATCCCCATTCCGAGGACGAGCACATGACCCAGAATAGTTTGGCTTTCTGTCATCTTGCAAGACTCCCCCAGCAACTAGCAGACGCTTAAAACCGCGTCTCTTACAAGTTCTTTTTTTCTCTACTCTGCCCTAGCGAAGCTGGAAGTACAGAGCAAAACCAAGCGCTGCAAAAGCAGCAGACACAATCCAAAAACGAATGACAACTTTGGTCTCCGACCAGCCCTTCTTTTCAAAATGGTGATGAAGAGGAGCCATCAAAAAGACACGCTTTCCCGTCAGTTTGAAGGACGCAACCTGAATCATGACTGAAAGTGCCTCAACGATAAAGAGACCTCCCATGACCAGCGAGCTCACCTCGGTTTTGGTAAGTACCGCAAGAGCTGCAAAAGCGGCACCTAGACCTAAAGAACCTGTATCACCCATAAAAATCTGAGCAGGATAGCAGTTATACCAGAGAAAACCAACAATAGCGCCAGCAAGAGACCCTGCAAAAACGGCAAGATTTGCTTCATCATATGAAAAAGCAACCAGCGCCATAATCAAAAAAACAACCATCGAACAGCCACCAGCCAGGCCATCCAGACCATCGGTAAGATTGACCGCATTGGACAGACCAGCCATAAGCAAGAATACAAAGATAAGGTAGAGCCAAGGGAAATGAACCCATTTACCAAAAATCAAAAAATGAGAAGTCAATACCCCTAAATCAATGGTAAAACCGCCTGGAAATTCCACTGTAGGACGCACATAACAAAAATTCACCGCAAGGGTACAAAAACCCAGTGAAATCAAAGCTAACCCAAGCATCTTTTGGCCGGGAGTCAAACCGAGCGAGCGTTTGTGAGCCACTGACTCAATATCATCAAGCAGACCCAAAGAGCCTGTAAGCAAAGTTGCAATTACAGCAAGCTTGAGACCAGGCGTCCAATGCGCCTGAATAGCTGTCGCTACTAAGGCAGCAAGCAAAATAATAATGCCGCCCATCGTTGGAGTGCCCTGTTTGACAAGATGGGTTCCAGGACCGTCAGCACGAATTTGCTGTCCTACATGTTCGTGATGCATCAGCTTGATAAAGAACGGCATGAGCACTATAGAAACCACTGCGGCAATAGCAGTTGCTAAAAAGATTCGGTAACTAGGGTATGCAGGACTGCCAAACATTAGGCAAGTACTCCTTTCACAAACGCATCAAGGCCTGCCGAACGCGAGGCTTTCACCAAAACAAGGTCTTTGGCATTAAGGATAGGCTTGATAGTGGTAAGCGCGGCTGCTGCATCAGAAAAAGATTCCATACGGTCATCAGAAAACCCCATAACGAGCGCCGCTTCGCGCATAAGGGCTGCATCTTTTGTACCAACCCACACAATAAGGTCAGGTTTTTTCGCCGCTGCATAACAGCCCACGTACTCATGAAGACGGGCAGATTCAACGCCCATCTCCCCCATCTCGCCCAACACTGCAATACGCCTGCCGGTGCAAGGAAGAGATGCAAGTACATCGAGAGCAGCTGCCATTGAGGTGGGACTAGCATTGTAGGAGTCATCAATAAGACGGGGCTGCTCGCCACCGCCAACTACCTCAAGGCGCATATGAGAAGCAGACATGTGCTCCATAGCAGAGCAGACCCTATCTCTATTGGCACCTAAGCGCTCGGCAATAGCAAGAGCAAGGAGATAATCAGAAACAACCGCCGCGCCAGGGACCTGCAACTTGCTGTGGCGTATAGCGCCATCGGGGAAGCTCACATCAAACTCAGGACGCCCCAACTCGTCAAGAGCAATGGAGCTGCAGCTCAAGGTGCTCTGCTCGCCTACACCAACATAGCTCGTCTCAACTGCTGCAGGACGGCAAAACTCTTCTTCAATAAAGGGGGCAAAATCATTGTCGCTGGTCATAACCAAACAAGATTGCACGTCACCGATTGATACATGCTGCAGCACGGCGCTGGGCCGGAGACCTTCGATAATTTCTGCTTTGGCGCGTGCAATATTTTCGCGGCTACCCAACAGGCCAATGTGACTCGTACCAACATTGGTAATCAAAGCAACAGTTGGACGCGCTACTTTGGTAAGACGCGAAAGCTCGCCTTTGTGATTCATGCCCATCTCACAAACCACAACTTCATCGCTGGGATCAGCCGAAAGCAAGGTGAGGGGCAGGCCAATCAGATTATTAAAGTTGCCTGCAGTAGCATGTGTCTTCCAACAAGCACCGAGACCCGCTGCTAGCAAATCTTTGGTAGTGGTTTTACCTACCGAGCCCGTTACGCCTACAACAGCCCATTGGGGGTTGCGAAGACGCCACGCCTCGGCCAGACGTAGCATAAATTCTGTAGGGTCATCATCCGCAACGCGCAGGAGCGCACAGGAGGCACTCTGAGCTGCAGCCACAAGATCGAATGTAGGTTCACGTGTCAAAGCGATAGCAGCAGCGCCTGCTTTTACTGCAGATGCAGCAAAATCATTGCCATCAACATGCTCACCAGGAAAGCAAACCAAAAGCATCCCCGCCGCTACGCGGCGCGAATCTGTTTCTACTGCTGTGACCTGCTTGTCTGTATCTCCACACACTATAGTTGCAGCAGTTGCAGCCGCAATATCTGCAACGTTCAAATCTAGCATCGGCACTCCTTGCGCTATTCATCACTCGCCGGTCTGACTCCCATGTCAGAAAGTGCTTCACTCATGATAGCCGAGAATGCAGGTCCTGCTGCGGAGCCGTGATATCCCGTACCGTTAAGACCTACATAGACCAAAACTCGAGGGTCACTAGCATTTGCAAAACCGATAAGGGAAGACACAAAACTATCAGGCTTGTAGCCAGATCCATCTTCGGTCACCTGCTGGCCTGTACCCGTTTTTGCTGCGACATCGTAACCTTCAACATCACCATCCATTGCTGTGCCTTCATCGACAACGGTACGCATGATATCGGTCACCATGGCACAAGTCTTGGATGAGACAGATTTGCCATGACTCTTCCACTCCACCTCTTTGTCATCTTTGGTCTTGAGAAAATGAGGAGTATAGAGCGTGCCGCCGTTGGCAACAGAGCCCACCGCCTCAACCATTTGCACCATAGGAATGGCAAGACCTTGACCAAAGGCCATATTGCCCAGAGTAGAGCCGTCGTATTGCTTCATTGTTTTCACAATGCCTTTGGTTTCACCGGGATAGTCAATACCAGTTTTATGGCCAATATGGAAATCATCAACACCTTGCGAGAAACGCTTGGGACCGATGACCTGCTGACCAATGAGAGCCATACCAGTATTAGACGAGCGACGCATAATCTCGCGGAGACTCATGGTCATTGTATAGTCACGGTTATCGACATCGGTAACATAATTGTCGCCTACCTTGACCTCAGCAGGCACTGTCCAGGTACTTGTGTCTTCCATTAACTTGTTATCAACACCGATAGCAGCGGTAAGAACTTTAAAAATCGAACCCGGCTCGTATGAGCTAGTGACTGGACGCAAGGTATAGGCTGCAGCTTCTGCCTCCGAAAGGTCCGTCAAATCAAGAAGGGGTGTCGAGCAAGCAGCAAGGATTTCCCCCGTTGTCGGATCGGTCACCATAACCGAGCCAGAATCAGCGGTATAGGTCTTGACTGCCTCAGTAATTTGTTCTTCGGCAACCTGCTGGATATTGATATCAAGACCAATCATGATGTCAGCACCATTTTTGGCAGGCGTAATCTCGGCAGTAGCACCTGCAATGGGCTCGCCATACAGGCCGCGCTCCATAATCATCTCACCATCGCTGCCATGCAGAATGTCTTCATAGTAAAGTTCAAGGCCTGAAAGACCTTCCCCATCTACGCCGACAACACCAAGTACCTGACTCGCCACCCCTTTGTAGGGATAGACACGTTTAGTGTCATCGAGAAAGTAAATGCCTGTGAGCTTGTTTTTTTTAAGTTCGGTCTGAAGCTCTTTTGCAAGCTTGGTATCAACCTGACGACGCACATAGACAAAACTCGCATCTTGGCGCAGTTTGGGAATATAGTCCGAAGACATGCCGCCAAACACCTTTGCCAACGCACGAGCAGCTTTGCGTACATCAGATATTTCTTTAGGATTGGCATAGATGGTTTTGCAGTCTTCGCTCACCGCAAGCACATTACCATTGCGATCGTAGATAGTGCCGCGCTTGGCATGCAGTGCAATGGTATTGGTACGCTGCGCCTTGCCTGTAGCCGCAAGCTTGGGAGCATCAATCACTTGCAAAATAAGTAGACGCGCGGCAACCACAATAGCCACCGCTAAAAACCAGCGAAAGATAATAGCAAAGCCATAATCGGTCGCACCCTGACCTTGCGATCCAAAGCGCTGGCGACGCTTTTCTTCACGATTGCGGCGAGCCTCATCATAAGAGGCTCCGGGTACATCCCCGAAGCCTCGACCCCTCGAGCGGGCCATCTTAGGACTCGACTTTACTCGAGGCTTCAGAGATTGCGCTGCTTGTATCTGTGCTTTTGTGATCAAGCCTGATGGTATCCACATCGCTGGCGTATACCATGCCGTAATTCTGAGTTGCAATCGCAATAATACGTTGTGAGGAAGACTCTACTGAACGTTCAATCTCAAGTTTAGCATTCATGTTTTGCAAACTCTCAACCTTGCTCCGCAAGCCTAAACTAGCCTGAAGTGAATTCACCGTTGCCGCAGATAGAGCTACACGAAATGCTCCCACAATAACAACGGCAAGCACCACAATGGCAACCATGCGCACACGAGAGATGAATGTAGAATCGACTCCCTGACGGGCACGAGCGTCGAGACCACCACCTTCGTAAACCTCGAAGGAGGGGGCAGCAACTGGTGCGCCGTAGGGGCGCGCACTACGTACTTGTGCGCCTTCGAGACGAAGTGCCTCGGCCCCCTCATAAACCATTGTTCTGCTTCCTATCTGAGAGCTTCAGCTCTCCATCGTTTGTGTTGCGGTAGTACTTCATTGGTACTGCGTTGGTAGTGCGTTTAAGCTTCGTTCTACTTTGTGCTGTTGCGTAGTACTTCATTTATGCTGCGATAGTGCAATAACACCTTGCAAGACGACCCGAGGGTCGGAGTTGCTATACCTTGCCCTTCTCGTCGAGCTTGAGAGCGGCTCTAAGAAGCGCGCTTCTTGCCCTCGCGTTCTGGGCAACCTCCTCGTCAGTGGCGATGAGGGGCTTGCGGGTCGTGACTTTGAGTATCGGCACGTAAGTCGAAATCGGAATATCAGGCGGCGTGTTGTCATGTGAGTACTCGGCAAACACATGCTTGACGATACGATCCTCAAGTGAGTGATACGAAATCACACAGATGCGGCCACCAGGATTAGCCCAACGAACTGCCGCGCGCAGGCCCTGCTCGAGTGCATCCAGTTCATGATTTACCTCGATGCGCAACGCTTGGAAGGTCTTACGCGCAGGATGTCCACCACTGCGGCGCGCTGCTGCAGGAATTGCTGACTTGATAACATCTACCAGCTGAAGCGTCGTCTCAATTGGCGCCTGTTCCCTCCGTTTGCAAATCTCGTGAGCAATACGTTTGGCAAAGCGTTCGTCCCCATATACGCGGAGGATCCGGGCGAGGTCGGATTCGTTTGTAGTGTTGATGACCTCTGCTGCGTTTTTTGGATTGTTTTCCGGATCCATGCGCATATCAAGTGGTGCGTCCTCGTGGTAGCTAAAGCCACGCTCGGGAACGTCAAGTTGCGGAGAAGAAACTCCCAAGTCAAAGAGGAAACAATCTACTCCGGGAACTCCAGCTTTAAGCAGCAAGCTATCCATCTCGTCAAAGTTGCCCTTGAGAAAGATGCGCTCAGCTTCCGGCACCTCAGTATCAAAGCGCTCGGTTGCTGCAGCAAGTGCTGCATCATCCTGATCGATGCCAATTGAAAGTCCATCAGGTGCAATACGCTCGGCAAGCTTGACACTATGCCCTGCTCCCCCAAGCGTGCAATCACAAACTACATCCCCTGCTTTGGGATCAAGCACGGCGAGGACTTCGTTTAGCATCACGGGTACGTGTCGATATTCTTCTGTCAAAACCTTCACTCCTTCAGCGGCAAAACATACAACCTTGGATTAGCCAAAGAGATATGCTTCAAATTCCTCGTCCTCTGCATCCGCCTGCAACTGATCCCAACGGGCAGCATCCCAAATCTCGAAGTGATCGCCGTTACCAGCAATCACAACCTCGCGCTTTAGACCAAGACGTTCGCGGTCGTGCTCGCTCGACTTGCCCACGCTAATGCGGCCAGCGGCATCAATGTCGACCTCAACAGCATGAGAATTGAGCGCACGGGCACGACGGGCGTCGGCGCTTTTGGGATCGCTCGCGTTGGGGCAGACGCCGGTGACCCAGCTGACATAGCCCTCAAGAGTGAATCCGTACAATGCGCCCTGAACGGGAACGAGCTTGATTTTGCCGTCAGGAAAATCGCGGCGATAGTCAGCCTGAAGGGTCAGACGGCACTTGGAATCAAGGTTTGCACGCTTGGAACCAGTGAGATACATCTGAGCCTCCCTTCTAACACGTCACTGTTCTTCTCAACAACAAACACTCGCCCCAAAAAGGGCCGTGGCAATACTATAGAGGGAATTAGCGACACTTTTCGACACAATTAGACATTTTTATGCCGAAAGCTACTAAAGCGCCCCGAACGGCAAAAATGCCGTCGGGAAATTGAGAATTAGTGTCAGTCACATCCTGCGCTTTCTTAAAAAGAAAGTACTTTCAATTTTTTAAACCACTATATGTAGTGGAATGCATTTGTGATAACCACAAGAAATTCAATGCAAAATTTATTTTTCTCAATGTGGAGATTTAATGGTGTACCTGTAACCGTTCTCACATTTTGTGCCCAGCCACGCATTATGCACCGTCGCAGCCAGCTCCGCCGTGCACCCTTCCAGCTGTACCTTCCCATAGGCGGTTCACAAAACACCCTTTTGCCCACAACGGGTTCAATAAGCGCCCTTTTCCCTGCAGGCGGTTCAATAAACACCCTCGCGCCATTTTTTATCTGGGGTTTCTCCACACACTTGGTACGCTTTTGAACCTTCTGTGGAAAACGTTATGCATCGGGTTCAAGAAGCACCTTTTTACCTGCAGGCGGTTCAATAAGCACCCTTCTGCTTGCATCGGGTTCAAGATGCACCCTCGGAAGAAAATTTACCTGCACTTTCTCGAGCTGTTTGGTACGGTTTTGAACCGTCTGCATTAAATGGAAGACAACGGGTTCATAAAGCACCCTTTATCGAATGATGAGCACGTTTTTTGTGAGTGCGCTTTTGTGAAGCAGAAATTGTGTGAAGCAGAGCGGCGCTATTGCACCGCCATAAAGCCATAGTACAGCTCAAAAAAACTAGCTAATATGCGCTCGAGGGTGAGCCTCAAGATACACTTCGCGCAGATGAGTACGGTCGACATGGGTATATAGCTGCGTCGTCGAAACCGACGCATGTCCCAGCAACTCCTGCACAACGCGCAAGTCCGCACCACCTTCCAACAAATGCGTTGCAAAGCTGTGACGCAATGTATGCGGATGCAAACCATGACGCTTTCCATCAACACCTTCGGGAGTCGGAATGCCTGCACGCTCCCCCGCCTCTGCCACTATCGAAAACACCGCCTGGCGCGTAATGCGCGTTCCTCTTGTAGAGAGAAAAATGGCATCTCCACTGCGATTACCCTCCAGCACGGGACGTCCATCCTGCAAATAGCGCACAAGCGCTCGTGCAGCTGCTCCCATAATGGGAACAACGCGTTCCTTTGAACCCTTGCCAAAGACACGCAGCAGCTCATCATCCAGAAAGACTGTCCGCCGGTCGAGTCCGCAGAGTTCCGAGACACGCAAACCACAACCATATAGCAGCTCAAGCATTGCTTTGTCACGCAGACCACAGGCAACTCGTTTGCGGAAACGCAAAGACTCTTCCTTCTCGCCTGGACGTGGTGTCACCTCAAAGTTTTGCTCATCTAAAAGACGTGCCATGCGCTCGCGCGACACCACATCGGGTAGGTGAAGTGGAGCCTTAGGTGCAGGTAGATCTGCTGTCGGCAATGTTTCACAAATTTGATCAGCCACCATAAAGCGGTGAAAGCTACGGATGGCCGATACGGCTCGATCAATGGAACGCGCTGCATAGCCCTCATCTGAAAGCGTAGCAATATAGGTCTCCACATCTGCACGTTTAACAGAATCCGGAGCCGTGATGTTTTGCTTGGCAAGATAGTCGACATAGCGCTGCAAGTCACGACCATAGGAGGCAGTAGTATTGCGTGAGCTTCCCTGCTCAATAGTGAGATAGCCCAAAAAATCATCTCGAGCTTGATCAAGATTCATTGCTGGATTACTACCTCCCTACAATGGTAGTGGCTAATCTCTGATGTAAGTCTTTATAAAATTAATGATGACCCCGATCCCATGTCATCGTTCTACATCGTCAGACGAACCTATCTGCCAGACAACACAATATAGGAGATAACATCAGCAGCAAAGACAATGAGTCCTAAGCAAACAAAAAGCTTGGCTGTGCCACGCTCCCCCTCAGCATTTTTCATCCATGCGTCTTCAAAGACTGAGAGGGCAAATAATGTTCCTATAACAAGACCGAATAGATTAGAGTCTACGATACCTCTCCAAGTCAAATATCCCACAATAAGGAGTATCACGGTATCAACGACAATGACTACGGGCCATGAAAAAATTCTCTTTTTTGCTTCTACATCTTGAGCAGTCATAGCGTGCCTTTACTTTTGAGCAAACCTAAAGCGTGTATGCACCGCTTGTAATAGCTATATATTGATACAAGTTATTAAATCTAGGCCTAACTTTTTATTAATATTTCCTTCACGTAATCAAGGTCTTCGCCTAACACTCAGCTCTAGGCTAATAATTACAAATCGTTTTAGTTATATTTACAAATAGCAGGCTGGTATTTCCTATTTAAATGGTAGGCGGCCTGCAACTGCCGGAATAGCTTATCGAGGATATATATGACAGCCATAACCACCAGCCAGCTTCTTAGTTCGCAAAATAATAGTTCAGCGCAAGACCGCCTGCTACCTGTCTTTGGTGCAGACGGGCTCGCAAAACTTAGCGGCGCCTGTGTAATGGTGATAGGACTAGGCGGCGTGGGTTCCAGCTGCGTGGAAGCACTTGCGCGTGGTGGCATCGGACATCTTATTTTGGTCGACCGCGACGTTGTTGAACCCAGCAATATCAATCGACAAGCGCTCGCTTTCCATTCCACAATTGGCATGGCCAAGACCGACGCAATGCGTCAAATGATTGCCGACATCAACCCTGCCTGCAAGGTTGAGACACACCATCTTTTTGTCACACGGGATAATCTGCCCGAGCTTTTTGAACCCTACCTTGGCAAGCTCGATTATGTTATCGACGCAATTGATACCATCTCGCAAAAACTCGAGCTAGCGTATCTTGTGCAAAAACTCGAACGTGAAGGACGGGGCTTTCCCCTGGTAGCCGCTACAGGAGCTGCCAACAAAGTCCGCCCTGAGCTGCTGCAATTTGCCGATATTAGCCAGACACATACCTGCCCGCTCTGTAAAGACTTGCGCAAGCTTTGTCGCAAACGCGGAGTCAAAAAGCTTGAGGTGCTTTTCTCAACTGAAGTGCCGCTCAATCGTGTAAAAGGTACTGCCGCAGGTGAGCGTTCTCCTCTAGGAACCGCATCATTTATGCCACCCATCATGGGTCAGATGCTCGCGGGACATGTGATTTGTCGTATTGCTAGTATTAAGGGTGGACCTGATGCTGGAGTCGGCGGCGCAGGTGCGGGAAAGTAAAAAAGATGAAGAGTTCTTCTGCCGACATATTCGATTTGCCTATCCCTTTGTATGACATGCATTGCCATCTAGATTTTTGCGCCAATATCCCAGATACCACACGCAAACTTAAACAGCGCAACATAGCAGGAGGCTTCTGCTGCATGGTTACGCCCGAGCGCCACACAGAGGTCACCCAGATACTTGCAGGAACCGATTGGTCTGCGGGCGTAGGTCTCCATCCGTGGTGGGCTAGTCAATGCAAGGAAGCAGAGCTACGCGCCGCAGAAGATCTGCTTACAAAAAAACCGTGTTTGGTCGCAGAGGTGGGGTTGGATTTTGGGGCTGCTCACCTGGGTTCTAAGGATGCTCAGATTGCAGCATTTGACCGTCTTGCACACCATATCCAGCCAGGCTCAATCTTGTCTATTCATGGGGTTCGTTCGGTAGATACCGTGTTAGATATTTTGGAAGAGACGGATGTAGTACGCAGTTGTGTTTGCATCATACACTGGTTTTCTGCAAGCAGTCCCGAACTCACACGAGCCGTACGCGCAGGTTGTCTTTTTTCAATAGGCAAACTTATGCTCGCCTCCAAGCGCGGGCGCGAATATGCACGCCAGTTGCCTGCTGAGCGACTGTTACTTGAAACTGATTATCCTCCGAGAGACGATGCGGCAAACGCGGTACATATTGCACAGAGCATGTCTGATGCGCTACATCAAGCGCTACTGCAGCTTGCAAATATACGTAAGGTTGAACCTACTATATTGGCAGAGCAAGTTTCCAAGCGTAGTCAGCAACTTATTGCAACGCTACGTTAGTGCGCTGCTTCCTTCCTTTATAAAGTTTCAAGCAATCCCACACTTATCGCTACATTGCGCTAGCGCGCTGCTTCCTCAAGCATTTCGCGGGCATGCGCAAGAGACGCTGCTGTTTCATCACCCGAAAGCATACGGGCAATCTCATAAACGCGCTCTTCGCCAGTGATTTGTTCGATGGTCGTCTCGGGCACATTCCCATCGGACTTGGACACCAAATAATGACGTGTAGCAAGGACTGCCACTTGTGCGAGGTGAGTCACAACAATTACCTGATGGCTTTTGCCCAAGCGCGCAAGCATCTGTGCCAGTGCTACGGCAGTAGCACCGCCAACACCAGCATCCACCTCATCAAAGACAAGCGTGTCGCTAACGTCCGTCTCACCTTGTACCACCTTGATGGCAAGCATCACGCGACTTACCTCACCACCCGAAGCAATACGCCTAAGGGGTCGCGCGGTAAGACCTGCAGCAGGGCGATACATCAATGTTACGCGGCTAGGCCCTTCGCTACTCCACTGCGAGCGCGGCAAGCGTTCTACAGCCAACTCTATTGAGGCACTGCCCATCTGTAAAAAGGTCATTTGCTCGCTTACTTCTCGAGCAAAGCGAGGTCCTGCCTCCTGGCGCAACGCATCGAGCGCGTCTGCCTTTTGAGCAAGTGTGGCCTCAGCTGCAGCCAACGCCGCCTCCGCTCTACGCAGAGCTTCTCCTCCATCAGCTGCTGCCGCCACAATACGCGACGCGCGTTCGCGACGTTCAAGCACGTCTTGTATACCAGGGCCATAGCTGCGCATGAGACCACGCAGACTTGCCATACGACTTTGCATTTGATCAAGCTCGACAGGATTAAAGTCCACCGAATCGCGATAATCACGCAACTCACGCGACGCATCCTCAATTTCGATCAGTGCGTTTTCAAGAGTGTCTGCGAGCTGGGCGAGCTGCTTGTCATAGCGCGCACCCTCGCGCAGATTTGATATGGCATCAGAAAGCTGATCTTCCGCACCATTATCGCCCGTCAGCGCCCGATGTGCCGTCGAAGCGGCGCCCATCAACGCTTCAGCATGCTCAAAGCGCGGCAACTGCTCTTCGAGCTCCTCGTACTCACCCTCGTGAGGGTCAACCGCATTGATGCGATTAAGCGTAAACTGCGCTTCATCTAATCGCTCAGTCGCGTTGCGCCCATCTTCGCGCACACGCTCGAGCTCGCGCGACACCGCGCGCGCATGTGCTAATGCCTCACCATATGCATCCCGAGCTTCATACGCTGCGTTCCCAATCCAGCCATCAAGCATTGCGGCGTGACTTGACTGACTAATAAGCCGTTGATGCTCATGCTGCCCACACAAATCAATTGAACTACCAACTTGCTCAGCAAGCTCACGCACCGAAGCCATATGCCCATCAATATCTACACGACCCCGGCCTCCAGCCTCAACACGCCGACGCACAATCATGCCATCAGGATCACCATCGGCAAGAAAAAGACGAGCTTCTACAACAAGGGCATCCGCGCCTTCACGTACTGCTCCCGCATCGGCGCGCTCACCCATCAGCAACTTTATTGAAGAAAGTAGAGCAGACTTACCTGTACCCGTCTCGCCAGTAAGTACCGTAAGCCCTGTTGCAGCCGGGTTGATTGTTGCATCTTTTATTAGCGCCACATCACGCGCACGCAACTCATCAATCATGTTTATTGTCCTGCTTTACCATAAAAAACGCGTGAAACCGACTCGTAAAAACTCCTAGAACTATGGTCAAGAAGAATAATATCCGAAGGACCGCGGCGCACAGTCGCTTTGATGCCGCGATGTTTACCATCACCAATAGGCTGACCGTCAGCATAAAAGAGACGGTCTGCGTTGCGCTCATCACTGATAGTAATCTCAACAACATCAGACGGCGAGGTAAGAAATGCACGCGCCATCAGCGTATGAGGAGCAACTGGCACACAAACCATGCCTTTGAACTCGGGCGTTACGATGGGACCACCCGCCGCGAGCGCATAGCCTGTCGAACCCGTCGCTGTTGACACAACAAAACCGTCGCCACGTAGGCGGTCGATATGGTGACCTGAGACCGCCACATCAAAGACAATCATGTCACCACGCGCGCCATGCGTGAGCGCCATATCATTAAGCGCAAAATGATGTTCCATACATGTAGAGTCATCTTCCTGCTCAAACTCAACTTCGATGTCGAGAGTTGCTCGTTTGGAAGCGTGCAGTTCTCCCACCAGTGCTGCTTCCACCAGTTTGAACATCTCGTCTGGCTCACCGCAAGTAAGAAAACCCAAGTGACCGTAGGAAATACCCATGATAGGGATCTCCTGATAGCCTACGAGACGCGCCGCACGCAGAAGCGTGCCATCGCCACCCAACGAGACTACAAGGTTGACATCTTCTGTATCAGCCGGTGCATTGGGGAAGAGCTTTTTATCAGGAGCCCATGCAACCTCAACGTTCTGCTCTTCCAGCCACTCGGCGAGTTGACGAGCACCCTCCGCTGCGGCTTCCCGTGAATAATTGGGGACAAAAAGGACTTTCACATCGGCTCCATTCAACGCAGTTTTGGCAACAAGCGAGTAGTGCGCACTCGTTTTCACCGTTCTGCGAAAACGTTTCAACTTATCTGCAGTGTATCACCCACCAGCCTTTGCGCGTCCCGCGCCCCATCCTCTTTCGCAAAAGTGTCTTTTTGATCCCACCTCCAATGCTGGGTACCGCCACCTAAAAGGGCACATGATTTCCTTCCCCGCCGCCATCGCCGCCGCCCTAAAGGTTTCCAATTCTCTGCTGCCAACAGAAAAGGATTCACGATTCATTGAACGAGAAAATTGGGACCTTTTCGGGCTGGGTTCGCAGCGCACCGAAAGTTAGCGTGAAAGCTTGGGAGTTTTTTCGGAAATGAAAGGCGACATCAAACGCAAGATACTAGCGGCTACGAGTACCGTACAGGAGATACTCGATGTTGCCTTTACGCCCAGTAATGGGACTTTCACAGCTACCCACCACACAAAGACCTGCTTGGCTAAAAGCGTCAGCTATCTTTTGTACGGTGGCAAGACGAACAGCGGGGTCTCGGACAATACCACCTTCGCCTACATCCTCGCGCGGAGCCTCAAACTGCGGCTTTACCAGAGTCAAAAAAGCAGCCGTGGGTTTAAGCAGGGCCATCACGGCAGGCAAAATTGTCTCAACAGAGGTAAAGGACACATCGCATACAGCAAGGTCAATGGTGGAACAACGCTCAGGAGTCGCTACATCCACGATATTAGTACCCTCAAGCAGGGTCACGCGCGGGTCGTTGCGCAACGCCCAAGAAAACTCAGCACGACCTACATCCACCGAAAGCACAGTTGCCGCGCCATGCTGCAATAAGCAATCAGTAAAACCACCTGTAGAGCAGCCCACATCAAGACAAGCAAACCCGGTAGGGTCGACACCAAAATAGGCCAGACCATGTTCCAGCTTGAGGCCACCACGTGACACATAAAAAAGTGCCCCGCGTACATGCAAAAAAATGCCTGGTTTAACTTGGTCTCCAGGGTGCTCTAGCCGCTTATGAGAAGTAGAGACACGTCCCTCAAGTACCGCTGCAGCAGCCTCGGTTTGACTCGAAAAAAATCCCTGTTCTACCAGTTCAAGATCGAGACGCCTACGTACCATTACAGCTAATCCTGCGAAGAAGGACTCTGCTCAACTGAAGCATCAACATTAGAAGAAACGTCCTCTGTGGCCTTGGCTGCCTCTTCCTGAAGGCGCGCTTCTTCTGTAGGAGACAGCTCAGTCACATCGACCATCTCGACTGCTGCCGAACCCAAAGCAATTGCCTCATCAAATAAGTCAAGTGAACGCTCGAGGGAAGTATCCTTATCGCGCACAGATCCGATAATTCCGTCTAAACGGTCACAAATCTGGTCGAAACTACGATACTGTGAAATATCGGGCTTTGCCATTAGAGCTCTCCTCCGCTGGTGACTACATCCCCATCGGCACCCTCAAAGACCTCGACTGCGGTCTGTCTATCAAGAGCATCTGCATCCCCAGCTTCGTTACCTGCAGCTTCGCTCTCCCAGCCAAAGCCCGATGCAGACGACGCCTTACGCGATGTGAGCTCTGCGCGTGACAACTCAACAGGATCTTCTCCTGCTTCAAGCTGATCGGCAACACGACCTAAAATACCATTCACAAAACGCGGAGTCTCATCGGTGCCATATGCTTTTGCCAACTCGACGCATTCATCAATGGCAACAGCAATATCAACTTCCTTAACGTAGAGCATTTCGTAGATAGCAATGCGCAACAAGTTGCGGTCAACCAACGGCATACGCTCCACAGGCCAAGCTGCAGAACGTGCTGAAATAACAGTATCAAGCTCGCGCAGAGAGTCCTCAACGCCCAAGGCCAACTCACGACCAAAATCATCCAGGGGACCCTTCTCAAGACAAGGTCCCTGAGTTAGGACGTCCTCAACACTACGATCACGCAACTCAGCTTGAAAAAGCAACTGCAGCGCTTGAGAGCGGGCGAGGCTACGTCCGACAAAAGATCCATTTTTTAGCACGAGAGGCTACTCCTTGGGAAAGACAATGCTATCGATGCACACATCCACAGCGTCAACCTGAACGCCCATCTGCTCTTGGACTGCCAGCTCAACAGCCTCACGTACAGAAGCAGCTAGCTGGGTGAATGGATAGCCATACAAAACAGTTAGATGCACAGTGGCGTGCAGCTTACCATCAACAACCTCAGCATCCACTGGGTCATTTTCGGGCGTTGCAGAACCCGTAGCAAAGAAGGACGACACCAAATTAGAAGCGGTGGCCTTCTGGCCCACAGAAGCAACGCCTTCGACCTTCTCGGCCGCAGCTGCCACAATGGATGACACGACCGTGCGCGAGATGCCGATACCTTCGATGTTCAGCTCTGAGCTAGACATGTGAGATCCTTTCGGACGCGCCGCGGACAAGCCGCCTACGGCTGTGAACAAACAATTCAAATGTGCACCAACGCCTATACCAACGTCACATCAACTATAAACGTCAGCGCACAATCAAACGCAAAAACTAAACGCGCTGGACAAACTTGCCCGTACGCGTATCAACCTTAACACGCTCGCCTTGGTTGATATACATAGGCACCTGAATAGTGGCACCTGTCTCGATGGTAGCAGGCTTAGTACCACCCTGAACAGTGTCGCCCTTAAAACCAGGATCAGTCTGAGTAATCTCGGCCTCAATAAACATGGGAGGCTGGACACCAAGAAGCTCGGTATCAGCGTAGAGCAGCTGACAAGTGTCGTTTTCCTTGAGCCACTGAGCATTATCGCCAATGTAGCTGGGATCAACGGTTACCTGATCGTAGGTCTCGTTGTCCATAAAAACATAGTTGATGCCATCATTGTAGAGATACTGCATCTCATGGGTAATAAGCTGGACACTCTCAAACTTGCTGCCTGCATTGCAGGTCTGGTTGTTTAGAGTCTTGCCAGACTGCAAATCCTTGAGGGTGTAGCGCACAAAAGCACCGCCCTTACCAGGCTTGACATGCTGAAACTCAACAAGAGTGTAGTAGTGATTGTTGAGATAAATACCCATGCCATTGCGAAAATCTGCGGTGCTAATAGTTGTTGTAGCCACTGGTGCTGCCCTTCTTTGTTACAGCCTGCCTACCTGCGACAGGCAACTCGCATACGTGCTAACTATACGCCAAGAAACGCAGCACAAAAAGCCTGAGTCGCGCTTTTACACATCTTGACTAGTTTGCCAGCCCGAGGTTACGTAGGCAAATCAGCACATCTCTTCATCCGAGGCACTATCCGCTGCGTATTGTCCCATGCCTATTGTCAAAAGCCACACTTCATTTCACGCCAGATGCCAAACGCCACATATCGTTTCAACTGTCGCAGTCCT
>NZ_KE952949.1:14454-77487 GCF_000466405.1 Atopobium sp. oral taxon 810 str. F0209 | reverse complement strand
CACATATCGTTTCAACTGTCGCAGTCCTACCTGTCAAAAGCCACGTTCCGTTTCATGCCAAGTGCCAAACGCCACACTCCGTTTCATGCCAGGTGCCAAAAGCCACGTTCTGTTAGCCAAAAGCCACGTATCTCTTCACGCCCAAAAAATCTACCTGCGCAAACGTCAGGTCCTTTGAAACAGAGTGTGGCTTTTGACATTTTTTCTGAAACAGAACGTGGCTTTTGGCAAGCAGGGCTGCTCCGACTGAAACAGAACGTGACGTTTGACAAGCAGAGCCGGGCCGATTGAAACGATATGTGGCGTTTGGCACGGCACACGAAACAACTTACGTTTTTCGAAAATCACGGTTTGAATTATCCGCATAAGCAAAACGCCAAGCAGGTCCAGCTCTAGCAAAGAAACCTAATGATTCTTGCGTCTCGCAGCTTTATCTGCCTTTTCTTTGGCGCGAGCCTCACGCGAAGCCTTAATAAACGCTTCACCACGACGACGGTCAAACTCTTGTTTGCGCTCTTCAGCCTTCTCGGCCTCAATACTCTCAAACGCACCGCTAAAGTAGCTCTCGCGCTCCCCTACTAAAAGGCCAGCAAGTCGCGCACATTCAGCAGCTTCAACAGAGTCATTGTCGCGTGCCGCCATACCCAAGCGGTCAAGCAAAGATCCAATCTGCGACTCAACCTTAAGTGTCCCCTCGTAGGACTGCTTGGTAGCCTTCTCCAGTGCAGCAACCAAATCAACAATATAGCCACGAGCCTCATCGCCAAGACCAGCCATTTCAGCTTTTGCCAAACGGGCTTGGCGCTTAAGCTGCTCCACTCTATCGGTGCCCATAGCGGCCCCTAAACGAGCAGACAAGGGATCCTCTTCTCCAGCCTTGCGAGAATCACGGGCCATCGCATAAGAAATGGTCGATGCAAAAACGATAAGCAGTGCCAACTGTATAAAAAAGCAAAGGAATACGCGATCAAAGCCATAGTGAATAAAGAATGCGCCCACCAACAACTCAATCGAAAAATAGGTGGTGCACATACGTGTTACCAAGTTACCAATAATAGATGAAGTAGTTGGTGTATTAAGGTCATAAGTCATACGACGCGGAGACACACGTGGTACCAAAATCATCAGCACCAACGCTACTGCAATCATGGCAATAGAGATTGTCTTTGCGTTGGCAAGACCAAATCGTGCTGCAACAATATAGGCAATAACAGCACCTACAATAAAGCCCAAAATGAGGCGTACAGGCTTGTAATACACATTGCGAGCCATATCTAGCCCCTATCCTTGTTGCCGCTAAAAAAACCTTTAATATCACGGCCAACCTTAGTAGTTCCCAGCTTTAAAACCTTAAAAAATCCTAGGCCGCTCCGCATTGCATCTTCAGGCAAATACTTGCGCATCGCGCGCAGTGTTGCAATGTTGTCGCGAGTAGAAAAGGCAAATTTACCGTCTTTTTTTGTATATATCAAAAAGCGCGAGATTTTCTTCTTACCAAGAACCTCGGCTTCAATATGGTCAATTTCGATCCAAGGAATTTGGACATAGTCTTCGACGTTTTTTTCGTTGTAATACTCAAACGCGCGGTCGCCCACCATAACGTTGCCATAGGTGCTGATAGCTCGCAGCGAGGTAGCTTTTATTGTCAAATCAACACTGCTATTAAGTGACTGTGCCATGCCAATCCTATCGAACTGCATAGATTCTAGACTGATATCTAGAATGCTTCCTGAGTAGCGTATATCTTAGCCAAAACACTCAAACAAACCTAACAAAAAAGGGTCGTACCCTCGACTCCTTGTGCCAAAAGGCGCGTCGTGAGTCTGGCAGGGTACGACCCCGTCTAACACAAAGTGACGAAGCTAATCGTCAGAAAACTTACATCAGGCCAATCACATGGAACACGATGCCGACCACAAAGAGGGCAAGGATGATCACGATGGGCGAGACACCCTTCTTGAGGAGCTTAGCGCAGCCCAAAGTAAGAAGTACTGCGACAAGACCAGGAATCAGGGAGTTGAGCTGATCCTGCAGGGTTGCGGTAGCAACGACACGATAGCCACCGTCGACAGCCTGGACGCTACCAACACTCAGAGCGGAGTTTGCATCAGCAACACCAGCGGCAAGCTGGTCGGGGGTTACCTGACCACCAGCAATGCCCTGAGAAAGAGCCATCAGGTTGGGATAGGAAGCATCGAACTTGTCGGGAGCAACCTTCTCAAGCGTGGAGACCGTCGGGGTAAAGGTAATGGAAACCCAACGCTCGACGAGGGCACCGATAACAAACATACCCAGAATGGAAGCGATGTTGGTGATCCTACCCAGCACGCCACCAGAAAGGTCCTTAGTAATCTCAGTACCGAGGTTATAACCAAGCTCTTGGGTGTACCACAGGAAGGCAAGACGAATTGCATTCCACAGCACAAAGAAGAGCAGAGGACCAACGGGGTTACCAGAAACGGCCATCGAGGCGCCAAGGGCACCAAGGATGGGGCGTACGGTGAACCAGAATACAGGGTCGCCGACACCAGCCAGGGGACCCATCATACCGACCTTGACACCCTGAATGGTTGCATCATCAATCGGTGCGCCGTTTGCACGGTCCTGCTCAAGAGCAAGCGTAACACCGATAACAGGTGCGGATACGTAGGGGTGAGTGTTATAGAACTCCATGTGACGCTTCAGAGCAGCAGACCGATCCTCCTTAGAGGAGTACAGGCGCTTGATTGCGGGAACCATGGAATAGCACCAGCCGCCGTTCTGCATACGCTCGTAGTTCCAAGAGCCCTGCAGGAACTGATGACGCCACATGACGTCGAGGCGGTCCTTCTTGCTAAGAGTAATCTTTTCAGCCATTTTCGTCTCCTCTCTTAAAATCAGTAGTTGTCCAGAATGTCGCCGAGGGGATCAGTGGATCCACCACCGCCACCACCGTTAGCAGCAGCCTCCTTGAGACCGACATACAGCAGAGCGATGCAGACACCGATGACACCAAGGGCGATAAGGGTGAGCTGAGAGATAGCTGCAACGACGAAGCCAAGGGCGAAGAAGGGCCAGACTTCGGGGGTAGCAATCATGTTGAGAACCATTGCGTAACCGACTGCAGCAATCATGCCGCCGCCGATTGCCATGCCGTCAGCAAGCCATGCGGGCATTGCAGACAGAGCAGCCTGAACTGCCTCAGCAGGAACGAAGCACAGAGCAGCTGCGGGAATAGCGATACGGACACCCTGCATTGCGATAGCTGCCATCTGCCAACGATCGATTGCTGCAAAGTCGCCGCGATCAGCAGCTGCATCCATGGCGTGAACGACAGGGATAGCAATTGTACGGACGACCATGGTAAGGAAGAGACCGGCAACAGACAGAGGAACTGCTGCTGCTATGGAGGTGCTGATAACGCTGGTGACGTTGGCAGCGCCAGTCAGACCCTTGACCATAATGATGGCCGAGGCGATGGAGGCTAGAGCCGCATCAGGAGCGACAGCTGCGCCGATGTTTGCCCAACCAAGAGCGATGAGCTGGAGCGAGCCGCCCAGCATGATGCCTTCTGCGGGGTGACCAGTTACCAAGCCAACGAGAGTACAAGCCACCAGAGGCTGGTGGAACTGCCACTCGTCGAGAATGCCCTCCATACCAGCGAAGAACGCCACGATAATGACGAGCACGATGCTAATAAAGCTCACTTTCGACCTCCTTTACTTGCCCTGAGCAGCGAGCTCGGACTTTGCCTTCTTGAGCATGGCTTCGAAGTTCTCGGCTGCATCAGTCGGGACCTTGCGAACGTCAAACTCAACGCCTTTTGCCTTGAGCTCCTCGAGGCACTCAACATCCTCGGGGCCCATAGCAATAGCGTTGCTGCAAACAACCTTACCCACAGAGTGAGCCATGGAACCAAGGTTGACTTTCTTGATGTCAACACCATTATTGATGGCCTCAAGCACCTCTTGAGGAGTCTCAAAGAGGAGGAAAACCTTGGTGTTACCAAAGCGGACGTCCTTGGAAACCTCAATCAGCTTGCTCATAGGAACAACATGGACGTGAACTCCAGGAGGTGCAGCCTGAACGATCATGGTCTTGCGCAGCTCATCCTTGGAGACGCTGTCAGACACGACGATGATGCGATCGGGCTGAATGGTCTTGGTCCATGCAGTTGCAACCTGACCATGCAGCAGACGGGTGTCCACGCGCACGTGGGCAAGCTTGATGTGACCATCACCAAGTACAGTACCCGGAGGAATGGCACCTTGAGTGGCAACAGGAGCAGCGGCAGCTACTTTCTCAGCAGGCACAATGGAGTCAGGTTTGCCGTTGATGCCCTCGCGGCCAACCTCAATGAGCTTGCCTGCGAGCTTGAGGGCAGTCTCACAATCCTCACGGTCAGAGACAGCCTCCATAAGCAGGGGCAGGTTCAAACCGGTAATCAGAGCCCAAGTGGGGTGATCATTGAGGAGCAAAGAAGCCTGGTTGAAAGGCGTGCCTCCCCACAGGTCAGCCAGAATTACGAGCTGTTCTGGATCGTCCATTTTTTTGGACGCCGCAACAAGCCTGTCGCGGTAGTCATCCGGACCCATATCGGGTGTCAGGACGCAGGCCTCAAGATTCTTCTCGCCAGGCATAAACATACCAAGCGTATCGAGAATCCCTTCGGCCAACTGGCCGTGAGAGGCGACAATAATGCCGATCATCGTTCTCCTTCCTTTAGGACGTGGGCATCGCTGCCAATGTTTACAGGTGCAGAAAGCGGCATATGCATTCCCCCTTTCCCGTACATGTACAAGTTTCTTTTGCACGTACTCGGTGCTATCTAGGTGTTTCTGCATACTTGTACATCAACTAATCATACTTCATACAAATAGTCTACACAAGTGAGAGCTTCCATTTTTAAAGACCAGTTAGACAAATTTTTTGAGAATATATAAAAGTTTAGTTTATATCTTTAGCTATAGAACTAGCTGTTTTACTGCCTTTTTATAGAGTAATGCTGCGTTGTTGGTGTTCTAGTTTTTTTCTTTTACATTCGACTAACTTTAGCTCTATTTCTAAAGGAGGTAAAAAATTACAGTTTAAAATTTAAAAATACTTGATTCTTTTAAATATTAGTGAACAAAACTTTTCAAAAATACACAGCAAACAAACCTTTTAATTTTTGATATCAACATATATGTGCATTTCACTTTGCATTGCCTCCCCTCTTTCATGTCTAAAAAGAGAAGGCGATACACGTGACATCTCATAAAAAAGCTGCACAACAAAGCGCAGCTTTAAATTCATTATGGATGCAGTGCGGTAAAACTAGCCAACGCAAATCAAATCATGACTGATACGACTAAAGGGATGGTAGCCCTGCTCGTCTACTAGACCGCAATCCTCAATTCGTACACCAAACTTACCAGGCAAGTAGATACCTGGCTCATCAGTGATAACCGAACCAGCGCCAATCACATCAAGGCTACGTCGATTGAAGTTGGGCTTCTCATGAATCTGAATACCAACACCATGGCCCAAGCCGTGACCAAAATACTCACCATAACCAGCGTCGCTAATAAGCTTGACTGCTAGTTCATGAATATCGCGACCTATAACACCTGCATGGATAGCACGAGCACAACTTTCGTTTGCCTGGCGTACGATATCGTAAACCTTGCGAGCCTCATCGCTGGGCTTGCCTACACAAACCGTACGGGTCATATCGGCATGATAATCGTGGTAACCCGCACCGTAATCCAGCACAACCATGTCGCCATCCTTGAGCACATAATCAGAAGGCTGTGCATGAGGATTGGCACCATTAGGACCTGCAGCAACAATACTCGCAAAAGACAGTGCCTCAGCACCATGAGTAAGCATGTATCCCTCAAGCTCTGCTCGTACCTCAAGCTCGGTCATACCCGCATGGATATATGTGCAAATATGCTCAAAAGCATCATCGGTAATACGCTGGGCCTCACGAAGCAGTGCCAGCTCCTCATCATCTTTGACAACACGCAATTTGGCGGCAATATCCTCGTGCATACGAGGCAGCGTACAATCAGCGCCGCTATGCTTCAGCTCCTCTTGGAGCTCATCAAAAAAACCTAAGGAGATTGAATCTTCAATGGCTACAGCATGAACGCCTGACTCAATAATATGGCGAACCACCCACTCTGCAGGGTTTATGACCTCCTGATCAAGCTGCCAAGGACCATCTGTACCCAAACGATTTACAAAGGTGCCAAAGTAACGCGAATCTGTATGTAGCCACAATCCTTCAGGAGTAACAAAAGCTACATGAGCAATCTCGTCATCAAAAACACGTTCGGCACCCGTCAACCAACGTAGATCTGGATTGTTACGTAATACCAAAGCATCAAAACTTGATTTACGCATCCACTCCCGCAGGGCGGCAACCCTATTTGCATACCTGTATTCCATCTTTACTCCTCAACTCTATGAACAGCACACCATACGTTCGCATGCTCTTTTAAAAGATCCTCATCAACATTTGCTAGACGTACACGACCCAAAGAACGCGGTAGACCTAACAGGAAACGCGAACTACGCTCAAATGAGACCGCCTTGAGCGCGGCAATCATCTGATCGGGATCAACTGTCGCCTGCAGCATGGGAAGCTCAAATTTTTCAAGCAGCTCATCAACGGCAAGCACATCATCAATGGCGAAGTCTGATTGCGCTGCAGCTAGACGTGAAGCAAAGCGCATGGATTCAGCCAACAGCGTAGACTCAGGGATATTCGCAGGCAACAAAGTCTTGAGGGCACGGACAAAGGTACTGCCATGATCAATGGACTGGCGTACTGCAGCCGAGGTAGCAGACACGAGATTGCCACGCGACTTGAGCGTATCAACAATCTGCAGTGAAAGCGTTGGCAAATCACCTGCAACTATGTCGTCAGCCCGATCCCAAAGCGTCGAAAAGCTTCGCTCGGAGTCAGCAAGTGCTGACTGCACCATCAAGGCACGGGTATGCATCGCAGACTCACTGCTCAGATCTGCCGTAAGAAAGTCAAAGTCAATAAAGGCATGTTTGGCCTTGCCAGGAAAGCGAATAAGCTCCTCTTTGCCAGCAACATCTAGACCGAGAGGTGTAATAAGACCGCTTATGGCGGCGAAGAGATCACAAGGTACACAGCACAGCTCAGTTGCACCGCACCAGTTTGTGCTCACATAGGTAGCAAGACTCATCAACGTGGAAGTACCCACAGCACAAATCAGATCATCAGAAGTAATGCATGTCTGGGCAAGGGCTTCTGCCAGTAGATTTGCTGATGCCATAGAACGGTTTGTGTTAGCGGGTAAATCGTAGCGCGCAACAACAAAACCAGCATCGGTAAGCTCACGACGCGTTTCTTCAACAAGTTCGGCAGGACTCCCCTCTTCTACAAGCAAAAGGCTCCTGCGCGCACTGGTAACTGAGCCACGCATAACCTCACCCATCGAGACGATGGCACCTGAGCCTACACGTACATCGCAGGAACCTTTGACCAGAGAAATCCACTGACGAATGACCTCAGCCTTAGAAGAAAAAGGTTCTTCTGACGTAACAGGCCCGTCAAGCTCAGACATCTCCTCGACCACGGTATCCTGCTTGACCGCATCTTGATCTTGAGTCTTTAGTTCAGAAGTTTCTTTGCTTATCTCGCTCACAATAGTCCCTCTTCCCACAAAAGACTTGCCGCCTCACTCGCAACAGCATCAAAAGACTTACCCCGAATATCCACTACATGATCGGCAATCGCTTCGTAGAGCGGTCGGCGCTGCCAGTACAGAGTCTCTGCTTCTTTAGCTGTCCTAAAATCAGGCCGTTTCTCGGGATGCTGAATCTGACGCAATGAATCATCAAAATCGCCATCCAGAAAAACGATTGAGCCCATTTCTTTCATCAACTGACAACAGTGTGGTCTCTCGATAATGCCACCACCACAACTTACCAACAAAGACTTTCTTTGCTTTAGATTTTTTAGCACAGCTTCCTCAGCACGGCGAAAGCTTGCTTCACCATCTTGTTCAAAGATTTCGCAAACCGATTTGCAGAGTTTTCGCTCGACCAAACGGTCGGTATCAACATAGGGACGGTGAAACATATGCCCTAGATTGCGAGCAATGGTCGATTTTCCCGCGCCGAGAAAACCAATAAAAAAGATATGGTCACAGCCCTCATGGACAATATAGCCTGCGGCTTGCGGTGAGCAACTCACAGCTCCTCGGCCTCACCCTCAAAGTCTTTACCGCACAAAATCGGCGCCTCAATGAGACGAAGAATGTGAGTGTACCAAAGGTCGGTACGGCACTGAGGGCGCACAAGAATAGTACGCACGCCAGCAAGATTGCCTGCAATCACATCGGTCATTACTTGGTCACCAATCATTACCGCTTGCTGCGCCTCCACGCCCTCCTTACGAAGGGCCGCCTTAATAGAGAAGGGCGCAGGCTTCATAGCATGATGAATGACATCGCTTTTGAGCCTTGCTGCAGAAGCTTCAACAGCGGCACTGTGAATGTTGTTTGACACCATGCAGACACGCATACCAAGGTCACGCGCGCGGTCAAACCACGTCATGACTTCGGGAGGTGCCACCTTGGAATCGCGTGGCACCACGGTGTTATCTCGATCAAACAAAATACAACGAATACCTTGGCTATAGAGTTCATCAAGGTCAATGTACTCTATGCGCGCAACATAACGATACGGATGAATTACTGCCATCTTAGTTCCCGCCCTAGGAGCTCAGATGCTCGTTGTAGGTTTTGGTATGTTCAGACTCGGTCTTGGAGAAGTGCTCGCCCTTCTGAGTAATCCAGAAGTACAGATAATCCGTTGACGCAGGTTCTAATGCTGCTTGAATCGAAGCAAGTGAAGGTGAGCAGATAGGTGTCGCAATAGAAACCCCTTGGTGATCATAGGAGTTGTAGGGACTATCTTGGTGGTTTTCCTCGGGCAGCTTTATCTCATGACCCAACGCATACGCCATCGTTGTATCGCTCTGCAGCGCCATACCAGCCTTTAGGCGATTATAAAAAACCGAAGAAATATTGGCGCGTTGATCGTCCTTAATGGCTTCCTTCTCAATAATGGAAGCAAGTTTCAAAATCTGATAATCAGATAATTCGACGTTGTAGCTACTCTTAAGTTTCTTTTCGGCAGCACCAAAGTCCTGCTTGGAAAGTTCGGTTACATATTGGTCGAGCATAGTGCGGATAACGGCATCTGCTGATGCATCCTTGCCATCAAAGTTATAAGTTTTGGGATAGAGATAGCCTTCAAGCGAGTCCTGCTCGGTTGCAGCAGCCTCCTTAAGAAAGGCATAATCAGCTACATATTTGGAAGCCTTTGCCTGAGCCATAAAATCCTTGGCAGGAATCTTAAGCGCGGCTTCAACGCAGACAGCAGTCTGAGCCACAGTCGAGCCTTCTGGAATGATCACTGTATTAGCAGAGGCATTAGGTCCTGCGATCAATAGATCAATAACATTTTGGTCTTTGCTGCCTGTGATGAAGTTATAGGTACCAGGCTTGAGCTTGGAATCGGCACCCTGTTGCTTGAGAGCATTGGCAAAGCTCGCCTGATCGCTGATAACACCTGCATCAAGGAGTTGCTGAATAATCGACGCAGCACCAGAACCTTCGGGGATGGTAATGGTGACCTGTTTGCCCGCCTCAACCTTGGGAGTCTCGGGTTCAGTTAGGTCTTTTACCATGGGCAACACAAAGATATAAGCAGCACCAAGAATAAGCGCCACCAACACAAGACTAATGAGTACGCGCGGCCAATGAGCTTTGTTTGGCTGCTGTCTGCCATGAGTACCATTGCCCAGTTGCGCCTGAGCAGCACGCGTGCGCGTACCATGGTGCCTACGCTTACTGCCTTTTGCAACATGACGTGTAGCTGCGACACTACGCGACGAAATGGTACCTGTACCCATTATCTTGGCGTCAGAATCATCTAGGGTAGGAAGTTTTGACGACACCTTGGGGTTTTGCTTTGTTGCGAAATGAGAGCCCCTGTGCCGGGCCTCGGAGCTACGGTCTGCCATCGACTCGCCCTTTCAGTCCTTCCTGGCATCAAGCCAGGTTTGGAGAAATACCGATGCGGCAACCATATCAACCATTCCACGCATCTCTTTCTCACTTCTCCCCTCCTCACGGAGGATACGCTTTGCTTCCTTAGAGGAGAGCCTTTCATCAGCAAATTCCAGGGGAAGACCGCAGCTTTTGGCAATACGCTCTGCTTGAGCAGTCAGACGAGCAGCTTGCGCACCATCCTCACCTGCCAAGGTAAGAGGTCTACCACAGACCAACACCTCGGGCTCATAATCTTCCAACACACGACGAAATGTCTTTGCATGACCCAGCACTTCTTGCGCTGGCAGAACTTTGACAGGAAAGGCAAGTATGCCGCTTGCATCGCTTGCTGCAATACCTACACGCACCTCTCCGATATCCAGTGCCAAAGCTCTCATTCCGTCGACCTTTCAGGCAAGCCTAACAACACGATGCTGCTAGGTTTGTAATCAAGTGCATTTATGACCTCAGTAACTGCTGGGCCTTAGCAAGTGCTGCATCAATACCAGCAACATCTGCACCACCAGCTTGAGCCATGCCAGCTTTGCCACCGCCACGACCGCCAACAAGACCTGCAATCTCACAGATAAGCTTGCCAGAATCAAAACCAGCATCCACAGCAGAATCACTTGCCGCAGCAAGAAGCGCAACTTTGCCATCAGGAGTAGCCGAGACAAGCACACAGGCAATTTCGGGCTTGTGAGCGCTGTCACGAATGTTATCCCAAACGGACCTCAAATCACGACCACCCATACCATTAAGCTTGGCAAAAACGCAACTATAACCCTCAAATTCAACTGTTGTACGATCAGCAGCAGATACGGTAGCCTTTGCCTCACGTGCCTTCTTGCGAGTATCAGCCAGCTCGGCGGTAAGTGCTGCAATTCGAGCAGGAACATCACTCGCCTTGCACTTCAGCGCCGCAGCTACCTCATCAAGTACTTGCAAGCGCTCATCAACATAAGAAATTGCACCAGCAGAGGTCACAGCTTCGATACGGCGGATATTTGCACCCGAAGAACTCTCAGAAATAATTTTGAAGAAGCCTAGATCGGCAGAGTTATGAGCATGAATACCACCGCAAAGTTCACGGCTGAAGGGGTGATCTTCTTCACCGACAGATACCACACGGACAACATCGGCGTACTTCTCACCAAACAATGCGATAGCACCTGCTGCCTTTGCCTCAGTAATGCTCATAAGCTGCGTAACAACAGGCTTTGCCGCAAAAATCTCGGCATTGATAATGCCTTCAACGCGGGCAAGCTGGTCTGCGGTCAAAGCCTCAAAGTGAGTAAAGTCGAAGCGCAGTTTATCGGGAGCCACCAGCGAACCAGCTTGGCTCACATGCTCGCCCAATACCTCACGCAAAGCAGAATCCAATAGGTGAGTTGCGGTGTGGTTGCGGCGAATAAGCTCGCGACGACCGTGATCAACAGTGGCAGTTACGGCAGAGCCTAAAGTGAGCGTGCCTTCCTCAACCGTGCAGACATGAGCAACAATGCCGCCCTCATGATGCTTGGTGTCATTGACACGCAAAACAGCCCCATCAGCGGTCTCAAGATAGCCAGTATCACCGACTTCGCCACCCATCTCACCGTAGAAAGGTGTAGAGTCAAGCACAACTTCAACCTCACTACCAGCAACAACTTGCTCAATCTCAGTGCCCTCAGCAATCAGAGCAATCAC
Organism: Atopobium sp. oral taxon 810 str. F0209; assembly: GCF_000466405.1. Lineage (GTDB taxonomy): Bacteria > Actinomycetota > Coriobacteriia > Coriobacteriales > Atopobiaceae > Olegusella. The sequence continues at coordinate 65,737 of NZ_KE952949.1, read as the reverse complement.
CTTGGCACCCTCAAGATATTCGTGGTCATACCCCACAAACTCAGTTTCGGGCAAACGATCCGAAAGACTTACCCAGATACTACCAGCGGTAGACCAAGCATCGCGATTGGCTGCAGCACGTGCGCGTTCACGCTGATTGGCCATACACGCATCAAAACCATCCATATCGATGCTGCGGCCCTGAGACTCGCAAATCTCACGTGTCAAATCAATGGGGAAACCGTAGGTATCATGCAGACGGAAAGCTACAGCGCCAGGCAAAACCTCGTCAGCAGCAAGCTTGTCAAGCTCAGCTGCAAGAATTGCTTCACCAGCATCCAACGTAGCCGAGAAATGCTCTTCTTCGGCACCAACAATGCCATCAATAAGTGCTTGCTGCTCGGTCAATGAGGTATACACATCACCCAAAAGACGAGCCACCTCGTGGGTATAGGAAGTCAAAAAGGAGCCGTTGATACCCAACAGGCGACCATGGTAGACAGCACGACGCAGCAAGCGACGCAGAACATAACCACGGCCATCGTTGCCCGGCAGGATACCGTCACCAATCATAAAAGTCACCGCACGACTATGGTCAGCCACAATACGCAGACTGCGATCAACCGACTCATCCTCGCCGTAACTCTTACCCGAAAGCTGCTCGCCTACGCCAATGAGCGTGCGCAAAACATCACCTTCATAGTTGGTGTGTTGATGCTGCATGATGGCAGCAATACGCTCTAGACCCATGCCTGTATCGATATTGCGGTGAGGTAGGTCGGGCATCGAACCGTCCTCTTGACGGTCGTATTGGGTAAACACAAGATTCCAAAACTCAAGGAAACGGTCTCCATCGTCCCCGGGCGCCTCACCCTCAAATTCAGAACCTTGGTCAAAATAAATCTCAGAACAAGGACCACAGGGACCCGTAGGACCCGCTGCCCAGAAATTGTCTTCCTCACCCAAGCGCGAGATATGGTCGTATGCCACACCCTGTTTGTGCCACAGCTCGATAGCCTCATCATCGTTCTCAAAAACTGTCATATAGAGACGATCGGCGGGAAGACCCAGATGTTCAGGCGAGGTAATAAACTCCCAAGCCCAAGCAATAGCATCTGCCTTGGAATAGCCACCAAAAGAAAAATTGCCCAACATTTCAAAGAAGGACAAGTGGCGAGAGTCGCCGATATTATCGATATCATTGGTACGCAGACACTTTTGGCAAGATGTCGCACCAATCTCATGCATAGTCTTTATGCCTTGATAGTACTCCTTGAACTGATTCATGCCCGCATTGGCAAGAAGCAACGAAGGATCCTCGGGAACAAGGGAAGACGAGGGATAAAGTTTGCAGCCCTTGCCTTCAAAAAAGCGCAAGAAGTCCTCGCGGATTTCTGCAGTGGTCATGTACTTTCGATCAGACGTGCTCATGGATTGTCTTCCATTCATCAATCGGATGCCTGTGCAACCCTCACAGTATATGCTGTATCAGCGCTTCCGCAAAGAAGAGTGCTAAACCTACAAGGGTCACAAAAGCCCGCAATTTGCTATTTTTTGGTCTTATCCTCTGACTTGTCCTTGGGCTTGGCTTCAATGCGCTCTTGCATTTTGCTCAAAGTACGGCGCAGCAAACGAGAAACCTGCACCTGAGAGATGCCTAGCTTTTCGGCAATCTCTACTTGTGTGAGGCCTTCAACAAAACGCATGCGCACAATATCACGCTCGCGAGGTGAGAAGTCCGTCATCGCTTGCTCAAGCAACATACGGTCATCGGAACCCTCAAGGTCTTGGTCAATCGTGACATAGCGATCAATAACAGCTGCCGACTCATCATCTTCGCTCTTACCTGACTCCAGTGGCACTGAGCTATAGGCACTCGAAGACTCCATAGCTTCCAGCACTTCATCCACCGTAGCACCCACGTGCTCGGCAAGTTCTTCCACCGAAGGAGAATGCTGTAGTTCGCGAGTTAGGGTCTCGGTAGCTACAGAAACCTTTTGGGAGAGCTCTTGTAGACGACGAGGTATCCTCACCGACCAGCCCTTATCGCGGAAGTGGCGCTTAATCTCACCCATGATGGTAGGTGTGGCATAGGTAGTAAACTCAAGACCACGATCGGGCTCAAAACGGTCAATCGCCTTGATAAGACCGATAGTACCCACCTGAATGAGGTCTTCCAGCGGTTCTCCGCGGTTCTTAAATTTGGAAGCCAAAAAACGCACCAAGTTGAGGTGATTGACGATAAGTTGCTGACGAGCGTCTTCATCACCTGCACGATACTGAGCAAAGAGCTCACTTGTACGGTCGCGATCCCAAACGGGACGTCCACTCACACGAGCGCGGGCGCGAGCACGACGACGAGCAGAGCGTGCCTCATCTGTCTGGCTAAGCTCAGACAAGGGCAAATGAGAACTGTTAGGCTTATCTGCAACAGCGCCCAAAGCCAATTTTGGCTCGCTATTAGTAGTGGGAAAAGTTTCGTTACTCGACATGTGCCGTCCTCTTCACGAGGTGTAGATATGAGCCTTCATCGCTGTCCATCAGCAAAAACTCATCGCACACCGCCTCAAGAAGAAGAGCTACCAAATCAAGGTCGCCCGCGAGTTCAGCCTCGTTGTCTTGGTCAGGATCCGCTTCATTAAGACCAAGGCTAAAGTCGATGGTGACCTCATTGGGTGCCAGCTCAAAACTAATGCCACAACTCTTGGGCGCAGTCGAGCAAGCATACACAAAACCTTCCTCGGCAGCCATACGCACATCTTCGACATCATCTACCGACATGCCGCAAGAAACTGCCAGAGTGGCCGCCAACATACGAACAGAACGCGCATAGTTAGGCTCTGCGGGGACATTCAAACTTACTAGATCCTGCATTATTCCTGCTCCTCAGTAGTAGATTCAGCTGCTGTGTTAGATTCAGCTGCTGTGTCATAGGTCACATACCCACTAGCCGCCTGTGTTGGCGCAGACTCAGGAGCAGTCTCGTTTGAATCAGCAGCAGATGGTTCGGATTCACTGGCATCAGTCAAGCGTGCGGGTTCGTGGGCAGCATGCAGAGCATCTGGAGCAATCTTGTTCTTTTTGCCAGTAATCTTGTTGACTAATCCTGCAGCAGCAGAAGCAGCATGATCAACAACCTCACCAGCAGCAACTGTTGCATTAGAAGCAGCGCCCGAGACATTGGACACATCGCTCAAGATACCATCAAGCTCTGCCAAATTGGCATTAAGTAAATCTACCGATGTAATTGCCTTGAGCAACATAGGATCGACACGCTTCATGGAAGGCTGTAAATCGTCAACCATACCATCGGCCTTAGCGATAATAGGCTGGACTTGCTCGATAGCCTCATGTGCGGAGTGCGTAACTTCCTCAACAGCGCTGCGAGTCTTGCGCAGCGTAAGAGCAAGTTCAACAATGGCCCAAATGCCTGCGACAACCAAGACGATGAGCGCAATCTGTAGCGGTTCCATTCAAGCCTCCAGATACATTAACTGCAATGTTGAGCACATTCTACCCAACTTGACAGCACTACTTGCCTGACTGTTCTATACGGTCACGTCCTGTCGCCTCTATACGCCATGCCTCCCAACCGCGCGCGCTCGGAGTATAGAAATCACCTTTTTTCAAACCGTCAGGCAGATATTGCTGTTCTACCCAACCCGCAGGGTAGTCATGTGGATAGAGATAGCTACCATATTCATCGGAGCCAGGGCGATGACGGTCACGCAAATGGCTGGGCACTTCGCGGCGAGGACCCTGCCGTACTTCGGCTAAAGCTGCATCAATACCCGCTTCGGCAGCATTGGATTTGGGAGCCAAAGCGTTATAGATGGCTGCTTGTGCAAGATTAATACGACATTCAGGATAGCCAATCACTTCTGCTGCCTTAAATGCAGCTTCTGCCACAAGCAGAGCTTGCGGATCAGCATTGCCGATATCTTCGGATGCAGCAATCATGATGCGACGGGCAATAAATTTGGGATCTTCTCCCCCATCAATCATCCGAGCCAACCAGTAAAGTGCGGCATCAGGATCCGACCCACGCATCGACTTGATAAAAGCCGAAATAATGTCATAGTGCATGTCGCCAGATTTGTCATAGGTCAAGCCTCGACGAGGATTGGCGTCCCGCACATGCTCGAGGGTAATAGTAGAGGGCGCTTCAGGAGTGCCCGGATCGCTCATCTGACTTGCAAGCTCCAAGCTTGTCAGCGCAGCACGGGCATCGCCACCCGCAAGAGTAACAATCTCCGTGAGCGCCTCAGGCGCCAGAGCATACATTCCCGCAAGACCGTTTTGGCTCGTTAGTGCACGAGTTACAAGCTCACGAATATCTTCGTCACTCAAAGGATGCAACTCGATAACCCTTGAACGACTAATCAAAGCAGAATTTACTTCAAAGAAAGGATTTTCGGTAGTAGCACCAATGAGCACTACCGTCCTGTCTTCCACGGCGTGAAGCAGGGCATCTTGCTGTGAACGATTAAAGCGATGAATCTCATCAACAAACAAAATCGTGCGGCGCCCAGAACTTAACAGGCGACTACTTGCAAGCTCAATCTCGCGGCGTAGATCCTTGACAGTACCCGTGATAGCTGAGACCTCAACAAATTCAGCATGAGTGGTATTAGCAATGATATGCGCCAAGGTCGTTTTGCCAGTACCTGCAGGACCATAAAAAAGCACTGAAGATAGAGCATCGCGCTCAATGGCACGGCGTAGCCAACTCCCCTCGCCTACCGCTTCTGTTTGTCCCACATACTCAGCAAGAGTTTGTGGACGCATACGAACAGCAAGCGGCGCATTGAGATTGCGCTTATAACGTTCTATGTCAGAAAAAAGTGTATCCATATTCTTGATAGTAGCGCACTACGCCTAGGGCAAGATGCCCTCAAAATAAGTACGACGTGGGAAGATTTCAGCAGCCTCTGGAAAAAGTGCCTCACAGCTGGCCATAAAATACTCATCTGTCATTGAAGATATAAAATCCATCACCGTTAGATCGAGATCATCTTCCCAACGATAAGTATTGCCATAGGGTGCCAAATGACGACATATAGGCTCGATATGCTGAACAAAAATGGCAGAACTAGTATCGCCCGATTTGAGCGCCTCCAGCTCGTGCATATACAGACCTGAGAAGAAATCCTCAATCGGCCCTGCAAAATCACCATTAACCTCACTGGAGGTATAAATCTTTGTCGCATTTTCACGCTTAGCCCGGCGCAGCTCAGCAAAGCCCTGCTCACTCATCTCAATTCGATCTTTGCCAAAACTATTCTCAACAACATCGGCAATAAAGGCAGAAAGCGCCCAAGAATTGTAAGCGCCTCCCAAGCCATCATCAAAGGTTTCTTCACTTGCAAGACCTGCACGGATAGCGTCTTGGCGATCTTTGCCTACATAAGCAATCATATCGGACACGCGCACAACACAACCCTCAAGCGTCATCGGACGCATATGAGAGATAACTTCATCACCGCGCTCCCAACAAGAATCTACAACACGATCAAAGGTGTCAAAACTAGTAAGACCACTCGTCTCAAAAACTTGCTGTTCAAACTCGCCATTGTGACAAATCACGCCATCAAGAGTCTGCAAGGTAAGATTGCGCCCACCCAGCACATCAAGCACCCGCACACTCTGAACGTTATGGCGAAAATAGCGACCCGTACGCTCATGGAAAATCGTATCAAGGTAGCGTTCCCCGACATGCCCAAAAGGGGTATGTCCAATATCGTGACCCAATGCAATAGCCTCAATGAGGTCTTCATTAAGGCCTAAGCCTCGGCCAATATCACGAGCAACACGACCTACTAGCTGCACATGCAGACCACGGCGAGCCAAATCGTCATCTGCGCGAAAAGAAAAGACCTGCGTCTTGCCTGCAAGACGATTGTAAGCGCCCATGTGCATAATTTTTTCGATATCACGCAAAAAAGCAGGACGCAGAGCCGTGTCGCGATCACGATCAGAAAGGTCACGACGAATTGCTGAAGTATTTTTGCACGCAAAAGGCGACATCTGACCTGACGCGCGCAAATCAGCAACACGGGCCATAGTTTCAGCAGAGATTTTGATGGGCAAATCGGGTGCAAGACGATTGACCCGAGCTTCTTTTTCGATATCCACAGCTCCTCCTCAGGGGCATCATTGTTTGTCTGAGGAAAAGTATAGACGCTCACCCGGACAGCAGATTCAATACTCTTGGAATATAGCTTCCAAACGGTGGGCAATGGACTTGTGCGCTGCATCCCCTGGCAAACCGCTGTTACCCCCAAGAGCACGTGAGCGACATTCCATAAGCTCACATCCATCTACAAGACGCATCTCATCATGAGCAGCAACATTGGCTTCAAGCATAGGCAGCAAACTCTCAAAGCAACTGTGAGGGTGAGTTGGCGAATTATCCTCATCATGCCAAAACGGTGTCAATACCCAACAAGGAGTGTGCGGCCACATGCGAGCAATTTCAGCTAGAAAAGCTCTGACGTTGCGGGCAACTTCTCGCTCTTGACACTGCTCATGACGCAAACTCTCGCCAAAAGACACCACAATGCCTGCAAGTGAAAGTTTTGCTTCATAAAGACTTGCTGCCATACCAGGCTGGAATACCTGGCCCACGATACCTTGATTAAGCAAATCCCAATCATTTATACGCGCAAGTCGCGCTGCCCAAGTGCGTGCGGGATCTCCCGCTGCAAGTCCTTGAGTAGCCGCATCACCCATAACCAGCAAAACTGGGCGCATGTCTACGGCTTTTAGAAAGGTACCATCACCAAAAAGTCGGCGAATTTCTACTGCATAGAGGCAGGGTAACCACAAACGTACATGATGTGTTTTCCCTAACCCGGGAAGTGCCATTAAACCAGCTGATGCAGCTGTCGCAGAATCACTGAGCACAAAACTCACCAGACGACCAGGATCACGGCGGAGCTGTCTTTCTTTCGGTTTCTCGTCAGCAAAATCTTCTATGGGGGCTACATCCTCGGCAGTTGGCATACGCGGTTGGCCCCATGAGGGCGCAAGCCATCTGCCGTCAACCTCACAAGAAACACCGTCATAGTTTTCATTGCCCATAACAGCAGATGCCACCAGTGTCTTTATTCCGCCCCAAAGTGGCTGGGCACGCAGCTCAAGAGCAACTTCGGTAGAATCCGTCTCAAACTCAAGACAAATTCCTGCACTCGTACGCCCCATGTGACGATAAAGCCCTGGATGCCATGCTTGACAACTACCTAGAGCACGTTGCTGTACAGACAAGAAACGCATGGGCTGTTTCCAGCCAAAATCGCCTTCAGACAGCTCGAGTGCGCCATGCAAAAAGTCTGCGGCTGACGCTTCAATTAGCAGCGAGTGATATTCTGCATCCTCAATCATTTGTATCAGACTCACTACAACTCACCCGCCTCATCGGCGGCAATGCGCACTGGTTCCCATGCCACGATTAAATCCGCAAGACGCATACGCGCATTAGCAGGACTTGTCGATGGCAACTGGATACAGGGTAGACCTAAGTTTGGTTCAATCAGCTTGCGGTAAAAGCGCGTTGCTGTAGACCCCGTGCAAAATACCTTCTGAATGGATGCATAGTCACAAATGCGATGCAAATCATTAGGCACTGCATCTGTGATGGTTGAGTCTGCGGCACCCGAGATATGACAACTTGCCAGCACATCATCAATGGCAAGACGATGCCTATGGCAAAAATCGTGGCGCTCAGCATCAGTTGTGGGTTTTTCTTCCTGCCAAAGAGCTGAGATGACCGCCCAAAAGCGATTGCGTGGATTGGCATAGTGAAACCCCAGCTCACGCGATAGTGGACTGGGCATCGTACCTAACAAGAGCACACGGCTTTGCTTATCAAAAATTGGTGACAACGGATGGGTCACCAACTGGGAGACTTGCATTTATTCGTCCTTGCCCACTGGCTCATAAAATTCCGACCCATCATCAAGACGCAGGAAAAGCAGCTTGCCAAAGCCATAGCCACCCGCACAGCCTGAGTCGATATCCCAACGATCGGCCACATGGCCTGTCTCTGCACAGGCGCCCACACGTACCATGCGACCCAAACCATCCTCACCAGCGCCGCTACGATCAGGGCGGTCAGCCATACTGTCTAAATAGGGAGTAGGCGTATGACCTGCAACAACAATGATGCCTTTGCCTTCTTTATCTACAAGGCCAGTAGGGCGTCCCCAAAACTCCTGACGCACCCACATCAATTCTTCGGGGTTCTGTTTGTCCACAATGGCATGAATGCGGTCTTCATCACTAGCAGTCGCATCAATCGCCGTTGCAGGCACAGGAGTTATTGGCTGAATGCCCGCATGAGCAAAGAGATAGAGCTGCCCCGAGACACGTGTATAAGCAGAAAGCGGCAAGGCGCGCACCCAATCAAGCATGTCAAGGAACTCTTCTTTGGGTAGAGTCTCGAGCTGCTCTTTGGTGGTACCGCCGCCATTTATTGCCCAATTGGCAAAGTTTGCCGGATCGCCAGGGTCATCGTAATAAGCAAGCATTAAATCTTCGTGATTGCCCATCAGCACGGTGGCTCCCCCATCGGCAAGCTCACGACAAATACGCAGGACAGCCAGGGGATCAGGTCCTCTGTCAATCATGTCACCCAACATAAAGATACGATCTTCGGTAGCAGGTGAGATACGGTCAAGTAGGCGCTCAAGCGCCCTTGCATGACCATGCACGTCCGAAAAAACATAAGTCGCCATCGCTACCTCCCCTACTCGCTTTGCATCTTCTCCAATTGAGAGACAATATCTGCAGCCACTGCTGCTGGCTCCAAATGATAACGCTGACGCATAACTGCCGCAGGCATACGATCAATGAACTCTTTGGTGCCACCAAAGCAGATAGTTCGTACCTTGGTGTGACCTAGATATCGTGCCACTTTTTCGCCAAAGCCACCAAACAGGATGCCATTTTCAAAGGTTACAACCAGATCGTGATCGCGGGAAATATCATCTAGTAAACGCCAATCCAATGCTGAATAGGCTGTGGCCGAAATAATCGTGGGATCTATATTGCTGGCATACTGCAGTTCGTGTGCCACTTCACCAAGCAAATCAACCGCAGGTCCAAGACCCAAAAGCGCTACTTTGCTACCGCGTTTGAGCACATCATAACGAGCCACGTCAGCCGTGGTAAATGCCTTTGGGGTTTCAATACCCATGTCGGCATCAGTAAGTACATGGTCGGGCACACGAATAACCACGGGGCGATCATTCTGATCAATTGCCCAGTCCAGCATTGCCACGTATTGCTCGCGACTTGCTGGAGACAAACAAGTCAACCCTGGAATATTGCCCGCAAAACCAATATCAAAAACACCAATATGTGTGGAATCCAGCGATGAGAAGCCGCCTTCAAAAACTAGGATAACCACTGGCGTATCGTTGAGTGCCAGATCAGAAATCAGCTGGTCATAGGCCCTCTGCAAGAAGGTCGAATGTACAAAAAAGACTGGTTTTGCTCCGCCGCGGGCAATGCCTGCACAAAAACTCACAGCATGTTGCTCACAGATGCCCACATCTACGTACTGCTTGCCCGCCGCCTCGCGAAATTCCACAGGTAAGCCACAGCCACCAGGTGCTGCTGCATTGACGATAACAACTGACGGATCGCTTTTGAGCTTATGTGCCATATAAGCACGGGTAATTGCACGGTAATCACGCTCGGGAGGCAGAGGATGTGCGCCTGCTGCAGGTACCGAATGCGAAGCCTCGCGGTGCTGCTCACCCCAAGTCCAGCCTTTAGACTTGGTTGTATGGATGTGAACTACGATGGGATGATCGATATCTTTGACTTCATTAAAGACGCGCACAAGCTCAGCTACATCATTGCCCTGCTCAACATAACGATAGTCCAGACCAAAGTCGCGGAAGATATTGCGCGTAGAGGTACCATTGCTTGTACGGAGCTCAGCAAGTCCCGCATACATACCGCCCGTGTCTTCCTTGATAGACATCTCATTATCGTTAAAAATAATGATAAGGCCGCTGTCCAACTCCGCGGCATTATCTAAACCCTCAAAAGCCTCGCCACCCGACAAGGCGCCATCACCAATAAGGGCCACCACGCGATTGTGACCACCTATAAGATCACGAGCTTTTGCCAAACCACAAGCAAGACTGATTGACGTTGAAGTGTGACCACAGCGGAAAAGATCATGCTCGCTTTCGGCAGGATTGGTAAAACCAGAGACCGAACCATAGCGCGCAGGATCGGTATAGGCATATGCACGACCCGTCAACATCTTGTGCGTATAGCTTTGATGAGACGTATCAAACACGATTTTGTCACGTGGCGAATCAAACACATAATGTAGGGCCACCGTTGCCTCGACAACAGCCAGATTCGAACCCATATGACCACCTGTCTCGGTTACGGCCGAGATTAGGGTCTCACGAATCTCTGCTGCCAGGCTCCGGAGTTCGTCAACCGTAAAGGATTTAAAGTCCTCCGGCCCTTCGATCCCCTCGAGCAAGGATGGCATTCCTCAGCTCTCCCCTCCATCGTCAATAAACGTTGCTGCAGTCTGAGCCTGCGTGTGCGTTTCAGGCAAATCGTCTGCGACTACCTCACCGCTGAAATTAAGACCACCAGTCAAGATATTGGCCGCCCTCTCATCAAAATCAGCTGCAAAAAAGACCTGCGTTGCACTCTGAACGCGCTCCTGCGCCGCTCGATACAAATCCCAAAAACCCTCACAACGTAATTTCCCCGTAAAGGGGTCGGTCCACGTCGAGCGCTCACGATTGTCAAAATCCGATGTAGCCTCAGCACGCAGACGATGCGCCATCGCACGATAGAGCGAATAGCGCTGATGCGAAAATTTCTGCTCTAGTTTGCCAAGTAACTCACGCTTACAGACACATGGTGCCCAAAAGAGATACTGCACCAAGCGGAAAGACTTTACCGCATGCGTAAAAGTATTACTTGGCAAGCTACGCCCATACGTCCAGCGAATAGCGTAGGAATACATCTTGTCGATTGTAGCGAGCGTAGCGTCACTTGCACGCAGGCATTCCTTCCAAGGAATATGTTCCTTAACGGTGACGCCCTTGTGTGAGAAAAGCACTGCTTCATCAAGGTCGCGCTCAATCTCAGCATGGACACGGCCGCCGTCGCTGCGATCGAGTTCTGGAATACCTGCATCACAGATACTGTACTGCTCGGCAAATACCAACGGATGAACTGTGGAATCTAGCAGGTAATGACACAAAAAACCAGCTGCATAGGCCTCTCCGACATGACGCTCGGCAAAAGGCAAGGTGGTGAGTGAATCGTGCAATGCTAAAAGAAGACGCGCTGGACGTAAATGATGCATGAGCTCACCTACATCATGCGTACTTGCGTCAATGAGCGGATCAGCAAGCAGATAAAACAAAGGATCTGGGCCTTGGTTACCCAGCAAAAAAGCATCGTGCTCATCGAAGCTTTCAAAGCCGAGAACCGATGAAACTGCTCCAAGCGAATCTTGTCCAAAAAAATCATGCGTAAGAATAGCAGGCATGGATATTCTCCCTCCATCAGTGTGAGGTTAGCGCAATTTATACCAAGCGCACAATCAAAAGGATGCCAGACGGGCGATGCACACGGTAGACGCGCGCTTGACCGACGTCTCAAGCTGGACTCTTGCACAAAAGTAGGAGAAACGCCTAATCTCAATTCAGCGAACAACCATAAGAGGGGTGGCATGTGAGCGACACTCAGTTTCAGCAAAATCAACAGTTAGCTATAAAGAAGCCAGCTATAGAAGATACTTCAAACATCGACTTAGAAGAGCTGCGCAAGCTTTCACCCATCGCATGTGTTGATCTGTTAGAACGTGCGGCTGCGGCAGGCGATGTTGTGCGCATTTCAAATCTATATAGCGCGTTAGGCAAAATCACAGCTGATACACATCCCTTTATTTATGAGAGTTGGGCACTTGTATTGGCACTGCGCTATGCGCAAGTTGGGGCGGCACGTGAGTTACTTACACGTGAAGTAGATTTGCTTGCCTCTCCCCGCCATCCCCGCTGGGCCGGGGTTTTGTTGCACTCCGATGAGGTACTAACCCGTTTTGCTCTCACACGGCGTAGTGTCACTTTTTTGCTCAATCCTATGGATCCTACGGTTGCTACCGAAGTTTTTCGTCCCTCACATGACCATGAACAACTGTGCGGTGCTCCCTACGAAACAAATTTTGATATTGCGCGTTGCTGCGCAACCGTACTTACACTTGCCCAAGAAGCGAGGTTTTCAGCAACGGTATTTTGCGATTTGTTCCGTGCGTCATTGGTTCGCGCTTGGCATGCGCTGCGCCATGACAAACAAGATGAAGATATTGCACAGGAGTGTTTGGAGCTCTGCCATCAACTACTTGAATTGCATCGCATACATCCCAATGACCCACATTTTGGAGATGAACGTCTCCTTGAGCTGATGCGCAAGATGTTTGTCCCCCGCGGCAGCATACGTGTAATGAAATTTATCTGTGAAGAGGAGCCTTCTGCGTTTTTTGCTGCACTCGAGGAGCTCAGTTGGCTACGCAAAGATTTTGAGCTTGTACAGCAGCTGGCTCAAACAATCAATCTTTCTGCTGCAAAAGATGCGAGCGAAAAACAAATTGCCTGTTTGCTTGAAGTACTCGCATCAGCAGGCGATGTTGATCAGGTCAAACGCTGGTCTGCTTTAACTCAAGTCGGCATAGAAGAACTCCGTCGTGCGCTCGATGCAGCCTCACAAGCTGGCAAAACAGAACTTGTTGCCTGGCTGCTGAGCACCATTGCCTTAGCGGATACTACAGCTGCTCCGAGCTCCTCTCTTACCGACCTTCTCCTGTAGTCGATTTAAGCGTGAAAAACTATTGATTCTGCTGCTCACTATGAGACGATGAGCACATAAAAAATTCTATGTACTTACCGGAGGTGAGCGATGAGTGATATCTTGATACCTCAAGCTATAGATGACAAACAAAATGCAGAGCATAGAGCCCTTGCACACAAAGTACTAGAACTTACCCGTAGCCAAATCATCGCCACGGCCCCCTTTTTGGCTTCGGCAACAGGGATATTGCGACCACAGATACAGCAACTTCCCTGCGCGATAGCAACTGACGGCACTACGCTATGGACAAACCCCGAAATTCTGTTGAGCAATTTTGCTCGAACACGCAAGCTGCCCACACACGAATATGCACACACTTTGCTGCACTGCATTTTGCTCCATCCTTTTGTGGGAGAAATTGAGCACACACTCTGGGATTTAGCTGCAGATATGGTCTGTTGGGCACTTTGCGAAGAAATTTTTAACAAGATGCACATCACGCCCAAAACAACCACTGGACTTGCCACCAGTTATAGTCAAATTGAGCGCGACCCATCTGAAAGCGAACGCCTTGAAATCCTCCGACTTGTAGCGTCTGAGCTTACCGGTCCGCTCACAACAGAGCGAATCTATCATCTTCTTGCTCATGGACAACACAAAGAAAAAATTGCACGTTGGTCTCAACTTTTCCTGGTAGATAGTCATCAAGCATGGCGTTCGTCAGAAAAAACCTCTTCACAGTCTCAAGACAGTAAACAGGGCAACGGCAAGTCCACAGGAGACACTGGCGCATCGTCACAGATCACTCAACAGACCGAACAAAATACAAGCGCCGCTGATAGCAGCTCCCATGACGCGGGCGACGGGCATATCCCAAGCCAGTTCCAATCAAGCGAGATGCTTAGCGACATCCCCTCTGATGCTGAAAAAACATGGGAACACATCGCCCAGCAGATGCGGGTTGATCTCGAAACGCTTTCCCGCAATCAAGGCATTTCTTTGCAAACTCTTATTGGGTCTCTTGAAGTTTCTCACCATAAACAGCGCGACTACCGTGAATTTCTACGTCAATTTGCCGTTGAAAGTGAAGATTTGCGTCTCTCTGAAGATGAGTTTGATTACGTTTTTTATACCTATGGACTTGAACTCTACGGCGACATGCCTCTGATAGAGCCTCTGGAATATCGTCAAGAACATCGTGTTCGTGACTTTGCTATTGTCATTGACACTTCTAGTTCAGTTACCAAAAAAGTCGTGCAAGATTTCATTGACGCCACATACGATGTGCTCACTACCGAAGGAGGTTTTTTTGAGCGGGCTTGCATCCATATTATTCAGGCAGATACCCGCGTTCAATCTGACGTGCGCATCAACAATGCAGCTGACCTTGCGCGTTGGCGCAATCATATAGAACTGCGCGGACTAGGTGGTACCGACTTTCGTCCTGCCATCCGCTATGTGCAACAACTTTGGCAGGAAGGTGAGTTTTCAAACCTACGAGGCTTGGTTTATTTCACTGACGGCTGGGGCATTTATCCTCGTCAAGCGCCGCCATTCAAATGTGCATTTGTCTTTTATGATGAAGACCATCGACCAGAAATTGTCCCTGCTTGGGCAGAACAACTTGTACTCCATCCAGGTGAATTCGAATCTTTATCTGTCTATGGCAAGCACAGAAACACGCAAGTCTCACATGTCGCTCAAGGAGGAACGCGATGAACATACTCGAGGCAAGCAAGCAAATCGAAGGGGCAGTACGTGCCTATCTCAGCCAAGACGAGCATGGCATGTGGCGTATTCCGCCTCAGATGCAGCGCCCCATCATCCTGATGGGTCCTCCAGGCATCGGCAAAACCGCCATCGTCGCGCAGATTGCAGACCGTCTGGATATCAACTTTGTAAGCTATTCCATCACCCACCACACACGCCAGAGTGCGCTTGGCCTTCCCTATATCGCAAGCTCTGACTTTGGAGGCAAAGAGTTTCGTGTTTCTCGCTACACGATGAGTGAGATTATTGCAGCGGTTTTCGACGCAATTGAGGACACTGGTGAGTCCCAAGGCATTCTCTTCCTTGATGAGATTAACTGTGCAAGCGAAACCTTAGCCCCTGCTATGCTGCAGTTTTTGCAGTACAAAACCTTTGGACAACATCGCTTGCCCGACGGTTGGGCCATTGTATGCGCAGGCAACCCACCCGAATACAATCGCGCTGCACGTCCCTTTGATCCTGCAATGATGGACCGTCTCAAAAAAATTGATGTAGAACCCGACCTTGATGTCTGGCTGGATTATGCCCGTGTCCATGGTATTCACCCAGCCATTACAAGCTACCTTGAGGGCAAGCCAGGCAACTTCTACCGCGTACGTCCCTCGGGCACCGATGCTCGTATCGTGACTGCACGCGGCTGGGAAGATCTCTCACGTATGATGCAAGCTTATTCCCACGAGGGCCTGCAGGTTGACGGTGAGCTCATCTCGCAGTACTTGCAAGATCGCGAGGTCGCAGAAGACTTCAATCTTTATTTTGAGCTTTTTGCCAAATACGAGGATGACTACAAAGTCGCTGATATTTTGTCAGGCAATCTTAATGAAAAAATCTACACTCGTGCGCATAATGCAGCCTTTGACGAGCGTGTTGCTGTGGTCAATCTACTACTGGCGGCTATCACCGCAGAACTACACGAAATAGATGCCACCGAGCTTGCTCTCCATGCCGTACGCGATGACTTTGTAAGCTGGCAAACCAGCTGCAACGAACCGTCCGACGCTCGTCCACTCGCACTGCTTGACGAAATCCTGGGCAAGCTTCGTCACCGCTGCGAAGACGGGCGCTCTCGAGGCAAGCAGGGCCAGCGTCAACTTGTCTCCATACACCATCTTGAGTTGCTAGAACAGCTACGCGAGCAAGTTGCTCGTAAGACTATGGCAGGCGCCAATAAGCAAAACTGTTTTGAGAGCGCAAAATCCTGCTTTAACAAAGCAGTACATACAACAGCAGATAAGTGCAACGAAACGGCACTTCGTATGGATCGTGCTCTCGCTTTTCTTGAGAAAGCTTTTGGCGACGGTCAGGAGATGATTGTTTTTTGCTCACATCTTGCATGCGATACCACAGTGATGCACTTTGTGTCGGCATATGGACCTGTAAGTTTTGCTACACACGCAAGGTCACTCATGCTAGAAGAGCGTGGACTAGAGCTGCTTGATGAGGTGGATGCCGCACTAAAAACAACAATCCCTAGCGAGCAATAGCAGGAAGCTGACCCCCACTAGCAGCAATCTCTTCCATGATTTGGGCTGGGGCGTCATCAGCCGCATCTCCAATGTGCCAGCGCCCCAACTTGCGCGCAGCGTCCGAGCAGTTTGATACCACAAAGGTTTGCGTGAGACGCTCAAGCGTTGTGATGTCATTGTCTGCATCACCAAAAAAGACAACCTCATCTAGGCTTAACCCTAGATAGTCAATCAACGCTACAGCGCCATCAGCCTTGGAAAGTCCCCGAGGCAGTACATCCAAAACATGTGGGGACGGACAAACGTAGTCAAACTCAGGAACAATATCCTGCATTTTTTGCACTGCTTCCTCAACGCTACCTAATGAGTCCCCAAAAAGAAGGCTCATCGTATAAATGGGTTGATCAGGAAGCTCATCAATGATTGCAATATCGGGAGGTACCAGAGTGTCATCTACCATGCTCAAAATTTTTGCGCGAGAGGTCCCCACCGCAGAAAACGTACTGCCTCCCCTCTCATCGGGGGTACAGACAAAGCCAAAGCAATCATCTACATCTCGCAGAGCTTCGATCAAACGATTCATCAGATTGGGATCCATTGGCTGAGAATAGATTGTCTCACCCTGATAACGTGCCATCTTGCCATTGGCAAAAACGCCCGTCTGATAACAATCGGCATCATTGCGAAAATACGAGGCAAGATCAAAAGACAGACGTCCCGTCGCAGGCCCAAAGGCAATACCTGCATCAAGCAGCTTGTGAGCTGCAGCAATCGTGCGATCAGAAACGCTCATCTTGCCAAAAGGCACAACGGTGCCATCCATATCGGTCAATACGAGCTTAATCATGCAATCCCCCTGCAAAATTAGTACGCTACGGCATACACTGATGCGTGCTTAGTCTACGCTCTTGAGACTTTCAACCATATCCACACGATCCAGCTTACGGCGCATCATCACAAGAACCGCAGCCGCAAAGAGCAGTGTCAGACCAAACGCAAAACCGTAGCTAGTCAGATGTATGAGACGGCCAAACATCACATAATCAACCTCGGCCGCAGTTACTACAAATCGCTCAAGGAAGGTACCCAATATGAGGCCTGCAATATCACCAATAATCGCAAGCATGCCAATCTCGCGGAAGATATAGGCATAGACCTCGCGGCGAGTAAAACCCAACACCTTGAGTGAAGCAATCTCGCGTTTTCGCTCCTCAATATTAATGTTGGTCAGGTTGTAAAGCACAATAAATGCCAGCGCCGCCGCTGAAACAATCAGCACGACAACAACCTTATCGACAACCGAGAGCATCGAGCGATACGTCTTGATAGTCTCATCCACATATTCAACGGTCGACACGCCAGTCAAATCATGCAACCCGGCGGAAAGTTTTTCTTTGTTGGTAGCAGCACCACGAGAAAAGAAAATCGTAGAAAAGACAGGATTGGCAGCATCCTTGCCATCTGTCAGCGCGCTGCCAATTTTTGACCATCTAGCACAACCCACATATACCAGATTACCTACGTAGTTTTCTGCAATACCCGTGACACGCAGACGCTGAGGCTCGCCTACTGCGCTACCGATAGCGTCCTGCTTGTATAGCTCAATCTCATCTCCCACCGAAACGCCTAACAAGCTCGCCGCTTTTTCGGTAACAAAAACTGAATCATCGCTGAAGTCTAGACGACGCCCCGACAAACGATCCTGAAAGCTAATCGCCTCATCAAATCCCTTGGAATCCTGCGGAATTATGACTTGAATGCGCAAGTGTTTGTTTCCATAAAAAGCAGAACTTGCCTGCAGGTTTTCTTGGCGAGCGCGCACTAAGTGGCTCGCATCCGTTGAGCTTGTAAGGTAGTTTGCCACTGCATCTACGTTGGCCGTAGTCGAACTGTCATTAAGACCGACTGTCGTGTCATAGTGCACCACAGGTCCAAACTGTCGATCGATAATATCCCAGATCGAATCATGAAGGCCAAAGCCCACCAGCAACAAAGCCGTACAACCCGCAATGCCGATCGTTGTCATCAGGAAACGACGCTTGTAACGAAAGAGATTGCGGAAAGTAACCTTCCATGAGAAGGACAGGTGATGCCAAATAGGGCCTATGCGCTCTAAAAGAATACGCTTTCCCGCCTTGGGTGCACGTGGCAACATGAGCTCTGCGGGCGTAGAACGCAAACTAGAGACCACAGCGCCCCACGTTGCAAGCAGGGTCACGCCAACACCCAATCCCCCTGAAAAAAGCGCAATTACAGGGTCGATAGGCAGGGGAACTTTGAGCTCAGGCACAGCATAAATAATCGAATAAGAGCTCGTGATAACTGAAGGTAATACTTGGGTCAAAACCAATGTGCCAATGATTGCACCTGTAATGCTGGCTGCAGCCGCATAGACTAAATACTTACTCGCGATTGTTGCGGTACTAAAGCCCAGCGCCTTGTAGGTGCCAATCTGTATTCGGTCGTCCTCAACCATGCGTGTCATCGTAGTCAGCGATACAAGAGCAGCTACTAGGAAAAACATTAGAGGAAATACGCGCGCGATATGATCCATGCGCTGCGCATCTGCATGATAGGTTACCGCACCCTCACTTTTTGTACGATCAAGTACGTAAAGATCGGGCAGCTCTATTTCATCGATTTTGCGCTGGGCTTCAGCAAAATCATTTTCGGCATCAGCAAACTTTTTATCCGCATCGGTGCGATTTTGTTCGTAGCTTGCTTTGCCGTCATAATACTTTGTCCAAGCATCGTCTAACTTTGTACGAGAGTTACTTAACTGCGCGCTTGCGTCATCAATTTTTGCCTGTGCAGCATCAAGTTTTTTGTTGGCTTCGGCCTTTTGTGTCGCAAGTTCATCACGACCAGACTGAAGTTTTGTTTTGGCAGTCTGTAGCTGATCAATGCCCTCTCCAGCAGCAGTAAGCTGCCTGCGGGAAGCATCCAACTGCTGGCGTTGAGTCTCAAGCTGGGAAAGCTTTGCTTCGGGATTATCCCCCAGTTGAGTTGTGAGCGCCTCTACCTGCGTTTGCAAACTCCCAAGCTGAGCTTTTGCGGCAAGCAGTTGTTGTTCCTGCTCTTCCGTCCAAGCAGGACCAAGTTGTAGCTTGGCTTGCTCTAGCTGAAAGACAGCATCCTGTGCCTGAGCAAGACCGTCTTTTAGTTGGGCAAGGCCATCGATGCCTTGCTTCAACTGATTGATTCCTTGATCTAGCTGACTTATACCAGAATTTAGCTGCTCTAGATTGCTTGCAACTATCTCTTTTGCAGAAGACAGATCTTTTGGGGCAGGATCTAGTTCGGATAGACTCGCTAGCAGCTCTTTTTCTTTTTCGTCGAGCTGCTTTTTACCATCATTGAGTTTCTTTTCTGCTTCAGCAAACTGCTTGCGAGCGTCGTCGCGTTTACGGCTGAGTTCTGCAGCACCATCATCGCGCTTCTTCTTACCCGAGGCATACTTTGTCTCGCCATCCTCAAGCTTGCTATAAGAATCAGCAAGCTGCTGCCGTGCATCATCAAGCTTGGCTTCTGCATCTGCACGCTGAGCATCAAAATCTGCACGCTTGTCATCAAGTTTGGTCTGTGCCTCAAGTTTAAGATCATCCTGGCGCGAACGAGCAAGCTCTCCTTCACGGTCCTCCAGGCGCCCGGCGACCTTTTCAACCACCTTTTCATAGGCAGAAGACTCGCTCAGCTGCGCTTCAGCACCTCGCACCCGCACATAGACCTGCGTATAAGGCAAGTCTTGGATGAAGGCAGCTTCACGAACGTATAAATACTCATCAATTTGTCCTGTACCCAAAGTCGTTGAGCCAAAGCTCGCCGTATACGGATAGTCAGAGGCACTCACCGTGCCCACTACCTTGAAACACTGCACTGCGAGCGTGTCATTCAAATTATCGGTACTGTAGAGCACTTCAACTGTATCTCCCAGCTTGAAATGCCCTACTGCATCTGCAGAAATCACGCATTCATCCGCAGCTTTGGGCCACGTGCCTTCGCGAAGCATTGGACGATTAAGATACCGCGCATCCTTGGAAGCTACGGTATAACGACCTGTAACCTTTGATGCAACAGTCGCATTCACATCAATTGAGGTAATGCGTGCTGCAATTTGCTCGTCTCCTAGGCTCATCATGACATCGCAAGATTTGGCAGGCATCGAGACTTCAACGCCAGGGGTTGCATCAATGCGCGCTACATCCTCGCTTGAAAAGCCCAGTGTAGAAACAACGCGCAAATCCCAAAGGCGCGTTCCGTCATACCAGCGGTCAGCCGCATCACGCATGTCTGGACCAGTCATCTGCAGACCCGCAAAAAAGCCGCAACCCAGCGCAACGATACCCATAATTGCCAAAAAACGTCCCAGTGATCCGCGAATTGAGCGAATCACTTCTCGCCTAAAACTGTGGCTATTGTGAGGACGCTTGGCCATAATTGCTGCCCACACTTACCATTCGAGCGACATCGCGTCGACAGGCGTAGCATTGAGCTCAACGCTTTTTGCACGACCCTCACGAACACTGATAATGCGATCGGCAATCTGCGTAAAGGCAGAGTTGTGCGTCACGATAGCAACTGTACGTCCACTCTTGCGGCAACTATCCTGCAGAAGCTTAAGTACTTGGTGGCCTGTCTGATAATCCAAGGCACCCGTTGGCTCATCGCAAAGCAGTAGCTTGGGATTTTTGGCCAAAGCGCGCGCAATTGCCACACGTTGCTGCTCACCACCCGATAGTTGTGCTGGGAAGTTATCTTGGCGGTCTGCGAGTCCCACTTCAGCAAGCACAGTCGCGGCTGGTAAGGGATTGCGGCAAATCTGACTTGCAAGCTCAACATTTTCGAGCGCCGTCAAATTTTGTACGAGATTATAAAACTGAAAAACAAAACCAATATCATGACGACGATACTGAGTGAGCTGGCGCTCGTTCATTGCCGAAACTTCACTACCATCAAGCAAGATTGTGCCTGACGTGCAAGAATCCATACCGCCTAGCATATTGAGCACGGTTGTCTTGCCCGCACCCGATGGACCCACGATAACGCAGAGCTCACCTTCTTCAATTTCAAAATTCATACCATCGACGGCATGAACCTCGACCGAACCCATCTGATATATTTTGCGCACGTCACGAAATTCAACGAAGGCCATCGCTGTCATTCCTTTAGGTCTAGTGGCGTACTTCCCTTTCGTTATCGCCAGCCGAATGCTTTGCATCGCGCTGGCGTTCCACGCCCAAATAAGTCAAAGCAACACCTACCAAGAGCAACGCAACGTAGCACACCGTTGCCATAAAGCCTGGTGCAAGTGACTGGTCGGCGCCGAGCTGCCATGCAGCCAAACAAATCAACACGATGCCAAGCAGAGCTTCGAGAACCGCAGGTACACTCGCTCCGCGTGTAGCCCGTATATGTGAGTAGTTCTTTTTAGCCAAAATGTCCTGCTTCCTATAAAAACGAGCTATCTACCACGCAGCTGACAAGCTCGAATTAATCTGTCTCTATGATATACGTTTGCGCTGCTTGACGCGGGAGTGGGCCTTGCGAAGATCGACTTTGACATGCTCTTGGCGACTGAAACCTTTTCCTGCTCTGAGCTGAGAATAGTCTTGTGCGAGGCGGTAACGCAGACGATCCCAACGCGCGGCAAGACTTGCAATATGGCTGGACTGCAATCCAAGTAGAGGCGCTGTCGCCAAGATGGGCAAAAGATATTCCACCATACGCCAAACTACAAAAGCCGCAGCTACGCGCGCACCAAAAATAGGTGCAAAGAGCACGGCAAAACCACCCTCAGCGCCACCAACACCACCTGGCAGTGGCACGGCCGAAGTCAAAAGCTCAAGCATCGAACCGCAAGCCATGCAGGTAATTAGATCTGCTTGGCGACCAAAGGCACGGGCAACAAACCACGGTAGTGAATACAGACAGGCAAGCTGCAACAGCGTAACTACAAGGGTCATCAACATATTGCGCAAATTGCCCGCTGCCTGTCGAAAGCCCGAGGAGAACTCCCCCACCTGTACCGTCACCACATCAATCCAATGGTCGGTGCGTTTCATCCAACCATGACGAGAAGCAAAGCGAATAATCCAACTACCCGCACGACGCACAAAATCAGGGCGAAGGCATACCAGCAAAAGGCCACCGACCTCAACGACCTTGAAACCAAAAAGAATCATGCCAATAAATGTGACATTGCCATAGGTGGTTGTCAGCCATTCCCAACGAAAAAGCAGCATCAGCGCAGCAAAAATGCCTTCGCCCGCCTCGTACATAATGAAGCGGGTATACTGCACTGCACCCGCTCCACCTGCAGAAAGTCCTGCGCAGGTTAGGCGGTAAATCTGTGCCGGCGCACCACCAGCACCGTTTGGCGTAAGGTTGGAAAAAAAGATACCCGAGGCTTCAACACTCATCAGATCGCGGATACCAACCGTACTTCTGCGGTCACTGATAACAGCAAGCAGATATGCCAGTACGCCCCAGAAAAAATACACCACGTAAGCAAGTATAGCGGCAACTACCCAGCGACGACGTACGCCTGCCATCGCCGTCAAAAATTCGCCCATCTGTCCAGAAAATACTAAATACAGAGCGTAGGCAATCGTAGCTATACCGATAAAGATAAGACCTTTGCGCGCTTGGCCCATGCTCTGATCGCGAGTTTCGCGCTGGGCTTTGCTCATGGTGCTGGCACCAGACACCTTGAGACGAGGCTTTTTGCTGCGCTTTGTGGAAACAGGTAGTGGAGCGGTAACCTGCTTGGTGGCAGGGGTCTGCGGCTTTGTATCGTGCTGTTTGGCAGCAAGCATCTGCAGCTTTGGATCTTTTTGCTTGGCAGCAGACATCTGCGGCTTTGGATCTTTTTGCTTGACAGTAGGCACCTGCGGTTTTGGGCTGCTCTGCTTTACTGGTGATGGCTGAAGCTCCGCATCGTTTTGCTTGGTATCAGTCGTTTGCTGCTTTGTATCGTTTTGTTTGGTGGCAATCGTTTGTAATGTATCGCTACCCTGTTTGGCGACTTGCTGGGGCATGGGTACAAAGTTCAGCGAAGACTTCTTCTTGAAACGAATCTCCATGTACCCTCCCCTCTCGGCTACGTTTTTATTGCATCTAGAGAATTACTGTACCCGAGACGCCGAAAAAAACACGCCGTTCAACTGCTCCTTCACAAGAGAGGCCAGCGCGGTCGAAAAAAATCCACAACCAATCAAAATTTAGGCTTGCCAAATACTGTGGGCGTGATACTATATTCCTCGCTCGAAACCACGTCGGAGTGGCGGAATTGGCAGACGCGCTAGCTTGAGGTGCTAGTGACTGACTAAAAGGTCGTGCGGGTTCAAGTCCCGCCTCCGACACCAGAAATTTCAGGTCCCTTCGGGGACCTTTTTTCTTTCAGAGCTCCTCTTTATTCGAATCAGCCGCCACGTTTTGTTTCACATCGGTTGTCAAACGCCACACTTCGTTTCGCATCAGGCGGCAAAAGCCACATTCCATTTCACACCAGATGCCAAAAGCCACGTTCTACTTCATGCCAGGCAACAAAAGCCACATCCTGTTTCATACCGAATGTCAAAAGCCACGCTCTCTTTCATATCAAGTGCCAAACGCCACACTCTGTTTCATGCCAGATGTCAAACGCCACGTTCTACTTCACTTTTTTAGCCAAAAGCCACACATCTCTTCACGCCCAAAAAATCTACCTGCGAAAACGTGAAGGCCATTGAAGAGATCTGTGGCTTTTGACATTTTTTCTGAAAGAATCTGTGGCTTTTGGCAAGCAGAACTACTCTGCTTGAAAGAATCTGTGGCTTTGACAGGCAAAGCTGTGTTGATTGAAAGAGTATGTGGCGTTTGGCAAGCAGCGTAAGCAAGCAGAGCTACATACCACCACATTGATCGCACTTTGAAGTCACATCGGTACGCATTCGGCATAGAAAATCGAGTAATGGTGCATATCGCCCGTAAGGACGAGGAGGCGCCCAAATCTAAATAACAACGGAGCTAAAAGAAAAACTATCACAAAACCCCACACAAAAAAGCATGCCGTGAGCAATGATTCACCCACGGCATGCCCACATTCAATGCTCAGCCAAGTGCAGACTGGTAAATTTCGACAATGTCCTGAGCGGACAGAGGAACAAATGAGCCGCGACTACCTTTGGCGGCTTTTTCTGCCATCTCGACAAAGTGGATATCATCCTTAATACCTACCGCTTTGAGTGTGGCAGGCATGCCCATCGTCTCAAAGAAGAATTTGCGCGTCAGAGCGATGGCCTCCCTTGCTGCAGCCATGTCATCCGCTTCCTCAACACCCCACACATTACGCGCATAACGTGCAAAGACGGGCGCAGTCTTGTCGTCAAGGATGTGTTCCATCCAAGCTGGCGTCATAATCGCCAAGCCCTCGCCATGCGTAATGTCATAAAAAGCAGAGAGCTCATGCTCAATGGGATGGACGCACCAAGCAGGCGAGCAACCCGCAGAAATCAGACCATTAATAGCATGGCTTGATGCCCACATCAGATTGGCACGCGCTTCGTAATTGTCGGGCTGCTCGAGCGCGATAGGACCGTATTTGATGCAAGTTTTAAGAATGCTCTCAGCGAAGGATTCCTGCAACTCACAGCCCTGCTCAAAGTGAAAATAGTTCTCAAAGGTGTGGCTCATCATATCTGCAGTGCCAGCTGCAGTTTGGCGCTTTGGCACCGAGAAAGTATAAGTCGGATCTAGCACAGACATCTTGGGGATAACAAGAGGCGAACCAGTACCCCACTTCTCGTTTTTGCTGAGATCCGTGATAACCGCAAACGCATCCATCTCGGAACCCGTAGCAGCAAGAGTAAGCACGGAATACACAGGCAGCGCCGCTTTGATGAGCTCGGGATGCAACACCAAATCCCAAGCGTCTCCGTCATAGCAAGCACCAGCTGCAACTACTTTTGCACAGTCAATCGAGCTGCCACCACCAATAGCAAGCACCATATCGATATGCTCGTCATGACACAGCTGAACACCTTTACGCACCGTCTCAATACGAGGATTGGGCTCGATGCCAGGCAACTCAAAGACCGTAAGTCCTGCTTCGCCCATAATGCGTAGAGCATCAGCATAAATGCCATTACGTTTGATGGAGCCGCCACCATAGCACAGCAGCACACGCGAACCGCTCTCGGTCAACTCCGCAAGATGAGAAATTTGACCTTTGCCAAAGTTAATCCTCGTTGGTGCGTAGTAAGTAAAATTGAGCATATCTCCCCCTTTTGTTGCTCATTACTTATAGCTATCACTATACGTCTGCAAAGAACATCAGCTGTTTAGATTTGGATGAACGGGGGTAAAGAAGAATGCCCGCACGTGAGAAATTCTGCTGTAGAGGCATTCATATGGTGACTCCATGCAGACCAGCCAATCGCAATTTTCGACATACGCGCATTCGCGGCAAGCAAATGTGGATAGGTAACCCACCCGTCACTCGTTACAATCTGACCAGCTCATCGCAGGCATTTATTAATCTCTCGTCATGGGAGACCATGATGATAAGATGATCGCGCTTAAGCTGTCCCAAGAGTTCAACAAGAGAGTTGACGCTATCTGCATCAAGGGCGGAGCTCGGCTCATCCATCAGCATAACTGGAGGGTTCTTGAGCAGCATTCGGATGATGGCGACCTTCTGCTTCTCACCACCAGAAAGGCTTACGTTCGTACCGTCGACGATGGTGTCCAGCCCCTGCGGTGCCTTACCAATGAGAGCGGTCAGCCTCAACTGGTCGCATAGCGAGAGCACCTCTTCACGCTCTGGCTGTTCCTCGCATAGCAGGGTAAGATTATTCCACAGACTGTCCTCTATGACCGTGGGTTCCTGCTCGGTAAAACCCACAGATGTACGCCTCAGGCCGTAGTGGTCGAGCGTCCCAAGCTCCTGGTCATCAAAGCAGATTGTGCCCTCATAGTGACCGCACCATTCGCCAGCAATAAGCTTGAGCAGCGTGGACTTGCCGCAACCGTTCCTTCCCAGAAGACCGTAGAGACCGCAGCCCTCGAAGCGGATGTTTGCGCCGCTGATGGTGGGTATGTCGTTGCCAGGGTAGGTAAAGCTGAGATCATTGCAGGATATGACATAAACCTTATCACTGATTTCTATGTCACCATTCTGCTCAAGTGGTGTGTCAGAAAGCTGACGCAGCCTTTCAAAACTTGACCGGCAGTCTTGATACTCGCTGCCAAATTGAGTGAAGTACTCCGCCGATGCCGAGAGCATGGCAAAGTAACTTGCCACTGTTGCAAGGTAGCCAACCCGCATGGCTCCCATCATGATCTGGTAGGCGCCAACAAATATTACTGCTATCTGCAGCACGTCTTTAGCAATCTCCGTCTGCATACCCACGATCGCGCCCACTCTGTTCACGCGATAGACCGCATCGCGCACCGCGCTATAGGAGTCAGAGAGCAGCGTTGCGAACCTGTCAAAGAGAACGTATCGCCTAATGAACTCGACATCACTAAACTCATGCAGTATGACTGAGAAAAAGTTCGCCGCCTTCTCCTTGTATTCCATCCCTCGCTCAAAGACCTCTCTGCGGGAGAGCACATACGCCAAACCCACCGCAAACGTGAGTAGCAAGCAAACAAACGCTAGAGGAAGGTTAATGATGGCGACGAGAGCAATAACAACCACCGTAGTAAGAGCATGTGACAACACCTGTGACCCAGACAGCAAGAAGAACATCGAGATGACCTCGGAGTCGTTGTTGACACGCTTAGAAAGGTAGCCAGGGTCGAAGTCCTTCCCGTAGTACCCCTGCCAAAAGTGCTGCACGCGCGCTATGGCATTGGACTGTAGGGCAAAGGAGGAGTCAAACTGTGTCTTCGTATAAAGCAACGTCACTACATACCCAAGGAAAGCAGACAGCACGCTCAGCAAACCAACCATCACGCACCAGAAAATAACAGTGGAAAAGTCACCTCCCGACACTAGGAGGTTGATTATCCAGCCAGTCACAAGCGGCAAGGCAACCTTCAGCAGCTCTTTGACAAGCGAGAGGGCCATAAAGACAAGGTAGCGACCTCTGTTGTTGATGGACTTCCAACAAAAGGAAAGAAGCTCAAACATGCCAGTTATTCACCTCTGCAATCAAAACGGCTAATCTGTTCCAAAATTTTGCTCAGCAAACAAAAATTAGTGTAGAAAATCTGCGATGCATAAGGTTAGCCATATGCATAAATAATAACCGTCACCTATACCCACCACAATACACACAGGTCGTATCTAAGAATAGAACTACTACACCCCTATTCGCTCTGATGCTCGATGTGCGCCATTTCAGTGCTTAATTAGGTTAATTCTTGATATATATGGTCTCGCCGCAAGCTTTCTACCTGCAGCAATGACAAATCACAAAGTCACGGCAAAACCCGGGAAAACAGCTGTCTCTAAAAACAAGTCATCTACCAGCAGAAATATTGCAATACAAAAAAGAGGTAATGGCGCACATCGCACTTTAGAGCGAATAGGGGTCCAGCGAACCCTATCAATATAAACAATCACTTATCACTAATGCCACATGCCACCTGTATCAACGATATGTAGGAATGAACCATTCAACAACGCCAGCACAACAAGAGCAAAGCATAGCCAAACTGCAACTCTTAACACCTGCGCATTCGCAACAAACGTCCATTCGTAAAGCCTGCTCAACCCACGCAACTGCAATAAGCCCATCAATCCAAACGTCAGAGAAGCGCGTAGACACACCAGCCCATCGGGACTTACAAGAAAGTCCCAGCCTGGTAGATGATAATCCCAGGTCTGCACACCAACGATACGTAGCATTATCAAACCAGTTACATATTCAACAGTAGTAGTTAGCACAATGATCGCCAATAGCTGCACCCACCAGGCGCCTTGTTTGCGCTCCAATCCTAATGCTAGTTCAATCAGTGCAGAACCCGCACCGTAAATCATCAAAAAAGGAATACCGAGACCTCCGTGGGTAAGATCAATAGGCATTTGATTGAGCGGTGCACAGATGAAGACTTCATAAAGCCATCCTACAAGGCCACCTATACAGAACATAAAGGCAACGCGAGTCAAAACTGACATGATTTTGCCAGGCACTGTCTTTTCCAATCGCCCTCCCCCATCCTTTGCCATCAACAATCAAATCTTAGGTGATATTTAAGCAAGTTCCTAATTTGAAAAAATCTTCTTGCATACAGAGAGACATTCGCGTAAGATACTCTCTGCTGCATGTGAGCACCCCCGCTTGCAACTTTGCAGTTATATATTCGGGCGTTTAGCTCAGGGGGAGAGCGCTTCCCTGACACGGAAGAGGTCAGAAGTTCAAATCTTCTAACGCCCACCACAAAAGTCGCAGGTAGGTAGTTTGAACTACCTACCTGTTTTTCTTTTGAGCTTCTTTTGAACATCACATTACGCGGCTCGTGTTTGTTTCTTTTCCTCCTCGGTGCATCGCTGTCCCAAATCTGCTCCAAATGAGATGTATAATACTAATCGGAAAAAATGCATCATGATGCACTATTACCGATTGGAGTGCGTATGAGAATTGAGCGCCCAAAATACCTCGACAACCTCATCAGCAGAATGCACACTGATCAGGCGAAAGTGGTGACAGGCGTCCGCCGTTGCGGAAAGTCCTATCTCATCTTCGAGATCTTCAAGGATTACCTGCTGAAACGCGGGGTATCGGAGACTCAGATCTTTGAGATGGCTTTCGACCGCTACGGAAACAGACGCTACCGCGACTCCAATGTGTTCTACCCATACGTGATAAGCCAGATTGAGACTCCAGGTATGCACTACGTGCTTCTCGACGAGGTACAGCTCCTTGAACACTTCGAAGAGGTCCTCATCGACCTCATTGCCCGCGAAAACGTGGATGTTTACGTCACGGGAAGCAATGCAAAGCTCCTCTCAAAGGACATCGTCACCGAGTTCCGTGGACGCGGGGACGAGGTAAGAATGGCTCCGCTTTCCTTCGCCGAATTCATGACCACATATGATGACGATATCGCGATGGGATGGCAAAGCTATCTCATGTACGGCGGCCTTCCTGCTGTCGCATGTAAGGAAACGCGAGAAGAAAAGATCGATTATCTTCAGCGTCTTTTCTCTGAAATTTATATCAACGACATCATTGAAAGGAACAGCGTCCGCAATAACCGCGCATTGGACGAGTTGCTGAACGTCATGGCCTCGACGATAGGATCACTGACCAATCCTAACAAGCTCTCTGACACATTCCACAGTGTTACTCGATCAACCATCGACCCTGAAACGGTATCTTCATACATCGACTACTTCGACGATGCCTTCCTCCTCGAACGCGCACAGCGCTACGATATCAAGGGCAGACGCTACATTGGCGCACCTTACAAGTACTATTTCTCAGATCTCGGACTTCGCAACGCTCGATTAGGCTTTCGCCAGTTTGAGGAGACACACCTCATGGAAAATGCCATCTACAATGAGTTGCGTGCACGTGGTTACTCGGTCGACATTGGCAACATGACGGTCAGCGAGCGGGATAAACATGGCAAATCCGTACGTAAGCAACTAGAGGTCGACTTCGTATGCAATAACGGCAGCGAGCGGATATACATCCAATCGGCGTACGATCTTCCCGATTCAGAGAAGCTCGCCCAAGAACAGAGATCGCTTCTCAAGACAGGAGATTCCTTTCGTAAGGTCATTGTCGTAGGCAAGCCGATTGAAAGACACTACACAGATGAAGGCATCCTACTTCTTAGCGTCTATGACTTCATGCTCGATGAAAGCGCCTTGCACTGAGTCTACTTCGCGAACATTTCAAATCATGCAATTTGGTAGGTAATATGCAGGGTTTCTTTTATCTCCCTTTACGTACTCTTAAATTGCAGGATTTATATAGCAGAATAAGTTAGGCAAGGCTATCCTAACGTGGATTCCCATGAACGCTGGGTAACACCGTTGGAGGCTTAAAAGTATGTTCTTGATATTTTTCGCTGGCTTATTGGTTGTTGGGCTGGTAATAGCTCTTGCTAAGCTTGCACCACAAAAGCTCTTTCACTTTTTATCCCAGCCAAATTGGATTTCGTGGACATGGACTGGCATTTTCTTTGCATTACTTCTTTTTTTGAGTGTATATGCAGCTTTTGGACTCATTCAAACCCACTGGTTGCCAGCCATCCTATGCACTAGCGTGCTTGCGATAGCAGCCATCGTTTCGCTCTACAACAAGCAAATCCGCACAGCATTCAGCGCTCTTTTAGGTTACCAACGTTTGCTGTTAGAAATTGGCCTATTGCTTGTTGGAACCTTTTTGACTTTCATAGCTATTGAATTGCCTTCTAATCCAGCTATCACCGGATTTTGGATAGAGGGACTTATTCTCGAAAATGTCATCATTCTTTTTATATTTCTGATATTTCATCTTCTCTTTCAACGCACTGGTGCAGGTGCTGTCATTGCAGCATGTCTTTTTGAATGCGCTGGCCTTGCAGAATATTTTGTCGTGTCGTTTAAAGGTGTACCCATCATTGCGAGCGACGTGCTTGCACTCGGCACTGCAGCTACAGTAAGTGGTAGCTATACCTATATTCTCAATGAACGGGTACTTATATCATTTGCAGTATTGGCACTAGCTATAGTTGTGCTTTCTCTAACGCCAAAGCCACGACGTGCAAAAAGGCCTGTTGTTGCGTTTGCAGCCAACGCGCTTGGCGGACTCATCATTGCTGGTATTGCTGTCTTTATTGCAACAACAGTAAGTTTTTCGGAATTTCCTGGCATCAAATACAATGCTTGGATTCCGCTCGACAGCTACCATCGTGAAGGCTTTATTTCATCGTTTGTCACGCAGATTCAATCTTTCCGCCCCGTTCAGCCCGATGGTTATTCCAAAGAAGAGGCCAAAAAGCTTCTTTCAGGCTACGCAGACAAGTATGAAGAAAATCTTGCCCATGCAGACTCTTCCTCCTCAAGCAGCGCTAACTCCTAACTCTCTACTCAAGGTCGAATAACCTGCCGTGTGATTTACCGTCCTACGCTTTTGCGCCTCCACACTTCCGTAATTTCTCGCAAGTTTTCAATTGCCAGCTAAATCTCAAGGGGCATTTTCATGAAAGAATTTATCAACACCAACGTTTCTCGTCGTTCTTTTATTTCAGCGGTCGGAGCTGCTGGTATGTTAGCTACCCTCAGCGCATGTGGCGCAGGTGGAATCAAAAAATCTGCTGGCGCTGCCACAGCAAAATACACCAACACCAAAAAAGCCGTAGCAAGTTCACCCGATTCCTCAGCTTCATATGCTGAGCAGTACGCCCATATTTTTGGCAACACAAAGGCAAGAAAAGCCGCAGAAAAGCAGTTCGACGAGCTCAAGCCCAGCGTGATCGTCGTAATGAATGAGTCCTTCTCCGACCTGTCACTTTTCAACGAGTTAGATGGGACCTACAGAGGCCCTGAGTGGTTTAATTCATTCGAAGGCGGTCTTGCAAAGGGAAAGCTCTACGTCTCCCCTTATGGTGGCGGCACCTGCAACAGCGAGTGGGAAATGCTCACGGGTTGCTCGATGGCATTTATGGGATCAGGTGTCTATCCGTATATGGTCTATGACATGTCTCGTGTCAACAACCTCGCCCGCCAGCTCAAATCCATTGGGTACAAGACGAGCGCCATGCATCCCAATCTAGCGACCAATTGGAATCGTCATATCGTCTATCCTGCCTTTGGCTATGACCAATTCCTCTCTGAACCTGATTTTGGCGTCGCAGAACGCTACCGTAATCTCATTAGCGATACCGCCACTTACGATAAAATTCTCGAGCTACTTGCCGCTGACGAGGCCCCGCAAACCATTCTAGATATCACCATGCAAAATCATGGTGGATACAAGACCAACGCACTACCTGCAAATCTCGTCAAGCAGCACACAATTAAAGGTGTCGATCACCCAAACCTCGACGAGTATCTCGCACTGATGGATATCTCTGACAAAGCTTTACAGGAGTTTATAGATAAGCTTTCCAAGCTCAAGCGCCCTGTAGTATTGGTGCTCTTTGGAGACCATCAACCAGCTCTTGCAGCGCCTTACAATGATGCGCTGGTAACCGATGACTCCAGTGAGCTTGTCCACCAACAGCGTGCTCACACCACCAGCTATCTCATGTATGCCAACTACGACGTTGCAGGTGCCAAGACAGGCACCGTACTCGATACCAGTACAAACTTCCTCATTGCCAATCTTGCACAACTCATCGGAATGCCCCTGAGCGATCTCCAAAAAGCCCAGTTAGTCATGCAGTATCAAGGCATGCATGCAATAAATATGCTGGGCTTCCAAGACAGTGTGGGCGGTTGGCACGATATCAAAAACAACAAGGAAGGCGATACTGCTCAGCTCTGCCAAGACTTGCAAACCCTGCAATATCTAGAGCTCTTCGGCGATGGAGTGCATTACCAGGTAGGCAGCGGAAAGACGGGGACGATTACGGGCCGTCTGCAATAGACTGCTTAAGCAGGCGGCTTTTTGGAACAGCGCGGAAACGCATGCTTTTAGTACATGCATACGTCGAGAACAGCTCCAACTTAGTCAGTCGTTTGGAGATAGTATCTTTCGCTGTACCTCCTCTGTCGTTTTAGGTTAATGAATACAGCATGCAATGCAGGAAGTCCTCTAGAGTTTTGGTACGTGCCAGCCTAGAAATACGACGTGCATCACAGAGTTGGCGAATAATACCATCATAAATGTCCATGAAAATTCCCCTATCCTGCGCATTAAGGGCAATCATCAACACCACGTTAACCCTGCCACCATCCCATTCGATACCCTTCTCGCTCACCAACGTGGCAATGGTGGTGCGCGAGGCGTCCATCTCCATAGCATGAGGGATGGCAAAGAGTCCAAAGAAGCCTGTTGACCCCATGGACTCACGTCTAAGGACCGATTGGGCAAAGTCCTCCCCCACCACACCATAATCCTGAAGCCTCTTTGCCAAAAAGCAGATCGTCTCCTCACGTGTATGCAGACCCTGTTCTCGGAAGAAAACTTCGGGACGGAAGAATCGGGTAGCTTTAGCGGCTTTCAGAGCATCGCGATGCTCCACGAACGAGGTCACGGCAACCTCAACCGCTTGAAAGTCACGTTCTGTAAAGAGAGGAGAAACCCGTACTACTGCGCCTGTTGTTACAGGAATCTCACCAGTAGTTACCAAAATATCCGAATCCACATCAGAGATAGGATCAAAGGCAGTCACGTCCACGTATGCGGCCAGCCTCGTGGAGAGATTGGCGATAATACGGCGGCGAATCCCCTGGTAATCCTCACCGGCCACGGCTATGGTCACGCGTTGCTCACCCATACCCTCAAGGATGATTAGGCCGACGTGAACGCAGATAAATCCCAGCTCGCCTTGAACTACCTTCGCGCCAAGCTCTTCGCCAAGACGATCTGCTACTGCAAGTGATACCTCATAAATAAAAGGACTGTTAGTACGGATACTCTCGGCGATGGTCAGATCTTCAAGCGGATTGGACTTTGCCCGCTTGACCATGGCATACACATGCAGAGCAAAATTGTGCAGCTGTAAATGGTTGGGCGCCGGAATTAGATAGTCAGCAAATACCGAAGTAGCTATGGCAGTTACCTTGATCTCAAACTCCCGTGGCATACCCCCAACGGCAAGCTCGTCCGCCACATTGGTAGCGCGAACTCTTCCCGCCAGGAGTGAGGCAAGGTAGTCAAGATCTTCCTCGCTAGGGCTCAGCGGATGCAACTTGCCATAGAGGCGGCAGATTTCGCGTGCCATTCTCCACTCGCATGACTCACTTGCAACAGACACAGCATCAGTGGTTGGGGTAATAACCATACTGTCCCCGACTGACGCAGTCCCAGGTTTTATAAAGAAAAGTGCGATAGTCACACCAACTGCTAGATCTTGACCGTACCCCTCGGGAATCGTGAGATTACAAGCTAATGCTGCCTGCTGCAAAATGTCTGATACTTCATCAATCCTTATACCTTTAAGGTCACGAGCGAAAGCCTCGGTCAGCGAGAAGGCAGGGCCAACTTCATCCATGACCAGCTGCCCCATAAGCCTGCGCCGTGAACACTCGTTGCCCTCCACCCGCAGGTACCCTTTGGTGCGGCATAAGGTGAGGCCATGCTTATCTAAGATATCCTTGACCTCCTTGAGCTGACGCTCGACGGAGCTTGTACTCTCGTAAAGTACAAGTGCTAAATCATCAACAGTCAACTCTTCCCCTGCAAGAAGATGCACCATTATCTGGTGGTCTGGTGCAGGACAAGTAGCATCGCGGGCATACTCGCGAATCATGGTACTGGCAGCAAGCGTAGGCAAATAACCTCGGTTCGTACTAATTAAAACCTGTTCATCACCGTTGATGCGAGCTATATCAGTCTGTACCGTACGCAGCGACACACCTAGTCGACGGGCTAACTCAGAACCCGTAACAGGACCGTCACCTGCAAGGACCATTCGCAGAATAGCTTGCTGACGCTCGCTTAGGTTCACCATGTCGCCTCCCCACCTCATCCGCTTCCTAGATGCATCTGCCATACCCCGTTTCTCACAGGCCAAGCAGTACAAAAACTATCTGTGGACAAACATATAGTCGCGCAATTTACACGCTATGTCGTCCACAGAGCTGCCATACGGTCATCAGCATCTGCGGGATACCCCGCAAGTCGCGAGTGGAAACTCTGAGATACACAACTTATATTCACGGCCATGCATACCACCAGCCGCTGTTAGCGGCATACCGACGAGGGAGGTGCCATGACCCAGGATGAAGCGCAAGCAATCTCGTTGGAGATCATCGCTAATGCGGGTGATGCCTTCAGCAACTTTTACCAAGCTGTAAACAGCGCCCGCGAAGGCAGCTTCGATGAGGCAGATCGACTAGTCGAGGAGGGCAAGAAGGCGCTCAACAAGGCACACAATGCCCAAACCAGGATGCTCACCGAAGAGGCTCAGGGCAAAGATGTACCCGTAGGAATTATCGTCGCCCACAGTCAGGATCATCTGATGTCTGCGATTCTCTTCGAGTGTGTGGCAAAGGAATTTATCGTGCTCTACCGCGAGAAGATCCAAACTGCAGAAAAGCAGGTTGTAAGCGAGGAGGTGACATCATGAGTGCCTTCCTCTGGGGTAGTGCCACCGCCGCCTACCAATGTGAGGGTGCTTGGAACGAAGACGGTAAGGGACAGTCCAATTGGGACGTCTTCTGCCACAGTGAGAAGAACAGCATCAATCCAGCAACTGGCGATACCGCTTCCGATCACTATCACCGTTTTGAGGAAGATCTGAATCTGATGGCTGCAGGTGGCCAGAATGCCTACCGGTTCTCAATTGCTTGGACTAGGATTATCCCGAATGGTACTGGAGTAGTAAATCCAGAGGGCATCGCACACTACAACGCCGTAATTGATGCCTGTCTTGCCCGCGGTATCGAGCCTGTGGTGACTCTTTATCACTACGACCTACCTGAGTCCCTCTTTGTCGCAGGTGGCTGGGAGAATCGCCGAACCTCGGACGCATTTTGTGCCTATGCCAAGGCCTGTTTCAACGCCTTTGGCGACCGCGTGCGCACTTGGTTTACCGTCAACGAGCCCAACTATGACACTCTCTGCTGCTACGGCATCGGTAACTACCCGCCCAACATCAAGGATCTCTCTCGTCGGTGGCGAGCAATGTACCACATGCTTCTTGCTAGCGCCAAGGCAGTTACAGCCTTCCGCGAAGGAGCTTACCAAGGCATGATCGGACTGGTAAGTGACTCCTATGCTATTGAAGCACACAGCGATACTCCCGACTACCAAGAAGCAAAACGCCTAGCCGACCTCTTCTACAACCGCAGTGTCAATGATGTCGCAGTGCTGGGTCAGCTACCGACAGAGCTTATTGACAAGTTGCGCTCCGAAGGTCAGATCTTGGACTACCTGCTCCCCGGCGATCAAGAAATTTTAGCTGCTGGCAAGGTAGATATGCTAGGTATCAATGCCTATGACCGCATGCTGGTCAAACCTTGCACTACCAGTCAGACCTCGCTTTCAACCAACAACACTGGCACCGCTGATTCTAGCAACGAAACCAATATTGCAGGCTGGTTCTCAGTCGATGAGGATCCTACTACTCAGAAAAATGCTTGGGGAATGGAGCTCTATCCCAAATCAATCTACACCCTGCTGCATCAACTCAATGATCGCTATCCAAACCTTGTGTTCATGATCACTGAGAATGGCGTGGGTTATCGTGACCAGCTGGTTGATGGACAGGTACACGACACTTATCGCGTTGATTTCCTTAAGGGCTTCGTAAACTGGACGCTCAAAGCACGGGAGGAAGGCTGCGACGTTCGCGGCTACTTCGTATGGTCCACCATGGATCTCTACAGTTGGATTAATGGCTACGCAAAGCGCTATGGCTTGGTCTACGTAGATTACAACGATAACTGCCGCCGTATCCCAAAGGATAGCTACTACTGGTACAAGGACACAATCGCAGCTTGGAACCAAAAGGAAGGAAGGTAAGCATGGAGAAGTTCACTGAATGGGTTGAGACACACCTCGCCCCGGTTGCCAACAAGATGAGCCGCAACCGCTATATCCAGGCAATTCAAAACGCGTTTCTCACCCTAATTCCCTTCATTACAATTGGATGCTTCGCGCTCATCATCGTCTCGCCCACCACTGATCCCACCACCATGGATCCTGGTCTAATGCGCACCTTCATGGAGGGCTGGACTGCTGTAGCTGGCGCACTTGATCCCTTCCTGGGAAGTGGCGTACATAACCTAACCGTCGGCTGCCTAGCCCTTTGGGTTTCGATTGGAATCGGCTACTACCTGGGCAAGTCCTACGGCTATGAAACCCTTTTGCCTGCTGCCCTCTCAGGTGCGTCCTTCTTGATTTACTCCGCCAATCCAGGAGACTGGACCATCGATACCACCTACTTCGGCTCCACGGGTCTATTTGCCGCCATTATCTCCTCTTTCTTCACTGTTGAGTTCTATCGCAACCTTGAGCAGCGCAAAGTTGGTCACATTGAGTTGGCTGGAGCTGGCGTTCCCCCCGCGCTATCCGACTCTTTTGCTGGTCTGATTCCTGTGGGCATTGTTCTAGTAATCAACTCCATAATCTCCTATGCGCTGCGTGCTCTCACTGGCTCCCCACTACCTGCCCTCATGACTCTGGTTATGAGTCCTCTGGTAGCTCTAGCCTCTAGTCCTGTAGGCATCATCGTCTTAGCTTTCGTTGTTGCACTCCTATGGTGGTTTGGCATTCATGACTCTGTCATCACCAGCCCACTGGATGTCATCCTCTATGCCAACCTTGGAGCCAACATGGCTGCCTTCGCCTCTGGTACCTCGCAGTACGCTCTACCTTTTATCGTGGATGAGTCCTTCTGGTGGATTTTCCTAACAATCGGCGGCTCTGGCGCCACTCTCGCTCTTGCCATTCTTTGCTTCTTCTCTAAATCCAAGCAGATTAAAACTGTGGGAGAGCTTGCCATCATCCCTGCCTTCTTTAACATCAACGAACCAATCATCTTTGGTCTACCCCTGATGTACAATCCCACAATGCTCATCCCCTTTGTCTGCGTGATGCCTATCAATGCCTTGGTAACATACTTAGCCATGACTTTCGGTTTGATTTCACATTGCGTTGCTTATCCAGGTTGGAATCTTCCTGCACCCATCGGCGCCTTCCTTGCCACCATGGACATCAAGGCTCTCTTCTTTATGATTGCCCTGATCGCCCTTGACGGTCTGCTCTATTTCCCCTTCTTTAAGGCTTATGAGAAGAAGAAACTTGAGGAAGAAGCCGACCCTTCGCTTGCTGAGTAAGGGTATAAATAAGGGGGATGGTCAGGTAAGCTGAATCATCCCCCAGCTTTTTACGTTTGCGCAAAAAGATTTGCGCACCAAGGAGATATACCATGAAAATCCTGCTTGTCTGCAACGCTGGTATGAGCACAGGCATCATGAGAATCAAGCTCGAAGAGGAGGCAGAAAAGCGCGGTCTGAATGCTACCGTTAATGCTGTCCCCATGTCCACACTCGATGACAACGCTGAGGGGGCAGACATCATCCTCCTAGGCCCTCAAATTCGTTTTGCCCTTAAGGACATCCAGAATTCCTATGGTAATAAGGCTGCTGTCATGGTTATCAAGCCTCAAGACTTCGGTCAAATGAAAGCCACCAAGGTTCTTGATGAGGCTCTAGCACTTCTGGACTAAAGTCTATCTCCAAAGAGCTTCCACTCACAGTTCAATAGCGGGTGATTTTCTTGTCCTGCGCAAAATTTTCTTGTCCTGCGCGCAAAACGCGCGGGACTGGATTGGTAATTCGTAAAAAGCAGGGGCTTCAGAGCGCATCTGAAGCCCTTTTCCTACTCCACTTTTGCCGTAAAGGTCTTTGAGAAGACGCCCGTCACCAGCTTGCCCTCAGCATCCTTAAAGCTGTATTTCTTGCT
Source organism: Atopobium sp. oral taxon 810 str. F0209 (assembly GCF_000466405.1). Taxonomy (GTDB): domain Bacteria; phylum Actinomycetota; class Coriobacteriia; order Coriobacteriales; family Atopobiaceae; genus Olegusella. The sequence goes on along the minus strand of NZ_KE952949.1, from coordinate 27,186 downwards.
TTCAAACGAGGTAATTTTGTCGCTTGTGGTGTACGGGACTTTAACCGTACAGCTCTGCCCAGGCGCTATCTCAGGGTCATTTTCTGCATTCCAAGACTGATCATACGTGACGATATTCCCATCAGCATCCAGCTCATATACATCAATAGACTTAAATGTCACTAGTGCATCCGTGTTGTTTTGGATTTTGAAGCGCGCAGTACTCACGTCATAACCGTCATCCGAACTAGAAAAACCTACGATGGTCAGCTCATCGACATGCTGGTCACTTGCATAACCCGCATCCTTAACTTCTTTTACCGAAGCAGAGCTCACTGCAGCCTCTGGGTTAAAACGAATAAGCGACAATCCATATTTAGTTTAAACATAACACCAAGTTATACTCTCGCAAGATATGTCTCAAACCAAAACTTTTCTCTCCGGTAGTAAAGATCGTTTCCTTTCCGCTAAATAGGCTGGGATTGCCCCTGTGGAACATTTATTGTGCTGCGGACAACCTTCATTGTTTTTGAAGCTAATTCATATACTTCTGAAAAATCGCCGTCACAAAAAGCGCTAGGTTTAACCATCCATGTACCGCCACAAGCAATCACAGCTTCATCTGAAAGATACTCGGCTAAATTATTTAAATTAATTCCTCCTGTTGGCAAAAATCGATGCAATGAAAAAGGTCCACGAAGAGACTGGATTGTTGATAACCCTCCAAACTGCTTTGCTGGGAAGAATTTGGTAACGAAAATACCCATATCTTCAGCATTCATAATCTCACTAGCAGTAAGTGCACCTGGTATAATGGGTATGTTGTGACTGGTACAATACGCAATGATCCCCGAGTTGTAACCAGGACTTACTATATATTTGGCTCCAGCATCAATAGCTTGTTTAGCTTGGCCAATATTCAAAATTGTTCCAGCTCCCACCTCCATATTAGGAAAATTTTTTATCATATTACTGATAACATCCGCCGCAATAGATGTCCTAAAAGTAATTTCCGCAGACGGCATTCCTGCATGAATCAATGCGTCGGCTAACGGTAGCGTATCATTAATATCATTGAGAATGACTGTTGGTATCACTCCAAGAGTTTGAAGTTTTTCATAAAAAATTTCAAACATTTTATCCTCTTTTAGTAATTAAATTTATATATTTAAATAAATAATTAGATCACAGTGAAAAAGTCCATACCTCAAAACAACCATGACGGTATGGACTTAAACCTTATAAACCCATACTCAACTCAGTAATGGAATTTGCTTAGAGTAACGTTCAATGAGTCTCATATTATTTGCCTCGGTATTATCTATGTTACCACTTAAAAATATGGGAACCTCAATATCTTGTCCTGCTAAAAGCTCAATGGCATCCGCAAATACTGAATTTAAAATGAAACACCCTGCAATAGTAGAAGCTGGTGCAAATCGCAAATTTTGTGCTTCAATTTCTAAAGTGGTATCTCCTCTTTCTATAAAATTATCTATGAAAACATCTACAACTTGATTTAACAATTTGCCAGAAGGATGCCTAGATTTAATAGAAAAATACTTTGAAGAGGTGATGCCTATTACAGTTGATCCAACTTTTTTTCCTCTAAGGGCAACATCTATGGGGACAGGATTTCTACCAGAGGTGGAAACTACAATTAAAGTATCCTGTGAGGTAATATTAACGTCGTTAATAAAGGAATTTGCATAGCCAATACGCTTTTCTAGATGAGAAGATCGTACGGCACCTTCATGAAGCATAAGCGATTCTACCAAAATCGGCGAAATATTAGCCAACCCACCAGCTCTAAAAAACGCCTCCTCTGCAAGAATATGAGAATGTCCACAGCCAAATATATAGACAAGTCCTCCGCAACGTATTGACTGCGCTATTGCCGACGCAGCGCTAGAGAATGACGCACCATTAGAATCACAAATTTGATTTAAAATGCTGATAACTTTGTCGAAATATTGTTCGTGAAGCATTATCTTCACTTCCCATTTATAATAACCTGTTCGAATTGAATAATTTGAACTGCTTTCTCTAAGGTATGGTTTACCAACCATTCACCTTTTTCTTTAGTAGCAAACTTTGCATCACCCAATACTGCTGTTTGAGAGAAAGTACTCCACGGTGTCGGCGTATAGTCTGCATCAATTGGTAAAACAGGCTCATCATTAATTGCAAGTGTCATATCGACAGCATCTGGATCAAGATACAACATTAATGATGTCTCTATTTCGCATGCATGAATATATGTATGATGCGCTGAAGGACCTTGACGCACTTCATTTGCAAGTATTTGCAAGTCTGGATAAAACATGTGCACAACCCTCATATCTTTATGAAGATCATACAAGGCACGTGCCCCATCTTTTAGTGCTGTCATATTCCCAAGATGAGAGCTAAATAAAATTAGCAAACGCGAGCCATTATTAAATAGTGATTCTCCTACGCTAACAATTAGTCGTGAAAGGGTATCGTTCGAAACGGAAATGCTTCCAGGAAAGTCCCGAAGACTAAATACTTGACCAAATGGCATGGTAGGAAGAACAAGACCACCTATTCTTTCTGCAAGTAATTGGCTATAAGCATTTGCCAGCCTAATATCCGTATCGAGAGGTAAATGTGGTCCATGAGCTTCAATCGCCCCAAAAGGGAAAATAATGGGGGTATCTGCATGTAATTCAAGGCCAATTGTTTGTGTTGTCAGACTCGCATAGTTCATTATTTCTCACTAATCCTTAAAAGCAAAGCAACGCATAGGATTTGAAACAAAGAATTTTTGAATCAGCGCATTGCCATCAAAGCCGGCGAAGTAAGCTTCATCAATAAAACGAGGGACCCATTTTTCTTTGATATAACTTAAACCAGGCCCAAAATCATAGTGTTTGTAATAGGATCGACGTGCAGTATCTCCGCTTATCAGGATTTGGTCTTCAAAGCCTTCTTTAACTAAATAAAGAATTTCAGCAATTCGCGCACTTTCAGGACCATATTTAATCTTATTAATACCATCAAAAGACACAAAAGCACCAGTCATCGCAATTTGTTTATGGTAATAAGGATCAAGATTCCTATCCATATGCCCAAAGCTTACGAACTCAGGAGAAATACCTTCACTCCTAAGGATCTCTATCTGTTCCAAAGCCATTGTTCCATTTTCTGTATGCGCATGAATAGGAGCTTTTGTTTCTAAATGTGCGCGAGCAACAGCACGTATCGTTTTTTCTTCCAATGGAGAGATGCTGTTATATCCAGTACCAAATTTTACTTGTCCAGCCCTATAAGAAGAATCTTCAATTCCCTCTTCCACTTCATGAATGACATAGTCAGCAAGTTCATTAATGCTTCTATCTTCAATCCATTCTGCATATGTCTCGTAGCTACCGAGGATATTTCTTAAACGAGGAGAAAGCTGTGCATCCCAAAGAAATCCTTTATTGAAACCGCCCGTTCCAATAATTTGAACACCAGTTTTGCGACTAATTTCAGCAACATCTTCAATACATCTGCCGTAGTCGATAGCTGTCGCATCAACAATAGTCTTACCACCTAAATTGACAAAATCTTGAACATCTTCACAAGATTTTTCAGGGCAATCTAGTAAAAGGTCATAAGCAGAACGCTCTTGCCAGTGAGCAGGAATACATACGATGTGCTCATGAGAATATGTAAATCCCATTTGCTCAGGAGCTATATCCTCGAATAATGTACGAACAAATGACATGTGATCACCTCAATAACAGAAGAGCCTGGAATCCAGATATTTAAAAAAGGAGTAAAAGTTTAGACAGTAAACCAACTATCGGACCCAGAATAAACATGTCACAATCAGCTGCCCAAAGTGCGGTATCAGGAATTGTTGTTCCAATGAAGAAGGTCACCATTACGTATTGGCCCCAAGCAAGGAGAGTGGCACAGAGAAAACCGCCAAGTAAAGCCCCCCATATACCACCTGTTTTGTTTCCAAAAATACCCGCGACTGCACCATGGAAGAAAAGGGCAATCATAGGAGGCACAAACACATAGCTAACTGAACTACCCAATATAGCCATCCAAATAAGTGCTCCTACAAATGCTCCAAGAAAACCAAAAACAACCGAATTGGGAGCAAAAGTGTAGAGGAAAGGAGCATCGAGCGCTGGCTTTGCACCAGGAACAACTTTCTGGGCAATCCCTTTAAACGCAGGGACAACTTCACCAATAAACATACGGACACCAGTCAATACAACCGCGATACCCGCTGCAAAGGTAAATGATTGGATAAGAACATATACAATAAAATTCTGCGTTCCTGAGCTTGCAACTAAAGCATCAGCTTCAGAAGTATGCTTATTTAAAACTAATATTGCACCAATAAGAAAAAGGACACCCATAGTCAATGCGGTAATGACATTAGAATCACGAAGGAACGCCAATTGCTTGGGAATTTGCAAATCTTCTGCATCTTTCTTTTTTGCACCGAAAAGCTTTCCACCAAAATATCCAAGAATACCAGCACTGCATGAGGTGTGCCCCAACGCAACCGCTTCCATACCAGTTACTTTTTGAACGAGAGGTTGAATAATTGCTGGCTGAAAAGTCCAATAAAGACCAACAATTAAAGAAAGGAAAATTGTAAGAGGCCAAAAGTCAACGTGTCCACCAGTTGCCTGCACCGCAATACCAGCGAAAATTACAGTTACCCAGTACATCATGTGACCCGTCAGATATACATACTTAAATGGAGTAAAACGTGCAAGCAAAATATTTATAACAAAACCGAATGTCATAGCAATAGCAACTGCGCTACCAAACTGATTGGTAAATGTGTCCTGACCCATAAAATTACTAATGGCTGTGGAACCAATTCCAAATACTTGCTGATAAATTGGACTAAAAATACCTAGAGCACCAGTGATTACACTTGAGCCAGCATTAATAATAAGGAATCCAATAATCGCTTTACTCGTCCCAATAATAACTTGACTTACATTCTTTCCTTGTAGCAAAAGTCCTACACAAACTATTGCTCCAAGCATAATAGCGGGAGTACCAAAGATATTATTTGCTATCCAACTAAACACGCCCATAAGATCCTCCCCTTATCCGAGCATTGACTTCACTGCAGCAAAAACTTCTTTTTCATCAAAATAGTTATTTACTATTACGACGGGAGCAGGCGCGCCCCCACTTTCTTCCATCGTGTCAGCTAACTCTTTGCTTGTAACAATAAAATCTGGATGCATACCTTTAGCAGAGGACACATCCATATGTTCTACCTCTGCTTCAACACCTAACTCTTTCAAAACAGACTCAATGGTCATACGCAGAATTAAACTTGTGCCTTGACCGAGTCCACATACTGCTAGAATTTTCAAGACAATTCCCCTTTCAAAATTGCTAATTCCTTTACATTCTCAATTTTGAGAATGTCCTCCACACTTGTTGAATTGACAAAAACGACAATCTTCTTCAATGCCTGAATATGTTCTTCGCCAGAATATGAACTCAAACCAAATACCACGCTAACTGGATCATTTGCGACACACCCAAACACAACTGGTTTTTTTAACGTAACAAGTGAGACGGCAGAACCCAGGGATCCGTCCTCAGGTCTCGCATGAGCAATCGCAATTCCAGGAGCTATAACAAAATATGGCCCATTATCACGGAACGAAGCAAGCATGGCGCTAACATAACTAGGTTCTGCCATCCCCGCATTTACCAGCAACCTGCCGGATTCCTTAATTGCCGCTTGTGGACTTTCTGCAAAAAAATGAAAATGAAGTAAATCTGCTGTAAGAAAATTCATTTTTAGCACTCCAAAATATTCGCATCATTAATTAAGTGAATGAGTTCTTCTGAGGTCGAAGCGCTGAAAATCTTTTTACGTTTTCCTTCATTCTTTAAAACTGAATAAAGGGCTTTCAAAGCGCCTATATGAGAATGATGATCCTTTGAAACGATTCCAATTACCAACCATACTGGGTCATTATGCAAATGCCCAAACGAAACAGGTTTTGAGAGCTTTAGAATACTTATCGCACTTCCAAGAGCTCCTTTTTTTGGATCAGCATGAGGCATTGCTATTCCAGGTGCGATCACCACATACGGACCATTAGCTTCAATATTCGAAACCATAGCGGAAGTATACGATTGGGTGGCTTTGCCTATTTTAACGAGCAGTCTTCCCGACTCTTTAACTGCATCTTGCCAATTATGCGCACAAAAATCTATCTCTACAGCTTTTCTGTCGATAATAAATTCAAGATGTTGATTATTAGTAATAGAGGAACCGTTATTAATAGAATCGAACCCATAATAAATAGAAGAGTCTTTATGTAATTGCTCACTTACCGTATCTTCGAAGTACTTCTTTTTTGCAACATGATTCACTGACTTATCAATTTTGACACCGCCTGAATGTTCGGATAGCAATGCAGAAATGTTTGCAATGTCGTCATTAGTTAGCAGAGGAGAAACTACGACAACCCTACAAAGCGAGCTTGTAAATGGAACGGTAGATATCACTAAATCGATATCACCTTCATTAATTCGAGACATCGCCCCAGCACTCGAAAATATCCCGATTATTTTAAGATTAAAAAGAGTCTCGATTTTAGCTTTTACTAATAATGAGGTCGATATTCCAGAAGAGCAAACTATTATCACTCTATAGACATTAGGAACTTGCTGACGCCTACGTTCAAGCGCAGCTGCAAAAAAAAGTGTTAAAAACGAAGCCTCATCCATACCAAACTTGGTATTTAAGCCATTCTCTAAAACAGGCATCGCGTTCAATACATGCGAATATATCTCTCCATACTCGTCCTGAATAGAATCTCTTAACGGATTGGGAGTATATTTCTTCTTAAGAGACAATATATATGTCAGCCTAATGTGATTAAGCAAGCCTACAAAGAGATCATCATCTATCTCAAGTTGATAATTTGGATAATTTTTTGCAACTGCAAAAATGAAATCTCGAGTATAAATGTTACATAATAGCCAGCTATCGTCTCTGTCGATTTCATCTATATGCAGGACACGCGCTTCTGAAAAAAGCTCACTCAGATATTGAATTTCTTCATTAGGTAATTCGTTAGTTTGAAAAATTCTTGAAAGTAATAAACTACTTCCCCGAATTGCTTGATTTATCGAGGAAACATTGTATTTACAAAAGTCATTATCCCCAAGCGACGTAACCGTATGACCTGATGTAAAGCGCAATACAGAAGCTAGCATCAAAAAAACTAACCGATCAACAGCGTCATCTGTATATTCTATGTTTGCAGTATCTTCTAAAAGAAGGACGTAATTTCTCAGAGAGTCTAGATCTTTCAACACGTCAGCTTGTACCGAATAGCATTGATTTTCAGTAAGCTTCTTCGCAAGGTACTCTCGAATTTTCCGCTCATCACCAACGACACAATTACCTTTAAAAGGCTCCGATTCAAGAGTAAATCCATTAGAAAGGAAATCTTCCCGCAAGAAAGACAAGTCTCCCTTTATTGTATTGCGCGACTGGGCAAATTCATTCATTAGTGTGGCAATACTAAAAAACCCAGGCTGACATAGCATCCATTGAGCCAAAAGAGTTCTTCTAGAGTCGCTATATTGAAAACGGATATCTGTATCCTGTATCAATGCATCAAAGCTGACAGGGCAAGAACCTTGAAGGCTTATACAAGCTTTTTTTACAACAACTTGAGCATTACTATGCTGCCTTAATAAATAATTAAGCCGATTAATATCAGAGTAAATTGTCCTCTTGCTAACCATTTGGCTAGAAGCCAAATCCTCAATAGAAATAGGTTGCGTATGAACAAGAAGGGCCTCGTATAGTGTTCTGAGACGACTAAACATTCATCCACCTCCTATATAGTATCTTGTAAATAATGCTATACAGATGAATGAATCATACAAAAGACTATTTGCTTCGACTTTTATGAAAGAAAAGGGTTAAGGCGCAACTCTATGCTAGGAGAAACTCAAATGGATGATCTGGAAAGATACGTCGCAAAGCGATCACAGGAGAACCCATCTTTCGCTGAGGCTATAAAAAAACCGAGGCAGAATACGAGGTTATGCGACTCATCGCAAGCGCACGAAGCGATAAGGGCATGACGCAGAAGGAGCTAGCCGCTGCATGCGGACTCAAACAATCCAACATCTCCCGCCTTGAATGCGACACCACAAGCCCAACGTTAAAAACACTAGAGCGACTCGCTGCAGGTCTTGGAAAGAAGTTGCGTATTTCCTTCATATGAGTTGAGCAGAGCGGAGCCTACCTACTCCCTCTCAAACGCAGTTATCAAGGACTGAACAGCAAAATTCTCCGCGCGGACAAGCTCGTCAAGGGGAACTTCGGAATCCTGTCCAATCCAAGCTTTATACATGCCCAAAAGTCCAGATACAACAAATGTCACAAGACAAATCTCAAATGGTTTTTCTTTGCCAAACCCATAGGTATCGTCTTCGAGCATGGCATCAATCAGCGGCTTTTCTATAAGCTCAATCACACGTTGTATAGAAATATGCTGAGCAATTCCCGTGAGCACATTGTCATCAAGACCAATCTGCGCGCTCAGCTCTTGTATGAGCGTTGTCTTTTTATTAAAAACATCTGAGCTACGCAGTATCGAAACAATTCGTGAAGCACTCTCTCGTGCAATCTGATCTATCAATGCTTCAACAGATTCATAATGCACATAGAATGTTTTCCTATCAATATCTGCTTCCTTTGCTATGGCAGTAACACGAATCTTGTCCACTTCCATCTCACTTGCCAGCTTATAGAAAGCGTCCCGTATAGCACGGTCGGTTTTCCTATACCTACGATCACTGTGATTGAGCGCTTGCTCGTACGGAGACATCCTATCGACCTTCTTACTCTTGTCTTCTTACTCAAATTGCAAAAAAGTGTGACTTTATCAACATATATGAATCAATTGGCAATTGCTCTCCTGCTGCGACAATTATACCCTACAAATATCCGTTATACCACAGTGGGTAATAAGTGAGAGGGGTACCTATGAAGGCAACAGATCAGGTCAAACGAGCAGCGTTAAATAAAGCTGTCGACTATCTTCTTGAAGATCCTGAGCACAATGCAACAAAACTTCTCGATGCTATCGATAAGATTTTGCCTAGAAGTGTCATGGGTTCTCAGCGAGATTTCATTCGTACGCAGCTTAGTGAGGGAACTGCTGGTCACGGCATTATCAAGCAAGTAATGAATCTCAATCCTGATATGCGCGATCGTCTTGTCCATACTGCCGTTGTTGATGCAACTCTGCTCGCTTGGCAAAAACAAGAAGAAATGCGCGTAAGTGAAAATTGCAATATTCCCTGGGCAATCCTTATGGATCCGACAAGCGCTTGCAATCTCCATTGCGTAGGTTGCTGGGCAGCAGATTACGGAAACCAACTCAATTTATCCTACGAAGATCTTGACTCTATCGTCTGCCAAGCAAACGAGCTGGGCACTCACTTCTTCCTCTTTACCGGCGGAGAGCCACTCGTTCGCAAGCATGACATCATCAAACTCTGCGAGGCACACCCAGATTCGCTCTTCTCTGCCTTTACGAATGCCACGCTCATTGATGAGCAGTTCTGCCAAGACATGGTACGAGTTGCCAATTTTGTACCCGCAATCTCAATTGAGGGCAATGAGCAAACAACCGATGCTCGCCGTGGACAAGGCACCTTCTCTAAGATTTCAAACGCGCTTGAGCTTCTGCGCCAATACAAGCTTCCGTTTGGTGCTTCATGTTGCTACACGTCCCAAAATGCCGAGACAATAGGAAGCGAAGCATATGTCGACTGGCTTGCCGAGCAAGGATGTCTCTTTGAGTGGATTTTTACCTACATGCCTATTGGTAAATCCGCACCTGTAGATCTTATGGCAACCGCCAAGCAGCGCGAGGATATGTACCACTTTGTGCGCGAAGTCCGCGCCAAGAAGCCAATTTTTTTGATGGACTTCTGGAATGATGGTGAATACGTTGGTGGCTGCATTGCGGGCGGTCGTCGCTATCTTCACATCAATGCGGCCGGTGATATCGAGCCCTGTGCATTTGCGCACTATTCAGACTCCAATATTCACGATACCAAGCTGCTCGATGCTCTCAAGAAGCCTCTTTTTGCTGGTTATCGTGATGCCCAGCCCTTTAACGATGACCTTCTTAGGCCTTGTCCTATGCTTGACAATGCTGGTGCACTTGCCCAGCTTGTCAAAGCTGTTGGTGCAAAATCCACCGATTACACCGCACAGGAAAGCGCCGATGAACTCTGCGCTAAGTGCGCCCCTGCAGCAGAACAATGGGCTCCTGTTGCCCATCGTCTGTGGACAGATGAGCAAAGCAACATGCATGAGAAACGTATTAAAATCAATCAAGGTATGGCCAACAGTGATGTCGACAAGTTTGAACGCTTGGGACGCCCAGGCCGTACAGCGACCGATCCGCAAGAGGTAGATCTCGATACTGCTGATGACAGCTACGAGTCTCTCACGGAATGGCGTGCAGAGAAGTATGACCAGCTTATGACCGCTGAGAAGTAAGCTTTTCGCTTAGCGCCTAGATTTACAAGGCATCTCAGCGCAGAAAGGATCCTTATATGTCTCGCTCGAGCTATCTGTTCACATCTGAATCTGTCACCGAAGGACATCCTGACAAAATAGCAGATCAGATTTCTGATGCTGTCCTTGATGCACTCATCACCAAGGAGTCCAAGCTTGAGTCCCAAGGCTACATTTCCCCTACTGGTGTTCAGGCTCGTGTTGCCAACGTACGTTGTGCTGTCGAAACACTTCTCACTACTGGCACGGTGATTATTGCTGGCGAAGTTCGCACAGCATCGTATGTAGATGTTCAACAGATAGCTCGCGAGACAATTCGTCGCATAGGATACGACCATGCAGAGTATGGTTTTGATTGCGATACCTGCGGTGTCATGAACATTATTCATGAGCAAAGCCCTGATATCGCACAAGGAGTAGACGGTAGTTTTGCTCGTTTGGAAGAAGACGAAATTTCCCGCATTGGTGCCGGAGATCAGGGTATGATGTTTGGTTATGCCACAGATGAGACAGACGTTCTCATGCCTATGTCTGCTCATCTTGCAAATCGCATGGCAGAACGCCTTGCCCATGTACGGAAAGACGGGACTCTTCCCTATCTGAGACCCGATGGAAAAACGCAGGTCACCATACGCTATGAGGACGATATCCCCAAAGAGGTAACAGCGGTAGTGGTATCAGCCCAACATGCTAAGAGCGTATCGCTCGAGCAAATTCGTAAAGATATTTATACATACGTTATTGTTCCCGTACTAGAAACATCTGGTCTTAACTGGAACAATCTCAAAACGTATATCAACCCAACAGGTCGTTTTGTAATAGGCGGTCCCACGGGCGATACAGGTCTCACAGGCCGTAAGGTTATTGTTGATAGCTATGGCGGTATGGGACGACATGGCGGTGGAGCATTTTCTGGCAAAGATTGCACAAAAGTAGACCGTTCTGCAGCGTATGCAGCACGCTGGGTAGCAAAAAATGTAGTTGCAGCACATCTAGCACATAGATGCGAAGTAGAACTCGCCTATGCCATTGGCATACCCGAACCTGTCTCGATTACGGTAAATACCTTTGGCACAGGAGCTGTGCCTGATCAGCAGATTGTTGCTGCAATCAAGGCAGTATTTGATTTGCGCCCTGGAGCTATCATTCGAGATCTCAAGCTGCATCGTCCCATTTATGAGAAGACCGCCGCTTATGGACATTTTGGTCGAGAAGACCCCGATTTTACTTGGGAGCGCACTGACCGCATCAATGCCCTACGTGATGCGCTGCATACGACCAGCGCCAGCGCCTAGGCATACAAAAGTAGCGCCACGCATCAACGCTCGCTCTCATACTCTGTTCTAAGAATTGAATACCAAACCTCATCACAGATTCCCTGGTTGTTCACGCCCGCCTTTCGCCATGTGCCCTCATAACTCATTCCGCATTTTTTCATAACTCTTTCCGAGTTTGGATTATGCGAATCATGACAGGCTCTGACACTGGTAGCGTGAACTATGTTGAACAAAAAGCCTATTACAGCGGTAAGGGCTTCAGAAGTAATACCCTGTCCCCACCATTTCCTACCTATGCAATAGCCAATATCAAATGATTCGGTTTTTTCATTTATCCTGACAACGCTGATGCTACCAATAGGTTCATGGATATCTTTCAGCTCGATCGCCCACTGATAATTTGCTGGATCGTTCAATTGACTTACCCAGTTGGCAATAACTGCCCTTGTCACTTCTACACTACTATGAGCAGGCCACGTCAAAAACTTTGTCACCTCAGAATCAGATGCCCAATTCCTGTACATAGGTTCAGCATCTTCTAAGCTGAACGGTCTCAGTATCAAGCGGTCGGTTGTAATTATTTGTGTTCCTTTATGCTGCATCACAAACACCAACCTTCATCAATTGACATTTATTTTCTTCTCCAAATTAGCAGTTCATTATAGTTAGCGTATAAAAAAGTTCCCACAAGATTCTCTGTTTTTTGCATCACACATAAGATGTATTTCCTCCGCATCAATACATGGAAGCGTAGTATCCATATTTGTCATCGTCCTATAATTCAATTACTCACAGATCAACACCAAACGCCACATATCATTTCAAATGGCTCAGCCCTGCTTGCCAAACGCCACACATTCTTTCAGGCAGCACGGCCCTGCTTGCCAAACGCCACACATCGTTTCA
>NZ_KE952949.1:0-14303 GCF_000466405.1 Atopobium sp. oral taxon 810 str. F0209 | reverse complement strand
ACCTGGCATGAAACGTAGTGTGGCTTTTGGTGTCTCGTGTGAAATGGAGTGTGGCTTCTGCCACCCAGCTTGCTCCAAGACGTTGCAACCTCAGGTTGCAACGTCAAGCTTTCTACCTGCAGGTTTTACGTATATATGCAGCTAGAAGGCTTTCAGAACAATCTGTTGCAACCTGAGGTTGCAACAGATTGAGACGTAGATAATACGTATAAAAATGCATCCGCCTGTTATAGACAGATGCATTTTCTTACCCGACACATTTACGTGGGAATATTGTTATTCCTTAGAAGCCTTCATTATGAAAGCAACCAGTCAACCAAACTGATGGACTTTATTCCTTCGTAAGAGGAATCCATGCCCATATTCATTGATAAAACGATTTTTTCATAATTATCCCCGATTTTTTGTAGGGGAGCAAGCTCTCGATAGCGAACATCTTCGCTGACCATCGACTCCGTTACCTGGATATATATTTTGTCATCCGCCTTTGTTGCAATGAAATCGACTTCTGCGTTAGCTATCTTACCAATCGACACATCATAGCCACGGCGGAGCAACTCAAAGTACACGACGTTTTCTAGTGCGTGCCCATTATCCCGATCCCTAAAACCAAGCAAATAGTTCCTCAACCCGATATCCGCGATATAGTACTTACCAAGCGTTCGCAGGTATTCTTTTCCTTTGATATCAAATCGCTTGGTATCGTAAAAGAAATAAGACTCAAGTAGGGCATTCACATAATTTTGAACCGTATGTACACTCGGCTTTCCTTTTTGTCTACTATCTTTAAGCAATCCTTCATTTACCAAAACATTGCCGATCTTAGAAACAGATATATTACTGCCGATGTTATCAGCTAGGAACATAACAATTTTTCTCAACAGAATAGGATCGGTAATATGTTTTTGTCCCCTGCGATTTTCTCTCTCAAGGATATCTCTCATAACTACGGTTGAGTAGATACCCTCTAGCAATACCAACGCTTTTTCCTGATCTAAACCAACATCGGCAATTCCTGGCATACCACCAAGCCTCATATACGTATCAAAGACCTCGCGAAGTCCATACCGCTCCCCACTTTTGTCATATACCCGCTTTTGAGTACCTCCTAATGCACTTTTGCTTTCAATGACTTCAAAGTCATGAAAATACAGAAATTCAGAAAAAGAAAGCGGCAGTACTTTTACTTCCACATACCTGCCAGATAAATAGGTGGCGTATTCCGAAGAGAGCATATATGCATTTGAGCCAGTTACATAGATATCGCAGTTAAAATCAACACGAAAGGAGTTGATCGCATCTTCCCACTTTGAAACGCGCTGAGGCTCATCGAAAAAAAGGTACATTCTTTTATTGTTTACAATGCGGTTTTTAACATAGTCATATAGATCGTCACTACCCATGTTTCTAAAGGCATGCGACTCAAAATTCATTTCAAGAATTTGATCTTCATTGATACCTTTTTTCCGCAGATGATTGGCCATTAATTTAAGAAGTGTGGACTTACCACATCGACGAATACCAGTAACCACTTTTACTGGTTCCGTATCTTGAAAAGCTATTAGCTTATTTAAATAGCGATTCCTTTTTTTGAGCTCATGAGTATCAATCATTCTTCATCCCTCCTTGTCATTCGAGAATAGCATGAATTTGTAATAAACAAAAGTTTTTGCACTTAAGTGCAATTATTTGTTCGCATAACTATTTTTATGCACTTAATAGATATTAAAAAATAAGCTATGCCAACTAAAACTAGGGTATAAAAGGTATATACCAAGGAGAAAATAATTCATCCAGATGAATTTCTAGCACCTACAGTGGTATGTATACATCCTGAAAACACTCGTATAGGTATCTATAAGAATAGAACGTTGTAGTTGTAGAGTTCTTCGATGGTTGAGCTCAGCTAGAGATGGCTGTGCCTTAACGCCAAGAAAGGAAGCATAATATGGCCTTGTACCTGCCTGAACATTATGACCCACATATGAGCGTTCGCGAAACCGAAGACGCAATCAAATATATCCGCGATACTTTTCAGCGCGAGATGGACCGTGAGATGCATCTTTCGCGTGTCTCGGCACCACTTTTTGTCGAGCAGAGCTCGGGCCTCAATGACAACCTTAACGGTACTGAGCGACCCGTTGCCTTTGATTTACCTTGGAAAGCAGACGAGACCATCGAAGTTGTGCACTCTCTCGCAAAATGGAAGCGTATGGCACTGGGTAAATATGGTTACCAGCCTCATGAAGGCATCTATACCAATATGAACGCTATTCGCCGCGACGAGGAGCTAGATAATCTCCATTCCTGCTATGTTGACCAGTGGGATTGGGAGCGTGTCATCACACATGAGGAGCGCACCGCAGAGACCCTGTGTGCAACGGCATCTGAGGTTTTTCACATTATCAAACACATGCAACACGAGGTGTGGTACAAGTACCCCGAAGCGTTCTATCACTTGCCATCTGAGATGCACTTTGTCGACAGCGAAGAACTGCTACAGCGCTACCCCGACCTATCTCCTCGTAAGCGCGAGGATATCATTTGTCGCCAGTATGGCTGCGTGTTTTTGATGCGCATCGGCGAGAAGCTCTCCTCAGGCGAGCCCCATGATGGCCGCGCACCTGACTACGATGATTGGCAACTCAATGGCGACATTCTCTTTTGGTATGAGCCTTTAAAGCGTGCACTCGAGATTTCGAGCATGGGCATCCGTGTTGATGCGGCATCTCTGCGCTCCCAATTGGAAAAAGCAGGCTGCCCTGAGAGAGCAGAACTCCCCTATCACCGCATGGTACTTAATAATGAACTGCCCTACACCATCGGCGGCGGCATAGGACAGTCACGTTTGTGCATGTTGTTGCTGGGCCGTGTGCATGTAGGCGAAGTGCAGGCAAGCATTTGGCCTGACGATATGGTGGCCGCCTGCGAAGCACACAACGTGCATTTGTTGTAAGTATGCACGGCTGTAGATCGTAAGCAAAACGCTTTGCTTATCTTTGTCTTGGTCTACAGCCGTGATATCTCACACATAAATGATTTACAGATTCCAAATATCTTCTTGGTACTGCGCAATGGTACGGTCTGAGGAGAAATAACCTGCTTTACCAATATTCACTAGTGCTTTTTGTGCCCACGCACGTTGATTTTGTGCATCTTTCAATACACGATCTTTAACTTGGCAATAGCTCTCAAAGTCAGGGAAAGTCATAAACCAGTCCTTGCCAATAAGCTCATTGCGCAGGCGTTGCAAATTGTTCTCGTCGCCCTTCTCAAGCATCTCTGGGCCCACAAGGAAGTCGACAGCAGCCTTAATATCCTCATTGCTTTCGTAATAGGTCCGAGGGTTATAGTCGCCACGAGCATAACGAGCAATTACCTCATCTGAACTCTCACCAAAGCAATAGATGTTCTCCTTACCCACGAGCTCAGCAATCTCAACATTAGCGCCATCCATAGTGCCCAGAGTAAGCGCGCCATTGAGCATAAACTTCATATTGCCCGTGCCTGAGGCCTCCTTTGAAGCAAGGCTTATCTGCTCGGAAATATCGGCTGCAGGGATGAGTTTTTCGGCAGCAGTAACGTTGTAGTTTTCAATCATCACTACCTGTAGATACTTATTGGCAATAGGGTCATTTGCTACCACCTCGCCAAAACTCAAAATGGCATGAATGATGTCTTTGGCAATCACGTAGGCAGGTGCTGCCTTGGCGCCAAAAATCATTGTCACCTTGCGGTCAGGCAACTCACCTGCACAGATGCGCTGATACTGCCTAATACCCCACAACAAGTTGAGCTGCTGGCGCTTGTACTCGTGCAAACGCTTGGACTGCACATCAAAAATCGAGTCAGGATCAATTTCGGTTCCTTGGTGCGCACGCATCCATGTAGCAAATCGCTGCTTATTTTCTTTTTTGATAGCAATGAGTTGTTCAAGGAATGCTTCATCCTGTGCATAGGCAAGCAGATCCTCCAACTGGGCCGCATCCTTCTTCCATCCCTCTCCTAGCCTTGATGACACTAATGCGGCAAGACTGGGATTGCATGAAACCATCCAACGGCGGAAGGTAATACCATTTGTTTTGTTGTTGAATTTCTCGGGATAAAGCTTATGGAAAGGCGCAAGTTCAGATTCTTTGAGAATCTTGGTATGAAGTGCGGCAACTCCATTGACCGAGTGTGAAAAATGGATATCGAGGTTTGCCATATGCACGTTATGCCACCCGTCGATAATCCGAACAAAGGGGTCATCAGAGCGTTTGGCAGCCTGTGCATTAAGCTCTTTGATAATAGGTACAAGCTGGGGCACAACTTCTTCTAGATAGTGCAGAGGCCAAGTCTCCAGTGCTTCAGCAAGAATGGTGTGGTTGGTATACGCGCACACATCTTGCACGATACTGATAGCTTCATTCATAGCAAGACCGTGGTCCTGCAGCAAACGAATAAGCTCAGGTATCACCATGGTGGGATGAGTGTCGTTAATCTGAACCGCAGCGTAATCTGCAAGGTCATGCAGGTTGCTACCACGCTCAATGCACTCGTCAAGCATGAGCTGCGCGGCGTTGCTTACCATAAAATACTCTTGGTACACCCGCAATATGCGTCCCGCTTCGTCAGAGTCGTCAGGATAAAGGAAAAGCGTAAGGTTTTTCTCTACCTGTCTCTTATCAAAAACGATACGATTTTTTATCTGACGCTCATCTACGCTATCGATATCAAAAAGACGCAGACGTCCGCACTTAGAATCATAGCCAGTCACATCCATATCGTAGAGCGTAGAGGTCACAGAAAAACTGCCAAATTGCACCGTATAGTGGCGCGCAGACCGGCTCATCCAACTCTCTTGACCCCAGGTAAGCCAAGTATCGGGAGTTTCGTATTGTTTGTTTGCCGAGAAGCTTTGCTTGAAAAGACCACAATGATAAGCAAGACCCACACCATCTGCGGGAAGACCCAAAGTTGCGCAAGAATCCATAAAGCAAGCAGCAAGTCGGCCAAGACCTCCATTACCCAGTGATGGCTCATGCTCAAACTCTTCCAACTCACCAATGCACTTTCCTGCAGCGGCGAGCTCGTTTTTAATATCCTCATACAAGCCAAGATTGATGAGATTGTTGCTTAAAAGCTTTCCGATAAGAAATTCTGCCGAGATATAGTAGAGCTTCTTTTTGCCCTCGTTGTAGCCGCGTTCGGCGCAGGCATCCTTGGTAAGCTTGAGCAATGCATTAAATAGCTCGAGATTAGTGCAAACGTTAAGAGGCTTATCTAAATAAGCTGCAAGTGAATACGTAGACACAAAAAATCCCTTCTCAAGAAGCTCAAAAGTTTTTGAGACAAAACTTCTATGGCTGTCGTATGCCAAACCTACTTTTTGCTAACTGAACTATATGAGCATTGATATACTTTGTTCTTGCACCAATACAGCAAATACTTGTACGATACGAGCATATCTTGTATTTTGCGGAAAGATTGGGCTGGCATGAAGTTTGATGAGTATGCGCAATATCGAGAAACCCAAGTACACGAACAGCCAGGATTTCCTTACAACACCTATCTCTGCACAATTCCCCTAGATTTTGATAGTGTGGCGCCGCATTGGCATGACCAAATGGAAATTATTTATGTCAAAAAGGGACAGGGTTTTGTCTCGCTTGGCTTTGAGCGACATCCTGTATGCGCTGGCTCTATTGTGATAGTGCCGCCAGGCGAGATTCACGCCATAGAAGGAGACGGCAACACGCGTATGGAGTACGAAAATATAATTTTTTCTCTCTCCATCTTGGGCGGCAGCAACGAAGATGTCTGGTTTAAACACAATATCCTAGAGCCACTCCGAACAAATTCCATCAGCTTGCCTTATCCCCTGCCTACGGAAGGAAAGATGTATGCCGAGGTCAAAGCTGCTCTTGACGCATCTGACCGAGCCTGCGAAAAGCGTTTGCCAGGGTATTCTCTGATCGTGAGAAGCAATCTTATCTTGATGCTTCATGCACTTTTTATCTACGGGGATATCCAGCGGCCTGCAAATAAAAAAGCATCATCCACGCACATCAAAAATGTACTCATCTACTTGAGGGAACATTATGACGAACCACTCAGCATTGAAGATGCTGCTAATATAGCGGGCTACAGCAAAGCACATCTCATGCGCAGTTTCAAACAAGAAACGGGGCAAAGCTTTGTGTCGTATCTCACTGACTACCGACTAACAGCCGCTAGCCACCTTCTGCGACGCACCCAGGAGCCCGTCACTGCCATTGCAGCCAGTTGCGGTTTTGAGAGTCTCTCTTACTTTATACGCAAATTCAAGGCACGGTATGGTATTTCTCCTGGCTCTTATCGCAAACAACGAAGTGACGCGGAGGGAGCAACAAGCAAGCTGTCATCTCAACTTGCCCCCGACTCACGAGCGTGATACCGTGAGCGTATATAAAGCTGCAGTCGGGAGATTGCGACCTGCGAGGAGGCGAACCATGGAATATGTCCCATTATGCGAGGACCACGATGCCGCGTTACCGCCGTTGTGCACATGGCAAAGTCCTCGCGCTGAGTTTGCTTAAACATCAAATATGTCCCAGCTGGACGGTTTGATGGGGCTTTCCTGTACACAAGACAGTACGCGACGTGATTCTTTGGGATCTCGCCGCGCGGCTAGCTGGCCTTCGTACGTCGGAGGTGCAGATATTCCTGTACCGCTTTTCCTCGACACGCGAAGGAGGCAGTTATGTCTGCTATCACTACCAAGAAAAACTTTCGTTCTGAACTAGGCCGCGAGGTTGCTTTTGCCGCGCGTCACGATGCGGGGCGCACGCTCACACGACTAATGTCCACACGCAATGGACTCGCAGCAGATATTGCCCAAGCAAAACTTGATCTGCTGGGTACTAATGAACTCACGCCTGCACATGTAGCATCACCTGCACGAAGGCTCTTTGATGCCTTTGTAAGTCCATTTACGTTGATTTTGCTGGCGTTGGCTGCGATTTCTCTCTACACCGAGGTTATTGCTGCAGCGCCCGAATCACGCGACCCTTCCACTGTAATCATCATCGGCATGATGGTGCTGATTTCAGGTGTTTTGGGCTATGTCCAAGAAGCAAAGAGTGACCGTGCGGCAGCAGGTCTACGCACGATGGTCACTTCAACATGCTCAGTCACACGCCGCGATCCCGAAACGGATGAACCACAAACCAGCGAAATCCCTATTGCACAGGTTGCTGTGGGTGATGTAGTAAATCTTGCCGCAGGCGATATCATCCCAGGTGACGCACGTGTTGTGAGCGCCAAAGATCTTTTTGTAGCACAAGCTGCGCTCACTGGCGAGTCCGAACCTGTGGAAAAGACGCCTGAAGCAGTCCACACGCCACGCATGCACTCGGGTCGCCGCCGTCCGCTGACCATTGCTGACTGCAGCAACATTTTGTTTGCGGGTACCACGGTGCAAAGCGGCAGTGCTACGGCAGTAGTTGTTGCAACAGGAGACAACACCTACCTTGGTCGCATGGCTGAGACTCTCGCTGAAACTCCTGCAAAAACAGCCTTTGACCAAGGTATTGAGGATGTCTCACACGTGCTCGTCAGATTCATGGCAGTTATGTGCCCCTTTGTTTTGCTTGTCAACGGGCTAACCAAGGGCGATTGGCCAGCTGCGCTGTTATTTGCGCTGTCAATTGCAGTGGGCATTACACCGCAGATGTTGCCTGTCATTGTTACCACCTGTCTGGCGCGCGGCGCTACCGAAATGAGTCGTCGCGATGTCATCGTCAAGGGTCTAGGCTCTATCCAAAATCTTGGTGCAGCAGATGTACTGTGCTGTGATAAAACAGGGACGCTCACTGAAAACCATGTTATTCTCGAGCGCCACTTGGATGTAACTGGACATGATGACAACGACGTTCTGCGATTTGCCTATCTCAATAGTTCGCTACAAACAGGGCTTGTTAACCTCATCGATCAGGCAGTAATTGATGCTACACGTGAACTTGAGGCGGCTGATCCTCGCCTGTCAGTGCTAGATAGTCGCTACGAAAAAATTGATGAGATTCCTTTTGATTTTGAACGTCGCCGCATGAGCGTGGTGGTACGCGAAAAGGCAACGGGGCTAACCGATATTGTGACAAAAGGCGCTGTTGAAGAGGTGCTGTCTATCTGCAGCTTTGTGCGTTATCACGGCGAGGAGCTACCACTCAGCGGGGATCTAGTACGCAAAGTAGAAGCCGAGGCAACGCATCTAGGCGACGAGGGGTTGCGTGTGATTGCTGTAGCACGACGCTCTCATCAATTGCCAGTGGGTGCGTTTTCGGTAGCGGATGAAAGCAAAATGACTCTTGTTGGCTACCTAGCTTTTTTGGATCCGCCCAAGGCTGGAGCGGCTGAGGCAATCGCACGTCTAGAGGCGAGTGGCGTAGCAGTCAAAGTACTTACTGGCGACGCCGAGCGTGTGGCTGCTGCTGTATGTAAAAAAGTCGGCATTGATGTGCAAGACACACTAACGGGCGCTGATGTTGATGAACTAAGTGATGAGAAGCTAGCTGCACGCGCCGAGAACTGCAGACTTTTTGCCAAACTCTCTCCTCTCCAGAAAGCCCGTGTGGTACGAGTGTTGCGCGAGCAGGGTCACACCGTCGGTTTTTTGGGCGACGGCATCAATGACGCGGCGGCAATGCGTGCAAGCGATGTAGGTATTTCTGTTGATACCGCTGTGGATGTAGCAAAAGAGACAGCAAATATCATTTTGCTCAAGAAAGATCTCATGGTACTCGACCGTGGAATTGAGGAGGGGCGCCGCACCTACGTCAATACCATCAAATACGTAAAGATGACTGCCGCATCGAACTTTGGAAACGTGCTATCCGTAATGGTAGCAAGCGTGGCTTTACCTTTCTTGCCAATGACATCACTTCAGTTGTTGCTGCTGGGTTTGGCTTATACGCTCGCGGCGGCAGCGCTGCCTTGGGATCGTGTAGACGAAGAGCTACTGCAAGCTCCACAGCGTTGGGATGCGGGGTCGATTACCAAATTCATGGTGTGGATTGGGCCTACAAGCTCAGTGTTTGATTTGCTGACCTACGCATTGTTGTTCTGGGTGGTGTGTCCCGCTGTTGCAGGTAGCACTTGGAATATAGCAGCTACGGGAATGTTTGTTGCAGCATTCCAGACTGGTTGGTTTGTTGAGTCGATGTGGAGTCAGACGCTGGTCATGCATGCCCTTCGCACTGAAAAGCTACCTTTCATAGAGAGCCGTGCTTCTTGGTCTCTCTCACTGCTTACAGCCTTGGGTGTACTGCTTGTAACAGTGATGCCCTACGTTCCGACGGTTGCCAAAGCTTTGGGTTTAATACCACTGCCTGCAAGCACACTACCTTTACTCTTAGGTGTAATTGTTGGCTACCTCATACTAGTTGCTTTGGCAAAAAAGCTTTATATCCGCAAGTTTGGCCGCCTGTTATAGCGGCAGATTTAGCCGTCTTGAGCACCAGCACATACATATTTGCAGGCTGAGCCTCCGCCACTATTAAGTGATGGAGGCTCAGACATATTCACTGCAATCTATGCAATCCATCAAAGCAAAACACCCTAGCGCGAAAGCACCAAGGTGTTCTGACCAACCTAACTAACTATATTTACTACATTTGTTCACGCTTGCGATGCAACTCTGACGCAACAATCGCTAGCAAACCTGCAGCAAATAATGCGGCTGTAGCTCCAGCCTCATCCCCTGTCTGTGGAAGCTTCTTGACCACACGCTTGACGATTTTCTTCGTAGATTTTTCTGCCTTGGGTTGCGAAGGCTTTTTAGGTTCAGGAGCCTTGGGAATCTCAGGTGTGTTGGGTTTTGGCTTTTCTGGTATATCAGACTGAGGATTATCTGGTGTATCGGGCTTAGGCTCATCCGGTTTCTTGGTGTTGATTACCGTAAAGCCATGCTCAGCATCACCAGTAATGGCTGTAGCATAATCATCAAGCTCATCTTCTACGACAGTGTAGACAATCAACTCACCATCCTCATACTTTGGTAAGTCGCTGAACTCGCCTTTCCAAGCATTATCTTGGGATAACTCGAGCTTTTGATTGGTAACTTCTCCGTTAGCACACAGGCGAATTGTTACCTTATGAGCAGGATCTCCAACCCACTTCTTCTCGACAGAGATAGAGGTCTTTTCAATTTCGTGAGTGTTGGTGATATTGGCACCAGAAATCTCAGTGGCATAGCCATCTACTGCATCTTCGCTGATGCTGTAGGTGATTTCCTTACCTGTGACGGGGTCATACTTGGGAAGGTTTTTAAACTCCCATTTCCATTGCCCTTCAGGACTTACTTCCATGTGAGTCTTTTCAGTGTTATCAGCAAGCAAGCGAACGATAATCTTTTTGGGGCGCATACCATCACGGTTATTATCATCATCCCAAGTCTTAGAGCCAGCAATGTTGACGGTCTCTTTATTGGTATTGGTGATGGTAAAGCCCTTGACAGCACAGCCGGTAACAGCTGTGGTGTACTTATCCGCATCAACACCAGAAACTTCAGCTTCTGTCACCTTGTAGGCAATCTTAGAGCCATCAGCGTTGTACTTGGGAAGACCATCAAAGGAACCAGACCAACCATTGTCCTCAGATAGGGTGAGAGTCTTGCCACTGTCGTTGCCGTCAGCTAAAAGCTTAACGGTGACAGAGTCACCTTTGGGGCCAATCCAAGTCTTGGTGACGGGGTTATATAAGAAGCAAGATCGGACACCTATTTTTTACATGTCCAAAGATCTCTCTTCTCAGCACCATACAAAACACCTCCGGAGAACCGAAGGTGTTTTGTGGCTTGTACGGTCAGTATGTTGTCGCATGCGATTTTTGAACGCTACTTTTTCTCGAAGAAGAGGTACCCTTCAAACGTTCCATCCATTATCTTGCTTGAATCACATATCAACCTACCTTCGCCCAAGGTCAGTGTTACTGTCACACTAGACTCCGTAAGCTTTGCACCATCGCTATCAATAGTGACAGTAAGGGGAGAGGAATCTCCCCCGAATATAAATTCACCGGTACCATCTTTATTGATCTTCATAGTGGTCTCTGTCATGCTAAGCATGGACAAATCCCCGCTAATGCTTGCGCCGTCTTTGTACATACCCGCCAGCTTCCACGTACCAGCAAGTTGGGAAATGTCAGTAATAGCCTTCCCATCTTTCGGATTAAATTCAGGTGCTATCTTGGCGTTTTTTCCTTTGCCATAAGTCATTCCCATGTCAAGTTCATCTATAGCAACGGTAATAGTGTCGTCCTTATTTACTTTAAAGCTAAAATTTTGCTTTTCTCCTCCATCATCATCTGTTGTGATGGCAGACTTTTCAGGCATTACAACCGCAGCTTCTCCGTCAAGTTTCCACTTACCTGATGTTGATTTATTTTCCATCGTCATGGTAAATTTACCGTCTTTGGTAAAGGTAACGGTAGAATGCAAATCCATGGCAGAAATATCGCCAGCTAGATGCGCTCCCCCCATATCGGCAGCTACAAGATTCCATTCGCCGACAAAGGTATCTTCGTTGATCACTTTCTTTGCGGGTTTTTTTGTTGCTTGGGTTTGGGTAGTGCCACCTGATCCTGCATTCGATCCAGCAGGTGTTTGCGTACCTCCACATGCTGCAAGTGACCATATGAGCGTTACTGCACAAGCTATCGCAGAAAGTCTCATGGATTTTTGTTTCATTGCCCTCACCCTCTCTCTTGCTGCAGTCAGACTATTGCCTCCCGCGCGTCTCATCGCGTTATTCATAATGTACACAAAAGAAAAGAAAACGCAGCTAACAAGCATCGCAAAAAGGGTTAACGGTACTTTCTGGGTACCGATGAGACACTATCGAATATGGTCTATAGAAATCTAAAATTCTGGATAAGGAATGGGGCCCATGATAATACCACCGCCAAGACACCGCTCACCCGCATAGATTGCAGCGCTCTGACCAGGTGCAACGCGTTTTTGGGTTTCGGTATAGTGTGCACAAACCGTCCTATCACTGATATCTATCTGCGCAGACACCAAAGTGCCCGTATGACGCGTGCGCAGTAAATACTCCCCCGCTGCTGGTATCTCTCCGCTGATCCAGCAGACATCATTAAGCTCGATCTCGCGAGTCCAAAGCCCTGGGCACATACGATCAGCTGTCACATAAACAACGTTTTTTTGCACGTCAGTCAACACGACATAGCGAGCAGGCCCTCCACCAAGGTCAAGACCGCGCCTCTGCCCCACAGTGTACAAAAACGCTCCATCATGGTGCCCAAGCACGCGACCCGTCTCCCACTCGATGATGTCGCCCGCGCATCGATCGAGCTCATCCAGCAAAAATGTACGAATTCCTACCGGTCCTACAAAGCAAATTCCATCGGAATCTGGCTTGTTTTCGACACCGAGACCACGCTCGGCGCAGGCAGCGCGCACTTCAGCTTTACTCGCAAAACCACCTATAGGAAACAAGCTCCGTGCCAGCACCTCTTCGCCGACACGCCAGAGGAAGTAGGTCTGATCTTTGTGTTCATCACAAGCGCGGAGCAGCTGAGTATGCCCATCCTGCTTGCGCACACGCGCATAATGGCCTGTAGCAACAAAGTCAGCACCTTCAGCAAATGCACGTTTGGCAAAACTACCAAATTTGACTGTCTGATTGCACATCACGTCAGG
The DNA here is from genome assembly GCF_000466405.1 of Atopobium sp. oral taxon 810 str. F0209. Taxonomy (GTDB): domain Bacteria; phylum Actinomycetota; class Coriobacteriia; order Coriobacteriales; family Atopobiaceae; genus Olegusella. The sequence goes on along the minus strand of NZ_KE952949.1, from coordinate 1,627 downwards.
ATTAGGCGTAAGACCCTGACGGTAACTCTCCACCAAATAATCGACAACCGTACGCTTGTACTCAGCCTCAAAATCCCAGACCTCAAGGTCAACACCAAGTGTTACCGCAATACGCTCGGCATCTGCCAGCTCGTCTGCCCAAGGACAACGAAAACCTGGCAAATCACGCGACCAATTGCGCATGTAGATGGCCTTAACATCATAGCCTTGCTCGACAAGCAGAGCTGTCGCCAACGCAGAATCAACTCCACCAGAGAGGCCAACATATACCTTTGCCTTGCTCATCGAACGCCTCCCATTGAGACAAAAGCAGAATCATTCGCTGCCGCAAGTTCTATCTCAGTAAGACCAAGCCGAGCAAGCTCGGAATGCACAACCTCAATAATTTGCTCAGCTGCATAATCAATATCTGCCTCGCTACTGGTACGCCCCAACGTTAGGCGCAAACTGCCCTGTGCTACTGCCGCGGGTACGCCAATTGCCTGTAGTACATGCGATTGACGCATCTTACTTGCAGCGCAGGCACTACCTGTACCCACATAAACGCCGCGACGCTCAAGCGCTATCACAAGACGGCGAGCATCCAATAGCGGAAAAGATATATGCAACAAACTGGGCAAACGCTTCTTGGCATTGCGAGGACCCGACACCCGAGCCCAAGGAAATTCACTCACCAGTCTGCGCTGCAAACGGTCTCGCAAATGCTGCAGGCGCTGCGCCTCATCAGCTCGACAAGCAACGGCAAGCTCTAATGCCGTGGCAAAGCCTACCGCTCCGGCAACATTTTCGGTACCAGAACGCACACCCGATTCTTGTCCACCACCCAAAACCAGGGGTCGCAAAGGTACGCCTTCAGCTGCCCAGAGCAGACCGACCTGCTTGGGACCATAGACTTTAGCTGCAGACATCGTCATCAAGTCACAACCCAATGAGGATACATTTGTAGAAAGATAGCCTGCAGCCTGAGAAGCATCTGTATGCAACCAGAGAGGACGCAATTCACCTGCAGCAAGACGTCGCTCGCGCTCAGCAGCAACAACACGTGCCACCTCGCGAATTGGCTGAATACTGCCAATCTCACCATTTGCAAGCTCAATTGAGACAAGTTCAGTCTCCGAACAAATCGCTGCGGCCAACGCATCCATATCAACGCGACCATCGCTGCATACACCAACTACATCACAAGGATGAGTGGCAGCACAACTCAGCACGCTCTCATGCTCAATCGCATCTACAACAACGCGAGCTTTGGGGTCAGCAACCACGACAAACGCAAGATTATTGGCCTCGGTAGCTCCTGCTGTCACAGTTACACAGCCAGGACGTGCACCAATAAGATGTGCGATACGAGTACGTGCATCCTCATAAGCTGCACGAGCATTGCGTGCTGGTACATAAGGAGCTGAAGGATTGTAAAAGCATTCTGAGAAGTAAGGAAGCATAGCGCGAGTAGCTTCATCTGCCATGGGAGTTGCCGCAGCAAAATCCAAATAGACTTCGCGAGCCGCTACATCTGTCTTACTCAAAACCGCTCCCCACCGCTCGTTTGTCCCTCAAAGGCGATTTTCTCCGCCAAAAGACCTATGCGAGCAAAGCATAATCGGGTAGGAGGCGCGCCGTTAGCCAG
>NZ_KE952948.1 GCF_000466405.1 Atopobium sp. oral taxon 810 str. F0209 | reverse complement strand
TTTGGTACCTAGCATGAAATGAAGTGTGGCTTCTGCGAGGTTGGCTGAAGCGATGTGTGGCGTTTGACACCTAGTGCAAAGTAACGCGCGGACTTGCAGGTCAGCAGAGGGCACCGATTGCAAATCCGCGCAACTGTGGTGTTATTCGCGGCCATCCCAGCAGTAGGTGCAGACGAGCTTGCGATCGATGCCGATAGCTTCGAGCATGCCATCAAGGGTCTGAAAACCAAGCGAATCAAAGCCCAGCTCCTCACAGATGGTGCGAAGTAGACATTTACCGCGCTTTGTGGTGGGGTCAGCATACTCATCGATGTGCTGATCCCCCTCCTCACCTTCGAGCTCGCGAATGGTGCGGCGCGCAATAAGCTCTTGGTCGGTGTTGGAGCGAGAGAAGGACAGATACTTGCAGCCATACATAATGGGCGGACAAGCAGAACGCATATGTACTTCGGCAGCGCCAGTGCTATAGAGAAAATCAACCGTCTCGCGCAATTGGGTGCCGCGCACGATAGAGTCGTCAACCAGCAAAAGCTTCTTGTCCTCAATGAGCTCGCGGACGGGAATTTGCTTCATCTTTGCCACGCGGTTGCGTACGTTTTGGTTTGCTGGCATAAAAGAGCGAGGCCAGGTGGGCGTGTATTTGACAAAGGGACGGGCGAGGGGCTTGCCGCTCTCATTTGCATAGCCGATGCCGTGAGGCAGGCCTGAGTCGGGTACACCTGCGACAAAGTCAACATCGGGGATGCCATCGTTTTCCTTCTCGCGTTTGGCCATGATATGACCGTTGCGATAACGCATGGTCTCGACATTGACACCTTCGTAATTGGAGTTGGGATAGCCGTAGTAAACCCAGAGGAAGGCACAAATGCGCATCTCATCGCCAGGCTCTGCGAGAGTCTCCCAGCCTTCGGCAGTCACGCGGACAATCTCACCTGATCCCAGCTCATGTTCGTTGGTATAACCCAATTTTTCGTAAGCAAAGGACTCAAAGGACACAGCATAGCCGTCTTCATTGGTGCCAATGAGCACAGGTAGGCGACCCATCTTATCGCGTGCGGCGATAATAGCGCCATCCTCGGTCATGATAAGCAGGGTAAGTGAGCCGTCAATCTTGCTCTGGGCGTACTTGATACCTTCGACAAAATCCTCTTTTTGATTGATGAGGGCCGCAATAAGTTCGGTGCTATTGACGCGACCAGGGCTTTGAACAGCGAGCTGAGCACCTTGTGCAATGTAGGCATCTACCAGCTCAGCTGTATTGTTGATGCAGCCTACAGTGGTAAGGGCATAAGTCCCTAGTCTTGAGCGAACAATAAGCGGTTGAGGGTCGTTGTCTGAGATACAGCCAATCCCTGAGGGACCATGGAGGGTTTGTAGGTCGCGCTCAAACTTTGTGCGGAAGGGGCTGTTTTCGATAGAGTGCATCTTGCGTTGAAAACCCGTGCTAGGGTCGTGCAGTACCATGCCGGCGCGCCTGGTACCAAGGTGGGAGTGGTAATCGACACCAAAATAAACGTCGAGCGCAACGTCTTTGTGCGAAACCGCTCCAAAAAAGCCACCCATGGAGGTCCTTTCGTTGACCTTATGAATACGTGTGTGCACATGACACGTGTGTCAATTATAGGAGCGTTGCATGGGTAATTTTCAGCTACGTAAGGTCTTACAGCAAAAGTTAATAAAAACATAGCAAGGTGTGGAAGCAAGGCAGTGCTGCTCACGATATGATGTAAAGCGTTGCAATACCTAGATTAGAGCGAGGCGAGAACGGCATGCCGAAGTTTGACCGGTCGGACGGCAAGCTCTTGTATGTGCAGGTTTCCGACTACGTGCGCGAACGAATTTATTCCAAGGAGTGGGGCGTTAATAAGCCTATTCCTTCTGAGCATGAGCTTATGAACATGCTGCAACTTTCTCGCGGGACTGTCCAAAAAGGTATTCGGCAGCTGGTAGATGAGGGGCTACTGGTGCAACAGCAGGGTCGGGGCACTTTTGTGACCCAGCCTATTATGGCGCGTCCTTCTTCCAATCGCTTACTTTCTTTTGGTGAGTCAATGAGTGCTCAAGGTATTGATTACGAGACAAAGGTTGTGTTGCGGCGCGTTGAGAAACCTAACATTGCATGTGCGGAACATTTGCAGTTGGAAGTAGGTGAGGAATATCTCTATCTAGTGCGCGTGCGTTATGTGCGCAAACGCGCGGTGATGTTGATCGAGAGTCACCTGTCGCTTTCTGCCTGCCCTGGCCTCGACAAGGTGGATTTGGATAAGGAACCGCTATTTGCTGTGGTAGAACGTCTAAGCGGCAAAAGTGTTGGTAGGTCCGAGATGGTCTACAGTGCCCGTACGGCCGGCAAGACTCGTGGTGCTTGGCTGGATTGCGATGAGCATGCACCGGTGCTCGACCTCGATCAGTTGGTCTTTTTAGAAGATGGAACGCCCTTTGAATGGGGAAGCGTATGGCTGCCTGCTAATCGTTGTGTAATTTCCAACGAAACACGACGTGCGCGTGGTGTGGTAGGTGAGTAAATTTCGCAAGTATTGCTTGTGATAAGAAGTGGAGAAAACAATGAGTTGGTATGAGACATCTGCGATGTATCAGATTTACCCACTAGGTCTTTGTGGCGCACCTTGGCGCAATGACGGCAGCTCCGAAGGCCAGGTGGAGGTGGGTACACATGCTACCGATGGTCACCGACTGCTCAATATTATTGATGATGGTTGGATCGAGCACATTCAGCGTTTAGGCTGTGATTCTGTAATGCTTAATCCGCTCTTTGAGAGTGATATGCACGGCTATGATACGCGCGATTACACCAAAGTTGATGCACGTTTAGGCACTAATGAGGACCTCAAAAAGCTTGTTACTGCTTTTCATGAGGCGGGGATTTCGGTTATTTTTGATGGTGTGTTCAATCATGTTGGTCGCGGTTTTTGGGCTTTCCAAGATGTGCTTAAAAACAAGCAGGACAGTCCTTATGCTGGTTGGTTTTGCATCAATTGGATGGGCAACAACGTTTATGACGATGGCTTTTCTTACGAGGACTGGAACGGCGTCAATTACCTAGTAAAACTCAATCATGTCAATTTTGAGCTCAATGAATATATTGCCAATGTGGTGCGTGGTTGGGAAAGTGAGTTTGATGTAGATGGCGTACGTCTAGATGTTGCGTTTTGTCTAGATGCGGGTTTCTTGGGATATTTGCGTCAAGTTGCTGATGAACTTAGCGAAAAGCGTGGCAAGAAGTTTCCGCTGATTGGTGAGGTCATGTTTGGCGACTACAACTGCTGGATGAACGATCGTGCGTGCGACTCTGTCTATAACTATGAGGCGTACAAGGGCCTATGGTCGAGCTTTAATTCTGCCAATATGCACGAGATTGCCTATGCTCTTGAGCGTCAGAGTGGTGACAAGCCTTGGGATTTGTATACAGGCAAGCATCTGCTGACCTTTGTGGATAACCACGACGTACCTCGTATTGCTACCAAACTTACCGACAAACGCCAACTGCGTCCTATTTACGGGCTGTTGTACGGCATGTGTGGTGTGCCCGACCTCTATTATGCAAGCGAGTGGGGTTATGAAGCAGACCAGTTGCCTGGAGACCATGAGCTACGTCCTGCTTATGCGCATCCTGAGTGGAATGAGCTTACTGACTGGATTGCTTCTCTTATTGCGGCTCGTACCAAGTCCGAAGGTAGTGTAGTTTTGACCATGGGTGACTATCATGAACTGCTTTGCCAGCCTCAGCAATTGGTTTTTCAGCGCGCAGCAGAGGGCAAGAGGGTCATCGTGGCGATTAACGCTTCTGATGCGCCAGTAACTTTGCATTTTGATGCGGGCTGCGGTCTTGCGACTGATCTCATTACAGGTGAGGAACATGATTTTGGTGGCGGTAGCGAGGTTGAGGCCTTCTCGTGTCACTATTGGCTTTGCGAGCGCTAGTTCTGCTTGATTCTCTGCTTGATTCGTAGATGGTTCAAACTTCGGGGTTAACGACTACAAAACTGCAGGTCAGATTTTTCAAAAAGTCGAAGAATGAACCATCTACGGAAATATCTACGGAAATTGGTCGAAACTTGAACTATCTTCCTCTTCCCGCGTCCTTTCCGCGGGAATTTTTGCTTACTGAACCTGAGCTACCATAGCCATGTTGGTTGAGGTGGTGTAGTCGCCTTGGCGAGGTGAAGTCTGGGCATCGCCTGCAGTGATAACAACAATATCGTTGGAATCAACCGCCCCATGAGCCTTTGCAACTTGCAACGCGTTGTATAGGGTTGCAGATAAAGACCCCTGTTCGGTTGTGCGGAAGGACTCAACACCCCACATAAAGCAGCAACGACGTGCTGTCTGGGCAATGGGGGACATGGCATAAATGGGCAGATGGGGACGGAACGTAGAAATTAGGCGAGCAGTACGACCAGAGTGAGTTGGGCAGATGATACACTTGGCATCTACCTGGTCGGCAATCTGAACGCAGGAGTGACCGATGGCAGAGTTGACATTACGGACACCTCCACGCTCCGTAAAGTCAGGACGCTCGGGCAAGTAACGCTCGGTCTCCACACAGATGTTTGCCATGGTCTTGACTGCCTCGACGGGGTATTTACCTGCTGCGGTCTCGCCAGATAGCATAACGCAGTCGGTGCCGTCGTAAATAGCATTTGCAACGTCGGTAACCTCGGCGCGAGTCGGACGAGGATTGCGAATCATTGAGTCAAGCATCTGAGTGGCCGTGATAACAGGCTTGTAAGCAGCATTGCACTTGTGGATGATCTGCTTTTGGATGTGGGGTACCTGTTCGGAAGGTACCTCAACACCTAAGTCGCCACGGGCAACCATAATGCCGTCGGATACTGCCAAAATTTCGTCAAAGTTCTTGACGCCCAGTGAACTCTCAATCTTGGGAAGAATGAGAACACCAAAGTTACCAGCATCGGCACAAATCTTGCGAATCTCGCGTACTGCTTCGGCGTTACGGATAAAGGAAGCAGCGATTGCGTCAATACCCAACTCGCAACCAAACATGATGTCGGCACGATCCTGCTCGGTAACCGAAGGCAAACCAATCTCGACATTAGGGACGTTGACACCCTTCTTTTCGCCTAGTTCACCACCATTAACGATATCGCAGAAAATTTCGTTGCCCTCAGCGTGGTCAACCTCAAGGCCAATCAGACCATCATCTACCAAAATGATGGAACCCTTGGTGACCTCGTTGGGAAGTTCTTTGTAGTCAAGGGAGAAGCGTTCGGCATTGCCAGGGACGCTGGTATCGGTAGTTACGATAACTTTGCCGCCTGTTTGGAGCGTGACTTTCTGATGACCCTCGAGCTCGCCTGTGCGAACCTCAGGACCCTTGGTGTCAAGCATGATGGCAACAGGTAGACCCAGCTCGCGGGAAATATTGCGAACACGCTCAATATTCTTGCGGTGATATTCATGGCTACCATGGCTGAAGTTAAAGCGAGCAACGTTCATGCCGCCCACAATGAGCTGGCGAAGAACATCGTCGCTTTCGGTAGCAGGACCCATGGTGCAAACGATTTTGGTGCGCTTATTCATCGAACTCCTATCATAAAACCTACTGCCATGTTGATTTAATACTAGAGCATGGCTTGTCTTCCTTCACAAAGACGACGGCATATGATACCCGCCTAAGAGCGCGGGCGCGCAAAGGCACAAAGGCTTCACGCGCCCGCACAGGGCTTACACATATCAATTATTTAGCAAACAACGCTGCGGGGGATGAACTCCTCTTCATGAGCGTAGTGCTGAGCGTTCTCCAAGGTGACACGGGCAATCTGAGAGAGCGCCTCGCGAGTGAAGAATGCCTGATGAGAGGTCATAACAACGTTGGGGAAAGAGCACAGACGTGCAGTAACGGAGTCGACAACCTCGCCAGAACGATTTTGATAGACGTTGGCATTTTCTTCTTCGTAAACGTCCAGGCCAGCAGCGCCAATCTTGCCAGAGATGATGCCGCGGATGAGCGCCTGGGTATCTACCAATGCGCCACGACCAGTATTAACAAAGATGACGCCGGGCTTCATCTTGTCGATAGCCTCATCGTCGATGAGATGGTAGCTATCCTTGTTAAGGAAGGCATGGAGACTGATGAAGTCGGAGCGACGATACAGCTCGTCATAGTCGACATACTCATCAACAACGTGCTCTTCATCAACGAGTGCTTGGTTGGGATAGAGGTCAGAACCCAAGACGGTCATGCCATAGCCCTTGCAGATGCGGCAAAGAGCAGCACCAATGCGACCAGTGCCAACAATGCCCGCGGTCTTGCCATGCAAAGTCTCGCCAACCAGACCATCAAGGGCAAAGTCGTTCTCGCGGACGCGGATATAACCCTTGTGGATACGACGGTTGGCTGCCTGGCCTAGTGCCATCGCGTGCTCGGCAATGGCCTCGGGGGAGTAAGCAGGAACGCGGGTAACCTTGATACCGAGCTCGGTTGCCATAGGAACGTTGACGGCGTCAAAGCCAGCACAACGCATGAGTACCAAACCGATACCAAAGCCCTTGAGAATCTCAAGGGTCATAGCCGAGATGTCAGCGTTGACAAAGGCGCAGACAGCATCATAACCGCGGGCAAGAGCTGCGGTCATAGGTGTCAAGTTGGTCTCGGTGTAGTCAATCTTGACATCGGGGAAATCAGCGATTTCCTTCTCGAATGACTCTTGGTCGTAGCTGGCGGTACCGTAAAAAAGAATCCTCATGGTGTAGCGTCCTTTCTTAAAAGACGTGCGCGCATATCCAGGTCGGTCCTGGACTTTTGCACAACCTGCTCGGACTTACTCTAATTCTAGCGTATGAGCAACCCAAGGGAGGTCTATCCTAGGAATTGCACGACAAATTAGTTCTGCTTCAGTAGGCGGCGTGTGGAGATGAGGAGAGCCATGATTTACGACGGACTGAGCAAACTCAATCGTTATCGCGGTTTGTACAAGGGTTTGGACGTGCTGATTGACTGGCTTGACTCGCATGATATGCGCGAGCTGCCCCTAGGAACTAATGAAATTGATGGGAAACGTGTATTTGCCAACGTGATGAGTGCAACGACGCGTTATGCCCAAGATGCACACTATGAATGGCACCGCCGCTATATGGATTTGCAGGTCGATTTGGAGGGCGAGGAATGCTTTAAGGTCACGCCTGGTCCGGTGATACAAAGAGCTGAGTTTAACGAGCAGGACGATTTTCAGCTGGCAGATGCTGCAGAAGGAGCCGATGTGATTGATGGCACGCTTGCTCATGGGCGCTTTGCTCTCTTTGTTGCAGGCGAGCCGCATATGCCAACATTGACAGTGCCAGGCGCCACACCTGCAGCTGTCAAAAAGATTTGCTTTAAGGTCTTGGGCGATAAGTTTTGGGATGAGTAGGATAAAATACTGAGGTTGTTATAAGCGCTTCGTCGTAATTGTGGGTGAGCCCTTGCCCCTCCTGGGGAATTATTATCGGGCACCTAGCGCCAAGCGAGGAGAGGGGCTGCTTTGAGCAGCCAAGATAGCCAGGAGGGACACGTGAAAGAGTACCTAGAGAGTTCGCGCGAGGTGCTGCAAAAGCAGGCTTCGTCCGAAGAGGTGGGTCTTGCCGCAACTGAAGCCGCAGCTCGTCTTGAAAAAATTGGCCAAAACAAGCTTAAGGAAGCAGAGAAGGACCCACTGTGGAAGTGTTTCTTCTCGATGATGGCCGACCCCATGGTCATCATGCTTATCATTGCTGCTATTATTTCCGCAGCTACAGGCATGGCTCAGGGCGAAGCGGACTTTGCTGATGTCTTTATCATCATGTTTGTTGTTGTTCTCAACTCTGTGTTGGGTGTGGTACAGGAGTATCAGGCCGAAAATGCCCTTGCGGCGCTGCAGGAGATGAGTGCTGCTCAGTCCAAGGTAATCCGTGATGGCAGACAGATTGTTGTAGCATCAGCCGATCTAGTTCCAGGCGATATTGTTGTGCTTGAGGCGGGCGATGCAGTGCCTGCTGACTGTCGTATTTTGGAGAGCGCTTCTCTCAAGATCGAAGAGTCGGCGCTGACGGGCGAGTCGGTACCTGCCAACAAGATTGCCGAGGTGCTTGGGCTTCCTGCAGGCAATGACGATGTGCCTCTGGGCGATCGTAAAAACATGTGCTACATGGGCTCGACGGTGGTATATGGTCGCGGTCGTGCTGTAGTGGTAGCGACTGGCATGCAGACCGAGATGGGTAAAATTGCCGATGCTATTGCACAGGCAAAAGATGAACTCACGCCCCTGCAAGTCAAGCTTAACGAGCTTTCGGGTATTCTTACCAAGCTTGTTGTGGGCATTTGTGCTGTGGTCTTTTTAGTGGGTGTTATCCAGCACGGTGGCCTTGCATTCTTCTCAAATGTACCTGAGGTTTTGAATACCTTTATGGTTGCTGTTTCATTGGCAGTTGCCGCTATTCCTGAGGGTCTCGTTGCGGTTGTGACTATTGCTCTTTCCATTGGTGTTACCAAGATGAGCCGTCGCAATGCCATCGTTCGCAAGATGAACGCTGTTGAAACTTTGGGCTGCACGCAGGTGATTTGCTCCGATAAGACAGGTACCCTGACCCAAAACAAGATGACGGTCGTGCGTCATTACTCTGAAAACCTTGACCGCCTTGTGCGCTGCATGGCGCTCTGCTCGGATGCAAAGTGGGATGTTGCTGCAGAGAAGGCTATTGGTGAGCCAACCGAAGCAGCTCTTGTTGCAGATGCTGCCAAATTGGGATTTTTGTCTGATGATCTTGACTATGCGAATCCCCGTGCGGGCGAGGCGCCCTTTGACTCTGGTCGCAAGATGATGTCTGTGGTCAATCTTTCACCTGATGGTGATTATATCCAGCACACCAAGGGCGGTCCCGATGTTGTGCTTGCTCGCTGCACAAAGATGCAGACCAAAGACGGTGTCGTGCCGATGACCGATGAGTGGCGTGCCACCATCATGGAGCAGAACAAGCTCATGGCTGACGACGCTTTGCGTGTTATGGCAGCAGCGCGCGTTAACTATGGCAAGACTGAGCCTGCGAGTTATGCTGCGGCTGACCTTGAGCACGATATGACCTTTATTGGTCTTTGCGGCATGATTGACCCAGTTCGTCCTGAGGTTAAAGCTGCAATTGAAGAAGCCCATGGCGCTGGTATGCGAGTGGTGATGATTACCGGTGACCACATCGATACCGCTGTTGCTATTGCCAAAGAGCTCGGCATCGTAATGGGGCGCGATGAGGCTATTACAGGCGCAGAGCTCGATCGTCTGTCCGACGAGGAATTTGACAAGCGCATTGAGGATATTGGCGTCTACGCGCGTGTTCAGCCCGAGCACAAGACTCGTATTGTTGATACCTGGAAGAAGAAGGGCATGGTTGTTGCTATGACTGGCGACGGCGTTAACGATGCCCCCTCTATCAAGCGTTCTGATATCGGCGTTGGTATGGGTATCACGGGTACTGACGTTACCAAGGGCGTAGCCGATATGGTGCTGGCTGACGACAACTTCGCCACTATCATTGGCGCTATCGAAGAAGGCCGCCGTATCTATGACAACATCCGCAAGGCGATTCAGTTTTTGCTTTCCTCTAATCTTGCTGAGGTTGTAGTTGTCTTTATCGCGTCGTTGATTGGCTTTACCATCCTTGAGCCGACACATCTGCTGTGGATTAACCTTATTACTGACTCCTTGCCTGCACTTGCTATGTGCATGGAGGCAGCTGAGCCAGATATTATGCGCCGTCGTCCCCGCAAGAGCCAAGATGGCATCTTTGCTAATGGAATGGGTGCCGATACGCTTTTCCAGGGTGTGGCAATTTCCTGCTTGACCCTGGCGGCTTACTTCATTGGTATTCAGGCTGCTGGTGTGCCTCTGGCTGATGCAGTTGCTAGTGACAAAAATGGTGTTATGGGTATGACCATGGCGTTTTTGACTCTGTCGATGGTCGAGATGTTCCACTCCTTCAACATGCGCAGTCGTCGCAATTCTATCTTTGGTTTGCCTACGCAAAATGCTTGGGCATGGGGTGCCTTTGCTGTTGCGCTGCTGCTGACTTGGGTGGTAATTGAGACGCCGCTTGCCACGGTCTTTGGCTTTGCTGAGCTTGATATGACACACTATCTGATGTCTTTGGGCTTGGCTCTGCTTATCATTCCTATCGTGGAGATTTACAAGCTTGTCATGCGTAAGCTTGGCAAGAGCGAGGAGTAAGGTGACTCGTCGACTTTCAAAAAAGTCTCAGTCTCGTGTAGGCGCTTCGCGGCGTCGCACAAAAGAAATGAGCGCTGGTGGGGTTGTAGAGGTCCTGCCAGCGCTTTCCTCTCTCGCTGATGTGCCAGATTTTGAGGCATTGCATCCGAGTGTGGCGCAGCAAGAGGCTTTTGCAGCTGCTGTAGTTGCTATGAGCGAGGCGGATGAAGCTGCTGAGTGCGAGTTGTATTTGGGCTGTGTAGTACGTTTGGACCGCGGTTTTCCTGCGATTGCATGGAAAGACGGTTTGATACGCGCCGAGTTTTCAGTGGGACTTTCCAAGGCGGGAAGCCACAAGCTTGCTGCTGTAAAACTTGCAGGTCATGTAGGAGCAGAACTCTCGGCTTCAACGCGCGTTGCTGTGGGCGATTGGGTGATTTTGCGTGTGCCTGAGCAGCACGAAATGGGTGTGATTGAGGCAGTATTGCCTCGCGAAAGTGATATTGCCCGTTGGCGTGGTAAATCTCGCGGAGAAAAACAAACCCTTGCAGCCAACGTTGATGTTGTGTTGATTGCTCTTGCGATGGGAGAGCGAGCGGTTACTGCCGATCGTGTTGCTCGTCCTGCTGTTGTGGCGCGTGACTGTGGTGCTAGGGTCGCCGTGATTCTCACCAAAGTCGATCGCGTGGGGACAGATGAATTAGCTGCGGCTGAGGCGACGGTAAAAGCGGTGTTGGGCGTTGATGTTTCGTTGGCTTTGACGTCTTCAAAGGCTGGCTGGGGTGTTGATGCTGTGAGGGCATTGGTACCTGCTGGTACGGTTGCTATTGTGCTGGGTGAGTCTGGTGCGGGCAAATCGTCGTTGCTTAATACTTTGCTGGGACGTGAGTCTCTCGAGACGGGCGCTGTGCGGTCGCGGGATGATGCGGGACGCCATACGACGGTTGCGCGCCGTATGGTTTTGCTTCCTAGTGGAGGCATTATCGTAGACGAACCAGGTTTGAGGTCTTTGCCTTTGGTGGGGCATGAGCGTGGTCTTGCGCTGGTCTTTCCTGCAATCGCGCGGGCAGCTATGGGTTGTCGGTTTAGGGATTGTACGCATACTCATGAGCCTGGTTGTGCTGTACAAGATGCTTTATCCGATGGGGAATTTAGTGAAGAGGCTCTGTCGGCCTATCTTTCCCTTGCTGCTGAAATGCGCACCAGCTTATCTACTCTCGACCCCGACGTCACCCTATAGTTTTCTCTTTGCACGGCCCTCCACCCCACGCGGCCATCCAGCCCGCACGGCCTGCCATCCCACAGAGTCCTTCCCGCGGCACAGCCCTCCATCCCGCACGGTCTGCCACCCCACAGAGTCCTCCGTCCCCAGATAGTTCAAATTTTTAGCCCCGAGGAAGCGTTTTTGGTAGGGATGCGAACAAAAATGCCTCCTCGGGGCTAATTATTTTTAGTAATGCGGGTCTGAGGTAATGTAACCCTTATCTCAGGCACTCATCGTTACAAAAATCCCGATGAACTTGTCGGCGCTTATTTATCATTTTTTGTGAAGCAGGACGAAGAAAGATGCCAGTTGCATAACAAATTGATTCCCCAATCATGTTCCATGTACGAAAATCGTAAAAATCTCGACCTGTAATGAATCTCACGTCGTATCCAGCGTTCTCGAGAGCGTGTCTACGAAGATTGTCTTCGTTCATCTGCGGGTGCGCTCCATGCCAGCGGCGCCCGTTGAACTCAATGACGCTATCCCGACACTTTCTTTGAGTGTGAGCATTGCGCGCACGAAATAGAGCATCTACCACGAGATATGGCTTTTTCAATATATATTGCCAACTCAAGTCAATATTTATTCGAACGTTGAATTTTGCATTGCTTGCGCCAAAACCACCGGATGCTCTGGGCAGACGAAGCTGAACCGAACAGTACGTTTCCATCGGAGATCTGCTGCCGTCTTTTATATAGCGCAGCGCTCGTTTGGCGATACTTAGCCCTGGAATGGTGATGTGTGAGTTTGCAGATTCTACTTGATGAATATATTCACTAAGTTTGCTGGCGGTAGTGCGTCTAGCGCACTCAACATAGCCGTCAAAGTGCGAAGGTTTCGTTGATTTCATAGTAGTTGAACTGGTATTTTGTGTTTGCTTTGCTATTGAAACCAATCCTTTTGGAAGCAAAGCATAGCGACCGGCAAGTTCACAGCCAAACGCCACAACAAGGTGGAGTTCAACCAGCTGAGCTGCCATTTGGAGAAACAGTAATTCAGGAGAGACGATAGATTCGTTGGCACTAAGCTTGTAGAAACTGCCCTGGGGAAGCTTCCAATTACAGCTTCGATAAAAATAGGCATGGGACTTATGGCAGCGTTTTTTAGGGCGCACTAAAAATTGCAGAGGCTTTTCTAGTTCATAGTCGAGTTCATCTTGTATAGCTTTGTAAATCAGTTCTTCACAGGGTGTGGACTTTGCATTCTGGGCCGCTTCTTTTGATATGGGAAGCAGAGCATGGCGAAGCAGAACGGCGATATTGAAGTGAGTACAGGAGAGCAGAGCTACTGAATTTTTGCAATATGATGCCGTTGAATTGTATGGCAAGGGAAGTAGGCCTGCAGCTGCAAGACGGTAATAGTCTCGGGCGCTTTGATGGGTCAGTATATGGTGCATTTGTCGGCCTCCTTGCTTGGGGATAAAGCGATACCGTAACAAACGCATCTTGGATTTAGCTTGGACGATAACTGCAGTTAGACTGCCTAAAGCTTGGCGAAATTTCTCTGTGTGGTTTGCGTACTTTGGGATTACAGCTTGCCATAAACTTGCCCATGGCTGCCTTTTGGAGGGTTCGTGAAGGGCGAATGGTATCGCGATGTTTTGCTTTTTCGCAAAGCCGCAGCATAGGGAAACCAATACATCTTTTGCAAAAATTTTGTTATGAGTTGAGGCAGGCTCATGGTGATTTGACCGCTGTTTTCATAAATAAGTTTTAAGGCATGCGAGCTGGCGATGAAGAAAACTTTGTCAGTTTAGTGCCAGCTGCCATGCAGTTTTGGACAACCCAAATAGAAATACCCAGTTCAAGCAGGCGCTTTCTCAGTCAAAAATAGAAGCGCATAAGAAACCGACGCTCTTGCGCTGATAACGCCCTTGCGCTGACTGGGAAGGATGAGAATGTCAAAGCGTTTTCGCCTTATTTTCGCTTTAGCCTGCTCTGTTTTGAGCATGATGCTTTGTGCTCTTTATGCTGACCATGTGCGTGGCGAAGCAGAACGTGTGCGCTCGGAGGCCATTGCTCGCTATGGAGGGGAGGTTGTCACGCTTGTGGTTACGAGCGAAGATCTCGAGCCGGGCGATATCGTTACACAGGCAAACGTTACGACACGCGATTGGTTGGCAGATTTGGCGCCCGATGGTGCGTTGGTAAGCTTGGATGAGACATTGGGTAAGGAGATCAGTGTCCCTGCAGCTAAGGGCGTACCTCTTACCAAGTTGAATTTCCGTGCAAATGAAACGATGGCAGATGTACCTGCGGGTCACGTAGCGTTGACTCTTCCCATTACAGACAAACTTGGTATCCCTCGTAATCTTAGCCAAGGCGCAAGTCTCGAGGCATATCAAGTGTCAAAAGATGGGACGTCACTCATTGCAAAAGGCATGCAAGTGCTTTCGCAGCCGAGCGCAAATGCCAGTTTGAGTGGAGCACAAGTGACGCTGGCGGTACCACCCGATGGGGTATCAGCAGTCCTTGCAGCAAGTGCAGCAGGGGATCTACGTTTGGTTATTCCTGCTGTTGATATTGCTGGTAAGGCGAGTGCACCAACGGCTCCTGAACTTAGCGAGCAAGAAGAACCTGAGGAAAAAGCTCAGGCCGCTGAGGATGCTGCGTCACCAACAGAAACTCCAGTCAACGAAAGTGTCGCCGCTCCCAATCAAAAGGATGATACCCATGAGTGAAAACATCTGGTTTGCTTACTGTGCTCTCAAAGCTCGCGATGAACTCAAACTTGCAGCTCAGTCTATTGATACCAACGCAAAACTTATCTTTGTTCCCAGTGCTTGGCGACTGAGGTCTTTGCTTTGTGAGGAAAAAATACACAGGTACTCGGCAATTGTGGGTGCCTGCGATGAGGGAGTTTCGGACCTTAATCTGGCAGCTGCATTGGCACATGATGGCTATGCTCGTCGCGTAGTTTTGGTGACGAAGAATCCATCTCAGTCCTTGCTTTCGCATGCAGGGCAAGCAAAGGTAGACAGAGTTATTGATCTAGAGAAGCTCATGTGTACAGAGCAATCTGAAGAAAAACATGCTGGGCAACCTGCGACAAAACATGTGGAGCAGCCCAGGGAAGAACACGCAGAGCAATTCGAGAAAGAACATACTAGGTGGTCTGAAGAAGAGTGTACAGAGCAATCTGAGGAAGAAAAACTACGGGAATCCAGCGATTTTCCCACTCAACTGCCGTCTTGCGGTGTGACTACAACCGCTAAACATACAAACTCACATGAGGAAGACCAGTCCTCCGTTGTTGCACCGCAGACGGGGCTTGCGGAGACTGAACGTATAGAAAATCCAGGTGAAGCAGCGCCAATTTTTGTATTTGGGTCTGGACGCGGGGGTGTGGGAAAGACCGCACTTGCAGCAATGACTGCGCTTATTGCTGCTTCTTGGGGTATGAAAGTTGCACTTTTTGATCTTGACCTTGCCTGTGGCAATCTTTTCTCGCTTTTTGGTTTGCCGCGCCTGGCAGCTATGGAGACCTTGAAGCTCGGTATGTTTGGTGCGGCTCGTCATGTTCGCGGTGAATCTGAAGTTGGAATTGGTGCTAAGAGTAATAAAGATTTGCTTGAGAAGGCGAGCATTCAAGCAGCAGAAAATATCCGCCTTTGGGGGCCATGTGCGCGTCCTGAGTCGGCTGAGAGCATCTCTCCTTTGGTTGAAAAATTATTGCTGACTGCAGCCTCTGCCTATGATGTGGTACTTGTGGATACATCATCTACCTGTACCGATGCAGTGGCTCAAGCGTTCCAACTCTGTGATCGCTTGCTGCTGGTACACGATGAATATGCAGGCGGTTTTGGTTCGCTGGCACGAACCTCGGCGTTGGCGGTGCGACTGGGCGTTGCTCGCACACGTATTGTGCGTGTGGCCAATCGGGGTGATCGTAGAACGAAGTTCGACCTTATGGCAGGTCGCGCTGAGGTAGGGCTAGAAACTGCGCGGGCCGTACGGGTGCTTGAGGGTGGCCCTGAAGTAGCAGAGTTACTTGCTGCAGGAAAAGCCCAAGAGCTTGCACAGCTTGACTCTGATTTTGTGCGTTCGGCTGCCTACTTGCTTGCCCAAATACTAAGCGAGGCAGGCAGGCTTCCCGATATTCCCGCAGCTCAGGAGTCCGTTATTGATCCACAAACTTCTCGTCGACCCTTTAGGCTCTTTCGAAAGAAGGTGGGCTCATGAGCGTTCTCGAGAGAGTTTTAGAACAAGAAAAACTTACCTGTTGTCAGCAAGGCGAGACGGCAGAGGACAAAGCGCGACGAGAACGTCTAGGTAAGCTGCGTTGGCAGCTCAAGCGGGATGTGGTCGATCGTTTGGGGCTTGAGACTATGTCCCAGTTGGTGGGCGGTACTGACATGACCTTAGCTCGATCTGAGTTGCGCGTATGTTGTCAGAGTCTCCTACATGGCCAGCTTTATCTGGGGCTTTCTGCCGAGGAACACGAGCTGCTCATCACGCAGGTTCTTGATGAGATTTGCGGATTGGGTCCCCTGCAGAGTCTGCTTGATGATGAGCGCGTAACTGAAGTAATGGTTAATGGTCCCCAAGCGCTTTTCTTTGAAAAAGAAGGGCAAATCTATCCATCTGAGCTTGCTTTTGATTCGGCAGAGCAGGTCATGGTGGTGATTGATCGCATATTGGCGCCTTTAGGTCGTCGCCTAGATCGTGCGAGTCCCATAGTTAATGCCCGACTTGCCAATGGTGATCGTGTTAATGCGGTGGCCGCTCCCATTGCAATTGACGGCCCTTCTATGACCATTAGAAAGTTTTCTAATCGCATTACTTCTTTGGCAGAGTTGGTGCGTCTTGGCTCATTGCCCAAATGGTATGCCAAGTTGCTGAGCTGGGCGGTTCGTCTGCGACAAGATATTGCTGTGGCAGGGGGTACAGGTTCGGGCAAGACCACACTGCTCAATGCACTTTCTTGTGAGATTGGTATCGGCGAGCGAATTGTGACTATCGAGGACTCTGCCGAGTTGAGATTTGAGGCTCATCCAGATGTTGTGCGCCTGGAAGCGCGTGATGCATCTATTGAAGGTTCTGGCGCTATTACCATTCGAGATTTAGTAAAGAACTCCTTGCGTATGAGACCAGATCGGATTGTTGTTGGTGAGGTCCGCGGTGGTGAAGCAATTGATATGTTGCAGGCCATGAATACTGGCCATGATGGTTCACTAACCACGCTGCATGCAGGTACAGCTGAGGAAGCAGTACTGCGCTTGGTATTGATGGCACGGTTTGGCATGGATTTGCCTGCTGACATCATTGAAGAGCAAATTACGAGTGCCCTCGATTTCATTGTGATGGGCAGACGCCTTCCCTCAGGCCAGCGCCGCATTACTGCAATGTCTGAAGTTGGTCGCAGCTCTACAGGAGGCGTTCAGTTAGATGAGTGCGTTTCCTATGATGTGGCATCTGATACTTGGACTCTCAAGCGAGAACCAGACTTTATCGCACGGGGTATTGAGGAGGGTGTGATTAATGAAGAGGAGGTGGCACGATGGCGGCATATGCTGGCATAGCTCTTTGTGCAAGCTGTGGCATTCTTACGTGGATTGCCAGCTTTGTACTCATAGATCGTGGCAATGCGTCCCTCCTTGCTCCTGTAAGCATTCGTTTGCGAGTTGTCTGGCGCCACTTTGTTCATGTCTGTGACATTTGTTCTCGAGTTGGACCTATACGCATGCTCCTTAAGTTGCAGGCATGGCAAGCGGCTTCTGATGTGCTTGCACATCAGCTCTCGCAACTGAAACCTTTGCTCAGCAGAGAGCAAGCCTGTGCTGCATTACTGTTGGCAGATAGTATTGCAGCTCTCATATGTCTGTTATTTTCTTGCTCACCTGTAGGTATGTGTGTTCCTGTATTTGCCCTGATGGTGGCGCTACCAATTTGGGATGCGGCCTGCAGGCGCAAGCGTGAGATACAACTCGCTAAAGAAATGCCTGATGCATTGCGAGCCCTCGCATTGGCTTTATCATCTGGTGAGACGCTTGCGCAAGCAATCGATTACGTGGGTTCTCATGGGCAGGGGCCTACAGCTGAAGCCTTTTCGCGCGTTGCCATGCGTCTACGCTGCGGTGATTCAGTACAAGAAGCGCTCTATCTGCTAGAAGACGAACTAGTAGTTCCTCGTATGGGCCTAGTAATTACTGCTTTACTCGTATCTCAACGCACAGGCAGTCCTTTGCGCAGCCTTTTGCAAACATCTGCAGAACTTGCAGAAAAGCAAGGGGAGCTTGAACGCCTTTTGGCAGTTAAAACAGCGCAGGTTCGGCTTTCGGTGAGGATTGTTTGTCTCCTTCCGCTCGTCATGGTTGCTTTACTTTCCCTGCTCTCTCCAGATTTTCAAGCAGGACTTGGCACGCCAGCAGGAGCAGGAAGCGTAATTGTTGCATTGCTTATGGACGGATTGGCACTCTTTATTGTACGGCGCTTGATGAAAGGGGTGATTTGATATGGATGTAGCAACACTTGCGCTTATTGGTGCAACGGGCATAAGCAATTTGGCTGGAGTTTGGGTATTAAGCTCGCCCCACGAGGATGCAGATGAACTGTCGTCTCACAGTTTTTTCATTCAGTTGGGTCAACGCCTGGAAAAACGTTTGCCACTCGTTGCGGAAGTGCGCCGCCAATTGCACTTGGCTACACGGCGTTCAGAAGGCTTGCGGAGTCTTCCTGAAATGCTGGATATTTTGACTTTGGGACTTTCTGCAGGCCTCTCGTTTGATGCTTCTCTTGAGCTGTATTGCAATCGGAGCACCACGGAGCTTTCAAGTGCCTTTCGCCATGCAATGGATTCTTGGCGTATGGGTATTTCGACTCGTGATGAAGCATTGAGTGAATTAGCGGCCGAGTTGGAGCTTGGTGCATTGAAGCGCTTTTCAGATGCAGTTTCTCAAGCACTTGCGTTTGGTTCTCCACTTGCAGCGGTGCTTGAGCAGCAATCACAAGCAATTCGCGATGAGCAACGTTCTCAAGTAGAAGAACAAATTGAAAAAGTGCCGGTAAAGATGCTTATTCCTTTAGGAACACTCATTGTGCCTGCCATGCTATTGGCAATTTTGGGACCTTTGCTCGGATCAGCCGTAGCTCTGGGATAGCTCATTTGCATCCATAAAGGATGTGAGAATACGAATGAAAGGACAGCTTATGGATGACAGGATTTATGCAAAGACGAACGCTTTACGTTGCTGGATTACAAAAACTTTGGCAAATGAGAAAGGCCAGGGTACTACTGAGTACGCGATTTTGGTTGGCGTGCTGGTAGTTATTGCAATTCTTGCCATTATTGCCTTCCGTGGCAAGGTACAGGAGCTATGGTCAGCTATTGCCGACGGTATTAATGGTTTGTAGAAAAATGCAAACAAGCAGAGCGTGGCGTGTAGTTCTTGTACTTGCGGCGATGGCATTTTTTCTTGTAGTGGATTTGCTTGCATTTCCTGCTCCAAAAATAGTGGACAAGCAGGGCGGTGAACCGTCAGCTCAAGATGCTCGGCACACTATGGATGTAAACAAACGCCTAGATGCCAAGTCTGATGATTCCTCTCAGCAGGTGGAAGCGACTCCCCATACTGATATAGCAGGTTTGGAAGAAGGACTCGATCAACTGCTTGTATCACTTGCAGCTACTCCACGAAAGCAAGGCTCTGCTTGTATGCAGCAAACCTCTGGGCTTCCTATGGCTCAGGAGGCTCAGTTGTTGATGCAGGCTTACAAAAAAAGAAATGACTGTGTACTTGTGACGGCTGACTATCTTGATTTGTTTGGTCGCGTTTGGGGTTGTGTGGTGCAAGGGGATCGTTGGGTGGATGTTTGCATAGTTTCCGCCGAGGGAAAGCATAGCAAGTTGAAGATAACACGGATGGATCCTGATGCTTGGAAGGAGGAGATGATAGATGTGTCAGGGAGGGAGGAGTAGTGGGAATCTCGAACAACACAAAGCAGCTCGTATATGCCAAGGCCAATCGACCCTTGAGTATGCCTTGGTACTGTTTGCTTTTTTGTCCTTGGTGGTGGGCCTTGCCGCAGTGTGGCATGCGGGTAGGGATGGGCATTTGCTCAAGCTGGCGACAACGGCGGCATCGCATCTCTTTGGCGCAGGGAATACCCTTAATGAGGTCAATGACCTCGTCCTTTTCTAGTAGCTTGCATAACTGCAGCTACAGGGCGAGTCTGGGTCAATCAACCATAGAGGCAGCTGTGCTGATACCGAGTGTATTGGTATTGATTGCCCTACTCGTACAACCTGCTTGCCTGCTCTATACGCAGATGCTGATGCGAGGTGCTGCTGCAGAAACAGCTCGTGCTGTCTTGACCGCCCGGAATGACTCGGACCTTTCTGCCTGCAAGGACTTTGGCCTAAGAAGATTGGCTGCAGTGCCAGAAGTGTCTCCCTTTCATGTGGGCGGACAGGGCGATTGGCACATTAAAACAAGCGATGGGAAAGGAGGATTTGTTCGCGTTTCTATAACGGGTCACGCTCGTCCACTTCCTTTATTTGGAGGTCTTGCCTCGGTGTTTTATGAGCGCGATGGCACGGGCTTGGTACTGCATGTGGATATGACCGAACGGATGCGACCAGAATGGTTGGGAGGTGCGTATGCGGATTGGGTTAGTGTTTGGAAGTAAAGCCGATAAAGTACCAGTGGCTATAGATATGCATTCAGTTGATATCAACAGTAATAAGAATATCAAGCAAAACGCTTCGCAGTGCGTTCCGCCTTCCACGGGCTATTCACCGCTGTCAATCTTTATCCATGATGAAGGCGGTTACACTACTGTGGCGATGGCGGTCGCCCTGCTTGTAAGTTTGGTGTTAGTG
This sequence comes from Atopobium sp. oral taxon 810 str. F0209, assembly GCF_000466405.1. GTDB lineage: Bacteria > Actinomycetota > Coriobacteriia > Coriobacteriales > Atopobiaceae > Olegusella. The sequence goes on along the minus strand of NZ_KE952948.1, from coordinate 70,482 downwards.
TTCGGTGCTGCTTCAGCCGCTTGGTCAACCTCACGTGCATCAGAAGTTCAAGAAGTGGCAGATGCTACTGCACTTGCTGGTGCAAATGCAGTGTCAGGCTTTACGACAGTAGCTCAGGTTAGTGATGCCATCGTACTTTCCATGGGACTTGCAGGTTTGGCAACTATTGGGACGGGACTAATACTGTCCGCTCTTCCCATTACGCATGCAGCTGCTATTGAGACTATCAATGTCGGTCGTTCGATCCTTGACTTAAGACGGAATTTTGCAAAAAGCGCTGCCACGGGTTTACAGAAACTTGAAAAGGCCCTGCCAGCTCTTGTGATGGCAAATGCAGCATCATGCACCTCGGCAAACAGCACGCAACAGCTAAGGTATGTGGGTACCGCAATTCCATTTCCCCTAACTTCAGAGACGGATTATTCCTTTCTTGATGATGGTCTTTCCGGAGAAGAATTGGAGAATAATGCCAAGAAACTCCAAGATGCTTCTGAGCGTAAAAAAGATGCAATGGAGCGAGCCGATGCTGCAAAGGAAAAAGCTTGGCGAGCGGACTGTGTAGATAACCCACATTGCATGAGAAGCCGTGCTCAGACGCTTGCGGGGTTGTCTGGTGCACATAATCCAAACTACGCAAGTTTTAAAGAGTGGCGCTTTGATTACGCGAGGATTCGTTCCCTCAATTACTATCGCACGCGCGCTGCTTCAGAACATCCTCATGGGTCATCGGCAGAGGAACTGACTCGCAGTGCTGCGCGAAAGCAGTTTTATAGGTTTGCTGCCCGCGAGATGGAAAAAGCAAAATGTATAGAGAAGTCCGACTACGTTGAAATGCAGCTTCCCGAGCTTCCACATACAGCGGCAATGGTGCGGGCGACTAGCCTGTATACCGATTCAATTTGGCCTTGCACAGATGAGGAAGAAGGACGCACGCTGCATAGTTCCCTCGCTTGTCTTGGAGCAACAGGCTCATATTCTGGCACCGCTTCTTTGGCTGATATCGATTCAGGCGCTGTACGCTGCTGCCCTAAATGTGGCATGAATGTGCAGGCACAGGCAAGCGCTGCCAGCGCATCAACAAATATTAACAACGGATATGAGCATTATTGGCGTATTGTCGTGGAGGCATCGCGTGATTATCTTGGAGCAAAGAATGACGAGATAGCTGCAGAAAAAGAACTTGAAGGAATATCAGAAGAAAGTGATGACCTTTTTCAGAAGGCTATGGATATTCTTGCAGTTGAAAGACCCGATTTTGTGCCAGCAGGCGCTTGGGGTTGTGTTGCGGTGGTCATGCGCGATGCGGGTAGCGTGACGCCGGCGGAGCTAACAGGTGCGTTCTCTCCTGGAGCAAAATTGCCTGCAGGTGCTGCGATTTCGGCGGCAACTTTGGCACCAGAGGATAGCAGTGGAGGAAGTACTGTTTTATCCCAGTTGCTTTCAGGTATTGAGTCTCAGGCTGGTTTTGGAGTTGCGGGTATTGCTCAGTCGGCTTTGGCACTTTGGGGAAAATTGCTGGTAGATTACGGCTCTGCTTTTGAGGCTGCGCAATCTCATGTAGATGGATTTTTGAATGATGCAGGCTGGCTCATGGGTGAAAAAGTGGCTCAGTCTATAAAAAAGATGATTTCAAGTACGGTGAAATCTGCTGGTTTTGAGCCTGCCGATATGAGAGCTCGAAAACCTGTACTGGTACATAGTCAAGAAGTACTTGACAAAGCAGGAGATGGACGAGAGCAGTTCGGTATAGTGCGTGAAATTGTGCAGAAACTTCCTAATAGTGGAGATGCTGCTGCGCAAGTGCTTGCAAGAGAGGTGGCGAGTCAGCTGGGTGGGCCTATCTTTACTGTTGCTGAGATTGAAATACCTGGTACAGGTGTCAAGATTCCCTTAACTATAGATGTCTCCAAGTATCTTGGAGGTGGCTAACTATGGTTTTGTGTCGCTCTAGTTTTAGGAGCTTGTTGTCGCTGTGGCGTATTTCTGGCAAATGTCAGAAGTTTCGTAGCTGTTCTGGACAAATGACGGTAGAACTTGCTGTCCTAGTGCCTGTAGTAATTGTTGTTGCGCTGACAGTATTTAATCTGATGCGATTTGTGAGTGCTTGCTCTGCATTTGACCGTATAGCAGCAGATGCCGTGGTTTCCCAAGGAGTTTCTCCAAAAGGCGAGACAAAGGCTGCGGCAGTAAATGAAGTTGAGCAGACTATCAAAGCTGCTCTTGATATGCGCAGTTGCTCGATTGAAGTACATGCAGAGCCTGTGTATGGAGGTGACTCAAAAAATGGTGCTGGGATTGGTTTTCCGATTTCTCCTTTACTTACTCGTTTTGTTTGCACGCTTAGGTACAAGCCTTGGCCATGTTCGTTTGTAATTGCGGGCGTTGCTTACAGTGCGCCTATCAGCTTGGAACATACCCGCACATTGGTGGTTGATAGATATCGGGGAGGAGTGGTGATGTAAATGATGGCTCAGCTAAAGGTGTTGAGCTCTCCTCATTCAGATGTGATAGAAATTGAGGGCTTACCAGTCAGAATGCTTGAGACTTTCCGTGATAAAGCTTTGGGCTTGTTACGTTCAGGCAAGCATAGTCCTGCCGTCGCACTCATGCGTTGTAGCTCGGTTCACACCTTTGGCATGAAGTATCCGCTCGACCTTGCCTTCATAGATCGTGATGGCTATGTATTGCGTGTTTGTCAAAACGTAAAGCCAGGGGATATTCGCAGCAAATTTGGCAGCTGGGCTGTGATGGAGCGTCCTGCAAGTAGGCGGACATGGCTCCGGCAAGGTCAGAGAGTTTGGTTAATGCAAGAAGAAAAGCGAGAGGGGGAGACCGTATATGGCTGACCTACGAGTTTTTGGGAGAGGTGAGCTAGAAAAAATCCCACCCATCCCACCTAGATCCATACAAGGTGATAGCAATTCCACAATGGCTGATAGCACTAAAACTTGTCCTTGTTGTGGACAAATTTTGTTTGCGGATATGGATACCTGTTTTGAATGCATGTATAAGTTTGCTGAACAAGAAGGACCTGATATGACCAACCAGCTGCCTTTAGAGGAGCGTTTGAAAGAAGAGACCTGTCAGCCTCTTGTTACAAGTGAGGCAAATACCAGCGAGGTTTGTCTTTGGATAAAAACTCCCGAGCTAGAAGCTCATATCCCCTTACCCAAGCAGGGTCTGCGGATTGGAAGATCGCCACACAATGATGTGGTATTGCATTCCCAGGCAGTGTCGCGATCGCATACTGAGTTGCTTCCTGATGAAAATGGCATGGTAGTAAGAGATTTAGGAGCTACAAATCCCATACTTTACCAGGGAAAAGCTTTAGAAGGCAGTGTACTTATTCCTTTTGGAGAGATGATTTCGCTCTGTGGAAATTATCTACTTGCCCAAAAAATGCATTCCAAGAAACCAAAAGTGTGCTGATTATTTTCAAAAAATTGGGGTTTCATCAGAATAAAGAGTTGACAGAGACATGTCCTTTGTTAAGATATACAAGCTTGCAAACGCAGGCGTTTTGGCTGGGTAGCTCAGTTGGTAGAGCAGGGGACTGAAAATCCCCGTGTCAGGGGTTCGATTCCCTTCCCCGCCACCAGAAACACAAGGTCAGAGCTTCGGCTCTGGCCTTTTTTCGTGCCGAAGTGACACGGAGTGACAGAAAAGTGACAAAACATTTTGGAGCAAGCTAAAAGCGTAGCTGTGCGATATGTTTTTAATAAGGTGTAAGATGACGGCATAAGCCTTCTTTTCTGAGTTGTTAGGTGGCTTGTAGGCTCTCCCGAAATCTTGGTGGATAGGCGGCGGGGGAGTCTAATTAGCGTGAGGTAGCGTGGTGTTGAGCGACTACGAAGGCATAAGCGTTGAACTAATACTCTGAATCCCCATTGATTTCAAAACATTTGTAGTTCGACTTTGTCCGATATCTTTCATAAGCTCAGAGATTAGGTTGAGAATGTCATTTTGAGCTTTTGCAAATTCATCACGACTTAAAACTAGCTCAAGGTCGTTAAGCATATCGACAAATTTAATACTTTTTGATGGCGATACTCTTGCGCAATATAGTCGCTCATCGTGTGCGCAGATATTTCTGAAATCCTTGATGTGATCATATGCGAGGCGTAATCGTCTAGGGCTTATTTTCTTAGTGTCTATGTGTGACTCGTTATAAAGGCTAGAAAAGTTTGCCGCGATAGCATTTCTCATTGATTCAGGCTGGAAATCATAGAATTTGAATATCTGACCCAGCATGAGAAAGTTAGTTAAAACCCAAAATGGGACTTCATCATGGTCGCGCACATAATGCTGGATATAGTCACGCTTGAAAGAGTAGTTTTCATATGGGTACTTGTGCAATATTTTTTTGAAGTCATCAATAAGTCCTTCAACTCTTTTAACATATTACCTATCTGCTCTGTAGTTGTGAGGGTTTAAATATGCCTCATGCTCATCTTGATGTTTCTCAGAGAATTTATAAGAGCACGTAGTTTTTAAGGCTGCTTCCGCTTCGGAGAAGTAGCGAAACATCGTTAAGCGAAGGTCTCGGTCAAACAAAAAGAGTCTATAGATATTATTAAAAGTAGTGCCAACAACGTATCTATCATCCTTTGCATTTGCAGAAGCAGCTTTGTCAATAAATAAATCTTTATAGCCGTTTACCACTGAGTAATAACCTTCGCGCTTAAGCACAGCTTCAGCGGAATTATCAATAGCGATACCGCGCTTTGAGAGAATTGTTAGTTGCTCTTCTATAGATTTAAAAGGCTTATCCATTGTGTTTTATCCTTTTAAACATAGAAAGCCGCACTATGGCGGCTTTCATGGGCTTGACCGGACGTACCGACGCCAAACCTCTTCATACTGCTAATATGAACCATCACGTCATCTTGCCCATTAGTAAAATGCTGTAATGACTCAAATTCACCATAAACGGCATATATGGCACTATTTGTTACTTTACAGAAGTACATTTTTGCTACTCCCATCAAGCTTTCCATCCATCAGGAATAGTGAAGCTCATTGTACGCCCATAGCGTGGCATGACGGTGTATCAGGGTCAGCAGGGTCGATCGTACGCGAACGATGCTCCGCATCATAAGTAAGAAAGAATTCAAGCATAGCGTCATTGGTCTCAAGGCTTTCTTTTTGATCCCAAAAGCCGATATTAAAAACGTGCCCTAATACTTTGTCAGATTTTTTATCCCAGATAAGTGTCTCATACTGGCTGCCATTCTTTTTCAACAGTTCAAGCAAAGCTTGTGTTTGAAATTTCAGACTGTCGCCTGCTGAACCTATTACCAGTACGGGTGGTAACGTAACGCCCGGCAATACCTCGTTTATGCTCATGTAATGGGCCCAAGGAGCTCTCTCGCCCTGCTTGCCTAAAAACATTTGTCGCATTTCTGCATCAGCATGGGTGCCAAATACACCTGGTGCATAATAGGGCATCAGATTTGTCACAGGACAACTTACCGCGAGCGCCTTAAAGCTTAGCGGCAGTGCAGTCGTGCCGTATATCTGCTGCAGTTCTGCTTTGTTTCCAATACATAATGCCAACATGCTCAAATGAGCCCCAGCAGAATCTCCTGTAATAAAACAATGCTGCAAATCCAATAACTCCTCTGAGGCATGTTGTGCCAGCCATTCAAAGGCTGCCCACAAATCTTGGATCATGCCCGCTAAATCAACTTCAGGCAGCAGGCGATAGCAAATATTGACTACTGCAAAGCCTTGTGATGCTAGGTACTCGCAGTAATTGCGATTAACCAGCAGGTCGCCATACATATGACCGCCACCATGAATGTCAACAATTACAGGTAGTATTATCTGTCCTGTTGTGCCCTTAGGGCGAGAAATACTTAATACATGCAAGGGATTACCATCGTTGAGATAGGCAATAGCTGTGCTTGTTTCGACATCTGGTACGCGCAGCTGTGTCTCAATACGCTTTTTGTCAGCAGCCTCTATATGCTCCCACAAACGAGTGAGTGTCGATCCCATGCGACATCAGCTCCAATAGCATCAAATCCTATTACCACTCGACAGTATAGGAACTCTATGTTCCCGATGCCCTTATAATGCAGTCAAGCAGATCTGAGCGTACTTGTTGAATTTTGGCATCACTAGCAATAGCAGTTGTAACAGTCTGAGCTATAGGGGGTTGTGATGGGAGTTTATGAGGCGTTTAGCGGTGAGCGCGGAATTGGTAATACCCCTTATTATGAGGTGGCAGGCAAGCACGTAGTCTGTTCGCACTGCGGTCGTGACAAATTCGATAAACGCACAGCACAGCTTAATACTGCAGCGGCTACATTTTTTGGTCTTGATTGGGCAAATGTATCGGCAACTGTGCTTGTGTGCCAGAATTGCGGCCATTTAGAGTGGTTTCTAGAAGAGTAGGATTAGGCTGTAGCTTAACTAGTTTTGCTTTGTCTTAACTCAAATAAGAGGAGCTTTTTGTATGTTGAATAACAAAACCAACCCAAGAAGTTCCCTAGAGAAGCTTACTCTTTCAAGAAGGGCATTTTTGACAAGTCTGACTGCTGGCAGTCTTGTTTCCATAGCGGCACTAACCGCCTGCTCCTCTCAAGACTCAGCCGTCACGTCCAGTGGCTCTGGATCCTATACTGAGATGGGTTCCACTACCTCAACCCAAACAAAAACCGATCCTCTCGCAGGTACTGCTCAAGACAAAAATGCAAGCACTATTACGGCGGTTGCTCCTGATGATGAATTTGGTCATGGGACCCATCATGCCACGCTTATCATCAAGGATTACGGAACAATCAAGCTTGTTTTAGATGCAGATTCTGCACCTATCACCGTTAGTAATTTCTGTCGCTTGGCAAAGGATGGCTTCTACAACGGTCTTACGTTCCATCGCATTATCGAGGATTTTATGATGCAGGGCGGCGACCCCAAAGCTAACGGGACTGGTGGTTCCGACCGTACAATCAAAGGAGAGTTTAGTGCTAATGGGGTTGACAACAAGCTCCTGTTAACTCGAGGTACTATCGCGATGGCGCGCGCCCAAGACTACAATTCTGCCTCATCGCAATTCTTTATCATGCAGAGTTATCAGGAGTCTCTTGATGGGCAGTATGCTGCCTTTGGCCATGTTACTGACGGCATGGATGTTGTCGACGAGATTTGCAAACAAGCAAAACCGACAGATAGCAACGGTTCTATTGTCCAGGATGACCAGCCAGTTATCGAAAAGCTTGAAATTGATGATTAGGACTGTAGGCATCGCGCCTTGTTGCTCAGTCATCTCTAGCTAAAAATTACTTTAAATTCGCTTTCATCATTATGAAGAGGGATGTCTTCCTTTTCGTCGATAACATAATCAATTTGAAAATGGCGATACTGCTGGTTAAAGAGCGTAAAGAAGCGCGCGATGCGCTCGGAGTCGCCCTGTAGTTCCATCGTGACCGAGCCATCCCATTCGTTGCGTACCCAACCGAGCAGCCCCAAATCGTTAGCACAGTTACGTGCGTTCCAGCGAAAGCCAACCCCTTGCACTTGTCCACGAAAAACAAAATGTACGCGTCGTAGCTTTGCTGTGTCAGCGTCTTCAAGATCTGCTTGCTCGCTTATGTTTGAGCTTGCCGCACTCAAATTGGCAGCCCCCGCAGCCTCTTTGACCTCTTTTTGTTGCTTTTCATTCGCGCGTTTGAACCACTTCAGCATGGGCAGCTCCTTACACGCCATGTAGGTCTCTCGTGAAAACTCATTCTCCGTCTACAATAGACGAATTAGGACGCAAAATTGTGCAAACTACAAGGTGTCAAATACACAATTCGGTAAGTTTCGCTTTTGGGAGGCAACAATGGGTGTAAGCAGAAGGACATTCCTCGGAGTGGCGTCGGCTGCAACTATGGCAGGTCTCGGTGCCTGCGCCCAGCCCAATTTTTCTTGGTTTATCAATAAGGATGAGGGCCAGCAAAACAGCTCAAAAACCCCTCAAGGTTCTGCTGAAACCGAAATCGATCTCAAAGAGTTTGCAGCTCTCAAGCTTGATATGGGTGCGTGGAATTACGATACAACATTTGACTGCTACTACCAGCTTGGTGTGCCTTATTGTTTGCATCCTGCAACCGAAGCCTATGAGTCTCTTGCGATTTTTGTACCTGGTCCATACTTTGAAGGTAAGAAGCGCCTTAATGGGAGCTATGAGTGCACGCTGGTACCCGATGCAAAGATTGCTTCTTTTACCGCAGCTACTGCGCCCATTATGATGCCGCTCAACTCTGCACGTTTTGAGGCCCAAGCATGTCCGACGGGCTTTTCTTATACAGGTCTTACGCGCTATCTCTCGGCGGGTCTTATTTACGTTTATGCTGGTTTCCGTGGTCGTTCAGCAACAGCAGAAAGCAATACTTCTGAGCTTATTGCAGGTGGTGCCCCATGGCCAGTGGTCGATCTCAAAGCTGCAATACGTTATTTGCGCTACAACAAAGACCTTTTGCCAGGTAACACAAATCGAATTTTTGCCTTTGGTTTTGGTGGTGGCGGTGGCATTGCTGCTTGCCTTGGTAGCTCGGGTGATTCTCCTGAGTTTGAGCCTTACCTCAAGCAAATCGGTGCCGCAATGCATGATGGGGAAGAGGGTAAGACTATTTCTGACGCCATCCAAGGTGTTGGTGCATGGTGTCCTGTCACAGCGCTTGATTCTGCCGATGCATCTTACGAGTGGATGATGGGTCAGTTCTCAGATGAGGGTGCTCGTGCAGAGGGAAGCTTTGGCGGAGCACTCTCGGCAGATCTTGCCACTGCTTATGGTAAATATGTCAATAAGCTAGGTCTGCTTGATGAAGAAGGTAAGCCACTCAGTTTGGATGCCGCCGAAGATGGTTCGCTCATCTCGGGTAATTATTACGACTACCTGTTGGGTTTGGTAGAAGCTGCAGCAAGTAAGTTCTTCTCGGCTACGGCTTTTCCCTATACCTATACACCGACAGATCAAAATACTCCGCTTTTTCCTGGTGATCCAACCTTGGCAAAGAGTAACTATGCAAGTGTTACAGCGGCGAGTGACGCAGCAAGCGATGCGAATTCTACCGATAAAAATGCTAACACTCCAAGCGGTGTAAGAACTGTACAGTCGACGGTCTATGATTCTATCGAGAGTTACGTTGGATCCCTTACTGGTAAGACACGTTGGCTGGTTTATAGCGGTACGGCACAGCGAGCGAATGTAACCAATCTCTGGGACTTTGTGGAGGCTTGTCGGCCAGCACAGCATAATGTGGGTGCCTTTGATGCCTGCGACCGTTCCTCGACCATCAATCAGCTCTTTGGTGTAGGTGAAGAAACTTCGCTGCACTTTGACCAGATTATGGCTGAGCAAATTGCTGCCCATCAGGATAGCTATAGCAAGCTCAAAGACTGGGATGCTAATTATGCTTTTGATTGGAAAGAAGATCTCAGCAAAACCGACAGCTTTGAGCTGGATGTTGTAAGTCGCGTCCAGATGATGAGTCCTTTGCACTTCATCGCGGATAATTCCAAGAGTAATGGCAGTGCCAAGGTGGCGCCTTATTGGCGTATCAACGCGGGTCTCTTCTCGAATACGACTTCCTTTGCTGATGAAGTCAACTTGGCGCTGGCGCTTAAGGCTTATAAGGGCATTAAAGATGTAGCTTTTACGCCTGTATGGGGGGCAGGATTTGAGCTGGCTGAACGTGAGGGTAATGCTGAAGACAAGCTTGTTTCTTGGGTAACTCAAATCTATGAAAAAGAGTAAACGTAATAAAATAGCGTAAATTGATGCTTTTTGTAAGAGCAAAACTCAAAAAATATTATTTTTCTGCCTTGGCGTGCTAGTATTGATAACAGTATTGGCAGTTGAGGTGGGGGTTTATACATGTTTGAGGTTGGAGAGTTCATCGTTCATCCTGGTCAAGGTGTCTGCCAGATCAAAGGGATTGTCGATGAGCCAATGAGCTCTTATATGCTGACTCCTGTTGGTCAGCGAAATCCTATGCGTATTAGTTTTCCAATTGCGCGCGAAGATACTTTGCGGCCTATCTTGAGCCATGATGAGGCTGCCGAGATTATCGATGATTATCCTACGATGGCGCCTGAGTCCCATAAAGAGCGCAGTAATGCCCTTGAAGAACAGTACTTTACCGATGAGATTCGCTATGGGGATTGCCGCGATTCCGTGCGTATTGTCAAAACTTTCCGTCAGCGTATTGAGGATCTCAAAGCAGCTGGCAAAAAACCGCCCGTAGCCTATGAGCGCATTCTCAAAAAAGCGCGCAAGCGTTCGCTTACCGAGCTTTCGGTTGCTTTGGACAAGACGCCAGAGGATGTTACCATGCTCTTTGTGGCTTCCGAAGGAGAAAATCCAGAAGACAACTAGCAGCTGAAGACTCTGCGTTACTTCATAGATGACGCGAGTTAAAAAGCTGGTGGGACCGCTAGTGTCTTTGCGCCAGACAGCTTTTTATAAAAATAGCCGCGACTCTGCTGAGGGCTCGCGGCTATTTGCTTAGCTGAATGTGTGGTTGACGGCGACAGGTCTGCTAGTCTTGAGTTGCAAAAGCAGAACTATAAATAGCGCGTACATCATCCATATTCATTCGTTTGAACGAACCCAAATGATCGCCTTTAGTAGCGCGTAGACCTTCTACCAGCTGATCTACATCTGCAGGAACAAAGCCAAACTCATCAAGATAGCGAGGCATGCCAATCGTGCAGAAAAAATCCTGTAGAGCATCAATTGCGGCTAGAGCATCGGTTTCGAGGGAGCCAGTCTGAGCAACACCAAAGACCTCTGCACCTAAACGTGCTATGCGTGTAGGGTTTTGCTTGCAACAATGACGTAGCCAAGCAGGAACAATAACGGCAAGGCCGGCACCATGGGTAACTTCGGTCTTTACAGCGGACAAGACGTGCTCCATGCCATGAGATGACCAATCCTCAGCGCGGCCATTACCGCACAGACCATTATGAGCCAATGTTGATGCCCACATCAGGCTGGCGCGCGCGTCGTAATTGTTAGGATCGCGTAGCACCACAAGAGCTGCCGAACGGATGGTACGCAGCAGGGAAAAAGCGATACCATCAGTTACAGGTACGTCACCAGAGGCAGAAAATGCACGCTCAATGATATGAATCATCAGATCGGTGACACCTGCAAAAGTTTGATAAGCAGGCAGGCTTAGCGTGAGCTCAGGGTTCATAAAGGCTGCTTTGCAGCGGATAATATCGCTGTTGATTCCTTTTTTGATGCCCAGCTCATCATTAGAAATGACACAGGAGTTTGAGGCCTCAGAGCCCGCAGCGGGAATGGTTAGTACATTTGCCACAGCTAATGCCTTAACTTTGGGTAAAGGATTGCCATGAGCAAAATATTCCCATACGTCCCAATCATTGGGGACAGTTATGGCGCAAGCTTTGGCAGTGTCAATCACGGAGCCTCCACCTACGGCGAGCACAAAGTCGACCTGCTTACTACGTGCAAGCTCAACCGCTTGGCGCACGAGATTAACTTCAGGGTTGGGACGCACGCCGCCCAGCTCGACATGAGCAATACTTGCTTTGTCAAGTGAGGTTAATACGGTATCTAGCAAACCAGAACGTACAACATGACCTTTGCCATACAGCACAAGAGCCTTTTTGTACCCTTCGTCAGCCGCCCATGCACCCACTTTTTTCTCAGCATTGTGTCCAAAGATAAACTTTGTAGGTGACATTCACTCAAAATCGTTCATATAGACTCCCCTTCACTTGTAATGCATGTTATAAACGTGCAGCTTGTGCCAGTTAAAAGCAAAAAGAGTTTCGCTTCAAAAACAGTATAGGTAGCCATATATGAGCAGAACGTGGGAGCCGCTAAAATAGCATAGCTTGAACGTGATATACACAGAGCGTGCGATATCGCAGCACACTTGAGGAGGATGGGCTATGGCTTCACAGATGGGTGAACAGACAAACCGTGCGGTGGTGAGCGTTTTGGGCTCAGACCGTCCTGGCATTGTTGCGGCAGTTTCTGCAGTTTTGGCGCAAGCAGATGCCAATATCTTGGATATCTCCCAGACCATTCTTCAGGGCATTTTTACAATGACCATGTTGGTGGATTTAAGTGCAGGAGAGAGTGACTTTGCCGATCTCCAATCTCGCCTAGCCGAGCTCCAAGAGCAGCTCGGTGTGCAGATAATGCTGCAGCGTGAGGATGTCTTTCGTTATATGTATCGGCTGTAGGCGAGAGGACCAGTATGGCCGCAAATGAAGCAGAAAAAAAGAACAACAAAAAAAAGAACGACACAGCTATCAATAAAATTCATGACAAGCAGAGCGCTCACAGCATGCCTGCTGATGAGCGTGCTGACCAAGATATGCGCGAAATTACTCGTCGCTTAAAGCGTGTAAAGCGCATTGAGGCAGGTGGTGGTCTTGATACACCTTTGGGTGAGTCGGTACGGCGTCGTCTGACTGAGACGGGCACCTCAGCATTTGAGCATATGCGCGACCCGTACCCTATGCCATCTGAAGTGATGGGTACCACAGGTGTTGCCGATCAGCTTTATCATGGCATGGATAAAGTCGATAAGGTGCCTGCAAAGCTTTATCAGCGCTACGATGTCAAACGTGGCTTGCGCAATTCTGATGGTTCAGGCGTTTTGGTGGGCTTGACCACAATTTCTAATGTACATGGATACAACAAAGTTGATGGCTGGGTGGTGCCTGATGAAGGACGTCTGACCCTGCGCGGCTACGATATCGCTGATTTAGTACATGGCGCAACTGATGAAGATCGTTTTGGCTATGAAGAGATTGCATACCTGTTGCTTTCTGGCGCTCTGCCCTCCGCCGATGAGTTAGCTGATTTCAAGGCTCGCATCGGTATGAGACGCCAGCTGCCAGATGGTTTTTTACGTAGCTTTCCACGAGCGACTTACAGCCATTCCATTATGAACGTGCTACAGCGTGCAACGCTCATGCTGTATGCCTTTGACCCAATACCTGATGATACCTCGCCCGAACACGAGATTGACGTGGCAGTGTCATTGCTTGGTCGCTGGCCGCGTGTGGCGGCGGTTGCCTCCGAGGCATATCGTGCATCCGAGGAAAATCGCCAGCTATTGGTGCCGCCTGCACGTGAAGATTACTCCATGGCTGAAACGGTCCTTGATATTCTTCGTGGCGATGAGGGCTTTAGTGTTGATGAAGCACGTATGCTCGACGTTATGCTTATGCTACACGCCGAACATGGTGGCGGTAACAACTCAACCTTTACTTGCCGTGTATTGTCATCTTCGGCAACAGATGCCTATTCTGCCTATGCTGGCGCACTCGGTTCGCTTAAAGGTCCCAAACATGGCGGTGCAAATGCGCAGGTGTCGCGCATGATTGATGACATTGCTCAAAACGTGAATCATTGGGATGACGAGGACGAGTTAGCAAGCTATCTTACACGCATTCTCAAAGGTGAGGTCTTTGATGGCAGCGGCTTGATTTATGGCTTGGGACATGCGGTTTATTCCAAGACCGATCCTCGCGCTGAGGTTGTGCGTGCCTATGCTGAAAAACTTGCTCACAAAAAGGGTGATGATGGACGACTGGGTCTCATCGAATCCATCGAACGCATTGGGCCTGAACTCATGAAAGAAGTTCGTGGTACAGACAAGGCGATCTGTGCCAACATTGACCTGTATTCGGGCTTCGTCTATTCGATGCTTGGTGTACCTGAAGAGCTCTATACGCCTATTTTTGCGCTTGCGCGCCTGGCTGGATGGGCGTCACATCGCATGGAAGAAATGTATGGTGCTGCTCGTATTATTCGTCCTGCTTATAACTCCTATATGACCAACCAAGCCTATGTGCCCCTTGCTGAGCGCTAACCTTCCAGCAGGTCTCGTAGTCTTCGTCGCAGGTTTTGCTATAGCCCTAGTTGCAGTTTCTTCGTATCGGGTTCAATATGCGCCTTTTTGCGTGCATCGGGTTCAATAAGCGCCCTTGCGACAAATTTTACCTGGGCATTCTTCGGCGGTTGGGTACGCTTTTGAACCGTCTGCATTAAATAGAAGACAACGGGTTCAAGAAGTGCCTTTCCAACCACGCTTTCCCTGCAGGCGGTTCACAATGCACCCTTTTATCCGCATCGGGTTCAATATGTGCCCTTGCGCCAATTTTTACCTGGGCATTCTTCGGCCGTTTGGTACGGTTTTGAACCGTCTGCATTAAATGGAAGACAACGGGTTCAAGAAGCATCCTTTTATCTGCAAACGGTTCAAGAGGCACCCTCAGCAAAAAGGTAAGCAGCGCTTTTATTGAAGCAGAGCGACGCTTTTGAACCGTTTGTGTGGGGGGGTTGGGGACGGTTTTGAACCGTTTACGGGAACGCGCGACGCTATTGAACCGCCTATAGGTATAAGGATTGCGTTGTCCGTATGATGGACTGATGTTTGCCGAGAAGAAGCAAACCTCCTGCGCAGAAAGAATGCCGTCTGCATATGAAAGGGTGGCTTACCTTACATATGCAGGCGGCAAAACGGCACGTACGCAGCGTACGCATGTATATGTGCGTTTAGTCGATGTCTTCTTCGCGGCCTAGTTCGCCATCGGCAAGCAGAGCATCATCTTCGGTATCTTCGTCAATTACAAGTGGTTGGAAGCTTGCGGTATCGCCACCGATAAGGGTGGTAGCTGCGGCTTGCGTTGCTTCCTCGCGAGCTTTGCGTAGCTCGTCGCTAAAGACATCGCTTTCTTCTTCCTCAACTTTGACTTCAGGGATAGCAACAACTGGCGCAGAAGATGCGGTATTGCCACGCTTGGTGGTGCGCTTGTAAGGTTCGCGGGTAAGCTTGTGTGTGTGCTTTGCCTTGGCAAACAGTGGCACGTATTCGATGATATTGGAAGAGTTTTCCAGACCATACCAACGGGCGGGGGAGCCGCAGAAACGGCGGATAGCGTACTTTACCGTCAAGATGCCAGCGTTGCCACCTGAGATCTCGGATTCAGGTGAAATCTCCTTGCGCAGCATGCAAAAACGGAAGTCACCAATACTGCTGGTATTACGGTAAATAGAGTAGCGATGTGGTTGCGGAGCCAGCTGACCAGACTCCACGAGCTCAGAGACAATCTGATAAAGGTACTGGTTAACGCGCTGATTAACACGGAAGCCCAGACGTAGCTGTACCTTAAAGACAAAATCGGTGCCAAAATTGTTAACTGAGTACGAAAGCGTGCGGGGCTCGTCAGTAACCTTCACGTTAAGGAAGTAGTACGCGCGGGCGCGTTTGGGCTGCTTGTCCAAAATTGAATAGAGAATGTCTCGGTCAAGCTTATCAGGGCTGGAATCGTTAGTAAGGAACACCAGATTGTCTGCTGTGAGAGGATAGCTTTCGTCATGACTAAGGTCACGGAGCTGGTCGATGTACTTGTTGACTGGCAAATAGACCGTCTGCGTACGTTCGATAGCGGTGCCGCGGCGCCATACATACATGACAAAGAAAATTGCCGCCGCCATTAGTACCGTGAAATAGCCGCCATGTAGGAATTTTGTCAGGCTAGAGACGAAGAACATAGCCTCAAGTGCAATAAAGAAGGCAAGGAACACATAGGCAATAAGTGGCTTGTGGCGGATGGTATGGAGGTAGACAAAAAGCAAAACGGTGGTCATGAGCATAGTTGCTGTAATTGCTAGACCGTATGCGGCTTCCATATGACTGGATGTCCTAAAGAGCAAAACAACAAAGATGCAACCAATCCAGATAATGGTGTTGACCAAAGGAATGTAGAGCTGGCCTTTAGTATTGGAGGGATAGGTGATCTTGAGGTGGGGCATGAGGTTGAGGTGAATAGCCTCACTAACGATGGAGAAAGAGCCAGTAATGAGTGCCTGAGAAGCGATGATAGCAGCCAAGGTTGAAAGAATGACGGCAAATACGCGGAGGTTTTCGGGCACCATCTCGAAGAAGGGATTGAGCTGTTCAATGCCATACAAACCAGTGTTACCTCTGTTTGCCAAAATAAAGGCGCCCTGACCTAGGTAGTTGAGAATCAAGCAGAGCTTTACAAAAGGCCAGCTTGCATAGATGTTTGACTTACCAACATGGCCCATATCTGAATACAGTGCTTCAGCACCAGTGGTGCAGAGGAAGACATTACCCAGCACCATGAGACCTGCTGCATTGATATCTGAGAAAAGGAAGATAACACCACGCATAGGATTGAGTGCGCGCAGCACCCCCCAATTCCCTGTAGTAATGATATTCATCAAACCGATGGCTGCCAAAAAGCCAAACCATAGAGTCATGACTGGACCAAAGGCTTTGCCGATGGTAGAGGTACCTGCGCGTTGAATCATAAAAAGTGCGCAGAGAATGGTAATGGTGATACCAATAACAATATGTTGATTATCACCAATGATGTTGTAGACTGCCTCAATGGTGCGCAGACCCTCAATAGCTGTGGTTACGGTGACGGCAGGAGTGAGGATGCCATCTGCCAACAGTGCTGCTCCACCTACCATAGCAGGGAAGAGCAGCCACTTGCTACAGCGCCTCACGAGACTGTAGAGAGCAAAAATACCGCCCTCGTTGTGGTTGTCTGCTTTCATGGCAATAAGGACGTATTTCACCGTTGTAATTAAGGTGATGGTCCAAATCAGTAGAGACAAAGCACCCAAAACCACATCACTACTCATGGTTTTGAGTCCGCCGTTACCCTCCATGATTGCCTTCATGGTGTACATGGGACTCGTGCCGATGTCGCCGTAGACAACGCCTAAGGTTACTAACACCATACCCATAGAAAACGGAATGCCCGCATTTCCACGTGCCGCCTTATGTGTGTGACTTTTTTTGCGAGAAAAGTCTTTGACGGATCCCAAAGGGGTCTTTGAAGGTCCCTCAACAGGCATATTAGCTATGCTCATGACGCTCCAAACAACGTATCTACCTGCGCAGACATCAAGCAACATGCTGTATTTAAACTATGTGTGAAGCGAGTGTTAGCGCACACTGAATCTATAATTTTATCTTTTTGTAGGGGCGGGGCAAGTTGAGACCCGTAGATGCAGAGAAGAAGTGCGGATGGCAGGTCGAGTTTTGCTTGTCTGCTCTATAGTGTTTGTCGACAAGAGATGCGCTTCGGCGCGATTTTAAGGAGGCTCATATGGCAGAAGAAACTGAGGGAAAGCTGGTGGCTACGCCTGCCGCAACCCCCGCAAAAAAGAGTGACTTTTGGGTGGCTCAGGGTTCGGGAACTGTGCCTGTACCTGAGGCTGTATCCCAGCACCTTAGCTGGAAGGGTGAGGGGGAAACTATCGATTACATCGCCACGGCAGGCCACGCCGACGTGCGTGATGATACGGGTCGCCTGACGGCTCAGATGTTTCATCTTGCGTATGTTGCAGTTGATGCTGAGGGTAAATCTGATCCCACGCGTCCGGTGACCTTCCTTTTTAACGGCGGTCCTGGTTGTGCATCTGTGCCTATCAACTTTGGTGGCTTTGGTCCGCTGCGCGTAGAGACCTCAGGTACTGACCACCTATATTCATCTGCTCCTGTGACTGACAATCCTCATACCCTGTTGAAATATTCTGACCTTGTCTTTTTTGACGCACCGGGTACGGGTTTTTCACCAGTTGCTGCAGATGCAGAACCCAAGTCGCTCTTTGGTGTTGATGGGGATGCTGATGCTTTTTGCCGTGCTATTACTGATTGGCTAGAGCGTGAGGGTCGCTGGGCAAGTCCATTGTATTTGTTGGGTGAGTCCTACGGCACTGTCCGCAATGCGGTATTGATGCGTCTTTTGGGCGAGCGTGGCGTCAAGTTGACTGGTGTGACCATGCTGTCTGCAATTTGGGATTGGGTACAGACCCTACCTGGCGAGGATCTGTATTACTTGGGCATGCTGCCAACATTTGCTGCAACAGCACAGTTCTTTGGCCGTGCAGGCAAAGATATTGATGTAGACAGCTGGTTTGACAAGGCAATGAGCTTTTCTGACGAGGTTTATGCCCCCGCTTTGCTTGTTGGAGACCGCCTAGGCAAGGAGCGCGAACGCAAGGTGGCCGAGCAGATGTCCGAGCTTATTGGTCTGTCTGCTGACTACATCGCCTCTCGCCATCTACGTGTATCGCTGGAGGATTTCCGTAGGCATATCTTGGCAGACGAGGGCAAAGTTTGTGGCCGTCTCGATATGCGTTTTGTATCTGATGCGCCAAGCTATCAGCAAACTCCTGACTGGATTGCAGGTGAGGATGCCGCTGACGATGCGGTTAATGCTGTCTGGAACAATGCCTTCCGTACCTTCCTACGTGATAGCTTGGGCTATCGTAGTCCTGCTCGCTATCTTGACAACAACTATGAGCGTGTTGGTATGAAATGGGACTGGGAGCACGAGGCTCCTGGTACGGGTGAAAAAGTCGGTGCTCCCAACGTTGCCATTGATATCGCCTGTGCTTTGCGTCGCGATCCTACTATCAAGATGTGCGTGCTTGGTGGTCGCTACGATGCAGCGACAACCTATTGGAATGTTGTCCATGATCTCTCTGCACAGTTCCTCTCTGATGAAATCAAGCAACGCGTAGAATTCCATCGCTATGGCTGTGGTCATATGGCCTATGTGGATGTTCCCACGCTTGAGGCAATGGATGCCGATCTTGCAGCCTTTTACCGTAAGCATTAAAGACGCGTGTTGACCTACGCAATCACGCCGGAGGAAATAATGGAGTTTTTTGCCAGCTGTCCTGCAGGATTTGAAAGCCTTCTCGCTGATGAACTGCGGGCTTTGGGTACACCTCGTGTGCGCCCCCTGCATGGACAGGTTGGCTTTGAAGGCAAACTGGCAGATGCTTATCGTGTCTGCCTATGGTCGCGCCTTGCCTCCCGCGTGGTTGCGATTTTGGCGCGTGTAGGTGCTCGTAATGCTGATGAGCTTTACGAGGGTGTATCACAGATTGCTTGGGAAGAAGAGCTACCACGTACAGCAACCATTTCGGTTGATGCGCATGGCACTAATTCTGAGCTACGCAATACTCGTTTTACTGCTCTGCGTACTAAAGATGCTATTGCCGACCGTATGGCAGAGATGCGTGGCGTGCGATTGGCCACAGATCCCAGTCAAGCAGATTTGACGGTGATGGTTCGTCTTTCGCGTGAGCGAGCAGTAATAGGTATTGAGCTGGCGGGAGAGCCACTTTTCCACCGCGATGGGCGGCGCGAATCCAGTCTGCGTGAATCTTTGCGTCCCGACTATGCGGCAGCACTTTTGGCAGCAGGCGGTTGGTATCGCCTGTGTAGGCACCAAACACCAACTTTGTTGGTACTAGGAGCGAGGGCAGCGACTCTGCTTGCGGAAGCACAAGTAGAGCGCGATGACAGAGCACCCAATTTGTTACGGCATCGTTGGAGCTTTGAGTCGTGGCTTAGACATGATGAAGCAGCGTGGTTTGCTTTGCTTGATGAGGCTGATGAACGCGCGGAGGCGGCTGCCGAAGCCAGTACGACAGCAAACTTTATTGACGTTGGTATAGACGGGCTTGATGCTGCGCAGCTTGGAGCTGCTGATGTTTTGCTTTGCTGTGATCTAAGTGGAGCTGCAGACTTTGCTGAAACATCGCGCGAGCTGGCACAGGCACGTTCTGCTGCAGCAGCTTTGCCATCGGGTTCAACTCTTGCCGTGCTTGGGCGTGACAAAAGCCTTGGTGTGACTTTGGGTTTAGAGCCCACGCTGGAGGAACGCATCTATCTTGGCGCAGATGAAGGAGTGCTTGCAGCCTACGAGCTAGGAGAAGACACGCGTCAAGGTATGCCGCTTGCGCTCAAGAATGGTTCGACTGTGATGGTGGAACTACCCTCAAGTGAGCAATTTGCCCGCCGCTTGGAAAAAGCTTGGCGACTGCGTCGCCGTTGGGCACGTCGCGAGGATGTAGGCGCCTACCGTGTATATGATGCTGACCTACCGGATTATGCTGTCGCTATTGAGCGTTTTGAACCTTCTGTGCTCATTGATGAAGCCAAATATGGTGGAACGGGAGGGGGCCCTTGGGCGGTATTGTCTGAGTACGCTGCACCCAAGGAAATTGACCCTGCTTTAGCGCGCACTCGACTTTCGGATGCTCTTGCTATTGCAGCGCCTGTTTTAGGTGTGGCTGCAGGAGATATCTTTGTGCGTCAGCGCTTGCGTGCTCGCGGTGGCTCGCAATATGCAAATCGCCAAGTAGTACGTGATAGTGCAGCAAAGAAAGGTAAGCTTGCTCTACCTGCTGGAGCACATCTCGTAGATGAGGGCGGACTGACTTTTGAGCTCAATTTTTCAGGTGGGCTGGACGTGGGGCTTTTCCTAGATACCCGTGATATTCGCGCACGTATTCGCGAGATGGCCAAAGCAACTGCTGGCTCCAAGCGTTTCTTGAATCTTTTTGCCTATACGGGTAGTGCGAGCTGTTATGCTGCGGATGGTGGTGCCAAATATACGACGACGGTTGACCTTTCCCGTCCCTATCTGGAGTGGGCTGAGCGCAATATGGGGCGCAATGGTTTTGGTGGGCCTGAGCATGAATATATACAAGCGGATGTCTTGAGCTGGGTAAATGAGCAACGCCATACACGCAATCGCTGGGATTTGATTTATCTTGATCCTCCTACTTTCTCCAATTCCTCGCGTATGAAGAGTTCTTCGTTTGATATTCAGCGAGACCATGTGGA
The DNA here is from genome assembly GCF_000466405.1 of Atopobium sp. oral taxon 810 str. F0209. Taxonomy (GTDB): domain Bacteria; phylum Actinomycetota; class Coriobacteriia; order Coriobacteriales; family Atopobiaceae; genus Olegusella. The sequence goes on along the minus strand of NZ_KE952948.1, from coordinate 49,816 downwards.
ACTCTTGATTGGTGTTTCGCGTTTGCTGACACGGGCGGGTAGCTGTGTGTTTTGCTGCAATTTGCGAGACTTTGTACCAGAGTTTGAAAAACTTGCCAAAGCAGGAGTGGAGCTTAGTGATATTACTGACCAAACAATCCCCGATGATTTTTTGCGCAATAAGCGTATTCATCATTGCTATATCGTGCGGCGCTGTCGGCCGACTGCGGTCTAGAAAGTTTGCTAATACCCAGCTCTGCTTGAGAAAAGATAGAGGATGTAAGTCTTTTGTCCGTTTCGGGTGACAGACTTGTTCTTTAGCCTTGGTAAATACCACCTTCTGCCGTCTTGCTCGGCTTTCATGCACTCTGTCGGGGTAAACTAAATTAAGTATGCGAGAAGGCCGCAGACAAGTGTCGCGGCTCGACAGAAAGGCTGACTATGGACAAAGAGATTCAGGACAAGGTACAGCTTTGGGCTGAGAACGTCACAGAAGCTGATCTCAAATCTGAGCTCGAAGACCTGATGGCCCCTGGAAATGAGGAAAAACTCAACGATGCGTTTTATCGCGACCTTGAGTTTGGCACGGCAGGTCTGCGCGGCACGATTGGTGTTGGTACCAATCGCATGAATGTGCATGTTGTAGCTCAAGCTACTCAGGGCGTTGCAGATTATCTGAATGCTCACTACGAAAATCCCTCGCTGGCACTTGCCCGTGACTCTCGTCTTAAGGGTGAGGATTTCCAGAAGGTCGCAGCAGGGGTTTTGGCTGCAAATGGCATCCATGTGTATGTCTATCCTCGTATCGAGCCTGTGCCAACGCTGTCATTTGCCGTGCGCTACCTGCATACTTCTGCTGGTATCGTGCTGACTGCTTCTCACAATCCCGCCCAGTACAACGGTTATAAAGTCTATGACGACAACGGCTGCCAGATTGCCAATGAAGCTGCAGATGAGATTTCCGCTTCTATCGCGCGTACGCCCATGTTTGATGCAGTCAAGATGATGGACTTTGACGAAGCCTTGGCTCAGGGTTTGGTTGAGTGGACGCCTGAGGAGGTTCTCGACAACTTTATCGAGTCTGTCAAGAAGGTCTCTGTTCCTGGCTTTAAGGCTCCCGAGGGCTTCAAGGTTGTCTATACACCGCTCAATGGCACTGGTATGGAGTGCGTCACGCGCATCCTCAAGGAGATTGGCGTTGAGGACGTGACCGTTGTTCCCGAGCAAGCAGAGCCTGACGGACATTTCCCAACTTGCCAGTACCCCAACCCTGAATTCCGCGAGGCACTGCAGCTGGGTTTGGATTTGTGCGACAAGGTCAAGCCGAACTTCATGGTGGCTACCGACCCTGATGCCGACCGTATGGGTTGCGCTATTCCTCACGATGGTGGCTATGTGCTGCTTTCCGGCAATGAGATGGGCGTATTGCTGATGGACTGGCTGGCAACCATGGCCAAGGAAAATGGCGAGGATGTGACCCGCAAGGTTGCTGTTTCTACCATTGTTTCTTCTGTCATGCCTGATGCTTTGGCTCGTGATTATGGCTTTGAGATGCGTCGCGTGCTGACTGGCTTTAAGTATATTGGTGGCCAGATTGACCTGCTTAAAGATGCGGGTGAAGAAGACCGCTACCTCATGGGCTTTGAGGAGAGCTATGGTTACCTCGTAGGTACTCACGCTCGTGACAAAGATGCAATCGTTGCCACGATGCTCGCAGTAGAGATGAGTGCATATTATGCAGCTAAGGGTATGGATCTCTACGAGGCTATGGATGCCTTGTATCAGAAGTACGGTTACTATCTCAATGGTACGGTCAATGCTTCCTTCCCAGGTGCTGCAGGTGCTGCGCGCATGGCAGAGATTATGGCTGGTTTGCGCGAGAAGCCTCTGACCGAGATTGCTGGTTACAAGGTTATCGGTACTACCGACTTTGCCACTGGTGCTCAGATGGCTATCGTGGGTGGTCTTCAGAAGGAGCCCAAGCAGACCCTGCCCAAGGCAAACGTTATCGAGTATCGCTTGGAAGACGACAACAAGGTTATCTTCCGTCCTTCTGGTACCGAGCCCAAGGTCAAGGCATACCTCTTTGCTAAGGGCGCAACGCGCGCTGAAGCCGAAGAGGTTGAGGCAAAACTTCGTGCTGCTAGCGAGAAGATCCTCTCGTAGCATGGCGCTCTGCTTGTTATAAGCTTACGCAAAAGCCCACATCCTTGCAGGTGTGGGCTTTTTTCATGTGTTTGTTTGGTCTGTCTTGCCTATTGTGGAACGGTCCTAAGAGAAGAAAAGGTCCACCGTTCATCATCCCAATCGAAAAGGAATCCTAATTCCTCATTGGCAAAAAATCGACCTGCCCAGATGGCTTACTGGTTGGAACTGTCGGCGGTATCGGAAGATGTATCTCCAGTGTCGCTTGTACCAGAGTCGCTGTTGTTGCTATCGGATCCGTCGCTCGTATCGTTTTGTGCGGCAACGCCTACCGAGTAAAGTGCGCTTGCACTTGAGCTGATGGTACCTGCATCCCAACTGTGGGAAGATACCGCCGATGAGGTGGGATCATAAACGACAATCGAGCCATCGTTGCCATAGCCAATTACAAGTATCCAATGTGCTGATGCCGTAAGGCTATCGTCTTTTACTTGTACCAAAGCAGGGCTTCCATTGCCCAAAATAGAGTGCAGATTGTCTTTGCTAACTTCCATTGAAGTAACGCTTAGGCCCACAGTTGAGATGCCCTTGTCAAAGAAGGACGTTGCCATGCCCGTGTCGCCAGAATCTGCACCTGCATCAGCAATTGCTTTGGCAATCGTGGCGGGAGTTTGGTCGGTTTTACCAGTGAGACCCATATAAGCCATGGCAAGTGAAGTGGGGCCAGAACCTGTGACGCCAAGAGCGCCGTCGCCAAAATCCACATTACCCCAACGAGAATCCCAATCAAAGAGTAAAGGATAGGTACCTTTTTCAACAGTGTCTTCATATGCACCGCTGGTGTGGTCGGCATCGGGGTAGGTGAGGACAAACTTAATAGCATTTGGCTCGTTAACAGCCAAATCAATCATGCGGCTATCCTTATATTTGTCAGCATTTTTAGCAATCTTGTACAAACTGTCAGCGTTATCCAAAGCAGGGGTGAGCTTGCTGGTGATGTCAGGGGACGCACTAGCTGAGACCCTAGTGTCCTGAGAGTTGACTGAACTGGTTGAATTATTTTTCTTGTTTGCTCCAGAAGCACATCCGCGGACACAGCTTGAGATAGCAAATATCAAAATAAGCAGAGCAATAATGCCGCCAGCAAGAATGAGGAGACTACGCTGATCAAGATTGGAAAGCAGACCGCCTTTGCGTCCACTAAAGTTGATGCCGCGCTGGCGCAATGAATAGCCAGTGTCATGACCGTTGATGGTACGATAATTGCGATTGGAGCGATAGGGACGTTGACCGCCGCGTCTATCATGAGAAGGACCCTGCCCAGAACGGTATCCACGACGAGCACCTTGTCCTGCTCCACTATTGCTAGAAGTAGAACGTAGGCGAGCAGGACGATCGGAATAGCCGCCAGAACGCGGACGCGAACCGCCACGGTTTGAATCTGCATAATTGGACATGGGAATCCTCTCAGCTATAACTTTGCTGCTCTATGAGGCTGAGCAGCTTAGTGCCTTGTATTCCATATCTATAGTATGCCAAGCCCGCAAATCTAGCTGAGAAAAAATATGCGAATGGTAACGCATGTTTTTCATGAAAACTAACATATTGAGCTATCAGTAATCCTTTTGAGAATTCTTTCGAAGATTTATAAGTGCTTAATGTATAGCTAAACTATGTGCAGGAGACGTGTAAAACTCCGTTTGTCCCCTTGGTTCTTACCGCTTGCCGCTCGTTCAAACATAAAGTTCAATTATTCGATTATTAAGTAGGTATGATGCATAGTGGCTATATCTCATGCAGCTCAAATGAGAAGGTATTATGACCTTTGAATTTTGAGGTTTATGCATACATATCGGATTTGTGGGGTTGATTATGGTGAAAAGACGCAACAGTAGGCAAGATGCTATTCGTGATATTGTCCGCGGCAAGTCCATCCGTACTCAGCGTGAGTTAGTTGATGAACTGCAGGATATCGGATATAAATGCACTCAGGCTACTGTTTCGCGCGATATTGCCGATATGGGTTTGCGTAAGCTCTCTGAAGGTATCTATGTGCTCGCCGAAGACCTGCATCTTCAGCGCATGGTTTCTGAATTTGTGTTAAATGTTGATCGTGCTCACAATCTTGTGATTATTAAAAGTCAGCCGGGTACTGCTCCAGGTGTCGCTGCTGCTGTTGATGCGGCAGCTTTGCACGATGTTTGCGGATCCGTTGCTGGTAACGATACGGTACTTGTAGTTTCGGCTGATGACGAGGCAGCAATCGAGTTGCTCAATCTCATAGAAAAGCTGCGCAGTACGCACAAGTAGCTTTACATGTAAGCATGGCAACAAAAAAGCACGCTTGATAAAAGCACGCTTGATGTTGAGTCGAGCATGCTTTTTATCAGTATAAGGGTCACACAAGTAACTGTTACTCACCCGCAGGCGCATCTTGTTGCTGCTCATCACCACTATTGTCGGTGTTGTCAGGAGTTGTAGCTCCGCCGCCATTATTAGGATCGGTCTGATTTTCGTTGTTCTGAGTATTGTTCTCAGTATTCTCGGTATTTTCAGTGTTCTGCTCAGTTGTGGTCTCTTCGGTCTTTTCCTCGACTTCGTATTCCATGGTATAGGTGCGAGCAAAGTCCCAAGCGCTATTGTCCTTGTAGGTGGGCTTTTTGTCTGTGGTGGGGAACTCCTCACGTGCTGTATCTTTGAGAATGGCATTGGTAAAGCCTACAAAGATGGGGCAGGCGGTGTTATAAGGATGCAGGTAGCTGCCATGTACCAAGACAGGAGTGTTATCTTCGTTGCCCACCCATACCGCAACTGAAACCTGAGGTGTATATCCGCAGAACCATAGGTCACGGAAGTCCTCGGTTGTGCCAGTCTTACCAGCGATGGGCTGGTTGTAGTTGGTGGTGTAGGAGACAACATTTGCCGTACCGCTGCTACTCGTGACAACAGTTTGCAGAGCTTCAGTTGCAGCCTGAGCAATCTCTGCAGGTACAGTGCGCTTACCATCATCTTTATGCTCGTAGACGATATTACCGTTGCGGTCTTCGATACGTGTAATAGCAACGGCATCATGGTGGATACCGCCAGTGGCAAGTGTGGCATAGCCTTCTGCCATTTGAATGGGAGGTACACCCTCGGTACCCAAGGTAATAGCAGGATAAGCAGGTAGGTCAACATCAATGCCCATATCATGAGCAGTAGTTACAATCTTGTCGGCGCCAATACCCATGGCAACCCGTGCAAAGCCTGTGTTAGAAGACACCGCAAGTGCCTGTTGCAGAGTCAGAATACCAAGATTCTCGTTGGCGTAGTTTTGTACCTTCCAAGTGCTGGTAATCTGCTGCGGAGAGCTACAATCCAAGTAAATATTAGGGTTCACACCCGCTTCAAGCGCTGCTACCAGCGTAAACGCCTTAAAGCTCGAACCAGGCTGACGCCTTGCTTGGGTAGCCATGTTGTACTGGCTCTTCTTGTAACTTCTGCCACCGACCATGGCTTTGACATAACCAGTGCCAGGGTCAATAGCGCACAGTGCTGCTTGTAGTTGGTCGTCATCAATGGTCTTGAGTTGGTCGGATACGGCTTCCTCGGCAGCTTTTTGCCAATTAAGGTCGAGTGTGGTGTAGACCTTCAGGCCGCCCTTGAGAATCAGATCCTGATCAAAGTCCTTAAGTAGTAGTTCGCGGACATAGTCGGTAAAGTAGGGACTAGAGCTATCAGATTCTTTGAAGCTGCCTAGGTTGAGCTTGATATCTGCGCTCTTAACCTTGTCATAGTCTTCCTTGCTGATATCACCAATTGCAAGCATACGGTCAAGTACATGGTTGCGGCGCTTCTTGCAGGCCTCCATGTTGACTGTGGGATCAAAATAGCCAGGAGAGTTGGGGATACCAGCCAAAGTTGTGGCTTCATTGAGATCGAGGTCTTTGGCGCTCTTATTAAAGTAAGTTTTGCTTGCAGCTTCAATGCCATAAGCACCATGACCATAGTAGATGGTGTTGAGATACATCATCAGAATCTGGTCTTTGGTGTAGGTCTTTTCCATCTGAATGGCAATATAGGCCTCGCGAACTTTGCGCTTGAGGCTCTGCTCGAATTGTTCATCAGACAAGACAGTATTGCGGACAAGCTGCTGAGTGATGGTAGATGCACCCTCAGAGCGACCAGCAAGCTGCGAAACAATAGCTCGAGCAATACCCTGCGGGTCAACACCATTGTGCTTGTAGAAGCGCTCGTCTTCAACGTCGACGGTGGCCTTGAATACGGCATCTGCTACGTCAGCCTGCTTTACAGAGTGACGATTTTGCAGATAGTACTCAGCCATGACCGTGCCATCAGAGGCAAGCACCTGTGTAGGCTCTGCCACGAGATAGGCATCGGCTGACTGATAGTCAGGTAGGTTCTGGAGCCAGCTTGAAACCAGTGCTCCAAGAGAAATACCCACAGCGGCGGCGAATAAGGCTAAAAAGCCAAAAACGCCAACAATTCCAAAGCCGACGATATGTGTGCGCGAATGCAGACGGGCCCTGCGCGTACGAATGCCCATGCAGTCCTCCTCAGGCGAGCGACATTTGCGTCAACATTATAAGGGTTCGACCGCGCCTGTCCTGCTAGAGTAGGAGAGTCCATCCTTCAACTAATTTATTGGGGGGCGATGGTAGTTAATAAAATCTCAGGAGGTCTGTTGTGTTATCGGTAGAAGAGCAGCTCAAGGTAATTACTTCGGGAACTATGCAGATTGTTCCTTTGGATGAGCTCAAAAAGAAACTCGAACGTGGAGTTCCTCTGAATATAAAGCTAGGCGTTGATCCTACCTCGCCTGACCTGCACTTAGGTCATGCGGTGCCTTTGCGCAAGATGCGTCAGTTTCAAGATCTTGGTCACAAGGTAACACTCATTATTGGCAATGGCACGGCGCTCATTGGCGACCCCTCGGGTCGTGATTCTACCCGTCCTCCTTTAACAGAAGAGCAGGTCGAAGCCAACGCTGCCACCTATGTCGAGCAAGCTCTCAAGATTTTGGATCCCGAGCGTACGCAAATTGTTCACAATGGCGAATGGCTTAAACCTTTGGATTTGGGCTCAATGCTTGGTCTGATGAGCAAGTTCAATGTTGCACGCATCCTTGAGCGTGAAGACTTTCACAATCGTTACACAAATGGTATGCCAATTGCATTGCATGAGTTTATCTATCCCGTGTTGCAAGCCTATGACTCGGTGATTATCAAGGCTGACCTCGAGATGGGCGGTAACGACCAGATTTTTAATCTTCTCGCTGGTCGCGATTTGATGGAAAAATCTGGCATGGAACCACAGGTAGCTCTTACGATGCCGCTGCTTGTGGGCCTTGACGGTGTCAAGAAGATGTCTAAGAGCTACAAGAATTATGTTGGTCTGACTGACCCTGCTGACGAAATGTTTGGCAAGCTCATGAGTATTAATGACACAGTAGTGCCTATGTATTACCGTCTCTGCTCAACACTGCCTGTCGATGAAGTCGATGCAATTGATGCTGCTTATGCAGATGGTACGGCCGACCCTTACCAGCTTAAGCGCGCACTTGCTCGCAATATTTGTGATCTCTATCACGGTGAAGGTGCGGGTATTGTAGCACAAGCTGCTTTTGATGCTCGGTTCAAGAAGGGTGAGCTGCCTGAGAATATTGCTGAAGTCAGCGTGGATTTGACTCCCAACGACCAAGGCAAGATTTATCTTGCTCGTGTACTTGCCGAAGCGGGACTTTGCGCCTCGGCAGGTGACGGGCGTCGCCAGATTGACGGTGGCGGCGTCAAAATTGATCAGGTTGCTGTTGCTGCAAAGAATTACAACATTGACCCCGAACAGCTGCATGTTGGCTGTGTAGTGCAAGTTGGCAAGCGCAAGTTTGCTCGTCTTGCCTAAATGCAGGAGCGAAAGATGACTAATCAAGCTGGCGCTCGGCAGGTACCTGAGCTGCTGGCGCCCGCTGGTGGACCTGAGGCTTTTTATGCGGCGCTGGCTGCAGGAGCCGATGCAATTTACTGTGGTCTTGGTAGCGATTTTAATGCGCGTCGAGGTGCACATAACTTCTCTGATGAGGAGTTTCGTGAAGCCTGCCGCGTTACTCATATTGCGGGTGCACGGGTCTACGTAACACAAAATGTTGTTATCAAGGAAGACGAGCTAGAGCGGGCTGTACGCTGGGCCGCCCATGCTTGGGCACTTGGTGCAGACGCACTCATCGTGCAAGACTGGGGTCTGATGTCGGAACTCCGTCGCCGTCGTCCTGACATCGAAATTCATGTATCTACTCAGGCAAATGTGCATGACGGGCGTGCTGTGGCATGGGTGCGTGATGTTCTTGGGGTAGAGCGGGTGACGCTTTCACGCGAGTTGTCCTTGGCTGAGATTTCACGCATTGCACAGGAGGGCGTAGAGCTTGAAAACTTTGGGCATGGCGCGCTTTGCTTTTGCTATTCGGGTATTTGCAAGTTGAGTTCGTCGGTGGGTAACCGTTCGGCAAACCGCGGTCTTTGCGCGCAACCTTGCCGTCTGCTTTACGATCTGGTGGATAGTAAGGGTCGTGTGATAGCAGCGGACGGACGCACTCGACCGCTTTGTCCCAAAGATTACTGCACCATAAGTGATTTAGCTGAGCTTTCACAAGCAGGACTTGGCTCCCTCAAGGTAGAAGGTCGTATGAAAGCGGCTGACTATGTGTGGTCGGTAGTCTCTGCTTATCGCGGGGCTTTAGATGATGTTGCTGCAGGGCGCAAGTCTAGTCAGGACAATATCAATCGTCGTCGAGACTTGCTTTTGCGTTCCTTCAATCGTAACTTTACTGATGCCTATCTCAAAGGTCGCTCAGGCGATGAGATGATGAGCTATGACCGCTCGAATAACCGTGGCGAGCTGGCAGGAGAGGTGCTTTCAAGTCGCGACCTTGGGAGTTTTAGGCGGGTGCAGGGCGGTTCGGCAGGTGGTCGTGAGCGTACGCGCATGCACCACGAGGCTGAAGTCACACTGCGCGTTGACGTGCCAGTGGGCAAAGGTGATTTGCTTGAGTTGAGGCCGCTTGAAGATCCCTCGCAGTTTTTGACTACCTTGGCATCAAAAGATGTACGTCCTGGCGAGATCCTCACATGTCGTACGGTACGCACACTACCTGCGGGAAGTGTGGTGCGTGTTATTCGCTCGCAGGCAGCGCTGGATGCTTCGGCTTTGGCGGCACGTCCCAGTGCTGCTCCCAAACGCGCGATAACAATGAGGGTTATTGCACATATGGGTATGCCACTTGCTGTTGAAATGAGCTGCGTCGATGGCTCTGCTTCCGTGCGCGCAGAAGGCGATCTGGTTGAGGCGGCACGCACCAAGGCTGTGACAACTGAGGACCTTGCGGAGCATGCGGGTAGGTTGGGAAACTCTGCCTTTGAAGCGCGAGCCATAGATGTTGAGCTTGATGAAGGGGTGGGTCTAGGTTTTTCTTCCCTACATAAGCTGAGATCAAGGGCTTGTAGATTGCTTGAAAAAGAATTGCTTGCAAGCTATGAAGGGCGCTCCGAGAATGTAGGTGTAGGACTGCGCGGTCCTCGCGAAAAAGCTGCGTTACTTACTGATATGAAATCAGTGCAGACTGCAGAAATCTGCGCGTTGGTGGTAACGCCTGAGGTGGCACATGCGGCACTCACTGCTGGTGCTCATCGCGTGTATGTTCGTGATGATCAGCTGTCCGATCCAACGCTTTCAACTTGGCCTGCCGAGGTAATTCCTTGGCTTGATGAGGTTTGCCGACAAGCAGATCATAAACGTATTGATAACTATATCGTGCCAGGTAGCGAGCTTGCGGTAGGTAATGTATCCGAGTTGGCGGCAGCTGTTGATAGAGGTGCGTATCCTGAGATTAGGGCATGTATTCCTGTGCATAATGCAAGCTGTCTCTCTTGGCTTGAAGCCCAAGGTGCGCAGGGTTTTTGGCTGTCTTCGGAGCTAACGCTTGAGGAGATACGTCAGATTGCTTCCCAAGCAAAGACTCCCATAGGCGTGACTGTATCGGGACGCATCCGCGCGATGACTAGTGAGCATTGTATTTTGCAGACTGCAGGACATTGTATAGAGGATTGTGCTCACTGTGGATTACGCAAGCAACGTTTGTCTTTGCGTAGTCGAGATGGCTCTTTGTTGCCTGTGCGTACGGATTTGCAGGGTCGCTCAAGATTGTATGCAGCTCGTCCTTTGGATTTGACGCCAGAGATAGGAGAGTTGCTTTCTGCGGGAGTAAGCCGCTTGATGGTGGATTGTAGTTTGTTAAGTGAGCAAGAAGTGGGCAGCGAACTCAAGCGTATCCAAGCGGCGCTCTTGGCAGTACAGGCGGGCAAACGTCCTGCTCCGCGCCTTGCAGGAAGCGATACAGGACATCTATTTAGCCCGATTGATTAGGCGACAGATGGATGTTTCGTTTTCCGTGGGTGTCTTTTGGCGTCTGAGGCATCTCAGGGTGTACACATTTGGCATTCATGTAAAGAAAGATACAAGTGAATGCGCAAAGTTGTATCGGGTAACATAGCCTAATGTCTAGCTGATAAATAGGGATTATGGCGAGCGTGTGTCAATGTGCTCGCGAAGGAAGGGGTAGAGATGGCAGTAAATAGGGACCTTCTTGAGAGGACAATTGACGTTATCCGTCAGAGCCTACAGGCTGATGGTGGTGATGTAGCGCTTATCGATTGTACTGATGATGGTGTGGTAACGCTTGAGATGCAGGGTGCTTGCGCTGGTTGCCCTCTGTCTTCGTATGACATGAGTGAGGGCATTGAGCGCATTTTGATGGAGCATGTCCCAGGCGTAACCAAGGTTATGCCTGCAATGCCGTTCTAAGGTAGCGCAGGTATGTGGCTTAACGAGCTGTATCATCAGCTTAATCCCATAGCTTTTGCACTGGGACCAGTGGTAGTACGCTGGTATGGCTTGGCTTATCTTGCTGGCTTTGTACTGGGTGCTGTTTGGATTTGGAGGACGCAAAAACGCTGGGGGTTGGATTTAACCCTCGACGAGTTGACATCAGTCATGATTGGTCTTGCTTTTGGTGTCATTATTGGAGCTCGTCTTGCCTATGTGCTCTTTTATGGAGCTGGCTACTATCTGGAGCATCCGCTTGAGATCTTGGCACTCAACCAAGGAGGCATGAGCTTTCATGGTGGCCTTATAGGGGCAATCATAGGGGGCGGGATTGTAGTACGTAGACTGCATTTGTCGCTTGTAACCCTTTGTGACTTAGGAGTAAGTGCTGCACCGATTGGGCTTTTCTTTGGGCGTTGTGCCAACTTTATCAATGGCGAGCTCTGGGGCAAACCAACTGATCTGCCTTGGGGTGTCATGTTTTCTGATGCAGGCGGTGGTATGGTCTATCGCCATCCCTCGCAGCTCTATGAAGCTCTGCTTGAAGGCGTCGTGATTTTCTTGGTACTTTTTGTGCTGTCACGACGTAAGCCCACCCTTCCACAAGGGACTTTTTCGGGTGTATTTTTGCTGCTCTATGGGGTATTTCGTGCGTTGATTGAGTTTGTGCGTGTACCAGATGCCCAGCTGGGCTATCTCTTTGGCAATTTTTTGACAATGGGCCAAATTCTGTCGTTGCCATTGATTATTGCTGGTATAGCAGTACTCATCATTGCTGCTCACTTCAAAAGCCCCCAGCGAATTCACCTCATGCGCATTTCCTAGATGATATTTCCTAGATGGTTCATTCTTCGGCGCACACTCACACAGATGGTTCATCCTTCGGTCTACCGAAAAAAATGACCAGCTGTTTTGTGTACTCCAACTCCGACACTTGAACCATCTATTTGGAAATACTCCGAAGCTTGAACCATCTGTGGGTATAGCGTCCGAAGCTTGAACCATCTGTGCGCAAGAAAACGCAAAATCCCCGCCGTGGGCATGACGACGGGGATTTGCTCTTACGTGACGTGTAGAGTTTGCTTTAGCACTTAATAAAGCAGAGCTTAGAGTCTCATGAAAGGCTCTTCTTCAAAACCATTCTGGTCATCATCAAAGTCGTCGAGTTCGGCGTCTGCAATATGTTCGTTATCGTTGTGGACGTGGATGTGCTCAAACTCTCCATCGTCGTCATTCCAACCATAAGCAGACGCCGCTTCACCTTCTTCGAGTTCGGGCAGAGCTGAAGTAATAGAGCAGAGCCCCTCATCTGTAGGAACAATCTTTTCCCATTGGATGAGTACGGCGGATTCAGGCGCACGATCGAGCTCAACCAAAGAGTCCAGGTAAATGGAATGCGCACCATCAAGCAGGTCGGACTTGGCGTTTATGCGCTCGAACATCTTTTCAAAACGATCCAGCGCTTCTTCTGCATCTGCAGCTTCTACTACGGCAGGCATCAACACGTAGTTGTCAGAGACATCGTTTTCATCATTGTAGTTGAAGTTACCTATATAAAGCATGAGCGCCTCCTTTAGCTGAGGAATACAACAATACAAACTCTTCACTTGTGACTTTAACGCATGTAGACTCTCAATTGAACGAGCCTAGGTAGACGGTAAAAATTGGCAGCAAAAATTACCATGACTGCGTGGGTTTTGAGTAGGGGAGAAGCTTTTCTCTTTCCCTTAACAAGACAAACAGCTAAAATTCTACTGTTTCTACCACGATGCAAGAAGGAGACCTGCATGTCCGGACACTCTAAGTGGGCTACCACCAAGCACAAGAAGGCAGCGATCGACGCAAAGCGTTCATCGCTCTTCTCTAAGCTCTCGCGCAACATTACTGTTGCCGCCAAGTCTGGTGGCGACCCCAACCCGGACAACAATGCAACGCTTGCTGCTGCTGTTGCTCGTGCTCGCATGGTTTCCATGCCCAATGCAAAGATTAAGGCTGCTATTGACAAGGCCTTTGGTGCTGGTGCCGATGCCGCTGTCTACGAAGAGATTAGCTATGAGGGTTATGGCCCTGCGGGTGTCGCTGTCTATGTTGATTGCCTAACCGACAATAAAAACCGCACTGCTGCAGACGTGCGCTCTGCGTTTTCTCATGCTGGTGGCAATCTTGGTACCTCGGGCTCTGTTGCTTTCCAGTTTGAGCGTAAAGGCTCTATTGCTGTTGAGAAAATCATCAAGAGCGATGACAAGAAGGTTGCCGACCGCGAGAATGCTGTCGATGAGGACGAGTTTATGATGGCAGTCGCCGAAGCTGAGGGCGACGATTATGAGGATGCTGGCGATCAGTGGATTGTTTATACCGCCTATGACAAGATGCAGGATGTCCAAAAGGGCCTTGAAGCTCAGGGTATTGAGGTTAAGGGTTCCGAGCTCACGATGATTGCTACGACCCCCACTGAGGTTTCTGTTGCTGATGCCAAAAAGGTTCAGCGCCTTGTTGATCGCCTTGAGGAGCTTGAGGACGTTCAAAACGTTTATGACACCATGAACCGTACTGATGAGATTGAGGAGGCCCTCGCAGCTGACGAGTAGCCTCGACCTAGGTGCTTTGCGTATAGTTAGGTAAAGCAACTTTGGCCAAGACGAGCATTGCGAGGTGCGCTTGAGTAGGCAATATCGCAATTATGACGACGACCTCGAGGCCAATGGCTTCGAGGTCGCTTCGCATAATCACAAAAAGGGACATTTTCAGAGTGGCTCAGCCTTTTCGCGGGGCGCAGCCGACTTGCCGCCTGCCAATTCGGCGTCGCAGACTCGTCGTGCAAATGCAAATCCAGGCGTGCAATTGCCACAACATCCGGCGAGTCTGAGCAGTCTTGAGGCAAATCGTGCCGATTTTGATCGTCGCTATAGAAATGAAGGCTACGGCAATACTGATAGCTGGTCTGCTGCACCTATACACAGGTCTCGCAGGTCTGCGCAGGAATATTTTGATGAGAGTGCCTACGATAGACAGCCAGGGCGCCAGATTCATTTACCACACCGTGAGCACAAACGTCATGGATTCCTAAAGTTTTTAGTTGTCTTGATTGCTGTACTTGCAGCGGTGTATGCACTGGTGTTTTTGCCTATCGACAATAGACTTGCCTTCAAAGATCCCGAGGCAAAAGGCGTGGCGGAAGCTACCCAGATGCATATTCCCCTGCAGCCCTATTATGTGCTTTTGCTGGGCTCTGATGCGCGAGAGGGCGATGCAGTGTCGCGTGCCGATTCCATTATTTTGGCGCGCATTGACGTTGTGTCCAACAAGATTACGATGTTGTCCATTCCTCGCGATACCAAAGTAGAAATTCCTGGTCACGGTACTCAAAAAATCAATGCTGCCTATGCTTTTGGCGGAGCTGGAGGCATGGCATCTGCTGTGAGCACGCTCGTGAATGTGCCTATTTCAAAGGTTGCCGTTATTCACTTTGATGGGCTATCTTCGCTCGTAGATGCAGTGGGTGGCATTACGGTTAAGGTGCCAGTGGATGTAAATGACCCTGAGTACACAGGACTTGTCCTACCCGCAGGGACGCATCAGATGGACGGCAAGACTGCATTGCTTTTCTCACGTGTTCGTCATGGCTTTGCTTTGGGTGATTTTCAACGTCAAGCAGACCAGATGCTGGTATTGCAGGCCATCATGAGCAAAGCTCGCACGCTGCCGCCTTGGGAGATGGTAGGTGTTGCCAATTCAATGGCCGACATGATGGACAGTTCGATGCGCTGTTACAACATGATGCCGATTATGCTGCGTATGTTGGGTGGATCACCCACTATTTATCGTGCAGCACTACCATCCACGACTGATTATATTGATGGTGTGTCTTATGTCATTAATGATGAAGCGGCAACTTCGCGTCTGATGGAGGTCATCAATGCAGGTGGCAATCCTGAGGATAAGGATGTAAAGACTGGCATGGAATAAAAGCAAGCACACCACGTGTCCGGCGCTTGCGTTATCCTTCATGAGAGTAGATTAATCGCGGCCTGTGTGCTGCAGAGTATGAGGGGGTGGGGCATGAGCGGTTTTAAGCGCTTGTGCATGTTTGTCTTTGGACTGGCTGGAATGGCCTGCCTCGCAATACTAGTGCTGCCTTGGTATGGCATCTATCAGCATGGCATTGCGACTGTGCTCGCCAATCCTATTGGCGGTACAGCTGCTCTTGTGCTTGCCTGCATTACGGGTCTAGGTCTGTTGGTATGTCTGTTGGGCGCTTTGTTTACTCCGCGTAATCCGCATTCGGTTATTGTGTCTGTTGTTGATGGCGATGAGGTGCAAGTCACGCGTGATGCTATTCGTGCGCAAGCAGTGCATACCATAGAGCGCGATGGTACGTTGACGGCACGGAGTGTGAACGTCAAAGCAAAGAAACGCGGCCATGTGCGTGTCTTTTGTCGCATTCAGCCCAACAATACGGTTAATGTTGCAACGTTGGGAGCAGAGCTTCACGACCGCTTGATGCTTGGGCTTGCCGAGATATGTGGCGATACGGTTGATAGCGTCACGATTGAGTTTGTTGATCCCGTCACCCATGACGAGCCTGTCAATTTTGACAGCCTTGAAGCCAGCTATGCTAACACGATGGCAAAAGCACATCCTGCGTCGGCAGAGTCTGAGTCTCAGCCAACTGCTCCCGAAGTGCCTGTTGCTGAAGATATTCGTGTACCCATGGGACACACAACGGCTTTGCGTCCACTTCAGCTTGAGTCTGAGGCTAACGACGACGATGATCTTTCTGTTGACATGGATATAACTGAAGAAGTCCCTACAACTGATAGGGAGGGCTCATAATGCAAGAAAAGAAACCCAAGATGACCATAGAACAGCAGATAGCCGCTGATAAAGAAGAGCAGACCAAAGCAGTTGAAGCCAACTCTCAACAATTAGTGGCTAGTGAAAAAGTGTCTCCGCAGAGTGCTGAGGCGAGCAAGCTTCCGCATCAGGCTGTTGTTGGGTGGGTTCATCGTAGCTTCCCAGGTCATGAGAACGCCTTTTACGGTGGTGTCACAGGTCTTGCATTAGCAATTCTTTTTTTGATTGTTGGCTTTTGGACTACGTTAGAAATTGCTCTTTTCTGTATTGCTGGTGTTGCGGTGGGGCAGCTACTTGATGGTGATCCCCGTATTATTCGTACCATTCGCTCACTTTTTGAGCCTCGCAACTAAGATTATGAACTGGCCTTTGTGCAGCTAGAAAGGACACTTCCATGAGTGAAGACAAAAAGCAGGAGCTTGAGCAGGCAGTTTCTCAGGAAAGTGTAGATACCCCCGCAGTCCCTCTTGCTGCTATCGAGGAAAGCGAGACCAGTACTGCTATAGAGCCCGTATGGGATGGGGGTGAGGGAGTAGCTGTTGACTCTGAAGAAGATCTCGACAGTGAAGACTCCCTGACATTCTCCAATGGTGTCATTGAGAAAATTGTTGCCATTGCTATGCGCGATGTACCAGGTGTTATTGGTATGAAGGGCGGCTGGCTCGATCGTGTACAGGAAACCTTTGGTGCTCATGCGCCTCGCAAGGGAGTGACGGTTGAGGTTACCCCCGATTCTGCTGTACGTGTCAATATCTCAGTCATGATTGAGTATGGTGCCTATGCTCCCCAGGTTTTTGAGGATGTCAAAAAGACCGTGGTCAAGCAGGTCACGGGTATGACAGGACTCGAAGTTGCTGGTGTCAATCTTCGTATTGAGGATGTCTTGACGCAGGAAGAGTATGCTGCTTCCAAGCGTGCCGATGCCGCTGCCGCCGCAGCTGCTGCTGAAGCAGCTGTACAGGCTGAGACTACCGAAACCGAAACAGAGGAATAAGGGTGAGTTTGCGCACATCAGTTGCAATCGCTCTAGGAAGACTAACTTCTTGGGGCTTGCGAGATTTGCTTCACCGCAATGCATCCCAGCTACCTGGAAGAGTGGCGTTGGGGATAGACTCGCAGGTGATTGCAGCTTTGGCAGGAAAACTGCAGAAAGGCTCGATTGTTATCTGTGGCACAAATGGTAAGACCACTACTAACAATATAGTGGCGTCTGCTATTGAGGCTGCGGGTCAACGTGTGCTCTGCAATCGCGTGGGGGCAAATATGGCTCCTGGTGTTGCGGCGGCACTGCTTCCTGGAAAGACGGCAGACTGGGCAGTGATTGAGGCGGACGAACTCTCAACAGTTCATATCCTTCCTCAACTGCAACCCAAATATCTCGTGTTGCTCAACCTCTTTCGAGATCAATTAGATCGGGCAGGCGAAATTGAGCACGTACAGGATGTTATTGTGTCAGCCCTGCTGGCATCTCCTGAGACTGTCCTTGTCTGTTGTGGCGATGATCCGCTTTCGGTAGGTGTGGCTTATCGTGCCGCTCAGGCAGGGACGCATGTGTTGAGCTTTGGTATTGGTGAAGATTTAGATCAAACAGCCGACCGCGTGCCCGAAGCACGTTTTTGCCAACAATGTGGAGCAGAGCTTAGCTATGACTATCGCAGCTATGCACAGCTTGGCGCGTTTCATTGTCCCAACTGCGATTTTGCCCGTCCTGAGCTCGACTTTGTAGCTCGCGAGGTCAAAGTCAGCCGTGAAGGAATCGCATTTAGTGTGTCGGGACCTGGCTTTGGTAATGAAAAGCCGCTGCAGCTTCATGCTGATTTTGGTGGCGTTTACATGGTGTATAACCTGCTTGCCGCCTATGCTGCAGCGCATCTTGCTGCCACAGATGATGCAAGTTTTCAGCGCACTATAGATGAATACCGGCCTGCCAATGGTCGTTTGCAACACTTCAACGTTTATGGGCGTGAAGTTGTCCTCAACCTTGCAAAAAATCCTACGGGTTTCAACCAAAATATTTCTCTTTTGTTGGCAGATGAGCGCCCCAAATATGTTCACATTGCCATTAATGACAATGTAAATGATGGTAAGGATATCTCTTGGATTTGGGATGTCGATTTTGAGCGTCTTTCCGACGACGAGAATCCTATACAGGTATATTGCAGCGGCAGTCGCGCAAATGACCTGCAAGTACGCCTTAAGTATGCAGGGATTGCATCATCGATTTCTGAAAATGTAAAAAGTACACTCGCCTCACTTGAAGCATCTGATACAAAACAAACACTCTATGTACTCACAAATTACTCGGCGCTCTGGCCTGCCAAAGCTGAGCTCGAAGAGATGGGGGCGCGTCATGTCTAGTACTTCTCGGACACTTCGTATTGCGCATCTCTATCCTGAGCTGCTTAATCTTTATGGCGATTCGGGCAATATTCTTGTACTGCGCCGTCGTTTGGAATGGCGTGGGATTGGCTGTGAGGTCATTGAGTGTCACATGGGTGATCGTCCGACTTTTTCGGATATAGATATTGCTTTTATCGGCGGGGGATCTGACCGTGAGCAGAGTATTGTTTGTAAGGAGCTCCTCTCGGTTCAAGCAGAGCTTGCTGCTTTTGTCGAGGATAATGGTGTACTTGCGGCAGTTTGCGGTGGCTATCAGCTACTAGGTTCCAACTATCTGATGGGGGATGAAAAGCTTCCAGGTCTATCTTTGGTGGACATGTATACCGATAGAGCTGAGCCACGTCTTATTGGCAATATTGTAGTGGAGAGTCGCATATCCCCACAGCGTATTGTGGGATACGAAAACCATGGTGGGCGCACGCATTTAGGCGCTGGCGTTGAGCCTATGGGCAAGGTTTTATATGGTCATGGCAATGATGGTAAGACGGGTTTTGAGGGCTGTCTCTACAAAAATGTGGTAGGTACCTATATTCATGGGCCTCTGCTCCCAAAAAATCCTGGGGTGGCAGACTATCTGATTGCGCGTGCACTCGAGCGTCGCTACGGTGATGTAACGCTCGAGCCGCTTGACGATGCAGAGGAGCTTGAAGCAAACTCTGTTATGACAAAACGTTTGCTCTCAGGTCAGGTTAAAGAGCAGTAGACGTGTTTTGCTCTGCTTGATAGCGCTCTGACTGCTTAGCGCATTTTACCTGCATAAACTAAATACGAGTAGAGATATATCCACACAACTCCGCCCAACAAAATTACTGAAAGAATGGGTGCTGCGAGCGCTTGTAAAATATCGCTGGCAAGACCGCAGACGATGAGTCCTACTCCCATAAATATGGACGTAATGCCGCCCATGCGATGTGTTCTTTGCCAACAATGCTCATCTGCCAGTGCCCAGGGCGTCTTGATGCCAAAGCTGTAATTCTGGCGTACACGGGGAAGATAATTCCCTAGGGCAATAAGGCCTACTCCTAATGTGCAGAGTATGAGTAGGGGAACTATCTTGCTGCTTTGAGGAATCCAGCCAAATACTGTGGCTTCCGTAATCCAAGAAAGGATAATGAATAAACAGCTAGTCGCAATGATAAAGCCATGCCAAAGCCCTTGGATTTTTTTATACGCCTCGCCTTTTGGATCAATCTTGGGGATAAAGTAAAAAAGCACCAGCATCCCCAGAGGCAAGCTCGACAAAATCAGTGCTACCCAACGAGGACCATGACCATTTATCTGTCCGCTTGTATCCCAATGCGTAGGAATAGTCTGAGGGAGCTTCGGATAAAAATAGAGGTGAGCTGCTAAATTAATGAGGCAAAGTAGGGCTATTACCAGCCAAAACTTCTTTTCCTTAGCCTTCATGGTCTTGCGTCCCTTCGTGTGACGTGAGCTCAAACAGCCACGCCATAAGTCCCTGAACAACAGTGGTATTGAGTCGATAGCGTACGTAGAGTCCTTCTTTTTCAGAACTTACAAGCCCTGCATTTTTGAGAATGGCAAGGTGATGACTTAGGGTGGCTTTGCTCAGGTCAAAATGTTCGGCAATTTCGCCCGCAGTGAGATCTTGGTCTTGTAAGAGTTTCAAAATGCGTCTGCGTGTTGCATCAGATAGTGCGGTGAATGCTTCTCCTGCCATGTCCTTTCCTCACTAATTCGATAGATATCAAATTAGTATGAGATGGTATGACAGTGCTCTTCTTGCGTCAAGACTGATTTTTGCTGGTTGAAACCTATAATGAAACGCGACGAAAGGAAGTAAGCCATGTATGACAATGAATATGTACCAGGTCGCAACGACGAATGTTGGTGTGGTTCGGGCAAGAAGTACAAGAAATGCCATATGCGCAAAGATGAGCGTATGGAAAGACTCGCGCTTGAGGGTGAAGAGGTGCTCCCTCGTAGTCTCATGAAGTCCGAGGCTGATATCGAGGGCATTCGTAAATCTGCTGAAATTAATCGTGGTGTGTTGGATATGGTGGGGAAGCGCATTGCTCCAGGAGTTACCACCGAGGAGATTGATACGTGGATTTACGAATACACTACCGCACATGGTGGCGTACCTGCTGACCTCAACTATGAAGGCTATCCAAAAAGCGTTTGTATCTCGATTAATGATGTGGTGTGCCACGGTATTCCTTCTCCCAAAGTAGTGTTGCAGGAAGGCGATATCGTTAATGTTGATTGTTCGACTATCTTGAATGGTTATTTCTCAGATTCGAGTCGAATGTTTTGTATTGGTGAGGTTTCCGATGAGCGCCGCCGTTTGGTGGAGGTGACGCACGAGTCAGTTAAGGCGGGTCTTGAGGCAGTTATACCCTGGGGTCATCTAGGCGATGTTTCCTATGCTGTTCAGCGTTGCGTTGAAGAAGCAGGATATTCGGTGGTGCGCGAGTATGGTGGACATGGTATTGGCAAGGAATTCCACGAAGATCCCTTTGTGAGCTTTGTGGGCGAGCCAGATACTGACTATGTCCTTGTGCCAGGTATGTGCTTTACGATTGAACCTATGGTCAATGCGGGTAGTCATGATATTTGGATTGACCAGAGTGATGGTTGGGTAGTCCGCACCAAGGACGGTAGTGATTCTGCTCAGTGGGAAGTCCAGCTGGTTGTTACCGAAGACGGCTATGAGCTTCTGTCCTGGTAGTCCTGTTTTATAGCTCTTTTGCTCGGTCATATATTTCAAATGGGTGTCAACAATGGTTGGCACCTTTTTTATTGAAAACCTTCTACTTTTTGGGTAGGAATCTGGCATAAAAACTGTTATAACACTGTTATATAGTTAGCTAAGGATAACTACTAGGAAGGAAAGAGATGGAAACTTCTTCGTCAAATCCATCCCAAAAATCATCACCTCTAGTGAGACTTTTGGGTTGGTCTGAGAAAAAAGGGAGTTATGTGCTCAGCGTTATCCTCGCAATTATTGGTGTTGCGGGAAGTATGGTGCCTTATTTTGCCGCTGGTCATATGATTACAGGCATCCTTACGGGGCAACGAGATTGGAACTTCTTTTTGCATTGGGGAGTAGTGGCGGCAGTAGGCTACCTTGTATATCTCGTATTTCACTTTGCTTCGACGGCAATTTCGCACATTGCTACGTTTGCTACTATTTCGAATATCCGGCAGCTTTTGGCTGAAAAGCTCGTTCATGTCCCTATGGGTTATGTTCTTGATATTCCCTCAGGTACGCTTAAATCACTCATGGTCGAGAAGGTTGATAGTATCGAAACCATGCTTGCTCATGCAGTTCCTGAGCTCACATCAAACTTGCTGATTCCGGCGCTTGTCTTGATATATCTATTTACCCTTGACTGGAGATTGGCGTTGGCAGCACTTGTTCCGTTCTTTTTAGGAATGTTTTGCATGGCGGGGATGGCCCATGACTATGAAACGTGGTATGGCAATACCGTAACAACAGGCAAAGCCATGAATGATGCCTCAGTAGAATATGTTGCTGGTATTGAGGTTATCAAGGCATTTGGACAATCTGCCAGCTCATATGAGAAATTCTCCCGTGCTGTTTATGCATCTGCACATGCGTTTATCGATTGGATGGCACATTGCCAAATTTGGTCGGATGGTGCTCTTTCGCTGGCGCCTGCAACGCTTGTTACCGTGCTTCCTTTAGGTTGTTTGTTTGTTGCACAGGGAACACTTGATGCAGCCACCTTTGTCATGTGTGCTGTTCTTTCGGTGGGCATCTTCCCGCCGCTGTATGCCGCAATGAGTTTTGCAGATTCTTTGGCGCAGATTGGTACCACGGTAGATGAGATTGCCAAAGTACTTGATTTACCCAATCAACGCCGCGCTACAAAGCCAGTTTTACTTGAGAATCACGATATCAGTCTTTCAGACGTTCATTTTTCTTATAGCGATCAAGAAGTTATTCACGGTGTAAATTTGGAAATAAAAGCAGGTCAGATGACAGCGTTAGTCGGACCTTCTGGTTCGGGAAAATCCACTCTTGCGCGTCTTATTGCAGGATTTTGGGACCCTGATAGTGGCAAGGTGTGTATAGGTGGACATTCACTACAAGAGATGAGCGCAGATCAGCTCGCGCAGCAAATTGCCTATGTTGACCAAAATAGTTATTTGTTTGATGACAGTATCATGAATAATATCCGCATGGGTAGACCGCAAGCAAGTGATGCTGAGGTAATTGCTTGTGCAAAAGCTTCGGGTTGTCATGATTTTATAGTAGCGCTACCGAAGGGCTATCAGACAGTTGTTGGTAGTGCTGGAGGACATCTTTCAGGTGGTGAACGCCAACGTATTACCATCGCGCGTGCCATGCTGAAAGATGCACCTATTGTGTTGCTCGATGAAGCTACAGCATATGCTGACCCCGAAAGTGAAGCTGAGGTTGAATCTGCGGTTGCCAAATTGGTTGCTGGTAAAACGCTTATTGTTATTGCGCATCGACTTTCTACAATCTGCGATGCCGACTCGATTGTTGTGGTGTCAAAGGGTTGCATTGAGGCTCGAGGTACCCACAGTGAACTCATGAAGAATTGCCCGCTTTATGCAGATATGTATACGGCACATATCGGCGCACGCGACGCAGCCTAAAGGAGGGCATTACTATGTTTTCTGTTCTAAGAAAGTATTTTGCATTTGGCAATGCCTACCAACTCAAACTAAGGCGCGGACTCATTTTTACCCTTCTTCATGCGTTATTTGAGGGGCTACAAATTACGGCGCTTTGGGTTGTGCTATCTAGTCTTGTTCGCAATGAGGTGTCGGGAACGACAGCTCTTATTGCTCTTGCCATCATGTTGGTAAATATTGTTGGTTCATTTGTATCTACACATCTTGCGAGTATGAATTTTTGCTCGGCTAACTTTGGTAATGCGGGAAAGAAACGCATGGATGTAGGTGACAAATTGCGTCATTTGCCCATGGGTTACTTCAATGAAAAGAGCCTAGGTGAAGTTACGAGCATTATGACAAATACCCTTGATGATGTGCAAAACCTCGGTGGATTAGTATATCAAGCAGTGCTTGGTGGCTTGGCTTTTTCATTTATGATTTGCATGATGATGTTCGTACTTGACTGGAGATTAGGGTTCTTGACACTTACAACTACCGCTCTGTTTGGCGGAAGTATGGAACTCTTACAGCGTTTTGTGCGCGTGGCTTCTGACAGACGAACTGCAGCTCAGCAGTCTATTGTAGAAGCAGTCCTAGAATATGTTCGCGGCATTTCTGTTGTACGTGCGTTTTCCCTTCTTGATAGCGCTCAAAATCGATTGACGTCTGCCATTGATGCCTGTGAAAAAGAGAATGTGAGTTTTGAGCTGGCTGCCATGCGTTTTGCCGTGATGCAAGCTGTTGTCTCAAAAGCGACAAGTGTTGCAATGTGTCTCCTTTCATGCTGGTTGTATATTACGGGTTCAATGGATGCGGGCATCAGCCTCACGATGATAGTTGCCTCTTTTATGGTGTTCAGTCGTCTTGAAATGTCTGGAACCTTCTCTACCATTTTGCGCCATATAGAAGTTGCGATGAATCGCGTTGACTTACTGCTTGCTACGAAAGAGATGAGCGAAGGTGGCGGCAAAGAAACCCCAGACAGCCTTGATATTACCGTCGATCATGTTTCATTTGGCTATGGAAAAGAACGTATCCTAGAAGATGTCAGCTTTAATATCCCAGCAGGCACATCCTGTGCAATTGTCGGTCCCTCTGGTTCGGGAAAAACTACCTTAGCGCGTTTAATTGAGCGCTTCTGGGATGTAGACGAAGGTAGCATCAGCTTAGGAAGTTATGATGTGCGCGACTATAAGGTTGATGCATTGCTTTCAAATTTCTCTACCGTATTTCAAGGTGTGTTTCTCTTTGACGATACGATTGAAAACAATATTAAATTTGGCTCTCCTAACGCCACCCATGAGCAGGTAGTACAAGCAGCACAAAGAGCGTGTTGTCATGACTTTATTACTGCTTTACCAGATGGATATGAGACACGTCTTGGTGAAAATGGTTCAGTGCTTTCGGGTGGAGAACGCCAGAGATTGTCAATTGCGCGAGCGATCTTAAAAGATGCGCCAATTGTGGTGCTTGATGAGGCAACCGCAAATGTTGACCCCGAAAATGAGCTGGAACTGCAACGTGCCATCGCTGAACTTACCTCTCGTAAAACGGTCATCATGATTGCGCATCGCTTAAAAACGGTACGTGATGCCGACCAAATACTTGTGTGTGACAAGGGACGCATTGTTCAACGTGGTACACACGATATGCTTATGCAGCAAGGTGGTCTTTACGCCACATTTGTAAATATGCGCAAGCAAGCTGCTGGTTGGAAGATATCTGCTGTATAAGGCCCGTATGCCCGCTTGTCTATAATGGCTGGCAAGGCAAGCGGGCGAGAGGGGCATTGGTATGTGTGCAGTACAGAGTTCTTCACGAGAAAAAATTCTTGCTGCGGCTCGTACTGAGTTTTGGAAGTACGGTTTTGAGAAGGCATCTCTGCGTACGATAGCTCAGCAAACACATATGACTACAGGTGCTATCTATGGCTACTTTACTTCAAAACAAGCGCTCTTTAATGCACTTGTTGAGCCTGCAGCTGCAGGCCTTCTTACCCTTTTTGAAAAAGCTCAAGAAGAGTTCTATGCCTTAAGCCCCGATAGGCAAAGCATGGAAGCCATGCTTGATTACACGCTTGCGGTGAGTAAGCATGTAACGGAAGCACTTTATGCCAATCGCGATTCTTTTTTGCTTGTGCTAGAAAAAGCAAGTGGTACACCGTGGGAAAATTACGTTGATCGCTTTGTGGAGATTGAGGCAAAAAGTACTACTGAATATGTTGAAATCTGTAATGCTCAGAGCAATGAAAGTATGTGTCCTATCTCTGATGTACTGGCGCATACGCTCGCGCGCTCTTATTTTTCCTGTCTCTTTGAAATTTTTTGTAATGAACCAGATGAAAGAACCGCTGCTGAACATATACAAGCGCTTGTCCGTTTTTACCACAGTGGTTATGCAAGCTTATTTGAAATATCGCGCCCATAGTCAAAATATGAGAACAAGAAAGCCGATCGCGGAGTTAAACCGTGAGCGGCTTTGGCTTAGCGCAGCTGTCATACCAGGCGTATAGGAAAAAATGCGTGCCCAAATTTGGGATATATCCGTAGGTCAAGTATGGAAAAATCGATGCTTAAATTCTGTCTGGAGATTTTAAGCGGTCAGGCAAAATGTGTGTCCGATTCTGACCTGACAGTGCAGGCGAAACCCTATGTTTACCCTCGTTATCTTTGTTGTCCAAGTGCCTGATGGCAGAGAAAACACTGCGCCCTGTATGCAGAGGCGATATGAAGCGCAATGAGGTCAGTTCCTCAAGACGGACGCATCATCTGGCACACCTACCCCGCAAAACGGTTCACAATTCATCAGCAGACCGTGAATTAGGTTCCTATTTCCCCATTGGCACAAAATTTACCAGGCATTTTGTGGAGCCAAACGTGAATTAGGAACTTTTTCTGGAGGAGATGGTGAACGGTGAACCTTTTCCAAACGAGGTGATGAACGGTGAACCTTTCGGGCGGGATGGTGACAAGGGAACCTATATGCACCTTTGAGGAACTTTTCATCTGCTAATCATTGGTTGAACGCATGTGTATGTGTGGACACACGTTTTTCCTATATGCCTCATATCAAGAATTCAGGCTCTCCCATACTGTCAACCGCACCTTACTTTAATGTGATTGTAGAATGTGTTAGCCTTGTATAACAGTATAGCTAACCTGCTATGTTAGCAGTCATGTACGGGTAGTCGTGTAAAAAGGGAGAGCTATGAGCAAGGAGATGTCTCAATCTGGTGAGAAGAAAAATAAGCTCACCACGAAAGATTTAATTTATGCAGGAGCATTCGGGGCTATATACATTGTTCTTATGCTTGCTATTGTGATGGGTCTTGGAGCAATACCTTTGCTATATTGGCTTGCTCCTATGTTTGTAGGTCTTATTGGCGGCACAGTTTATATACTCTGTGTTATGAAGGTAAAAAAGTTTGGCACGGCTCTTATCTTGGGTCTGCTGTTTGCCTTAGTAGCTGGTTCGACAAGGTGGTATACCTTCTGTGCTTGTTTGGTAGGACCTCTCCTTGCTGAGCTTGTGATTTTTATGGGTAAATATGAGTCTCGTAAGATGTATCTCGCCTCTTTTGTTTTGTTCAATTTGAGCATGTGCGGGCCTTACCTTTGCTTTGTGTTCGATCTTGATGCTTCCTTGGCCATGAGCGCACAATACTATGGCGCCGCATATGTGAAGGCTACTACCCAAATTTTCCAAGGTGGTTTCTATCTTGGAACCATTGGCTTTGCTCTTGTCGGAGGCATTGGTGGCGCGTTGCTTGCTAGCAAATTGCTCAAAAAGCATTTTGAAAAGGCGGCGATTATATAAGTGGTCTTCGATACCTACGCAGACGACTCTCAAGCAATAATTCGCTTTGATCCCCGAACGAAATTTTTGGTACTTCTCTCCGCATGTCTTATTACGTTTGGGGCTGCGGGAGAGGTGCCTTTGATGTTGTTGTGCGCCCTTGAGTGCATTCTTATATTCCTTAATGGAAAGCGCTTTGTTGGTATCAAACTCATGCTTATGAGTGCGTTGATGGAAAGCCTAAACGTATTGGTTGCTTCCATGCCTTCCGTGTCAGCGGGTATGGCTTCGCTTGTGATGGCCATCTATGCGCTCTATAGACTGTTCTTTCCCATCCTAGCTGCCTTTACACTGCTTGTGCGGACTACACGTGTCAGTCAGATTCTTGCAGCGTTTCAAGCAATGCATATGCCAATGGTAGTTGTCATCCCTCTCACCGTTATGTTCCGCTTCGTTCCTACCGTCCAGGAAGAATGGATGGGCGTACGAAAAGCGATGGCATTCCGTGGTATTGAATTGACGCCTACTGCAATTATTCGCGCACCATTTCAAACAATTGAATACATTCTTATACCGCTGTTGTTTAGTACCGTTGCTGTGATGGAGGAGCTGGCAGCTGCTTCGCTTGCGCGAGGTCTTGATTGTAATGTGGCGCGTACTACGTTGGCAGATGTAAAAATGAGATTTTCGGACTATCTCGTACTGGCGATACTTGTTTGCCTGGTGGTATGGGTGAGCATAGAACTTCCTTAGGTGGAGGCATTTTGATAGAGCTTAATGACGTCAGCTTTCATTATGGTGGAGAAAATGCCACGGGCGATGGAGTTGATCATATTACTCTGAAAATTGAGCAGGGAGAAGTGGTTGTCCTTGTAGGTGAGAGCGGTTGTGGGAAAACGACCATTACACGCTTAATCAATGGTTTAGCTCCTCACTTTTATGAAGGTCAGCTTGATGGGACGGTCTATGTTGATGGCATGTGTGTAAGCACTGCTGAGCTTGCCGAGATTTCAGAGCTGGTAGGAAGCGTTTTTCAAAATCCAAAAAGCCAATTTTTCAATATGGATACTACTGGTGAGTTGGCATTTGGTTGCGAAAACCAAGGTTTAGATCGTGCAGAAATTGTTAAGCGCATTGAAAAAGCTCGCATTGATATGAAGCTTGATGCACTTATGAATCGCAATATTTTTGAACTTTCAGGCGGAGAGAAGCAGCAAATCGCCTGCGGTTCAGTTTATGCTCAAAATCCTTGCGTATTTGTTATGGATGAGCCTTCGTCCAACCTTGATAAAAAAGCAATTCGACGTTTGCACGATATCCTTGCGCGTATGAAGGCAGAGGGAAAGACGCTCGTCTTATCAGAGCATAGACTACACTATCTCATGGATATTGCCGATCGCTTTGTATATATCAAAGATGGGCATATCGAGCGTATATATTCTGTTGAAGAATTTGATGCGTTATCCGAAAGCCAACTTTCCCAGCTTGGTCTTCGCTGTACCCATCTTGAGAGAATAACAACTACGAGTCAGTCTTTTTCCTCCTCGACGCAT
The DNA here is from genome assembly GCF_000466405.1 of Atopobium sp. oral taxon 810 str. F0209. Taxonomy (GTDB): domain Bacteria; phylum Actinomycetota; class Coriobacteriia; order Coriobacteriales; family Atopobiaceae; genus Olegusella. Next base: position 21,581 of record NZ_KE952948.1, on the reverse strand, counting down.
TTTGATGTTGCCATTGATGCGCTGGATTTGGCTTGTATGCGGGGTAATGCTCGTATATTGGATATTGATCGGCTCACTCTTCCGCTTGGTGCGACTGTTGCAATTATTGGTGATAATGGTTGTGGTAAGTCAACATTGGCAGAGTCGCTTTGCGGTCTCATTCCTTCCGATGGCTCTGTGGCATTTCATGGCGTCTACATGACGGATAAGATGCGGGCGCATAAGACATTCATGGTTATGCAAGATGTTAATCGCCAGCTCTTCTCCGAAAGCGTTGAAGATGAATTGAGGCTTAACACTGAAGTCTCTGACGCTAAGCTCAATGACATTCTTGATCGCTTGGGGCTCTTAGAATACAAAACCCGTCATCCCGCATCGCTTTCAGGTGGACAAAAGCAGCGTGTTGCTATCGCGTCGGCATTGTGTGCAGGAAAAGAAATTATTTTTTATGATGAGCCTACAAGCGGCCTGGATCGACGGGGTATGGAGCGATTTGGCTTTCTTATTAAGCTTGTGGGGAAAGATGTTGGTACATCGTTTATTATCACCCATGATCCGGAACTTATCCTGCAGTGTTGCACCCATGTGCTGTATATAAAAAATGGTCGTGTAGAAGCATTCTATCCGCTTGATGAGGGCGGTATTACGCGTGTTTTGGGTTATTTCTTATCACCAAGCGATGCAAGTTCAAGCAAGAAGCGCGATACCCGTGGACCCGTTGCAAAAATATTGTCATATGCAGGGGAACATCGCAAAAAGGTTTGGCTTGCTGCAGCATGTATGACGCTTGGTGCTGCTGCGAGTCTTGTTCCGTATTGGTTTGTGTACTATCTCATTGATCGTGCGCTATCTGGATTTGGACTCACCTGGACAGATGCTCTACCCGCTGTTGCAATCATGGCACTGTGCGGCGTGCTGCATGCCGTGCTCTATACAGGCGGTTTGGTGATATCTCATCACGCAGCATTTACCATTTTGGAAAATTTACGCATACACCTCCAACGCTGTCTTGATGCGCAGCCCTTAGGATCGGTCATTGATTGCGGTTCAGGAGCAATAAAAAAACTATTTGTTGATGATGTTGAATCCATAGAGTTGCTTATTGCTCATATGATTCCCGAAGGTATGGCTAACGCAGCTGTTGTCGTTGTAGTTATGCTGTGTTTGCTCTTTATTGATTGGGAGCTGGCAATACTGGTGGCTGTTGTTATTGCTTTAGGTTTTGTTGCATCTCGACAGATGAGTATTGTAGGTATAGAACGCATGGGCGGTTACTTTGCCGCATCAAAACGTCTGAATAATACTATTGTTGAATACGTTAATGGCATGGAAGTTGTGCGCATATTCAATCGACAGGACAATTCAGGCAAACAGCTTGAAGATGCTATTGATGCTCACCGTGATTATGTCTTAGATTGGTATCAAATTAGTTGGCCATGGATGGCACTCTATGGCAGTTTATTTTCTCATATAGTTTTGTATGCACTGCCGGTAGGAGCACTTTTGGTGATTATCGGCGCTCTATCGCTCACAAAATTAGTTTTAGTATTGTGCCTTGCTTTTGGCATAAGCTCACTTTTGATACATTGCATTACATTCCTTAGCTCGATTCCACTTGTAAGTTACAAGATTCAGTCCTTAGAAAAAGCACTTGATATGCCATCCATATGCATGGGCAATGAAGATTTTTGTGGTACAAATCATGCGGTTGAGTTTAAAAATGTGCGTTTTTCCTATCGCGGTTCAGAAGCGTTACGAGGCATATCATTTGTAGCTCCCGAAAACGCAGTAACAGCAATTGTGGGTGAGAGCGGAAGTGGCAAAAGCACTATTGCGCGCTTACTTGCCCACCAATATGACGTCGAGCTGGGTAGCATTTGTGTAGGCGGTCAGGACATAACACATATGTCGGCTCAAGCTGCAGCGCAGTTGATTTCATATGTTTCCCAAGACGTATTCCTTTTTAATAAAAGCATTCTCGAAAATATTCGTTTAGGAAAACCTGACGCAAGCGATGAAGAAGTTCGCCGTGCTGCTTGTGCGGCACAATGCGATGAGTTTATTAACTTGCTTCCCCATGGGTATCAAACTGATGCTGGTGCTGCGGGCTTGCAGCTTTCCCGAGGTCAGCGCCAGCGTATCGCTTTTGCTCGGGCTATATTAAAAGATGCTCCTATTGTGATTTTGGATGAAGCGACTGCATCGGTTGATGCAGAGAATGCGGCGAAAATGGATGCTGCTATTCGAGCACTTGTCAAAGATAAGACGCTTATTGTTATTGCCCATAAGCTCCAATCGATTGTTGATGCCGATCAGATTATTGTCCTGTCGCAAGGCAGTATTGAAGCTTGTGGGACCCACCCAACACTGATGAATGAGAGCAAGACATATCACCGGCTGTGGACATCTTCTGCTGAAACGGATGCATGGACCCTCAAAGATCAGGAGGCTGACTCATGCTAGCCATGGTTCATCGACTTCTCGTATTTTGCGGGCCGTATGCACGTCGTATACGTCTTGCCTATCTTTTTACGTTTTTGCGTTCACTTTGCGCAACGGTTCCTTTTGTTATATCCATTGCTTTGATTAATGCAATACTCGAGGGAACTGCCACTATTTATTTTTGTATCATTGCATCCGCTGCTCTTATCTGCTCTTTTGGATTACAGACACTATTTCAATATATGACTGACCGCACGCAATCAGGTGCTGGCTATCTTGTATTTGCTGAGAAGCGCCGTGAAATTGGAGCTCATCTGCGTAAACTTCCTATGGGCTTTTTTACTGAGGGGAATTTGGGAAAGGTAAGTTCAATTCTCTCGAGCGATATCATTTCCCTCGAGGAGATGGGTATGACAGCCCTATCTCAAGTGGTAAGCGGCTTGGTATCGCAGATAATTATCACCCTCTGGTTATGTGTAATGAGCCCTGCCGTAGGTGCTGTGGTGCTGGCAGTAGAGTTGATTGCAATGCTTATAGAACGTATTGCATTTAAAGAAGCTGTACAAAACTCTGAAAAGCTTCGTGCTTCAACGGAACTATCTACCAAGGCAGTACTGGAATATGTTGCTGGTTTGCCAACAGCGAAAGCCTACGGCGCATCGGGTGAAAGCGCTCGCGACTTACACTCCTCTTTTTTTAATCTTAAGCAGGTGAATGTTGCATATACAAACGAACATGCTCCGTTTAAAGCGCTGGTACTTGTGTTGTATGCCCTAGGAACAGCAGCTGTAATTGCGGTGACTGTCATACAGTTTGAAATGAACTCCCTTTCTCTGGCCATGTTCATCGGGATACTTCTATTTCTCTTTCAGCTTTTTGTGCCTATAAAGAGCGCCTATGGTCAAACTGAAATTCTTACCATTGCCAAAAGTGCGCTGGATCGTATTGAATGGCTTCTTTCTGTTCCAGAGTTGTCCGATACGGGACAAGAGAGTGTGCCAAAGAACAATTCAGTCGAGATTGAGTTTGAACATGTGACCTTTGCGTATAGTGATCAAAATGTACTCAAAGACATCTCTTTTTCAGTGAAACCTCATACGATGCTTGCGTTGGTAGGACAGTCGGGTAGTGGAAAGTCGACTATTGCAAATCTCATTGGTCGTTTTTGGGATGTAAAAGAAGGTACCATACGTATCCGTGGAGTTGACATCCGCGATATGCCTCTTGCTGTGCTTATGGATCAAATCAGTATGGTGTTTCAGGATGTGTATCTATTCCAAGGAACTGTCCGCGAAAATATAGCTATGGGATGTCCCCACGCAAGTGATGATGAGATTCTGATGGCTGCCAAAAAAGCGCGCTGCCTTGAGTTTATCAAAAAGATGCCTTATGGCTTTGACACTATGATCGGAGAGGGCGGAGCCAGTGTTTCTGGTGGAGAGGCTCAACGTTTATCTATTGCGCGTGCACTTGTAAAAAATGCACCAATTGTGATTCTCGATGAGGCAACTGCCAGCATGGATGCTGATAATGAACACTACGTTCAGGAGGCGCTCTCTGCTTTGTGCCATAACAAAACTACTATCGTGATTGCACATCGCCTACATACCATTCGCAACGCTGACGATATTATCGTGCTTGATAAAGGAGTAATTGCTGAACATGGTAGACACGATCAGCTCATAACTTCAAATGGAGCGTACGCGCGTATGGTCCGTGCTGGCATGGTGGGAGCATCAAAATATCCGCTCCAGGACAAGGGGAGTGCAATATGACACCCACGCTCAAGAAGATGGTTGGATTGATAGCTGTCATTATGAGCATCTACCTGGTTCTAGGAGCTTTTTATCTTCCCAGCTCCTTTATGGGGGAAGTGCGTAATCTCGTGCTTGCGGGAGGAATTGTACTTCTTATTGCAGGTAATATTCTCATTGTCTTTGGAGCAGAAAAGTAAAAAAGAGCCAGGGCATAAACCCTGGCTCAAAATTTATTGCAGTACAATTCAGCAAAAGAAAGAATTGCAACAACAAGCAGCGCAATTACTCGACTGCACTATTTTTTTGCCTTGCCCTGGTTGGCAACAGCATTAATCTTTGCCTCAATGGTGGCAGGATCGCCAATGTAATGCTTGTCGATAACGTTCCAGTCCTTGTCAAAGGTGTATGCGCAAGGAACGCCAGTAGGAATGTTGACCTCAAGAATCTGCTCAGGAGTAAGGTGCTCAAACTGCATCACAAGAGCACGCAGGCTGTTACCGTGAGCAGCAATGAGCACACGCTTGCCAGCCTCCATCTGAGGCTTAATCTCGGACTCAAAGTACGGCCATGCACGAGCAATGGTGTCCTTGAGGCACTCGGTGTAAGGCAACTCCTCCTGAGGTACATCGCGGAATTGATCTTGGATGTGGGGATCGCGCTTATCGCCAGGCTCCAGTGCAGGTGGGCACACATCAAAGGAGCGACGCCAAATCTTGACCTGCTCATCGCCGTGCTCTGCAGCGGCGTCAGCCTTGTTTAGACCCTGGAGCGCACCGTAGTGACGCTCGTTAAGACGCCATGTCTTATGAACAGGTAGCCAATTGCGATCCATCTCATCAAGGACGTGGTTGAGGGTATGGATAGCACGCTTGAGCAGGGAGGTGTAGCAAACATCAAAGTCAAAGCCTGCCTCCTTGAGCGCACGGCCGCCTGCAGCAGCCTCTTGGTGACCTGTCTCGGTAAGGTCTACATCTGTCCAACCAGTGAAGAGGTTGAGCTTGTTCCACTCACTCTCGCCGTGGCGAATAATGACGAGGTGCATGTTCTGGTCGTCTGCCATCTGTTCCTCTTTCTCGTCTTGTCCCTACGCGGTATTCCGCGACCTGATACTTCTTATTGTAAGCGAGAGCGGGGTCTGTGTGTTCCTCACGTAGCAATCAACGTATCACTGCCGCAGGGCAGAGTTTGTTGGGTATAGTTATACTTGTCTAACAAAGACGAGGGGGTTCCCATGGTTGATGTGATTGTCCTAGCGCTCATTGGGCTGGGTGTATTTTTGGCGTTTCGTTCTTTCAGGAAAGACGGAGGAGAGTGTGCTAGTTGTGGCAGCGCTGGTACCTGTGAGGCACGCGCTACGGGTTCAGGTCACTGTTCCGCTGCAGCCGATATGCTCCAGCGCGCAAATTCTGCTCTTGAAAAGGACGTACAAGGTCGTTAGTCTACCTTCTGCGGAGTTCAGCCAAAACAGGTAACAGAGACGAAATTTATATATGGAATACTCCCATGCTCGACTATGGATATGCGCAGTTTTGCTGGACTGCTCAGTGCAATAGCTGTTCAGAGTTGGTCTGGCACGATATGCCTGAGGGAGGCATTGAATGAGCGACGACAGAAACATCGATTTCGTTCTGCGTACAGTGGAAAAACGCAACATTCGCTTTATACGACTGTGGTTTACCGATGTGCTTGGTACATTAAAATCTTTTGCCATTTCAGCCGAAGATTTGGAAGAAGCTTTTGAAGAGGGTATTGGCTTTGATGGTTCCTCCGTTGATGGCTTTGTACCGCTTGAGGAATCTGACATGCTGGCTTTCCCTGATGCCTCGACTTTTCAGATTTTGCCGGGCAATTCCTCCGAAGGTCCCTCTGCGCGCATTATTTGCAACATCGCTACACCTCGTCGTGAGCCTTTTGAGGGTGATCCTCGTACCTGCCTCAAAACATTCTTCGGAAATCTTGATGAAAAAGGCTATGTAGCAAACATTGGCCCTCGCATTGAGTATTTTTATTTTGCTTCAGATGGTTCTGCTCGCCCCAATCAGGCGCGTCCTTTGGACTATGCAGGCTACTTTGATTTGACTTCTTTTGATTCAAGTTCTGATTTGCGTCGCGATACCACCATGATGCTCGAGCGCATGTCTGTACCCGTGGAGTACAATTTCCACTCTAGTGCGCCCTCGCAAAATGCTGTTGAGCTACGTTTTACCGAGGCTCTCACTGCTGCCGATAACATCATTACTGCGCGTTATGTCATCCGCTCGATGGCCCAGGCAAACGGAGTGTTGGCATCCTTTATGCCCAAACCGATGAGTGCGTACACAGGCTCTGGAATGTTTTTGTATCAGTCGCTCTTTGACCTAGATGGCAATAACGTTTTTTGGGGTCCGCGCGATGGTGACTCCGATGCACCGCATGCACACTTCTCTGAGGTTGGTTGCCAGTACATGGCGGGTCTTCTCAAATATGCACCCGAATACACCCTAATTTGCAACCCAACAATTAATTCTTATAAGCGCCTGGTGCCTTCGGGAGATGCGCCTGCATATGCTACCTGGGGATTCAAGAATCGTAACGCTTTAGTGCGCGTGCCTATGCACAAACCAGGCAAGCACCAGTCTGCCCGCTGCGAACTACGTAGCCCCGATCCTTCTGCCAATCCTTACCTTGCTATCGCAGCTACTCTTGCTGCAGGTATTCGCGGTATTGAAGAAAAGCTTGTACTCCCCAGTGAAGTCAATGCCGAGACTTTGGCAAAAGGTCCTGCCGAGCTTGCACGTCTAGGTGTGGCCGCATTGCCGCGCACCTTGGGTGAGGCTTTAGACGTCTTTGAGAAGAGTGAGCTTATGCGTGAAGTGCTGGGTGACCACATTGTTTCTTATATGCTTGAGGCAAAGCATAAGGAGTGGGATGAGTACTGTAGCGCCGTTACTGACTGGGAACGTGACAGGTATTACGCAGGTATTTAAAACCTTAAGACTCCAGCTAGTTAAGATATGTTTGCAAGGAACGAGTCTCTGGTAACAACTAGAGACTCGATGTGGGTTTTCATATTCGCGTCTAATCTTATATCAATATGCTATTCTTTTTGAAATGTGCAGGGCCTTTGGCACTGTCTTAGCAAAAGAGTACGGGGAGCAAGCACATGCATCACAAGAATATCTTGCTCATTGCGAAGTCTGATCGCTATCATGCAAGAATGAGCGAGCTTACGCATAAGCTTGACGTTTCGGTTGCACTAGCCACGCCTGCTACGTTTTCGCAGGCAATTTCTTCGGGTCATGAGTTTTCTCTGGTAATTATTGATCCCGAAGATATGGAAAATGAAACGCTCACCAGCGTTGATAGCTACGTGGCCGACAACGGCCTCATTCCTCGTCTTTTTATTATGGACGAGCACAAGCTCAGCAAATTCCATTTGCCCGTTCAGGGTCACAATGACTTTATTTGCTCTACTGCCAGTGATGCTGAGTTTGAGGTGCGTTGTTCTCTGCTGCTGTGGCCTGGTGAGGAAAACGCTCCAGATGACATCATTTCTGTTGACAATATGACGATTAACTTGGCTACGTATCAGGTCTATATTAATGAGAAGAGCGTTGACTTAACACTAATGGAGTACTCGCTGTTGTCCTTCTTGGCTACACACCCGTCACGTGCTTATTCGCGCGAAGCTCTGCTTCACCGCGTGTGGGGCTTTGAGTATTGCGGTGGCACTCGTACGGTTGATGTTCATATCCGACGCGTTCGTTCCAAGGTAGGTCCTCAGATTGCAGCTCATATTGTGACCGTACGTGGCGTCGGCTATCTTTTCAAGATTTAAGCTGTAGATCCAAAAATTTATACCTAAAGTCTTTGTAGCTAGGTTGATGCCTAGCTACAACTTTATGTGCGCCGAAAAAGCACGATGCGACATGTATTTAATAAAGTAGCAGAATTTAATTTGAGAATTATCGTGCCGCACTGTTTTTTTGGCTAAATGTACTCTTAGTGCTTATTGGGTATGAGAACTTTCATTAAGGGTAAATTTTTCTTATATTTGAGGCTTGGCATACAAGCAATGCCGAAGCAAAGGAGCGACGATGAGTGAATTTGATGAGCAGCCCATCTTTGATAAGCAGAATCCTACCCCTGAGCAGCCGACGGTAAGTAATCCTGTCTCTGAACAGCCGACGCGTGTAAACCCCGTGGCGCAGCCTACGGCAGTACAGCCACAGCCCACACAAAACTATGGTGGCGCAAATGGTCCTGTGGGTGATCAGCCTACGCCTGCGCCCACAGTGCAAAATGCCAATAAGAAAAAACACAATGGAGCTAAGCATTTTCTGCAGGGCGTACTTGGTGGTGTAGTAGGTGCTGGTGCATTAACGGCGATACTTCTTGGTACAGGAGTTCTTGGCTCAAAAGTTGTTACTACAACTGCTGGTTCAAGCAACAAAATAACTATCAATGCCAACAGTGAGAATGCTTCGATTGCGGAGGCAGTAGCTACCAAGTGTTTGCCTTCCGTTGTGTCCATCAGTGTCAAAACTACAGGTGGGGAAGCTCTGGGCTCTGGCGTTATTTTGGACAAAAAAGGCAATATCATCACCAATTATCATGTAGTTGAAAATGCTCAGTCGCTTACCGTTGATATTGAGGGCAAAACTTACAATGCCGAGGTTGTAGGCTCAGATAGCTCCTCTGACATTGCTGTGATCAAAGTTGATCTCAAGGGCGCTAGCGTAACTCCAATCAATGTTGCCGACTCCGATAAGTTGGTTGTTGGTGACTGGGTTATGACCATTGGCAGCCCCTTCGGTCTCAACCAGTCTGTTTCGACGGGCATTGTTTCGGCTTTGTACCGCTCAACCTTATTGCCTTCTTCTTCGGGTACCACGGTTTACGCCAACCTTATTCAGATTGACGCTGCTATCAATCAAGGAAATTCCGGCGGCGCCTTAGTTAATGATAAGGGGGAGCTTGTAGGTATCAATACACTGGTAGAGTCCTCAAGCGGTGACTTCTCGGGCATTGGTTTTTCGATTCCAGGAAATTACGCTGTAAATATTGCCAAGAAAATTATTGCTGGCGAAAAGGTTACTCATGCCTATATTGGCGTATCGATGCTGACAGTTAACTCTCAAAATTCCAGCGGTCTCTCTGTTGACGAGGGCGCTTATGTGGCACAAGTTGACAAGGATGGCCCCGCCGCAAAGGCTGGTATCAAGAAGGGTGACATCATTACTGCAATTGATGATGACAAGATTAGCTCCGCTGATGGCGTGATTTTGAGCATTCGTAGCCATGCCGAGGGCGATAAAGTCAAGGTTACCGTCAATCGTGATGGCGCAGAAAAGAGCTTTACGGTGACGCTAGGCAACGATGAGGAACTACAGAGCCAACAGCAACTCATGAGAAACAACCAGCAGAACAATCAAAATTCTCAAGGCAACAATCCTTTTGAAGGCTTTGGCGAGTAGACCTATTCATTTTGTTTGTGTAAAGAAGTACCTAAAGGCTGTCATATGTTGACAGCCTTTTTGCTGTCCGGTGCTTGTGAGAAGATAAGCGTTAAGCAAAGCTAGCGGAAGGAAAGCTCATGAGCGATATCGTTTGTCCCAACTGTGGTACGCATTTCACTGTTGATGAAAGTGGTTACGCTCAAATTGTGGCACAAGTGCGAGACAAGGAATTCAAACATGAGCTTGAGGCGCGCGAGAATTTGCTGCGATCTGATAGTCAAAAGTCTCAGCAGCTCGAGCTCGCAAAACTTCGCGATCAGCTCTTGGCTGATGCAGCTAAAGACAAGCAAATTGCTGCTCATGAGATTGCTCAGCGTGATGCTCAGCTAGCAGAACTCAAAGCTCAAATTAAGGCTGCTCAAGATACCCGCGATCAAGCAGTACGTCTTGCTGAGACCCAAACTATCCAGCAGGTACAAACTCAGCTAGCCGAGCGCGATACTCGTATTGCTCAACTGACAGCTCAGCTTGCCTCCCAAAAAGATACACTTCAGGCACAAAACGAACTTGCACTTACCAAGATGCATGCTCAAGCCCAAAAGGAGCGAGATGAGCTGACCTCTCAACTTGCGCTGGCAAAAAGTGAAGCAGAACGTAGTGTTAATACCTTACAGATGCAGATGTCTGAGCAGCTTGCTGGTCGCGATGCCCTCATCAAACTTCGCGAAGAAGAGATTTCACAGCTTAAAGATATGAAGTCTAAGCTTTCGGTCAAGCTCGTAGGAGAGTCTTTAGAGCAGCACTGCCAAAACGAATTCAACAAGATTCGTATGACAGCGTTTCCTCATGCATATTTTGAGAAAGATAACGATGCTTCCGAGGGTACAAAGGGGGATTTCATCTTTCGCGAAGAGGCTGATGATGGGGTTGAATTGCTCTCCATCATGTTTGAGATGAAAAATGAGTCTACAAATTCGGACACGCGCAATCAAAAGACTAATGAGCATTTTTTTGCCAAATTGGATGCCGATCGGCGTCGTAAGGGCTGTGAGTATGCTGTGCTTGTCAGTCTGCTTGAACCTGAAAGCGAACTCTACAATCAAGGCATTGTGGATGTGTCCTATCGCTACCCTAAGATGTATGTCATCCGTCCACAGTTCTTTATTCCGTTAATTTCATTTTTACGCAATGCTGCTTTATCGGCAGCTGATGCTCGCCGTGAATTGGCTGAGATTCGTCAGCAAAATATCGATGTGACGCATTTCGAAGAAAAGATGCAGAATTTCCAGGATGGTTTTTCCAAAAATTTTGCTGCAGCGTCAAAGCGCTTTGACACGGCTATCGAGGAAATTGATAAGACAATCTCACATCTGCAAAAAGTTAAAGAAAACCTCTTAACCTCCGAAAATCAACTACGACTTGCTAATGACAAAGCGCAAGGTCTTACTATCCGTAAGCTTACTTGGGGCAATCCCACCATGCAGGAAAAGTTCCGCCAGCTTGAGGAGTAGAGGATTTGCCTTTTTCTCCACACAGAGCAGCCTGCTGATTTAGATATACCCCCTAGGGGTATACTGCCTTCAACTGCAACATATAGGAGGAGGGATTCGGATGGCAGAGCATTGTGCATATAAGCAGACGCCTCGCTCGGATGAACTCATAGTTGATGTTACTCGTCGTATCAATCGCGCGATTGGTCAGCTCGATGGTGTAAAAACCATGATTGATGACAATCGCTACTGCGGTGATGTGCTAACGCAGCTTGCTGCTGTGGAGAGTGCAGTCAAAGCAGTGAGTCGCATAGTACTCAAAGAGCATCTAGAAACCTGTGTAGTCGAGCAGGTTCAGGCGGGCAACACCGAAGTGCTTGATGAGGTTATGGCCCTACTCAAGAAATTTGGCGCTTAAAAACTGTTGATATCCCAGCCGAGGATGTGAGGCTGGATTTTGGGGAAAGACATGAAAGAAACTCTTGATATTGTTGGCATGACTTGTGCTGCTTGTTCTGCTCGTGTGGGAAAAGCCGCATCTGCTGTGCCAGGTGTTGGTGCTGCAGATGTGAACCTACTTAAAAATTCGATGACCCTAGATTATGATGGCTCGCCTGCAACAGTCCAGGCGGTTGTGGCAGCCGTGGAAAAAGCAGGCTATGGTGCTCTGCGTAGGCAACGCTCAGATGTAAGTAAAAAGGATACTGCTGTTTTTGCGCCCGGAGAGATTGCGCGCAAGACTCAAGAACAAAAGCTTCACCAGCTCATTATCTCCGTAATATTTGAATTGCCGCTTTTCTATATTGCAATGGGTCCCATGTTTGGATGGCCTCAATTGTTATTTTTTGTGGGTCAACAAGGAATAATGGTAAGGGCGCTTGTTGAGCTGCTTTTGTTGGTGCCTATCCTTTTGGTTAATCGTAATTACTTTGTGGTTGGTTTCCGCACCTTAGGGCATCTATCGCCCAACATGGATAGTTTGATTGCTATTGGCTCTGCCTCGTCAGTAATTTACGCGCTTGCCGCGACTCTGCGTATGGCTTGGTCGCTTGGTGGTGGCGATTTTACCCAGGCGATGGCGGCTTCGCATGATTTGTATTTTGACTCTGCTGGTATGATTTTGACCCTGATTACCTTGGGTAAGTACTTTGAAGCCCGAGCAAAGGGTCACACTACTGATGCGATCGCTTCGCTGATGAATCTTGCCCCCAAAACGGCAAATGTTATGCGTGACGGAGAAGAGCAGCAGGTTCCTGCCGAGGAAGTGCACCTAGGTGAGCGAGTTATCGTGCGTGCTGGCGAGTCTTTGCCGGTAGATGGTGTGGTAATTGAAGGTTCTGCTTTGGTAGATGAATCTGCAATCACGGGCGAGCCTATTCCTGCAGAAAAAACGGTGGGTTCAAAGGTGAGCGCTGCCACGACGAGTACCTCGGGTTGGATGACAGTTGAGGCTCGGGCAGTCGGAGATGATACGACACTTTCTGCCATTATTCGCTTGGTCGATGAAGCTACCAGCTCTAAAGCTCCTATTGAGCGCATGGCGGACAAGATTGCCGGTGTATTTGTACCTGTAGTTACTGGCATTGCTTTGATAGTACTGATTGTTTGGTTGCTTTTGGGTGCGGGGCTTTCAGTAGCGCTTACTCATGCGGTATCGGTACTGGTGATTTCTTGTCCCTGTGCTTTAGGTCTTGCCACTCCAACTGCTGTTATGGTGGGCACTGGTAGGGGAGCAGCACATGGCATCCTTATCAAGAGTGCTGAGGCCCTTGAGGGTGCTTGCAATGTAGATATGGTTGTGATGGACAAGACGGGTACTATCACGGCAGGAGCACCTGAGGTTACCGACGTTGTAGTGGCAGCTAACATCAGTGAAGATGAACTTGCAAAGCTTGCTCATGCGCTTGAACAAAAAAGCGAACATCCTTTGGCACGCGCCGTCATGAGCTGGGCAGAAGCCCATCATGTTCAAGACAGACAATCTGCTGTTGTGCAGAAATTTCAGCAAATTGATGGTGGCGGACTGACAGGAATTTTGGAAGAGCAGCAGGTTTTTGCGGGGAATCGTCGTCTGATGGAGGCAAAGGGCGTCGAGTTGGGAGCTCTGCTTGGCCCTGCTGAGACTGCTGCAGCTCAGGCTAAAACTCCGATCTTTTTTGCGGAGGGTACGCGAGCTCTTGGTATGCTTGCTGTTGCTGATCCCATCAAGCCTAGTAGCGCCGAGGCAATAAACCGTCTGCGTGGCATGGGTATCAAAACCTTGCTGCTTACTGGTGATCAGTTGACCACTGCAACAGCAGTAGCTGGGGTAGTTGGTGTTGATGAGGTTGTTGCAGGCGTGCTCCCGCAGGAAAAAGAGCAAAAAGTTCGCGAACTACAAAAGGCTGGTCGTACAGTTGCTATGGTAGGTGACGGTATTAACGATGCGCCCGCACTTGCTCGCGCAGATATTGGCATTGCTATTGGTGCTGGTACCGATGTCGCCATTGAGTCGGCAGACATTGTATTGATGCGCTCCGACCCCAATGATGTAGCAACTTCTATTGAGTTGTCGCAGGCAACGCTCAAAAAAATCAAGTTAGGTCTTTTTTGGGCGCTCTTTTACAATGCGCTTTGCATTCCTATTGCGGCGGGCGTGCTTGTACCTTGGGGCATCCAAATTAATCCGATGATTGGCGCTGCAGCCATGGGCGCCTCCAGCGTCTTTGTAGTAAGCAATGCCTTGCTTTTGCGCTTGTGGAAGCCAAAGAAGCCTAAATTTAGCAGTCAACATACCGTCGTTGTTCAAGAGAGTCAGTCTGTACTGACAGAAGGCGAGGAAGAAATGTCTCACAAACAACTCAAGGTCGAGGGCATGATGTGCCAACATTGCGTCGCTCATGTTACTCAAGCGCTTGAGGACGTGAAAGGTGTCAAGAATGTCACCGTCAATTTGGAGCAGGGTACAGCTGATCTTGACGCGGGCCTGCTTGTTCGCGATAGTGCACTTGTCAAGGCAGTTGAAGAGGCGGGGTATAAGGCAAACATCGCGTAAGAGACGTTTGCCGACCAAAACTAACCGCTCGCCTAGAATCTGGGGCACTTTAGTGCCCCTTTTTTATGTCTACAAGATAGTATAAAAGTAGTTGGAAACGTTACCAGAAACGTTTCCATTGGCAAGACAAAGCAAGCCTTGCACAGATGAGCCGAAAGGGGGAGACCTTGGCCACTATCAAAGACGTTGCAGCCTTGAGCGGCGTTGCAGTGAGTACAGTCTCCCGCACAATCAATGGTCATCCCGATGTGAGTGCAGAAACTCGAGCCAAGGTTATGGATGCTGTGTGCGAGCTTCACTATGTACCCAATATCAGCGCTCGTGATCTTGTACAAACCCAAGTAAAACACCTCGGTCTAGTGATTCGTGGTGCAGAAAATACTTTTTATGCTCCCATCGTACGCACCATTGGGCAGTGTATTGATCGCGCTGGGTACACCATGGTCATTGATCAAATTGAGTTTGACTCTGATGAGGTTGCGGCAGCGGCAGCGCTTGCTCAGTCTAAGCGTCTGCGCGGTGTTATTTTGCTTGGCGGTCGTTTTGACTATAACCCCGAAGACATTGCTTCTATTGGTGTTCCAGTCATTTGTTGTTGTACTCATGCCAATCAATTTGGCAGCCTTGATGAAAGTTGCTATTCCTCGGTTGCTATTGACGACGAAGCAACTGCTTTTCAGGCAACAAATAAACTTATTGAACTGGGTCACAAGCATATAGCAGTGCTTCTCTCGGCTACAGATGATCACTCCATTTCCGAGCTTCGCTATCGCGGATATTGTCGAGCTCTGCGCGAAGCAGGACTGACGATAGATGAAAATCTTGTTGTTTGTGCTTTGGATTTTTCTCTTGAGGCAGCCTATTCGGGAACTCGTACACTCATTCAAAATCATCCTGAAGTAACAGCTCTTTTTGCGGTAGCCGATTCACTGGGAATTGCTGCGCTTAAAGGTCTTCATGATGAAGGCTTGATAGTCCCTCGGGATTTTTCGCTTATTGCAATCGACGGAATTGAGCTGTCGTACTTTGCAATTCCTACATTAACCACCTTGGTACAACCCCAGATAGAGCTGGGAGAGCTTGCAGTCGATACGCTGCTCTCGATGCTCAATAAGGAGGATTCTACGCGGCACATCCGCGTGGAGACACATCTGCGGAAGGGAGGCACCATCGCTCCAGTTGCTTCGTAGATGCAACAAAGTAGGTACGGCTCGTTATGTAGGGCACAAACTTATGTAGGGCACGAACGCATCGCAAGATGCGGGAAATATAAACAGAGGGAAAGGATTTGGTATGAGCAAGGGAATGACACGTAAGACTTTCTTGGGTACTGCAGGTCTTGTTGCAGCAACGACTCTCGCCGCTTGCGGCGGCAAGGGTGGCAAGGGTGGTGCTGGTTCCTCCGCAGACGAGGGCGGCGCTACCGTTTATTGGCTCAACTTCAAACCCGAGATTGATGAGCTCCTCCAGAAGCTTGCTAAGCAGTACAGCAAGGACAAGGGCATCAATGTCAAGGTCAAGACTGCGGCTGCTGGTACCTATGAGCAGACCCTGACCGCTGATATGGACAAGGCAGAGAAGGCTCCCACCCTCTTTGTTATTGGCAACTCTGCGGGTGTTAAATCTTGGGGCGGCTATGCTATCGACCTCAAGGGCACCGACATCCAGAAAGAAGAGATCGACGATACCTACGATCTCTTTGACGCTGACGGCAAGATGGTCTCTCAGGGCTACTGCTACGAGTGCTACGGCATCATCGCCAACAAGGACCTCGTGGAGAAGGCTGGCCACAGCATGGACGAGATCACCAACTTTGAGGGTCTCAAGAAGGTCGTCGAGGACATTCACAAGCGCAAGGACGAACTTGGATTTGACGCATTCACCGCATGCGATATGACTGACGACAGCTCTTGGCGCTTCACCGGCCATATGGCAAACCTCGAGTACTTTTACGAGGAGAAGAAGGCTGGCAAGAAGTGGGATGAGTGCCCCAAGACCATCACCGGTGAGTTCCTGCCCAATTACAAGATGCTCTTTGACCTGTGCATCAACAACTGCACCGTTGACCCCAAGACCCTTTCAACCGATACCTCCTACTCCAACGGCCAGGAGTTCATCGATGGCAAGGCGGCCTTCGATGTTCAGGGCAGCTGGCAGTATGCCACCTATGCAGAGGCTCAGAAGAACACCACGATGATTCCGTATTATTGCGGCGTTGAGGGCGAGGAGAAGGCTGGTCTCAACTGCGGCACCGAGAACCGCTGGGCTGTCAACACCAACTCCTCCGAAGAGCAGCAGAAGGCAACCCAGGACTTCATGGTCTGGCTGGTTACCGATGCTGATGCTTCTGCTCAGCTCGTCGAGCAGCTCGGCATTATGCCGTTCCAGAACGCTGCAAAGTCTACCAACGGCTATCTCAACGCTGCTGCTGCTTACACCGAGAAGGGCAACTATGTCATGGACTGGGTTACCAGCTATCAGCCCAACGTTGATGACTACCGTAAAGCTCTTGTTTCGGCTATGAACGCTTACTGCGCCGATCAGACCGATGCAAACTGGGATGCAGTCAAGACTGCGTTTGTCGATGGCTGGGCAACCCAGTACGCAAAGGCAAATGCCTAAGCTTTAGCAACTCGTACTAGCGATTTAGTGTGGAGCCAGGATGGGATGAAATTACCCCGTCTCGGCTCTTTACCCAAATTCCAGTATTTATTGAATTCATTTCGAGAAGCAGAAAGGAGAGAGAATGGCTGCTAAGCTCAAGACTGGAAATTCAATCCGCAGGTCTACACGTCATTGGGCATGGCTTTTTATCCTGCCAGTGTTTGCTGCATTTTGCATCGGCTTCATTGGGCCCTTTATCCAAGGCATGTATTTGTCGCTGTGTAGCTTTAGGCTTGTTTCCAATGCTCAGTTTGTTGGCTTTTCAAACTTTGCAACGGCTTTGGCTGATGAAAGCTTCCAGCACTCTTTCTGGTACACAGCTCTTACCGCAGTGGTAAGTCTCGTGCTTATCAATGTGTTGGCCTTTACAGTTGCCTATGTACTCACCCAAAACATCAAGGGATCCAATCTTTTCCGTACAGTTTTCTTTATGCCCAACCTCATTGGTGGCATTGTTTTGGGTTATATCTGGTCGATGATTTTTGATGGCATATTGCGCGCCTACAACACATCAATCTTGCTTAATACTACCTACGGTTTTTGGGGTCTTATCATCTTGATGTGCTGGCAGCAGGTTGGCTATATGATGATTATTTATATTGCTGGCTTGCAGGCTGTGCCCGAGGATATGCTTGAGGCCGCCAAGATTGACGGCGCAACCAAGTTGCAGACTCTCTTTAAGGTGACAATTCCCAATGTCATGCCCTCGATTACCATCTGCATGTTCTTGTCGCTTACCAACGGCTTTAAGCTCTTTGACCAGAACCTTGCTCTTACGGGTGGTTTGCCCTACATCATCCAGCCTGATGGCAACACCATCAATACGACTGAGATGCTGGCACTTAACATCTTCAATACCTTCTATGGCTCTGCAACCGCTGCTCGCGGTGTTGCACAGGCCAAGGCTGTCATCTTCTTTGTGCTGGTTGCAGCACTTGGATTGGCTCAGCTTTATTACACCCGTAGAAGGGAGGTGCAGCAGTAATGGCAAAGACAAAAGAACAGACTCTCGCTGCCGAGCGTCGTACCAAGACTACCTTGTCGGTGACACTTGCAATCATCTGCATTGCTTGGGTACTGCCTATGGTTGCCGTGATTATCAACTCATTCAAGAAGAATACCTTCGTTAAGACCGAGACCTTTGCTTTGCCTACAGCAGAAAGCTTTGCTGGTTGGGATAACTTCATCAAAGGTATGACCTTTGGTAACTATCCCTTTGCAAGCTCTGCTCTCTATTCGGTCATCATTACCGTTTTGTCGGTAGCGCTTATTTTGGTGTTCTGCTCGATGGCCGCTTGGTATATTCAGCGCGTGAACTCGCTGTTTTGCAAGATCGTCTACTATCTGTGTGTCTTCTCGATGGTAGTGCCCTTCCAGATGGTGATGTTTACCCTGTCGCGTACTGCCTATGTGTTACACATGGACAATCCCTTTACCATTCCCATCATCTACCTAGGTTTTGGCGCAGGTCTTGCCATCTTTATGTTCTCGGGCTTTGTTAAAGCAATTCCTCTTGAGATTGAAGAAGCTGCTGCAATTGATGGTTGCGGACCTGTTCGTACCTTCTTCCTCGTAGTGTTGCCCATGCTCAAACCTACCCTTATCTCTGTAGGTATCCTTGAGATTATGTGGGTTTGGAACGACTATCTCCTGCCATATTTGGTACTTGATACCAATGAATATCGTACGATTCCTATTCATATTCAGTATCTCAAGGGTAGTTACGGCACAGTTGATCTAGGTGCAACGATGGCTTTGATTTTGCTTGCCATTATTCCTGTTGTTGCCTTCTATCTTGCCTGCCAGAAGCACATCATCAAGGGCGTCGCAGCTGGCGCTGTGAAGGGTTAGTCATGGAGAGGTCGAGTGGTATCATAGCTCCACTGTTCTCACTACCATCACCTTATGGCATTGGTAGCTTGGGCGCTGCTGCGCGCGAGTGGATTGATTTTCTTGCTGCAGCAAAGCAGAGCTGGTGGCAATTGCTGCCGGTAGGTCCTACGAGCTATGGAGATTCGCCTTACCAAAGTCCTTCGACTTTTGCAGGTAATCACTACTTGATCGATCTTGACTTGCTTGTTCAAGATGGACTTCTAGAGACAAAAGAGCTTATGGCAGTCGAGTGGGGAAATGACCCCGCACGTGTTGACTACCAGGCGCTCTATGAGCATCGCCTATCGCTTTTAGCCTTGGCTTGCGAGCGTGGCTGGCAGCGTGATGCTGCAAAAATTGCTAGCTTTGCTCGGGAAAATGCCACTTGGCTTGATGACTATGCGCTGTTTATGGCCGTAAAGCGCCACTTTGGTATGGTTGCTTGGACCGATTGGCCCGATGAGGCTATTCGCCTGCATGAAAACAAAGCTTGCGAAGCATATCGCACAAAGCTCGCTAGTGATGTACGCCTCTTTGTGTATACGCAGTATCTCTTCTTCCAGCAGTGGGAGGAGTTGCGTCGCTACGCACACAAACGGGGTGTGGGCATCATTGGCGATATGCCAATTTATGTGGCAATGGATTCTGCTGATGTCTGGGCTGAGCCTGCAAACTTCCAGTTGGATGAACTTAATGTCCCCACGTTTGTTGCAGGTGTACCACCTGATAATTTTTCAGCAACAGGTCAGCTTTGGGGTAACCCTTTGTACGATTATGAAGCAATGGAAGCTGATGGTTTTGACTGGTGGCGTCGCCGTGCTGCTGGTGCTGCTCGTCTGTTTGACGTAATTCGCATCGATCACTTCCGCGGTATCGAGAGTTATTGGGCGGTACCCTATGGTGCGACGACCACCAAAGATGGTCACTGGGTCAAAGGGCCTGGTATCCGTCTTGTCAATGCCATTAAATCTGCCATTGGGGATTGTGGCTTGATCGCTGAGGATTTGGGCTACCTTACAGTTGAGGTACGTGAATTGCTTGTTCAATCTGCCCTTCCAGGGATGAAGATTATGCAATTTGCCTTTGACTCACGCGATCAGGATAGTGCAGGCATTATGCCAGAAGACTATCCCCAAAACTGTGTGTGCTATGTGAGCTCTCATGACAACGCGCCTATTGCTGCATGGGCACAAGAGGTGCAAGCGAGTGATTTGGCAGCGGCGTCTGAGTATCTCAAGATAAAGGATGAGTCCGATCTTCCTTGGGCTTTTGTACGCGCAGGTATGGCAAGCAAGGCACAGCTTTTTATGGCACAGATTCAGGATTATCTGGGTCTCGGTGCAGATTCTCGTATCAATTCGCCGGGAATTCTCGGCGGCAACTGGCAGTGGCGACTTGTGCCTGGCCAGCTGAGCAGTAGTCTGGCGGCACAAATTGCCGACCTTACCACCCAGTACGAAAGGAGTGTGAAGCACTCATGGCAACAGTAAGCCTACGTCATATCGAAAAGGTGTATCCCAACACCGAGGCAAAGAAGGGCTTGTTTGGCAAAAAGGCTCAAGCCCCCAAGAAGAAGCACAATCTCAAGGTAACCGATGAGGGTGTTTTGGCAGTAGAGGACTTCAACCTCGAAATTGCTGACCGCGAGTTTGTTGTTCTTGTTGGCCCTTCGGGCTGCGGCAAGTCTACTACCTTGCGTATGGTTGCAGGCCTAGAGGAGATTACCCGTGGCGAGCTGTTGATTGACGGCAAGCTTATGAATGATGTGGCGCCCAAGGATCGCGACATCGCAATGGTTTTCCAGAGCTATGCTCTTTATCCTCATATGACCGTTTATGACAATCTCGCTTTTCCCCTTAAACTTCGCAAGGTTGAGAAAAGCGAGATTGACCGCAAGGTTCGTGAAGCTGCAGAGATTTTAGGCATCACTGAGTACCTCGAGCGTAAACCCAAGGCGCTGTCTGGTGGCCAACGTCAGCGTGTTGCTATCGGTCGCGCTATTGTTCGTGAGCCCAAGGTTCTGCTTATGGACGAACCGCTCTCCAACCTTGATGCAAAGCTGCGCAACCAGATGCGCGCAGAGATTATCAAGTTGCGCCAGCGCATTGATACCACCTTTATCTATGTCACACACGATCAAACCGAAGCTATGACTTTGGGTGACAGCATTGTCATCATGAAAGATGGTGTGGTGCAGCAGGTTGGCACTCCTCAGGAAGTCTTTGATCATCCCGCAAATCTCTTTGTTGCAGGCTTCATTGGCGTGCCTCAGATGAACTACTTTGATGCCGAGCTCGTACGCAAGGGAGATAGCTACTCGGTGGTTATCGGTGATGTTGTAGTTGAGCCAAGCGCGGACAAGCAGGAGCGTCTGCTTGCCCACGATGTTCAGAGCCAGGCTATTACCTTGGGCGTGCGTCCCGAGCACTTGGTACTTGATACCAGCGAGCCTCCCGCAGCCAATACGCTCAATGGTAGCGTTGAGGTCTCCGAGATGATGGGCTCATCGATTCACCTGCATCTGAATGCCAAAGGTCAAGACGTTATCGTTATCGTTCAGACTACCGAGCTAGCAAAGTCAGGTTTAACGGCATTTGCTCCCGAGACAACGATTTCTTTCTCTTTCCCAGGCAATGCGGTGCATCTCTTCTCCAAGGAAGACGAGCACAACCTCGAGTTTTAAGCTCTAGGTTTTACGTGCCTTCCCTCTGTCGGCAGCTCGCTTTTGGCGGGCTGCCGTTTTTTGCGACGGGTCATCAATCTGGTGTCGTGTGTTGTGTCAAAAGCCACGAACTGTTTCATGCAGCATGGCCCTGCTTGCCAAACGCCACGTATTCTTTCCCCTAGTGAGGCTCTGCTTGCCAAAAGCCACGTTCTACTTCAC
>NZ_KE952947.1 GCF_000466405.1 Atopobium sp. oral taxon 810 str. F0209 | reverse complement strand
AGGGTCTAGTTAAACTTCGGAATCATGGGGCTGGCAATTCCTGACTTTGATGTTCCTGCAGGCACTCGTTTGAGCTAGTTTGTTAGTTGATGCGCCACCCTTGATATAAACAGCTGTATTATCGGCATGAGAGTAGACTACTCTCATGCCGATATCTGAGTGAAGAGACTTTTAGAAAGAAAAGGATGAGTCGCAGTGAAGCTCAATGAGGACGCACTTACGCCCCTTTATAAGCAGATAACGGATGTCCTTAAGGCGGATATTCAATCTGGTAGATATCATACTGGCGACAAAATCCCTTCTGAGGCGGAGCTGTCTCAAATTTACTCGGTAAGTCGAATTACTGTACGTCGAGCAGTTGAAGATTTGGCAAACGAAGGTTATCTCACTAAACGGCAGGGTAAAGGTACTTTTGTCAATCCGCGTAAACTCGCACGTAAAATTTGTCCTGAAAGCAATGTGCAGAGCTTTACGGAAGCATGCCGTGCAGATGGTCGTGAAGCGAGTGCACATGTATTGACCCGTGATGTTGTAGCTCCTAGCCAGGAAGCGCGGGAGTTTTTGCAGCTAGGAGATAGTGACGAGCTTGTTTATGTGAAGCGTGTTCGTTGCGCTGATGGTATACCTATTATGCTTGAGAATAACTATTTTCCCACGGACCGATTTGCATTTATGTTGAGTGAAGAGCTTGAGGATGTTTCGGAGTTTGAGCTTATCAAGAAACATCTGGATTTGACTCCCAGTGCAACTGCACTCTGTACGCTTGAAATTGTGCTTGCTGATGCCGAGAAGGCGGATGCGTTACAGGTGGCAGTAGGAGATCCGCTTTTCTATGAGGATAATTATTTCCTTGATGAATATGGGAACCCTCTCTTTTTAGGTCAACAATACATTGCTGGCTCTCGTTATATCTTCAACATTTAGTTGTGACACCAATTCAGTAGACCTTGATTCCAAAAAAATGTAGGTTGGAATTATCTACGCTTGATTTTCATGGAAAACCGAGTGCTTAAGATGTGTGCGGATTGGTTGTGCGGAAAGCACTGTCGGGCATAACTAGACAAGCGGTATCTACCGAATACCACTGATTTTCGACCGCTTACATGATATATAACGTTATATAACAACTTGATAATATGAATAGCGTATTCTTCACATTTAAATAATACGACCTATAACGTATTACGTGTGAGAGCTAAGTCGAACTTATGGTGGAGAGGAGACCTATGGCTACTGGAGAGGCTAAAGAGCCAAAGAAGAAGTTTCAGCTTCCTCACGTGTATACAATCGTCTTTATTTTGATGATTGCCTTTGCAATCCTTACCTGGATTGTCCCATCTGGTAGGTATGATCGACAGACAATTAATACAGCTGCTGGCGAGCGTGAAGTTGCTGTAGCGGGTACCTATAAGCCTGTAGATAAAATATATACTGATGAGGAAACGGGTGGGCAGGTCGATCTCCGACAGGGTGTTTTCGAATTATTCCAAGCTCCTACAAAAGGTATCCAAGAGGCAGCTGATGTTGTGGCTTTTGTTCTGCTTATTGGCGGTGCCTTTGCCATTATCAACAAGACTAATGCTATTAATGCGGGCATGAGTCACCTAATCGGAAATTTAAAGGATAAAGACATCATCATTATTCCTGTAGCGATGACGCTGTTTTCGATAGGTGGCACCACTTTCGGAATGTCAGAGGAATGCCTGCCTTTCTTTGCCATCTTTATGACCATCATGATGGGTATGGGTTATGACTCTATGACTGCCTTTATGGTGAGTTTTATGGGCGCGCAAACAGGTTATATTGCCTCCACGTTAAACCCCTTTAATGTGCTTATCGCCCAAGGCATCGTCGGCATTCAGGGCAATCCACAGCTATGGTTACGTGCAATTGTGTGGGTAGTACTTACAGTGCTGGCAATTGTGTGGGTCATGATGTATGCCCGTAAGGTAAAAAAGAACCCCACAAGCTCAATTACCTACCAGGATGACGCTGCAAAACGTGAGGAATTTGCAGTTATTGATCAATCCACGCCTGAGGAGTTTACTGGCCGCCAAAAGGGTGTTTTGCTTGTTTTTGCCGCAGGTATGGGCCTCATTGTTTGGGGCCTTATTACCAAGGGCTGGTATATGGATGAGATTTCAGCCGTCTTTGTGGGCATGGGCATTCTTTCGGGTATTGTGGGCGGTCTTAATGAGCGTGAGATGGCAGAGGCATTCGTCAAAGGTATGGCAGACTTCGCTTACGCTGCTGTCATTATTGGTTTTGCGCGTTCAATTCTCGTTATCGCCGAAAACGGCATGATTATTGATACCATCCTTGATTTCCTTGCAAATATGCTTGCGGGTATGCCCAAGGTTCTCTACACCTCCATCATGTATGTAGTACTTGGTTTGTTGAGTTTTCTTGTTCCGTCCTCTTCGGGCCTTGCAGCTCTGACAATGCCTATTATTGGGCCCTTGACCGAACTTATGGGGGTTAATCCCGAAGCAGCGGTGACGGCACTCGCCATGGCAAATCAGACCTTCAACACCATTAGTCCTACAGCAGGCATGACGGTTGCAGGTCTAGCTGTCTGCAAAATCTCCTTTGGTCAGTGGTGGAAAACCTCGTGGAAGTTTGTTTTGCTCGTGGCCTTGATTGGCATTTTGGTGACGGGTATTTCAGGTGTCCTTCCCGTCTAATCACTCTTAGTTTTTGATTGAACTAATTGCAGAGCAGACGCCCTTAAGTAGTATCTGCTCTGCTTTAAAAAAGGAGTGTCCTGCATGTCAGATCCTCTAGTTATTCTGTCACGCAATATCTTTGATGCAACAAGTGATACATCATTCGATGGTTTTGTTGCTGTTGAGGACGGGGAAATAGTGGCAACTGGTCCTCGGGGGTTCGCTTTGCCATACACTTCTCATGCCTCGCGAGTTATTGACGTAGAAGATAAACTTGTGATGCCTGGTCTTACAGATACACACACCTTTTTTTCGGGATGGGTGCTTGATAGTCTGGGTTGCAATTTAGCGAGGATAAAGACTGCGGCCGAAGGCATTGATTGCCTTACGCAATGGGCTCATATGATTCCTGAGAACCAAGTAATCTTTGGGCATGGCTGGAATCCTGCTTTGGAGCTTCATTCAAAAGCATGTCTACTTGATGAAGCCTTTCCTTCGCGTCCTGTGGTTGCATTTTCTCGAGGAAGAGGAACTTGCTGGATGAATGAGGTGGCACAAGAACGCTATCTTTTTACCCCAGATGCATGCTGGTCAGAAATGATTTGGCGTATGATGCCAGAATATTTATCACTTCCCGAGATGTCAGAACTATATATTAATTATCAGCATATGCTGAATGCACGTGGTGTGACCCAGATTAAAGAAATGGCATTTGATGACTACTATGGCTTCATAGATGTCATGGAGGAGCTTGCTCATAAAGAACGATTGACTGCTCGTGTTTCACTGATGAGCCAACCTGTTGGAGCAGGAATAAATCTAGCTTATGGCCGTGCGCTGCGCGAACACTTAACGGATGGCTTTTTAGGATTTAGCGGCTACAACCGTATGACCGATAGAGGAGTAGCAGACGGTTTGGCTGAGTATATTAATCCCTATACAAGTAGCCCTTCTGAATGTGTCAAAGTACCTGTGGAGTGGGAGCTTATTGAGCGAGAGACTCTTGCAGCTGATGCAGCAGATTTTCGTTATTCTTTGCACTGCCAAGGTGATGGAGCAGTGCGTCATGCAATTGAACTCTTTAATCGTTGTAAAAAAGATGCTAGTGGTCACCTTGTTAACCGTCATGCGATTACGGATAACGAATGCACCAGTCCTGGTGATCTTGAGTGTTTTGGTGTAATGGGCGGTATCTGTGAAGTCTATGCGCAAATTCAGATACTTGATTCTGTAGAAGACATTCGACAGATGGCGCTACACCAAATTGGACCAGAACGCTTTGCATATTTTTGGAATCGTCGGAAGATGCAGGATTCTGGTATCAAAATTTGCTGTGCCACAGATTTACCACTTCTTATCCCGCATTTAGGCGAGTCTATTTATTGCGCTTGTGGTGGCTATTTTAATGATGGGGGTCAGGCAAATGTCGCAAACACGCTAACTATTCCAGAGCTTTTGCGTGCTTGGACTGTGGGTGGTGCATATGACTGCTATTCAGAGCAGCTGGTAGGTACTTTAGAGGCGGGCAAGCGAGCAGATCTTATTGTTGCAGAAGCTAATCTTCTTCATCTCAATCCAAAAGTTGCACGCAATATAGGAGTAGCGCTTACTTTGTCTGATGGTCGCATTGTTTATGAGAATCTTTAGGAGCAACGATGAGTGAACATCTAAAACGTAATCAACCAGCGGGGATGAATATTCATTGGTTGTTTTATTCGTTAGATGATTTCCTTGACTCTCAACAGCATATAGGCTTTGAAAGCATTGAACTTTGGGGTGGTATGCCCCATGTTGAGCTGGATCGTCTGAGTTATTTTGATGCGAAGGAGATTCGCTACAAGATTGAAAAACGTGGCATGAAAGTGCATGTCTTTACACCTGAAAATTGCACTTACCCATATCAATTTGCTGCAAAGGGTGAACGTTATGTGCAACACGCCTATGACTATTTTACCAACGGCTTACGTATGGCATCTGAACTTAACTGCGATGTGATGGCGGTTAATAGCGGTTGGGGTTATTGGAATGAAAACCGCGAAGAAGCGTGGAAGCGTAGTCGCGAAATGCTCTATCGTCTGGCAGAGTTTGGCGAAACAGTTGGCGTAACACTTGCGATGGAGACTTTACGTCCCCAGGAGAGTCAACTGGTGGTCAACATTACCGATGCACGCAGGATGTATGACGAGGTTGGTCATCCCAATCTGAAGTTGATGATTGATACCTGTGCTATGGCAGTATCAGGGGAAACTATTGCCCAGTGGTTTGAAGAATTTGGCGTAGAAAATATTCGTGATATCCACTTTATTGATGGCACACCATATGGACATCTTATTTGGGGTGATGGAAATCGCGATATGACAGCGTATGTCCACGACCTCAATACCTATGGATATGAGGGATATTTAGGGCAAGAAATAACTGACTTTAAATACTTCAATAATCCCGGTGAAGCGGATAAAAAGAACTTTGCGGCATTTCAGAAGTTTTTTGTAGATGATTAACGCGCAGAGCAATTACGACAATCGCATATATGAAGTTATGTATTAGAAGGGAAAAATATGAATATACATGAAATTATAGAAGCAGTAATTGCTGAGAAAAGTGCCATCAAGCAGGTTTACTGGGTTGCATGTGGTGGATCCATCATCGATCTTTATCCAGCTCACTGTCTCATGCAGACTGAGAGTTTGACTGCAGAATCCGGCTACTATACAGCTCGTGAATTTACCACAATGGTGCCTCGTCGTTTGGGGGAACAAAGCCTTGTCGTGCTTTGCTCTCACTCTGGCGGAACACCTGAGGTCATGGCTGCAGGTGAGTTGGCTTGTTCTAAAGGTGCCTCTGTTATAGCGCTCACCAATAAGGCAGGTTCTGCTATCGATAGCGCAAAGTGGCTCTGCTGGGTTTATGCTTGGGGCCATGAGGTTCCGACCGCAGAGATTCCCCTAGGTATTGGCTTGCGCCTTGCTGCCGAAGTCATAAATCAGCAGGATGAATACGTCGACTACACTGCGCTTCAGCAGGGTTTGCGACAGATTGATGAAATCATTGCCACAGACCGTATCAAGATAAATAACGAGATGAGCGAGCAGTTCGCTGCTCTTTGTAAGGGCCATCCCTTCTTCTACATACTGGGCTCGGGCCCGACTTTCAGTCAGACCTATGGCTTTGCAATTTGCTCGCTTATGGAAATGCAGTGGCAGCACTGTAGCTACATCCATACAGCAGAGTATTTCCATGGACCCTTTGAATGTACAGAGCCTGGCGTGTTCTATTTTCTGCAAATGAGTGATGGTGCCCACCGTGATATGGATCAGCGTGCGCTGGATTTTTTGCAGACCCATACAGACACCCTGATGGTACTTGATGCCAAGGATTACGGCATGGATGCCATTGATGTGTCGGTGCGTGATTATCTAGAACCGGCAATGTTTTACATGATGAACTGTGAATTGCGTGCTGCTCGTGGACGCCTCTTTAATCACGATCCAGATATACGCCGGTATATGGGCAAAGTCAGCTACTAATAAATCCCCGCAGTTTTATGCGGCTCCAGATACGAGAGGACTGACGATGAAACAGATGAATGTAAGTGTATGTGGCTTTGGCGATAACGTAGTTGATTGTTATGAGCATACGGGCACCATGTACCCTGGTGGTAATGCGGTAAATTTTGCAGTATATGCCAAGAAATGCGGTGCTGAGCGTTCTGCTTATATGGGGATTTTTGGTAATGATGCTGCTGCAGAACATGTCATTTCTTCGCTGCAAGATGAGGCTATTGAACTGGTCAAATGCAAGCAGCTTATTGGCCCTAATGGTGCGGCACGCGTGACTGTTGATGATCAAGGAGACCGCATTTTTCTTGGCTCGAATGAGGGCGGTATTCGTGGCGATGCACGTTATGTGCTTGGACGTTTTGACTTGGAGTATCTCAAACAGTTTGATGTGGTTCATTCAGGAAACTATTGCTTTACTGAGCGCGAATTGCCAAAGATTCATGATGCTGGTATCAAACTATCCTTTGACTTTTCAGATGATTCAAGCTGGGAATATTACCAGCAAATCGCGCCCTATGTAGACTATGCTTTTTTCTCCGCAAGCGAGCTTTCTGAAGAAGAGACTCGAAATCAGCTTCGGCGTGTGGCAGAGTTGGGGCCTTGTTTTGTTTCCGCGACGCGTGGTGTTTGGGGTTGCCTTGCTTATGATGGCAATCAGTATTATCGCCAAGAATCCAAGCCGGTTGCGGAGATGCATGATGCAATGGGTGCAGGTGACGCTTTTCTGACCGCATTTAATGTCAAGTGTGCTGCCTTAGTCAAGCAGAACAAAACGGGTGCAGATGCTTATGCTGAAGCTCTCGACTTTGCAGCGGGTTTTGCTTCTGAAGTCTGTGGCCTTGATGGCTCTTGGGGTCATGGGACTCCTATTGCCTAAGGGATGTGAATGATGGCAAAATCTCCCGTTGGACAGGTATTTTCTAGAAAGTTAAATTTTTTAGCCCTGAGGAGCCAAATTTAGTCGCATCCCGACCAAAAATGCGTCCATGGGGCTAAAAGATTTAACTAAGCAAAGAAAACCGTGGTAAGACAAGACTTCCACAGTAAGGTAAGACTTTCCCAGAAGGTAAGACTTCCACAGAAGGTAAGACTTTCCCAGTAAGACAAGATTTTTTAGCTGCTAAAAGAAAAAAGATAGTCAGACACACATATATCCCATAGTCCTATTTAACTGGCACTGCTACACTCGACTCATCCAAGCATGACGAGGGGAGAGAGCATGGGCAAGAGTAGCGAAATGCGCGTTGAGCACGATTCGATGGGCGAGATGTTAGTACCTGCCGATGCACTTTGGGGTGCACAGACCCAGCGTAGTCATGAAAACTTTCCCATTGGCACCGAGTGTATGCCCATCGAAATTATTCGTGCTTTTGCGCGGATCAAAAAAGCCGCTGCCCTCGCCAATGCTGAGCTTGGAAGTCTTAATCAGACGTGCTGCCAGCTCATTTGCCAAGCAGCTGATGAAGTGCTTGCAGGTAAATGGGACGAGCAATTCCCTTTGGTGGTGTGGCAGACAGGATCGGGCACCCAATCCAATATGAATATGAATGAGGTGCTTGCCACCCGAGCAAATCAACTTGCTTTTGAGCAAAACATCGTCCTTGATCAGCCTATTCACCCTAATGACACGATTAATATGTCGCAATCGAGTAACGATACCTATCCGACCGCTATGCATGTTGCGGCAGTCTGCGCGTTACAAGAACAGCTGCTTCCTGCTCTTGATTGCCTCATCTCCACATTAGTCCGTCTTGAAAAAGAAAATCAGGGTGTGGTGAAGTGTGGCCGTACTCATCTGCAGGATGCAGTGCCCATAGGTTTTTGGCAGGAAATCTCAGGTTGGCGTGGTTTACTTGAGGGTGCAAAAGAAGAAATTTTGGCAAGCTTGAGTGGACTTTTGCGCCTTGCTTTGGGTGGAACTGCGGTGGGTACAGGATTGAATGCACCTGCAGGTTTTGCTGAATGTGTAGCAACACAACTAGCGGGTCTTACTGGATATGGCTTTGTTACTGATCCAAATAAATTTAGGGCACTTTCTGCTAAAGATGCACTGGTTTTTTCGCATGGAGCACTTAAAGCGCTTGCAGCCAATCTCATGAAAATTGCCAACGATATACGCTGGCTTGCGTCGGGCCCACGCTTGGGTTTAGGTGAGATTTCTATTCCTGCCAATGAGCCTGGTAGTTCAATCATGCCAGGTAAAGTTAATCCAACTCAATGCGAAGCGGTGACAATGGCTGCTGTACAGGTTATGGGTAACGATGCCACAATCGGTATCGCGGCTAGCCAGGGTAATTTTGAACTCAATGTCTTTATGCCTGTTATTGCCTATAACTATTTGCAATCTGTCCGTTTACTTGCCGACGTTATGAATTCTTTTGAGCAGCGTTGCGTAGCAGGTATCAAGCCTAATATCGACAAAATGGCAGACAATCTCTCTCGTTCTCTTATGCTCGTAACAGCGCTTTCTCCTGAAATTGGTTACGAACATGCAGCTCAGGTAGCAAAAAAAGCATATTCAGAGGGTACAGGCTTGCGCGAAGCTTGCATAGAACTGGGTTTTCTAACAGCGGAGCACTTTGATGAAGTCTTTCATCCTGAGCATATGGTCTGGTGCGAGCGCCGAACTGATTGATGCGGCCAAGAAGGAAGGTTCCCTCGTGGTCTACGTCTCCTGTGAGGAGGACTACGGCGCAGCTGTTTGCAACCACTTCCAGGAGCTTTATGGCATTGAGACTTCCTATCAGCGTTTGTCTACCGAAGAGGTAGAGGCAAAGATTGAGGAGGAGAAAGGCAAGCCTTCTGGTGATGTTTGGTTTGGTGGCACTACTGATCCTTACAACGTTGCTTCCTCCAAGGGTCTGCTTGAGAAATATGAGCCAGAGAATGCCAAGCACCTTATTGACGAGTCCTATAAATCCACCGAGAATGACTGGTATGGCATCTACAAGGGCATCTTGGGCATCATGTACAATAAAGAGGAACTTGAGCGCCTGAAACTCGATGCCCCTAAGGATTACGATGATCTGCTTGATGAGAAGTACAAGGGTCTTGTCTGGATGGCCAACTACAACACCTCTGGTACGGCCCTGCTTTTCCTGAATACCATGATTCAAAAGAAGGGCTCCGAGGAAGCTGGTATCGAGTTCCTAAAGAAGCTTGATAAGAATATCGCTCAGTACACCAAATCTGGCTCTGGTCCTTCCAAATCTGTGGGTACCGCAGAGTGCACCATTGGTATCGGCATGCTTCACGATGCTATTTACCAGATTGTTGACAACGGCTATGACAATATTGGCCTGCAGGTTCCTAGCTCTGGTGCATTCTATGAGATTGGCGCTACTGCAATGTTTGCTGGTTGTGCTCATCCTAATGCGGCAAAGCTTTGGCTTGAGTATGCATTGAGTCCTGAGTGCGTTGGCCTCGCCCAGAGCAATGGCTCTTATCAGTTCCTCGTTATTGATGATGTTGAGCAGCCCAAGGTTGCTACAGAGTACGGCCTTGATCCTGACAATGTCATGAAATATGACTTTGAGGATGCAAAGAAGAACAGCGAGAAGTACAAGAACGACCTCATGCAGGCTTTGGGCGGTGGCGACGATCGCTTTAAGACCGAATAAGGCCCGTTAATTGCTTTTTAGAGTTTTGAATTTCTAGGGCCAAGTGGGCACATACCCGCTTGGCCCTAACTGCCGATGGGAGGTAGATTGCCTCATGGCAAAGGCTAAGACAAAGCAGGGCGCTGCACTTGATAGGGCAAAATTCTTTGGCGACCCCGTCATGGTAACCACCATTGTGGTGCTTATTGCCTTGCTCGTGCTGTTCATCCTGTACCCGCTTGCGATACTGCTGGTGGACTCCGTTATTACCGATAAAGGCCTGTCTCTCGAGGTCTTCCAACGCATTTTTAATATGCCGTCTTTCAATAAAGCAATCTCAAATACGTTGAAGGTGGGCTTTGTCGTTGGAATCCTGTCGGCACTAGTAGGTCTGCTATTTGCATATGTTGAGGAGTACGTTGAGCTTAAGACAAAGTTTTTGACGGGGCTTTTTAAGGTGGTCTCTATGCTGCCTGTTGTCTCGCCGCCCTTATTATCGTCTTTGTTGTGAGATCTTTGCCTACTGGTACACGTTCAGGCATCTCGGCTTTGCGGCAGATTGACAAGTCTATTGAGGAAAGCGCCTACGATATGGGTGCTGATAGTTTTACGGTATTTAAAACTGTGACGTTGCCACTTATTAAAGACTCGTTCCTCTCGGGCTTTGTGACAACTTTTGTCCGCTCGATTACTGCAATTTCAGCAGTAATTCTTTTGGTTTCGCCCAAGATTTTGATGATTACTGTCCAGATTAACGAGTTTGCAGGTAAGGGTCAGTATGGTATTGCCTGCGCCTTTGCCACCATCTTGATTATTATCACCTACGCATCCGTACTCATCATGAATGCAATCATCAAGCGTTGGGGCAAAAATAGTGCCGCCAGCCGCGTTGAGGAGGACTAACAATGGCCAAGGAAAAGCAGAGCGTCCGTTTGGAACATGTATCCAAGATTTATCAGGACCCCAAAACGGGTAAAGATTTTTATGCCGTACAAGATGCCAATCTGATGATGGAGCCTGGTTCGTTTACTTGTCTGCTGGGCCCTTCAGGCTGCGGTAAGACTACGATTTTGCGTATGATTGCTGGTTTTGAGAGCCCCGATGAGGGTGAGATTTTTATGGGCGAGGTTCCCATTAACAAGCTTACACCTAACAAACGAGATACGGCGATGGTCTTCCAGAGCTATGCTTTGCTTCCGCACACAACATTTTTGACAACATTGCCTATGGCCTTAAGCTGCGCAAACTAGATGCGGCAACCATTAAAGATAAGGTTGAGCATATCATGGCGCTCGTGGGTCTTGAAGGTATGGAAGATCGCATGACCAACCAGCTTTCGGGTGGTCAGCAGCAGCGCGTTGCTTTGGCTCGTGCACTTGTTATCGAGCCGGGCGTGCTGCTTTTTGACGAGCCGCTTTCCAATCTTGATGCCAAATTGCGTGTGGATATGCGTACCGAGATTCGCCGTATCCAGCAGGAGGCGGGTATCACCGCGGTCTACGTTACCCACGATCAGTCCGAAGCAATGGTGATTGCCGACCAAATCATCATTATGAAAAAGGGCGTGGTCGACCAGATTGGTGGTCCGCACGAGGTGTACAACCATCCCGTTGATGAATTTGTTGCTGACTTTATTGGTGAGTCAAACTTCCTTCGTGGAAAGCTTTCCGAAAAAATGGGTGATACAGGTGTTGTGGAGACCGAGGGCTTCAAGGTTCCCGTGACGGCTGTCAGTCATCTAGAGCTGGGCGCCGATGCAGCGCTGGTTTTGCGTCCCGAGGCACTGACCTTGGCTGATCATGGTCTGCTTAAAAGTGAAATTGTATTATCTCGCTTTATGGGCGCATATCAAAACTATCATGTTCGTATTGGCCAAACGTTGGTCAAACTTGCTGTATATAACCCTCGCAACAAGAAGATTTACAACGTGGATGACACAGCATATGTGGACTTTAACCCTGAGGATGTTCACGTTCTTTAGAGTTGACATCATCGGCGATATGCAGGTAGCCCTCGTCAATAACGATTGAGAGTGTGCTATTGCCAATGAGAGGCTTGAGTACTCTATTCAAAGCCTCACGTAGCTCATCGTCCGTCATAGGTAAGCCTTGTGGGCGCGTGCAATCAAAAGAGATTGTCGCGCCCGTTTTTTTGTCACTAAGCGAACCCTCGACATGTATATCGTGGATGGTCAGGCGGGGATCGATTGAGCGTATGCGGTGGGCGATGCTGTTGTGTAAATCGGTATGCTCGGGGTCGCAGGTGATGATCGGGTCGTAGTGCAATACCAGATGAAGACCATCTTGGGAAAGAAAATCCTGCTCTATCTGGTCGAGGATTTTGTGGGTTTCAAGTGGGTTGCGCTCGGCTGCCATCTCGACATGTGCACTGGCAAACTGTCTACCAGGACCGTAGTCATGCACCATAAGATCGTGGGTAGCAAGTACTCCTGGATAGGAAAGAATGCGACGACGGATGTGCTCAACTTTCTCTGCACTAGGGGCGCGGCCCAGCAAGGGGTCAACTGTGTCTTTGACAAGCTGTATGCCACTATAGATAACAAAAGCAGACATCGCAAGGCCAGCCCATGCATCAAGATTAATACCAGTTAAACGTGTAATGAGGACAGCGCTTAGCACGCCAGTGGTTGTGAGGGCGTCATTACGAGAGTCGATAGCTGCTGCTTTGAGGGTCTCGGAGGAGATCTGCTTGCCCACCTTGTGTGTGTAGCGCATCATCCAGAGCTTAAGTGAGATAGAGACAAGCAGAGCAATGCCAGTGAGTGTGCCAAAATCAGTGGGGCTGGGATGGATGAGTTTTTCAATAGAGCTTTTGAGTAGCTCAATGCCCATAGCTATGACTAACAGTGCTACTACCAGTCCCGCAACATATTCGTAGCGACCATGCCCATAGGGATGCTCAGCATCAGCAGGTCTGCCAGCTAGTTGGAAGCCAACGAGCGAGATAATATTGCTCGAGGCATCCGAGAGGTTGTTGACTGCATCGGCTATGACCGAGACAGAACCTGCAGCAATGCCCGCTATAGCTTTTGCAGTGGCTAAAGCAACATTACAGATGATACAGATGATACTTGCATGGCGACCGATTGCAATGCGGTCGAGTGGTTGTTTGCTCTGCTCTGCTTTTTGTTGTTGATTGTTGGACATGCGTTCTCCATAGCTATTGATGATTAGCAAACAGTGTACCCTCCGCTTGCCTTTTTTATAGGTACATGGATTGATATAAACTGCGCATCTTGTATATAAGCAGGACAAATTCGTGTGAATCAGCTGTGTTTACAAGGGATGTTGCTTGGGTAGTTTAGACTTGTTTTGACAGCAGCTGGCTGTCTAGAAAAACCTTGACATGGGGTCAGGGTCGCGTGGAAGCGCGGGTGCGGGAGCACCGGAAGAAAGATGCGGATATATGAACGATAACGAGATGATGGATCCGGCACGCGAAACTTTGCCTGAATGGGCCCAAGAGCCAGAAATGACGGAGCCAGTAAAGGAGGGCTCTGCAGTAAGCAAGACAGATGATGATAAGTTGTTTATGGACGAGTTGATGAAGGCCTCTCGTTTGATGCGTCAGCGTCAGCGCATGATGGGCGACGAGCGTCGCGATGCTGCTGAGCGCGATCGTGAGGGTCAGCGTGCTCTCAAAATGTTGACTCTCAAGCCTGAGATGGAACAAAAAGAAATGGCAGAGCTGATGGGTACTCGCCTGCGCGCTTTGGACGAACTGTTGGCTGATCTTGAGAAGCGGGGCCTAGTTACTCGTGTGCAGCCCGAAGAGCCTGACATGCGTATTATACGAGTCTCTTTAACCGAGGAAGGCAAGGACGTTTCTGAGGATGAGAGCGCTGATAGTGTAGAGCCTGCTTTGATTCCTGGCTTTGCCGAAGAAGATCGCAAGGACTTGGTCGAACTGCTCAAGGGCCTTAATGCATCATTGGAGGCTTTGGGTCTGCGCGATGAGGATCGTGGACCTCGTGGAGGCTTCCGCGGCGGTGATCGTGGTGGTTTCCGTGGTGGACACGATGACAATAGACGTAGCGGGGGTCGTGGTGGCTTCCATGGCCATGATGACAGGTGCGGCGGTTTCCGTGGGCATGATGAGCGTGGTGGTGACCGGGCTGCTTATCGTGGTGGTCGTGATGAGCGTGGCGGAGATCGTAGCGGCTTCCGCGGCGAGCGTAATGATCGCGGTGGTTTCCGTGGTAATCGTCCCAATCATAGTGCTCGCTATGAGCACAATGACCGTGGCAACCAGCGCTTTGGTGGTCGCCGTAGCGGAGGTTTTGGTAGCGGCGGTCGTAGTGGCCGTGGCTTTGGTAGCAGCAACTAAAAGTTCTGTGACATATGCACGTCTTCAGCACTCCTCCCTGAGGGGTGCTTTTTGTAGGCTCTTTTTGTGTGCTGTTTGTTTGGCGCGTATGTCCCAATCTATTTGGTGTGTATGCCTTCTTCGCAAATGGTTCAAGTTTCGAGTGCGGCAATCGCAAAAGGGCAGGTCAGATTTTTCTCAAGTTCGAAAGATGAACCATCTTGTTAAAGTGTGGCTACAACGGGTTCAAGAAGCACCCTTTTGCCCGCATTTCCCCACAGGCGGTTCACAATGCACCTTTTGTCCGTATCTTTCCCTACAGGCGGTTCAATAAGCGCCTT
>NZ_KE952946.1 GCF_000466405.1 Atopobium sp. oral taxon 810 str. F0209 | reverse complement strand
CTCCTACGACACCGTCTTGGTCTACCTCATGTTTGCTTAGGTACTTAAGAGCACCTTTAGCGGTAATGCTGTCGTATTTAGTAGGGTGTGCCACCATATCAAGTGCGCGGTCAATGGTCTTCTGGCGCTCTTTTCGTGCACGAGCCTGGTACTTGCGTGACCAGAAGGCAATGTATTTGACCTCTATGGGTACTTTGGTCTTTTTACCAGAAGGATCTGCTACCTCAACTACTAGGGTGTCTTGTTTGCTTTTTACCTTGAAGTCAGGCCCTGCATCTGCATCTCCTGAGATACCCTTATAGCCGCTCTCATCAAGGACCCAGTCTCTTAAGTGCCCTTTGGACTTAGTGCCCCGTATGGACTGAGACCATAAGAAATGTTGTCCGCGAGCACAGACGTCCACCATGTTTTCTTTGGTATTGCATCCCTTATCGGCTACCCAGATGACCTCACCTGCATCAGGTGCAGTCTTTTCAATGAAGGAGTTCATGGTCACCCCGTCATGGGTGTTTCCAGAAAACAAGTGGTAGTCAATAGGAATTGCGTTGTTGTCTACGAGAAGCCCCATCTGAACTATGGGCTCAGGACGGTGTTCTTTGCTAACCCCTCGCCGTCTTAGTTCATCTTCTGTATCTATTTCCCAATAGTAGTTGGTAACGTCGTAGAACACACGAGAGGTATCACGTCCTATAAGTCTTGAAATATGTGAGGATAAAGACGACACGATACGCTCTTGTGCATTCGCAAGTTCTCCTAGGGCGTGGTAGAGATCATCATCAGTAAGCTCGCTTT
Source organism: Atopobium sp. oral taxon 810 str. F0209 (assembly GCF_000466405.1). GTDB lineage: Bacteria > Actinomycetota > Coriobacteriia > Coriobacteriales > Atopobiaceae > Olegusella. The sequence continues at coordinate 257 of NZ_KE952946.1, read as the reverse complement.
TGAAGAAGTGTTTATCGATGTTTCTTACATCAGAGAGCTTAGAGCCAGGAGAGAGTAGTCTCTCTACTACCATGAGCCTCATTGCTTGAGCCAGACTATAGGTAGCACGTGATTTTGTAGTCTTACGCTCGTTGTTAAGTGCAGACTCAATACCTAGTGCATGAAAGACAGCTAAAGGCACGCAGCTACCAACCTCACGCCGAAGTCCCACCTTGCGCCTATCTACCTTTTGAGCAGGGTAGATGGTAAGGGTAACT
>NZ_KE952945.1 GCF_000466405.1 Atopobium sp. oral taxon 810 str. F0209 | reverse complement strand
AGTGAAGTAGAACGTGGCGTTTGGCAAGCAGGATCGCGCCGCTTGAAACGGAACGTGGCTTTTGGCTCCCAGCATGAAATGAAATGTGGCTTTTGGTGCCTAACATGAAGTAGAGTGTGGCTTTTGAGTGTCCGTGTGAAACAAAGTCAAACACAGCCTAGATGCCAAAACTCGTCCCCTTTTTCGTCCCCCATCAAGCCACAAATCATAAAGGGGCTTTTGATGCTGCCCCACTTCTTGTCTCTCACATAAAACGCGCGAGACCAGGCTGATGACTCGCACAAAAATGCCGCCCCAGCAATGGAGCGGCACCAAAATCACTTAGCAGGAAAGCAGAGTCTAATAGCCTAGTCCCTTGTAAGCTTGCGGTGCAGGCGATGAGGTCGCGCAGCATCCGGACCTAGACGGCATACACGGTCTGCTTGATAGTCTTCAAAGTTGCCCTCAAACCAATGCCAGGCACCGGGGTTTTCGTCAGTACCTTCCCATGCCAAAATATGCGTGGCGATACGGTCCATAAACCAACGGTCATGACTAGTAATCACGGCACAACCAGGGAAGGCAAGCAGAGCTTCTTCCAAGCTCTCAAGCGTCTCGGTATCTAAGTCGTTAGTAGGCTCGTCTAGTAACAACAAGTTGCCACCCTGACGCAAGGTCAGAGCAAGGTTGAGCCTGTTACGCTCGCCTCCCGACAAAACACCTGCACGTTTCTGCTGGTCGGTACCCTTAAAACCAAAAGCAGAAACATAGGCACGGCTGGGAATTTCCTGATCACCGACAACAATGTAATCATTACCATCCGACACAACTTCCCAGACATTCTTCTCGGCATCAAGACCAGCGCGTCCCTGATCGACATAAGAAAGCTTTACCGTCTCCCCCAGCTCCAACGAGCCAGACGTCGGTTGTTCCTGTCCCACTATCATTTTGAACAGAGTCGACTTACCTACGCCGTTGGGGCCAATCACACCAACAATGCCATTGCGCGGCAGCGTAAAGCTCAAATCGTCAATGAGTACGCGGTCACCAAAGGCCTTGTGCAAATGCTCAACCTCAAGCACTTTGTTACCCAAACGAGGACCCACGGGAATTTGGATGTCCGTAAAATCAGTCTTTTTGGTCTGGCGCGCCTCCGCCTCCATTTGCTCATACGCAGCAAGACGAGCACGGCTTTTTGCTTGGCGTGCCTTCTGAGAACTGCGTACCCACTCCAGCTCAGACTTCATCTTTTTGGCGCGACGAGCGTTTTGCTTGGACTCCATCTCAAGGCGCGCTGCCTTGGTTTCCAGATAGGTGGAATAGTTGCCCTTATATGGATACAACGTTCCGCGGTCAACCTCGCAAATCCATTCGGCAACGTTATCCAAGAAATAGCGGTCGTGTGTGACCGCCAGCACAGCACCAGGATAATTCTTGAGGAACTGCTCAAGCCAGAGTACCGACTCTGCATCCAGATGATTGGTTGGCTCGTCTAGCAGCAACAAATCAGGTGCCTCCAACAGCAGTTTGCACAGCGCCACGCGACGACGTTCGCCGCCCGACAGGTGGTCGACCTGCTCATCTGGATCAGGACACTGCAGAGCATCCATCGCCTGCGTCAGCTGGCTATCCAGATCCCAACCATTTGCCGCATCGATCTCGGTTTGCAGCTCGCCCATCTCGGTCATCAGAGCATCAAAATCAGCATCGGGCTCACCCATTTCCTCGCCGATTTTGTTGAAACGCTCAATCTTGGCAAGCAAATCGCCAAAAGCCATCTCGATGTTTTCTTTCACCGTCTTGGAATCATCCAAAGGCGGTTCCTGCTGTAGCATACCTACGCTATAGCCTGGTGCCATTCTTGCTTCACCTGCGGAAATGTCTTCCATGCCTGCCATGATTTTGAGCAGGGTTGACTTGCCCATACCATTAGGACCCACAACACCAATCTTGGCGCCAGGGAAAAAGCCCATTGTCACATCATCAAGAATGACTTTGCCCTCAAAAGCTTTGCGAACCTTGTACATCTGGTAGACAAACTCTGCCATATCTCTCCTCATGTCATGCTTTGCATACTACAAAGCAGTCTCACTTTTCTTTACTTCTTAGTCGATAATAACAGGCAAAACAGCTTACTTTCACCCTCACCACTCCGTTCACCGTGTCTCCGCCACCCCAAATCGATTGCTAGCGCTAAAACATGAGACCGCTTGTTAGTATGGCGGCAAGTACCTACGGGTGCGACAAGTGAATACTCTCGGAAGACACGAACGGGAGAGACCGTGGCTCACACGGAGCCGAAGGGGCGGCAATAACTCTCAGGCAAAAGGACCGTTCGTCGACGAAACCTTGGAAAGGTCATCTGACCACCGAAGAAGCAATCCATTTATTTGGAGAATCTTTCAGGTCAAAGACAAGGGCACGGAGCTGCGGTTTTGCTCTGTTCGCAAAACATGACTCTACAGTTTCGCGCTGGAAGCCACAAAGTCTTGAGGGAGTAACTGTGAAAAAAACACCCCTGTACGACATCCATGTAAAAGAAGGTGGCAAAATCGTCCCCTTTGCTGGATACCTGCTGCCAGTACAGTACCCCACCGGCATTCGCACAGAGCACGAGGCTGTGCGTACGCATTGCGGTCTTTTTGATGTATCTCATATGGGAGAGGTACGTTTTTCAGGTCCTGGTGCTCTTGCTACCATCAACCATTTAATTACCAATGACTACAGCAAAATGAAAATAGGCAAATGTCGTTACGGCATTATGTGTAATGAGCAGGGCGGTTGCATTGATGACCTTATCGTCTATAAGTTTGCCGACGATGATTATTTTGTTGTTATTAACGCCGACAATCATGACAAAGACATTGCTCATATGCAGGCAAACTTGCTGCCTAATACGCAATTTGAAGACCTATCGAGCAGCACTGCCCAATTAGCACTACAGGGACCTTTGGCACAAACCATTATCGAAAAGCTCACTGACCCCCAAACGCTACCCCAAGGCTATTACAGTTTTTGTCCTCATGTCCTTGTGGGCGGAATTGAATGCCTCGTGTCAAGCACAGGTTATACCGGTGAAAAGGGTTTTGAGCTGTACTGTGCAAATGAGCATGTCACAAAACTCTGGCAACTTTTCCGCGAAGCAGGCACAGAAGAAGGACTTATTCCTTGTGGTTTGGGCGCTCGAGATACCCTACGCCTTGAAGCGGCCATGCCACTTTATGGGCATGAGATGGATGAGCAGACCACACCACTAGAAGCAGGTCTAAGCTTTGGCGTCAAACTCAACAAAGACGAATTCATCGGACGCACGGCTTTGCTTTCCAAAGGCAATCCGCGCGTCACGCGCGTGGGTCTTGTGGCAACAGGACGCGGCATTTTACGCGAACACCAAAATCTATACATCGCCGATGAGCTCATTGGTCACACAACCTCAGGCACTTTTGCACCCCACCTTAAACAGTCAATTGCTATGGCAAAGGTCGATATTGCTCATGCCGCAGTTGGTACCAAGGCAGAAGCTGATGTCCGTGGCAGGCGCCTAGCTGTGCGTATCGTAGAACTTCCTTTTTACAGGCACGACTAATTTGCAGTTCTTAGCACCAAGCGGACCTAAAAGGCCCGAGTAACTATAAGCAATAAGAAAGGATTGCATCATGGCAGAGGTTAAAGAAGAACTTGAGTACACCAAATCCCATGAGTGGATCGAGAAAAATGGCGATATCTATACAATAGGTCTGACTGACTTTGCGCAGGATTCCCTTGGCGACATCGTATTTGTCAACCTTCCCGAAGAAGGAGATGACGTCACTGCTGGCGAACCCTTTGCTGATATCGAGTCCGTCAAAGCAGTATCCGACGTATTTAGCCCTGTTACAGGCATTGTTGCTGCAGTCAACGAGGAGCTTGCTGATTCTCCTGAGCTGGTAAATGAGGATCCCTATGGCAGTTGGCTCATCAAAGTTGAAGAAGTAAGTGATATAGAAGAGCTGCTTGATGCCAAAGCTTACGAGGAACATTGCGCCAACGAGGAGGCATAAACCATGGGAGTCTACGTCCCATCAACTACCGCAGAGCAAAAAGATCTGCTCTCGGCCGTAGGCCTAAACTCCTTGGATGAACTTTATCAAGTGGTCCCTAAAGAAGCGCTGGTATCCAAACTCGAGCTGCCTACAGGAAAAAGCGAATTAGAAGTTGTTGATACTCTCAGCAAACTCGCCAACAAAAATCAGTGCTTTCAGAGTGTCTTTCGCGGTGCTGGCGCCTACCGCCACTACATCCCCGCAATCGTGCAGAGCGTTACCAGCAAGGAGGAATTCCGTACTGCGTATACGCCTTATCAGGCAGAAATAAGTCAAGGCGTGCTCCAGTCTATCTTTGAGTACCAGACACAGATTTGCGAACTCACAGGCATGGAAGTTTCCAACGCATCATTGTATGACGGGGCAAGTGCTGCTGCAGAAGCCGTGCTGATGTGCCAAGAGCGCAAACGCCAAGAAGTTATTATCTCTGCTACCGTCGATCCGCAAACCATCGCTGTCGTCAAAACTTATTGTGCAAGCCGCAAGGTACCAGTACGCGTTGTAGCTGCAGATAAGTGTGCAACTGACATTGCTGCAGTTGAAAGCACTATTAATGCTGGCACAGCCGCCGTGCTTGTACAAAGTCCTAACTACTATGGCGTAATTGAAGATATCGATGCAATTGTCGCAGCAGCACACAGCAAGGGCGCCAAGCTCGTTATGAGCTTTAATCCAATTTCTCTGGGCTTACTCAAAACTCCTGGTGAATATGGAGTTGATGTAGCGATAGGCGAAGGACAACCTCTTGGTTTACCGCTAAGCTTTGGCGGTCCTTATCTGGGTTTGATGACATGCACAAAAAAGCTCATGCGCAAGATGCCGGGCCGCATTGTAGGCGAAACCTCTGATGCTAAGGGACGCCGCGCTTTTGTATTGACACTCCAAGCACGCGAGCAGCATATTCGCCGTGAAAAAGCTTCATCTAATGTCTGCTCTAATGAAGCGCTGTGCGCTATGACGGCTTCGGTTTATCTAGCAGCGATGGGCCCCAAAGGCATCTATAAAGTCGCACAAAGCTGTACTGCTCATGCACATTACCTGCAAAGACGTCTACAAGAAATCCCTGGGTTTACTTTGCGCGACACGCGTCCTTTCTTCCATGAGTTTCTTACCAACTGTCCCTCTGATACAGACCAGATAATAGCTGCACTGAGCGAGAAAGGAATTCTTGCTGGTCTTCCTGTCGACGGCGGCCTGCTCTGGTGTTGTACCGAACTCAACAGTCGCGAGCAAATCGATCTACTCATTGCTGCCCTAAAGGAGGTGAGCGGCGTATGAAACTCCTCTTTGAGCGCAGCGTTTCGGGACGCCACTGCGAGCTTCTACCCGAACTAGACGTACCTGAGATTAACTTTGATACTGCACAATTACGCATATGCGAGCCAAGGCTTCCTGAGCTCTCCGAAGTCGATATAGCTCGCCATTACACCGAGCTTATGAAGCAGACCCATGGTGTCAATGACGGCTTTTATCCCCTGGGATCTTGCACTATGAAATACAATCCCAGCGTCAACGAAGCCCTTGCCAGCATGCCAAATTTTGCTGACATCCATCCTTTGCAGCCTGTATCAACTGTGCAGGGTTGCCTTGAGCTACTTTATAACATCGATCAATCACTCCGCGAAGTTTGTGGCATGGATGCTACGACATTACAACCGGCAGCGGGTGCCCATGGCGAGCTTACGGGGCTGCTTCTCATTCGTGCTTGGCTCCTCGATCATGGCAAAACCGAACGCGACGAAATTATCGTTCCCGATACTGCGCATGGCACCAATCCTGCCTCGGCAAGTATGGCTGGTTTTCGCGTAATTTCGGTAGTTTCTAACGATGAAGGTGGAGTCGACCTAGATGCACTCAAGGCAGTCGTAGGTCCACACACTGCGGGGCTGATGCTCACCAATCCCAATACACTCGGGCTTTTTGATCACAATATCCTCGAGATTACCCGCATCATCCACAAAGCGGGAGGCCTTTGCTACTACGATGGCGCAAATCTCAACGCAATTATGGGACGCGTCCGCCCAGGCGATATGGGTTTTGATTGCACCCATCTCAACCTACACAAGACCTTCTCGACACCTCATGGCGGAGGTGGCCCAGGCTCAGGTCCTGTACTCTGCAAAGCAGAGCTTGCACCCTATTTGCCAGGACCCCTTATCACCAAGACTGATTCTGGTTTTACCTTTGAAACACCCCCAAAGAGCGTGGGTAGAGTACGCAGCTTCTATGGGAATTTCCTTGTAGTCCTGCGCGCCTATGCCTACATCTTGTCACTTGGTGCAGACGGCATGAGACAGAGTTCAGCCAATGCGGTTCTTAATGCTAACTATCTACTTGCAGCACTGCGTGAGGACTTCACTATCCCCTTCCCTGATTCTTGTATGCACGAATTTGTGATGGACATAGGGCCTCTCAAGGACGAATGCGCTGTATCCGCAATGGATGTTGCCAAGCGTATGCTTGATTTTGGTATTCATCCACCCACTATGTACTTTCCACTTATCGTGCACGAGTCACTCATGGTAGAGCCTACCGAAACTGAGGGCAAAGAAACTCTTGATGAGTTTATCTGCATCCTAAAGACTATTTTGGCCGAGGCGCACCATGATGGGGTTCGCCTTCGCGATGCACCCTTTACCTGCCCTATAGGACGACCTGATGAGGTAGGCGCCGCGCGTAAGCCACGCCTACGCTACGACTTTGATGCTGAGTAAATAAGAAACGCCCAATTACAACGAGAGGGTATCGCAGTGATAAAGCACCTGGGACTCATAGAAGCAAAGGGCTATGACCCCTATGCTAATCTTGCTCTTGAGAGACTCTTATTTGAGCAGACGGGCCCCAATTGCTGCGTACTGTATCTTTGGCAAAATGCCCACACCGTGGTAATTGGGCGCAATCAAAATGCTTTGGATGAATGTGATGTACCCGCTCTTGAAGCTGAGGGTGGGCACCTTGTGCGGCGACTTTCTGGAGGTGGTGCGGTATATCACGATCTTGGCAATTTGAACTTTACCTTCCTTGTACCAACAAAAGACTTTGATATTACAAAGCAAAACGCAGTAGTGCTTAGCGCACTACAGTCGCTTGGCATCAATGCGCAGGCTACAGGTCGCAATGACCTCACCATAGATGGAAGAAAGTTTTCGGGTTGTGCATATTTGCACGAAGGTGAGCATAGCTACCACCATGGAACGCTTCTTGTTACGGCAGATTTTGGTGCACTTAGCCGCTACTTGCGACCTTCACCACTCAAATTACAAGCACGCGGCGTCAAATCGCTACGCTCACGCGTTGTCAACCTATCCGAACTGTCTCCCTCGCTCACCATTAATCAGCTCAAGTCCACTCTTGCCCAGTCATTTGGAAAGGTCTTCAACTCTAAGGTAGAGTACATAGATCCTACTAAAATTGATGAGGATTATCTTGCGCAACTCCGCGAGCGTTTTGCTTCGCCCGCATGGAATCTTGGGAAAAAACGCCATCTGTCCCAAGGGGCTGAAGCTCGATTTTCTTGGGGTACCGTCCGTCTTGACCTTGAGATAGCAGATGGACTCATACAGCAAGCCTATCTCTGGACAGATGCTCTTGCCGAGGGTTTACCTATCTTGGTAGAACGTGCGCTTTCGGGCTGTGCACTTGATGAACCCGAATTGCTTATCCGTCTTGAAGGCGAAAATATAGATACCCAAGTCGCTACTGACCTTACACAATTAGTCCTATCAATTGCTGCCCGCTAGGAGAAAATATGTTTGATATTGCCATTATCGGTGCAGGTCCTGGCGGCTATACCGCAGCCGACGAGGCTGCTCGTCGCGGGAAATCAGTTGTTCTCTTTGAGCGCAATCTTCTTGGCGGCACATGCCTTAACCGCGGTTGCGTACCCACGAAAGCTCTGCTTCGCTCATCTAAAACCTATGCCGAGGCCATCGGCGGAAGTGAATATGGCATCGCATCCTCAGGTGTACAGTTGGACTTTTCTGCCATGCACACGCGCAAGGCAAAAATCGTAACAAGTCTTCGTGATGGTCTCACCAAACTTATGAAAAAAGACAAGGTTAAGCTGATAGAAGGAGAGGCACAGATAGTTTCTGCAAACGATGCATCATGCACCATTGTTTGTGGCAACATGGAATACGAAGCACGTGAGACCGTCATCGCCACAGGCTCTGTCCCTAAACGCATCCCCATTCCTGGCATTGAGCTTCCTGGAGTACTCACCAGCGATGACATCCTTGAGGGCGAAGGGAAAGATCTTTCCTCATTGATAATCATTGGTGGTGGCGTTATCGGAGTCGAATGTGCAGAAATATATGCTGCATTAGGTCGACAAGTTACCATCCTTGAGGCAATGGAGCGCATACTGCCACCCTTTGACAAGGAAATCGCCCAACGGGTAAACATGCATCTCAAAAAATCAAACGTCAAAATTGAGATTGCTGCTCGTGTTGCTGAAATTACGCAACAAGACGATATCCTGTGTGTCAGATATTGCAACAAAAAGGGTGATGAACAGCAGATTTGTGCTCGTGGTGTACTTATTGCTACTGGGCGCACTGCCGAAACAACTGGACTATTTGTAAATAATATCCACGCAAAGTTAGAACACGGTGCCCTTGTTTGCGATAATGACGGACGCAGCAGCTTGCCTCATGTGTGGGCAATTGGCGATGTCCGTGCAGGAACAACTCAACTCGCACACGTAGCAATGGCCCAGGCACGCAATGTTATACGTGTCATTTGTCATGAAGAACAGCTTATGAATGAACAGCTCATCCCTAGCTGTGTCTATACCTCACCTGAGGTAGCATCCATCGGCATTACTGAAACCGAGGCAAAAGAGCGCGGACTCTTAATCCGCACAGCAAAAGTTGTCACTGGATCCAATGCAAAATGCCTGATAGAGGGTGGTGACTCAGGCTATCTCAAGCTAATTTCCGCAAAAGACAATGGACGAATTTTGGGGGCACAACTTGTATGTCCGCGTGCCACAGACCTCATCGGAGAACTCACTGTAGCCATCGCGCAAGACATGACAGCAGCTCAGCTTGCTGCGGTAATCCACCCACATCCCACCGTGAACGAACTCATTGCCGAGGCCGCTCTCCAGTTGATATAACCAGTGATCGTCTTATACCTTGGGTCGCTTCTTATGCCTTGGTTCGCTCAGTCCAAACATGCCCGCATTTGTTGCAGAGGTACTGCTTGATGACCCACTCACCATCTTGGTAGGTCTCCGTACGAACTACGTCCTCACTGCCACATTCAGGACAATCCGGCATCATCAGATACTCATCGAGCTCGCTGGAATCTACGTAACTAATAGCCATAGCGCATCCCCTTGCGTCCGCCTTAGGCGGCAGTACTACCGCCTTTTACGCAACACGACGTCCTTACCAACAAAACTCTAACGCCAAAAGTCCCTACATAAACCTGTCTAATGCATACCCATAATCACACCGATAACATAGGGTACAAGCCATACCAACCAGACAAAAAGGCTTAGACGGTGAAAAGTGTGAGCACGCTCTTCATTGTGACTCACAAGCGTCACAGTTGCCCAAATTGCATGAAATGCCATAAGTGCAATCGCTATAGCACCAGTAACTGCATGTAATCCAATTCCTGTAGCACCTGCTTGGGCAATCCGGCTCATCAAAGCCGTGCCTGTACTATCGCAAATCAAGCCCAACCAAAACATGGCAAGATGTATTGGTTTGAGTACTTTTGCGTGGCGTTCGGAAAAGACACCAATGGTGTACAAAATAAGTGCGAGCGTAATTGCGATGATTGCAGCTAATAGCATTGGTTTCATGAGTTCCTCTGCCTCATATGATTTTGCTCTCCCTAGCTATCCTACGCCCAAACGCCCCACTAGAACCCTTACGTTTGGGGCAACTCGGGCATCTCGGGCAAACCACACCATTGACGCACACGTTGCAGCATACCCTCAGTATCTAATACCCCATATGCAAAACCTTTACGCACCAGCTCAACTGGCACATAGGCATCATACTTATCAAAAACAGGCACTTCTCCAGGATAAAGCAACTCAAGGGGATCTAACGGACGCAGAGCCTGCTTGGCAAGCACATCAACAAAAGTTTGAGCATCTGCTTTCATACGAAATTGCAAGAAGTACGGACGACTTGAATCCAACCCCTTAAGTCCTAGCTCCTCTGAACAGCGCAGTTTAAGGAAACGCTCCAGAGCCAAAAAAGCATAGCTACCCAGCCAAGGAAACAACGCCCAGCTATCTCCACCGATATTGATAAGTGGCACTTTAAGCATGCCTGAAGCGCGTGCTGTACGGCGCGCCTGAGCAAGACGAGCGCGGGCATTATCCATTAGATAGGGATATGCCACATCTTCTACGAGACAGCGTGCCATACGCTCGAGTACATGGGTATGAATGTCGCCTGGACACTCGCCAAAATAGGCGGGTACTTGGCCTTTTACCTGTGTGCAGTAAACCAAATGCCGTTTATGATCCACTTCTTCTACCAGCCAAGTGGCACCCGCAATAGCAATTTTGTCACCAACAGGTGGCGGCATCACCGTAGTGCCAAGCTCTTGGCTTTCACTACGAACGGTGTACTCCTCACTCTCAACAAAGACTCCGTAGAAGCGGTAATTGTTAACCACACGCTCCCCCGCCAAGCCCACAATAAGGCCGCCTTCATCAGTCTGCTGAATTTGTTCACTCGCAATTAAGTGGTGAAGCAGTACTCGATAGTCATCTGTTGTAACCCGTTGGAATGGTGTGAGGGTCAACACGTGTACAGCAAGTTCTGCAGGACTCATTTCACCATTTGATGCCAGTGTTGCCATTGTCTGGTGATAGAGCAGGCTAAAGGGTAGACGGTCCAAGCGTGGAGGCTCAACCCAGCGCTCTTCAAGATATAGCTGCACCAAAGCAATACCTTGCAAAAGTTTCCAAGGAATAGTTTCACCCAAGCTAGAGCGAGGTTCGGGTCGTTCTTCCCGCATGACAAACCACATCTCGGACGGCGTACCACGACGACCCGTGCGACCCATGCGCTGCAAAAAACTTGATACCGTAAAAGGTGCACCAATTTGGAATGCTCGTTCAAGTCTTCCAATATCAATACCAAGCTCAAGAGTTGAGGTTGTAATTGTGGTGAGGGCTGTTTCTTCGTCCTTCATCGCATCTTCGGCAGATTCTCGCAAGGGAGCAGAAAGATTGCCATGATGGATTAAAAAGCGATCTGGCTCGCCAGTTGCCTCACAATATGAGCGAAGCATCGTAGTAACCGCCTCAGCGTCCTCGCGCGAATTGGCAAAAACCAAGCACTTCCTACCTCGGCTATGCTCAAAAATATATCCAAGACCTGGATCTGCTAATTGGGGTGCTGTATCAGTCTTGCCCTCATAGCTACGCTGAGACATACGAGCAAGTCCTTCTTCAGCCAGTGTACCCCCATCCACTTCGATATCGGTCAATACAGCCGCATCTTCTGCCTCATGCCGACGTGCATAGGGACCGCGTCCCAACTCGTCATCGACAGCTTGATAATCACTGACATAAAAATGTTCCATTGACAAGCGCCAACGTTGACCCGCATCATCAATGCGCGGAATGAGCGTATTGCGCCCTGTACCTGCAGAAAGATATTCGCCCGTACGCTCGGGATCGCCCACTGTCGCAGAAAGCCCAATACGACGTGGCCGCACTCCTGCTATACGAGACAAGCGTTCAATCACACAAAGAGTCTGAGCGCCACGATCGCCACGCATGAGAGAATGTACCTCATCAATCACAATAAAACGCAAATCACCAAAGAGTTTGGGAATTGCTGAATGACGATGTAGCAACATTGCCTCAAGAGATTCTGGTGTAATCTGCAAAATTCCTGAAGGATGCTTCATCAGTTTTGCCTTACGCGAAGCAGCAACATCTCCATGCCAACGCCAGACAGGAATCTCTTCCTCTTCGCAAAGTTCCTGCAAGCGTCCAAATTGATCATTTATCAGCGCTTTTAGTGGACCCACATAGAGTACTCCAACAGAACTTGAGGGTTCTTCTTCCAAAATTGACAGTATGGGAAAAAATGCCGCCTCAGTTTTGCCAGAAGCTGTGGATGCGCAGAGCAACACATTATCGTCCGTATCAAAAATCGCATGAGCAGCAGCCACTTGCACCCCGCGCAGCGACTGCCAACCATTGCGGTAAATAAAATCCTGAATAAACGGCGCGTAGCGCTCAAATGCTTCCATATTTCCTCCCAGCATTTCACGCTAGCACAAATGTTCGGTCATGTACTTCTCACAGTATCGGGTAGGAGGCGCGCCGTTAGCCAGTG
>NZ_KE952944.1 GCF_000466405.1 Atopobium sp. oral taxon 810 str. F0209 | reverse complement strand
GAAAGAATGTGTGGCGTTTGGCAAGCGGAATATCCTTGGGGTGTTGCAGCATATGGGGCGGAGAGTGTTGGCTGCGCTGGGAGGGTGCAGTGAGACAGCATGTGTTGGTTAGCGTCGGGAGATGCAGTGGGGCGGCAGAAGACTTCAGTAGCCTGTACAGAATTGCTCGTTTATACTCCACCTACCGATTAACGGGCTCTGTGGATATATAAAATGCAAACACCCCGTACCATGAGAATAGTGTCGGTGGTCGGAGAGGGGAACCATGGCAGGTTTTTTGAGCTTTAAATTTACGCGTGAAGAGCGCAATTGGGTTGGTTATGACGTGGGAAACTCAGCGCTAGTCATGCTTAATACCTCCGTTGTGCCCATCTATTTCAACAGCCTTCTAAAGGGCGGTGACTCCGATCGCCTCGTAGTGCTTTGGGGTTTGGCCCAAACCATTGCCTCGCTGGTGGTGGCTATTCTGATGCCTTTGCTTGGATCGCTCGCCGATCGCCGTGATATGAAAATCAAGTTTTTCTTGGGTTTCTTCCTCACAGGTTTGGTGGGCTGCATTGCCCTTGCATTGCCAATGGGAGCAACACCTTTCCTCGTGGTGTTTGTCATTTGTACCATTGGATTGAATTCATCAATGACTTTTTATGATGCAATGCTCACGGACGTTACAACTGACGAACGTATGGATAACGTCAGTTCTGCGGGGTTTGCGTGGGGCTATATCGGTTCCTGCGTGCCTTTTATCCTGTCACTGGTTTTGATTTTTGCTGGCCCAAGCACCGGTTTGGTTGATACGGCGACTGCCACTCGCCTGAGCTTTGTTATTACAGCTGCTTGGTGGTTGGCCTTTACTATTCCTTTGATTAAGAGTTACAAGCAGACCCACTGGCGTGAGGCGCGCGAGACGGGTGTGGCAGCAACTTTCCATGAGCTTGGTGTCACCATGCGTGAGATTGGTCAAAACAAAATTATCCTCACCTACATGCTGGCATTTTTCTTTTATATTGACGGCGTACATACGGTTATTGCCATGGCTACTAGCTATGGCACAGCACTCGGCATCGACTCAACGCAGCTGGTACTCGCACTGCTTATTACTCAATTTGTTGCTTTTCCCTCGGCAATTGCCTATGGCATGCTGGCGGGTAGGTATGGCACACTCAAAATGATTCGCATTGCTGTCTTGGCGTACTGCGGCATTGTGCTTTTTGCGGCGTTCTTCCTCAAGACTGCCTTTGAGTTCTGGATTCTTGCAATTACGGTTGGCCTTTTTCAGGGCGGCGTGCAAGCCTTGTCGCGCAGCTACTTTGGCAAGATTATCCCCAAGGAAAAGTCCAACGAGTATTATGGCTTTTTCGATATCTTTGGCCGTTACGCGAGCGTTATGGGTACCGCTATTGTTGCTGGTGTGACTGCTGCAACAGGTAGTTCATCCATTGGCGTACTCTCGGTGGGCTTGTTGCTGGTGGTGGGATGGCTCATGCTAAGAAAGCTTCCCAACGAGTAAGAGCTCATAAACAGTAAGAACTCATAAACCCATCAGAACCGCAACCTTATCTTTGTGTCGTGCGCGAGAGCTGATTCATACTCTAGAATAGGAGTAGTGATGAATCATGCGGCTGAACAGAGGTTGTAGTCCTTGAATCCGGTCATTGTCGTTCCCTCATATTGGACAGATGCCGATTGGCTGCCCGCAATGGGCGAAATCGGTAGCTATGATCATGCGACGCATGTTACTAAACCCATGCCCGAACTTGAGCTTTGTCTTTCCAGTCTCGAGCAAGTGCGTGGTGTGTTGCGTGTGGTGGTTTTGCTTGTGGCCGATAGGCGTTGCGAGGAAGCAGCGCGCGCACGTGTAGAGAGCATTTGCCGTGCACATGCCCGCTTGAACCTGCTGATTGTAGGCGACGCGGAAGCGCGTAGTATTCGCAAGGCGGTGGAACATATCGCACCGCGCATGCGTTCGGATTGCCTGTCGTTGCGCGGCTACGGTGCTATTCGCAATATGGGATTGGCTGTAGCTGCAGTTTTGGGGCACGACACGGTTGTCTTTTTGGACGACGACGAAGTTGTTCTTGACGAGAATTTCTTGTTGGATGCGGTTTATGGGCTTGGCAATGCTAATAGGCAAGGTCTGCCAATTTTGGCGAAGACGGGCTATTACCTCACCAAAGATGGCTCCCCTTATGCAGATGAGGGCCGTACGCGTTGGTGTGATAGATACTGGGGCCTGCATCGCGAGTTCAACCAGTGGATGCGTGGTGCGCTCTCGGGTACACGCATTTCTCGTTCAAACACCATTTACGGTGGCTGTTTCTCTGTTGCCGCAGAAGCTTTTACCAAGGTTGCTTTTGACCCCATGATTACCCGTGGGGAAGACCTTGATTACCTTCTTAACCTTAGGATGTATGGGATGGACGTGTGGTTTGACTCGCAATGGTGCGTGCGTCATTTGCCGCCCCCCATTCCTTCTCACGCATCCCTCTTTTTGCAGGATGTCTATCGTTGGTGCTATGAGATTGCCAAACTCAAGCGCACAAATGCAACGATAGGCATGCGACAAATTCGTCCTGCTTCACTCATGCCGTATCCAGCGCCGTGGCTTAGCGAAGACGAGCTTTATAGCCGTATCGCTCGTACGTCATTGCGCCGTGCAATTAGTTGTCGGGAGCATCTGTCGTATTTCTTTGTGTGGCGCCGCGGCCGAAAACAAGCACAGGAGTGGGCAAAAAAAATATCAGGACGTTATTTGGAGTTTCAAACTTATTGGCCGCGAGTAATGTCCATGCTTTGGGACGATCATCTTATCGCCCGAAAAATTCTGCAGTCAGGTACAGTACAGTCATTACATCAGGGAATCTCAGACGATACGATGGCAAGCGCTCCGTTGACCTCTCGGGATTTGCTTCCCAAGATTGAAGAGGAGCAGAGATGAGCGAAGCTCAAAATAACAAAGTTGGCTCGTCGCGCAGCACTGAATGGTCAGATATTCCCAGTTGGTTTAGACGTAATCAGGATACGTTGGTGCACGGCACGTTTATCGTGGCGGCTGTGTTTTTGGTTATCTTGCTTGCGTGGGGTATCACCGCTGCAAATTTTGCTGCAACGATGATTGCGGGCGGTGGCTTGGCTGTGGCAATTGTGTTGGTGGGTACCTCGACGGCGATGCCAGATAATCTACGCTCCGAAGCCACCGAGCGTACCTTGCGCTTGGCATCCAAGACGCTCAACTATATGAGCGGTGGCCTGACAGCTGAAAATTGCGAGCAAGTCTGTCGTATCTTGCTGCCTGAGACGCAGGCAAATGCGATTTCTATGACCGATACGCGTACCACTTTGGCATATGTCGGGGAGGAACGCGTAGATTTTCCCGTTGATTTTCCCGTCTCTCAGCCCACACAAGAAGTACTTGCGAGTGGGCATATGCAGACCTATGCTGACATTGATAAAGCCGAATGGGATGCTTCGGATTCCCCTAAAAAGCCCCAGGGTATACTGCCGCACCCCATTGGGGTTATTGTGCCTTTGATTGTGGCAAATCGTACGGTAGGCACTCTCAAGTTCTACTTCCGTCATGGTCGCGATGTTGATCGCACGCAGCTTGCCATCGCGCGCGGTTTTTCGGAATTACTCTCGACTCAGCTCTACAGCTATGAGGTAGATCGCCAAGCAGAACTTACCGCCCGCGCAGAGATTAAGGCCTTGCAGGCGCAGATTAATCCGCATTTTCTCTTTAATACGCTCAATACCATTGCGTCATTTACGCGTGTAGATCCTACTAAGGCACGTAATCTACTGCGTGAGTTCTCATCTTTTTATCGGTATACACTCGATAGTTCTCGCTCTCTGATACCGCTTTCGCTGGAGTTGGAACAAACACGGCGCTATCTCAAGATTGAAAAAGCGCGTTTTGGTGCAGATCGTATTATCGAGACAGAGCATATAGAAGCGGGTTGCGAAGCGATTCGTATCCCCGGTTTTCTCATTCAGCCTATTGTGGAAAATTCTGTCCGTCACGCTATGCGTGATGAAGGCCCACTGCATATTGATGTGCAGGTGGTGCACGATGGTGATGATGTGATGATTGCTGTTGCAGACGATGGCTTGGGCATGGGCTCAGAGGTGGCCGAGCGCCTGTTAGATAACTCCGCCAAGACGGTCACCATTGCCCCTGGTGCTCATGGCCGAGGTGCTGGCGTTGCTCTTTCCAATGTTGCTGAGCGCATAGAGCGCTTCTTTGGCGTGGGTTCTGGAGTTGAGGTTATGAGTCGTGAAGGTGAAGGTACGGTTGTTACTTTGAGATTGGTTAACGCTGCGCCTCATGATGATGAGGATGTGAGTGACGAGAGTGATACCTTTACTGAGCTGATCTAGTGTGAGCAATTCTATAGTAATTCGAACAGAAAAATGTTCAAAAGTGACGCTTTGACATCGTTGGCGTACTATATAGAGACTCATGCACGGCTATGACGCACAAGTTCGCACTGTTTTTAGCATCGGGTTTTTATGCTGCGTCCAGCTATGTCAGATATAGAGAGGATGATTGCATGCTGCGCGCTTTGATTGTGGACGACGAGGCTCCTGCTCGTTTCGAGCTGCGTTCCTTGCTAGAGGAGACAGGCAAAATGGATGCCATCTCTGAGGTGTCGAGCGCGCGCGAAGCTGTGGCAAGTCTGGTCAAGAGTCGCGAGCATGGTGGAGAGAATATCGATGTACTTTTTCTAGATGTCTCGATGCCCAAGACTACGGGTATGCAGCTTGCTGATGCATTGCATAAGCTCAAAAATCCTCCCGCAATTGTCTTTGTGACGGCATACAGCGAGTATGCTGTTGAGGCTTTTGGCGTCGATGCGGTTGATTACCTCATGAAACCTGTTGAGATGGACCGTCTGCAGCAAGCCATTGCCAAGGTTGAGGCTCGTCTCAAGACTGCGGTGATACAACCTGCAAATAGCATCAATACCGAGCGCATTCCTGTGGAAAAGGGCGGTCATAAGGTCTTGGTGCCTGTCAATCAGATTCGTTACGTTGAGGCCAAAGACGACTACTCCTGCATTTATACCGATGCTGATCGCTATCTGTCGACAATCTCGCTGGCCAAGCTCGAGCAGCGCCTGACTCCTCACGGTTTTTATCGTGTGCATCGTGGCTACATCGTTAACCTTGATTTTGTACAAGATTTTGTCACTATATCGGGCGGCGTTGTTCAGCTGGGTCTCAAGGACGTTGAAGACAAGAAGATTCCGGTGTCTCGCCGTCGTGTAGTTGCTGTTAAAAGGATGCTCGGCCTCTAAGCCGAGGTGGGGGAGTGCGTAATGCGATATGACATCATCTCCGATACCCACGGATGGCTTTCAGAGGAACTGCTAAAGCAGCTCCAAGGAGCTGATGTTATTGTTCATGCGGGAGATATCTGCTCCCCTTCTGACTATCGCACGCTATCAAATATTGCACCGGTGCATTTGTGTTTGGGCAACAACGATTGGGACAATATACCCTATGGCCCGCGCGTGCAGAAGCAAGTGCATTTTGAGTCCGAGGGTTTCCGCTGGCAGATTTGCCATTATGAATATCGCTTAGACTTAGACAGTTGCGATATTGCTGTGTGTGGACACACTCATCGCCCCTTCATAGAGCGCGATCAGACAACCGGCACGCTTCTTATCAATCCAGGCAGTCCCACTTGGCCACGCAACGGTTTTCCTTCTATGGTGCGCTTGATAATCACCAATGGCAAAATCACTGAGGCCCGCATTATTAAACTCAGCAAGGAAGATTCATGATTAAGCTTGCACTCTCAGATATTGATGACACGCTTGTCCACTATGGCAATGGAGCTACGGTAGAGGCAGTTGAAGCGATTCATGCTATGCAAGATGCAGGTTTGCATTTTGCTACCGCAACAGGTCGTGTAGCCTCGTCAATTCCTCATCTGCTGCGTGGAGATCAGAGGGCAAGCGCAACGACAGTTTGTTGCAATGGTCAGATTGTTTTGCTTGAAGGCAAAGTCATTGCTCGCGAGGTTTTGCCGCATGACGCGTTGGTGCGTGTGACCGAGATCTTAAGTGACGAGTTTGGCGCCGTGTTGACTTTGTATGAAGAGCATGACGTGAGCTATGGCGTTGGTATCTCTGATGAGGAACGCGCTGCTTGTAGCGATATTTTTTGGCCAGAGACAGGCGTGCGCCCCGTGGTGCCTGACTATGAAATTGTTAAGGCCAATGTACATGTAAAGGGTACACGTGAGCGCATGGCGCGCATTAAGGAAGTATTGGTTTCTGAGGTTCCCGAGCTGGATTTTGTTTATCCCAACCCCACAGCTCCCCTGATTGATATCTTGCCCCACGGCAAAAACAAGGCAACAGGAGCTGACGTTTTACGCAAAGCCTTGGGCTTAGATTGGGATGAGGTCTGCGCCTTTGGTGATGCAGAAAATGACCTCATGCTGCTTAATGCTGTGCCGAATTCGGTCGCCATGGCAAATGCCATGCCCGAAGTTGCTCGAATGGCTCGTTGGCACGTTGGTTCGTCTGCCGAAGATGCGGTGGCTGGTGCCTTGCGCGATATTGTGCAAGCATCCAAAACGGGATCCATGCCCAGCTTTATGAGCGAGGAGTAGGTCATGCTAAAGCCGGAGCGCCAAAATGCAATTGTCACCCTTGTGACCAAGTTGGACTTTGCTTCGGTAAAGCAAATTTCGGAACAACTTGATGTGTCCGAGATGACCATCCGTCGCGATCTTGAGGAACTTGCTGAGGTTGGGCGCTTAACGCGCGTGCATGGTGGCGCGCGTAGTATCGCAGGTCTTCATGGCACTGTAGCTCGTCGCGAATACACCACCAGCGAAAAGCATCAGCAGCACGCTATCGAAAAAGAACAAATTGCCCAAACAGCCGCTCGTCTTGTCCAAGATGGGGACACAGTTTTTCTGGGCGCCGGTACCACCTGTGAGGCGCTTGCGCGTGCTATTGGCAATGTCCATCTGCGTGCCATTACAAATAGCATTCAGGTTTTTAGTGCGCTTAACGAATGCGATACGCTAGATGTCATTCTTATCGGGGGAGAGTATCGTCCCAATACAGGTGCCTTTGTTGGGGGTATTTCCGAACGTTCTATTGAAGCTATTGGCATTAGCAAGGCGTTTGTGGGGACCAACGGTGTGCATGATGGACTGATTTTTGGTTCAAATTCTCTTGAGGGCAGCCTCTTTCGCATGGCGCTTAATCGTGCTGACGCTCGTTATGTGGTGACCGATTCAAGCAAGATTGGCAAGCGAGATTTTTACGGTTTCTACGATGTAGTGAACCTTGATGGCATTGTGACCGATGCTGCCATCAGCGAAAAGCAAGCAAAAGCCCTTTCAGAACTCACTGAAGTCATCTTCTAAAAATTAATCGGGTGAGAAAGCGTTTTGATCGGCCTTACCGAGTTTAAAAGCAATGCTTTGTAACTGGCCATCGGTCTCATGAAAGCTCGCTATTTTGTCTGAAAATTTTTTGTTTGATTGTGTGAATGGATTTTTGTTTAGAAAAGATTAACCCGCACGTCAACATAACTGTTAGCTTTTACAAAGCTGATTTTGCAAGTTTGCAATTCGCACAAGTATGTTTATCTGATGCAGAACAAACAAAAATTAACAATACAAACAAAACCGCTCACCGTTATAATACTACCGCTGGCGGTAATTCACAAAATATAATGGCAGTTGAACGTACATTTATACCAACTGCTTGCCAGTGATAAAAAATGTGCGGAGAGGAGAATTTCATGCTGGGCAAGGAAGTCATTATGAAAGAGCTTGCCGAAGTGGATCTTGAAGCATCCACCCCTTTTGAAGTTTTTGAGATTATGGGTAAGCGTTTCCTCGAAAAAGGCTATGTCAACGAAACTTATCTTCCATCCATTACTGAGCGTGAGAATAACTACCCCACCGCACTTCCTGTAGAGCCCTATCCCATTGCAATTCCTCATACCGAGGGCGAGGCTATTGTCAAGCCTTTCATTGCCCCTGTTCGTCTAAAAACCCCAATCCCTTGGGGTGATATGTCTGATCCCGACAACAAATTAGATGTGAAGCTCGCTTTTATGCTTGGTTTTAATGAGCCCGGTGCTCACATTATTTTGCTGCAGATTTTGATGCACAATTTCCAGCGTCAAGATTGGGTTGATGCTCTGTTCAAGGCTCCTACGGCCGATGCTTTCTATGACACGGTCATGGATATGGAATGGGTCTACGACGAGTAAGAGCCGCAAAAAGCAAGGAAAGTCCTGATTGAAAGGGGATTAGTTATGCCAGTACCTATTATCGTCGCCTGCGGCAGCGGAGTTGCCACTTCTCAGACCGTTGCCTCCAAGGTGAACCGCATGCTTAAAAAAGACAACATTGATGCCGAGGTCACTGCTGTTGACCTTAAGTCCGTTGAGCGTCATCTCAAGGGCGCGGCGGCCTATATCACCATTGTCCGTGAGAAGAACAAGAACTACGGCGTACCCGTTGTCGATGGCATCGCTTTTCTTACTGGCATGAACCAGCAGAAGGAGTACCAGAAGCTGCTGGGCTACATCAAGGATTTCCAGAACGCTGCTAAGTAGCGTTCTCTGGTGATTTGGCGTTACGCCAGCTTTCTACTCTTCCCTATCTGGGGGGAAGCTTGGTAGGGAAGAGCGTGGAGTTGGTGGCGGGTTTAGCAAGTGTAGTTTCACGCGAACGAAGAGAGGGTGCCTAATGGACATTAGTGCTGCTTCGACATGGATTCAAGGCTTCTTGAGTTCTGTCCCGTCGTACGTATTTGTACCTGCACTCATGATTATCATGGGTCTTATCGTCAAGATGAAGCCGTCTGAGGCTGTAAGTTCTGGTTTGCTGTTGGGTGTTGCCTTTACTGGCATGTCCATGCTGATTTCTTACATGACCGGCATCATGGGCCCCATCGGTGAGGCCATGTTGGGTCGCTTAGGCATCAACTTGCCCATCGTTGACGGTGGCTGGACAACCATGTCCGCTATCTCTTGGACCTGGCCGTATGCCGTTTTGATGTTCCCCCTGATGATTGTCATCAACATCATCATGCTGACCATCAACCAGACCGATACGTTTAACGCTGACCTCTGGAATGTCTGGGGCAAGATCTTTACCGCCGTCGGCGTTGTTGCCATTACTGGATCTGTGCCCATCGCTTTTGTTATTGCTGCTGTCCAAATCGTCTTTGAGCTCAAGATTGCTGACGTGTTCAAGGATCAGATTTATGAGATGAGTGGCATTCCTGGTGTTACCACTACTCACAGGATGGTATTTACCGCTGCATGGCTGTATCCCATCGACAAGCTTCTCCGCAAGATTCCTGCGCTGAACACCAAGATGGATGCTGCAGCACTGCGTGAAAAGATTGGTATCTTTGCAGAGAATCATGTCCTTGGTTTTATCCTTGGCTGCTTCTTTGGTCTGCTTGCTGGCTATGATCCGGGCAAGCTTCTCGGCACTGGCATTGAGTGTGCCATGTGCTTGACACTCTTCCCTGTTATCTCCAAGTACTTCATGGAGGCTCTGTCCCCCATCTCCGAGGCTGTCTCCGACTACATGAACGCTCGTTTCGAGGGTCGCACCCTGGTCGTCGGTCTCGACTGGCCGTTCCTTGGCGGCGCCAACGAGATTTGGCTTGCTGCTATGTGGGGCATTCCTGTAACCACCATCTGGGCATTTCTGCTTGCCGGCCATGGCAATGAGATTCTGCCCTTTGCAGGCATTGTCAATGTTTCTCTTGCAGTTCCCGCATGGCTTGTTACACGTGGCAACGTGCCTCGTATGTGCATCCTCTTTGTCATCGCTGTTCCTGTGTATCTGCTCGTTGGTACTGCATTCGCTCCCTTCATGACTGACCTTGCAAACAGCACGGGCCTCAAGCTGGGTCTTGCTGCTGGTCAGATGATTTCGAACTCTGGTATGGACGCTCCTCTGCAGACCTATGCTTTTGCAGAGTTCCTTGACTGTCTCAAGGGTAACTTCCTGCCTTTGATTTGCTTGGTTATCTGGATTCTGGGCTTTATGTACACAGTCCACGACATCAAGAAGGGTGGCAACGCTGCTCCCGAGACCACCTCTGAAGAGTAGTTTGTCTGGGCGGTAACGCCAGCCACTCATCTGGCATCGCCGCCGCCCGTGTTCTTCCCAGCACGGACGGCGGCTTTTTAGGTTCTGTCTAGTTTTGGTTCCACCAAATAGAAAGGATCCAACAATGCTTGAGGATCTTAAGCTCCGTGTTATGAATGTTGCAAAGCAGGCTCAGCGCGATGGTCTGTGCAAGCACAAGTCCGGTAACTTCTCTGCACGTGACAAAGAAACTGGTCTCGTTGTTATTACCCCAACCAGTGTTGACCGTGAGGACCTTGTTGTCCCTGATATGGTTGTTATGGACCTTGATGCTAATGTCGTCGAAAACCAGACCGGTTTGCGTCCTACCTCAGAGTCTTTGATGCATCTCAAGATTTATCAGGAGCGCGAAGACGTTGTCGCTTTGGCGCATACTCATTCGATGTATGCCACAACCTTTGCGGTGCTAAACAAGCCCATCCCTGCAGTTGTCTATGAGATTGCCAATCTCAACTGCTCTCAGGCTCGTATTCCTGTGGCTCCTTATGGTCGCCCCGGCACTCCTGCCCTTGCCGATAATGTGGTTGAGGCCATTCATGAGGCTGACGTTTTCCTGATGCAAGGTCATGGTTGCGTTGCTGTTGATGAGACCAGTGTGGAGGAGGCCTACCTCAAGGTTTGCTACATCGAAGAGCTGGCTGAGCTCTACTATCACTCTCTCGTTGCTGGTCAGGGTGTCGAGCCTTACAGCTTCCCTGTGGACGAGCTTCAGAAGTGGGAGTACCCCAAGGAGATTAAGTTTCCCAACGCTAAGTAGGTAAAGCTTCGGACACGGCAGACGTTGCGTGCATCTGCCGTGTCTTGGTATTGCCATTACATGTGGTTGTACCGACGGGAATGTGATTTTGCTAACAGCGGTATATCGCCATCGCAACAAGGGTTTGGAATAACTATATGAGCAAGGGCAAGCAGGTGCATAAGAGCAAAAAAATTCCTCAGGCGGAGGATGGTTCGGTGAACTCTGTCGAGCAGGATATCACTGCTGCTATTGACGCTGCTACCCCTGCGGCGCGCCGTGAGTCAAAGAAGGCAGATACTCAGACTGAGGCACCCGAAGAACAACCTACTCACAAGAGCGTTTGGAAAAAGACCGAAGACGGCGATTTGATTGTCTCGGAAAATCCTCTCACAAATGCCAATAAAACCAATGAGCGCGATGAGCGTCGTCGCCAGAAAAAACGCATTGAGCACCTGCGCAAAAAATATGGTCTTGAGCGTATGACTGAGCGCAAAGAGCCCTTGCCTATTTCGGTGGGCATGCGCATTTGGACTATCGTTGAGGTGCTTGCGCTCAGCGCAGTGTGGATTTTTGCTTTTAATCTGCTCTATGATCGTCTAAGTGACATCATGGCAGGCGTTGGTCTTGCGGTGCTTTTCTTTGGCATATTGTTTGCCATGCACGTGACTCGCGGTCTGTTGGAGTCGCGTCGTCGCTACGACGTAAAACCTTCGGCCTCGACAATTCACTATTACATGCAAATGCTGCATTACGACGTCAGATGGTGGGGCCTTATCACTTTTGGAGTGTATGCGGCTATGTGGTTTGTCGAGCGTTTACTGCCTATTAGTGGCACTGCAATGGATGTGGTCTATATCGCTTGTGCTGCTTATCTGGGTTATGTCTGGACTATCAAGTACAAAGGTATTGAGTTTGTGCCCTTTACCTATATGGAGACTATTTTTTGCCTGATTGCGATGTTCTCCAATTACATCGTGTTTTTTGTCGTTCGCTAAGTTGCCACCGCGCAAAAGAAGGGATGAGCTATGAAAAAGATCATCAACGCACCCGAGAACTATACCGACGATATGCTGCGTGGCATCTACGCAGCTCATCCCGAGGTTACTTACGCCGAGGATGACCTGCGCTGCTACTGCATTGCCAAGCCCAAGCCCAACAAAGTTGCCATTATCACTGGTGGCGGTACGGGACATTTGCCCCTCTTTCTGGGTTATGTAGGCGAAGGTCTTATCGACGGCTGCGGTGTTGGCGGCGTATTCCAGTCCCCTTCGGGTGAGCAGATTTACAACATTGCCAAGCAGGTTGAAACAGGTGCTGGCGTGCTGTTCCTTTATGGCAACTACACGGGCGATATCATGAACTTTGACATGGCGGCCGAAATGCTTGATATGGACGACATTGAGACTCGCTCTATTGTCGGCGCTGATGATGTCAATTCCAACGCAAATCCTGAGGCGCGTCGTGGTGTTGCTGGCATCTACTTTATGTACAAAGCTGCTGGTGCCAAGGCAGACCAGGATGGCACTTTGGATGAGGTTCTTGCAGCTGCAAAGAAGGCCGGAGATAATGTCAGGACTGTTGGCTTTGCTCTGACTCCCTGTGTTGTGCCTGAAGTTGGTAAATCTAACTTCACTCTTGGCGACGAGGAGATGGCCTTTGGCATGGGCATCCACGGCGAGCCCGGCGTTTGGAATGGTCCCATCAAGATTGCTGATGAGCTAGCAGAAGAGTCTCTCGACATTATTCTCAAGGATATGCCCGTGGCAGAGGGTGAAGAAGTTGCCGTACTTATTAACGGCCTCGGTGCCACCTCTGGTGAGGAACTCTACATTCTCTTTGATTCGGTCCGTCGCTATCTTGATGCCAAGGGTATTAAGGTCTACAAGGCTATCGTCGGCGAATATGCTACCTCAATGGAAATGATGGGTGCCTCTATCTCAATCTGCAAGATGGATGACGAGCTCAAGGGCTATGTTGACTACCCCGTGAATACCCCCTTCATCTGCCAGAAGTAAGAAATGTCTGGGACAAGTAGGTTCTGCTTGTCCCAAGTTACACGCAAGGAAGGAATCCTTATGGACAAGATGGGCGTAGAAGACGTTATTGAGATGTTTGAGAGCGTAGCTGCTATTTTCGCTGAGAAGAAAGAAGAACTCTGCGAGATGGATGCCGCTATGGGCGATGGTGACCTAGGCCTGACGATGAATAAGGGTTATGCCGCACTGCCTGGCTTGCTTCGCGATAACTCTGCCGAGGGTGATATTGGCAAGATGCTTGCAAAAGGTGGCATGAAGATGTCCTCGGTTGTTCCGTCAACAATGGGCACCTTGATGAGCTCGGGCATCATGGGCGCAGGTAAGGCTCTCAAGGGCAAGACCGAGCTTGAACCTGCTGACCTTATCACCTTCTATCGTGCTTTTGCTGATGGCTTGGCAAAACGTGGCAAGACTCAGCTGGGCGACCGCACCATTCTTGATGCGCTGGACGCAGGTGCAGTGAAAGCTGCAGAGGTAGATCCCGCAGAAGGCTTCTTGGCTGTTGCCACTGCTGCGGTTGAGGGTGCCAAAGCAGGCGTTGAGGCTACCAAGGATATGATTCCTAAGTATGGTAAGGCGGCAGTTTTTTCTGCTAAGGCCAAGGGCGTTGCGGACCAGGGTGCTGTGGCTGGTTGCTATCTTGATACAGCCATCTTGAACTACTTCCAGGCCAAAAACGCTTAGTTTATCCCTTTCCGGCGGGCGCGATGGGCCTTTGGCTGTCGCGCCCGTTTTTTCTAGCTTTTAAAGGAGATCCAATGCTATATAACGATCCTAAAACCTTTCGTGAGGAAATGCTCAAAGGCTATGCAGCTGCCTATCCTGAATATATTGTTCAGGTGCCAGGTGGTGTAGCTCGTGCTACTGAAATGCCTGAGGATAAAGTTGCCGTTATCAATGGTGGTGGCTCGGGTCACTATCCTGCATTTTGCGGTATTGTTGGCGACGGATTCATGGATGCAACAGTGGTAGGTAATGTCTTTACTTCACCTTCTACCGATGATGTTTTGCATGTAGCAAAGTCTGTCGAGCATGGTATCGGCGTCTTTATCGTTGGTGGTAATTACGCTGGCGACAAGATGAATTTCAACCTCGCGCGTGACGCTATGCGCAAGGAGGGAATCGATGCGCGTACCTTCTACATTACCGATGATGTAGCTGCAGCAAAGCCCGAAGAATGGGAAAAGAGACGTGGCAACGTCGGCACTTTTACCGTATTCAAGTCGGTGGGCGCCGCTGCGGCTGAGGGCAAAAGCCTTGATGAGCTTGAGCGTGTGGCAAAGCTTTCCAATGATCGCGTGCGTACGATGAGCATGGGTTTCCGTGGCTGTACATTGCCAGGTGAGAGCGCACCCTTATTCCATGTACCCGCAGGCAAAATGGAGGTAGGTCAGGGCATTCATGGCGAGCCTGGTGTTGGTGAAGCAGATCTTGCGTCTGCAGCAGAGGTGGCAAAACTGCTAGTAGACCGCGTATTGGCAGAGGCTCCAGCAGACGACAACAAGCGTATCGCTGTTATTCTTGATGGCTTAGGTTCCACTAAGTATGAAGAGCTTTTTGTGGTATGGGGCACCGTGCGCGACTTGCTTGAAGAACGCGGATATACCTTGGTTGAACCCTTGGTGGGCGAGTTTGTCACCAGTCTTGATATGGAAGGCATTGCACTTTCTGTTGAATTCTTAACCGATGAGTTGGAGCGCTACTGGAAAGCTCCTGCATCCACTCCTGCATTCCGCAAGGGTGCAAGCGAAGGGCTGTCTGGTGCTCGTCGTGAGTATGCTGCAGTAGCCGACGCAAGCAAGAGCTACGTTGCGGGTTCCGAGGCTTCTCGCGTAGCTGCCTCCTATATCGTTGATGCGTTTGACCGCGTGAAAGCAGCGATTGCTGAGGCCGAGCCTGAACTTGCAAAGATTGACGGTGTAGCAGGCGATGGCGATCACGGTCGCGGCATGGTAAAAGGAACGACTTTTGCTGCTGAGGCAGCGGCCGAAGCGTATGCCGCAGGTGCCGCTGCGGGTTCTGTGCTCATCGAAGCAGGTAAGGCTTGGGCATCTAAGGCCGGAGGTACCTCCGGAGTGCTGTGGGGAGAAGCCCTCGAAGCTGCTGGCAAAGTTGTGGGAGACAACGCAGACAGCTACGATGCCACGATTGCGGCAGCTGCAACCAAAGCTGCATATGAGCGTATGCTTGAGCTTGGTGGCGCACATCGTGGTGACAAAACCATGCTAGATACCCTTATTCCTTTTGCCGAAGCACTTGAGGCTGCAGCACAAGATGGATCTTCTCTTGCTGATGCGTGGACAAGGGCGTCTGAGGTTGCCGATCAGGCTGCCAAGGATACAGCACAGCTTGTCCCCAAGGTTGGTCGCGCGCGTCCTGCGGCGGAACGTAGTTTAGGCACACCCGATGCGGGAGCTGTGTCAATGGCTTTGGTTATTCGCACGGTGATGTAGTGAGGAGTTAGCGTACGAGTAGGCTCTACATAATCTAGAATGCTGTGCAACATGAGCGTCTTTCCTGCTTGTGCTCTCTAGCAAACGAGGATGATACAAAAAAATAAGAGGGATGCTTTGGGTTGACTCTAAAATTTCTAGAGTCAGCCCATCGATATATGAGCCATCAAGTAAGAGTAGGGGGTCTATACTTTGGTCCATAGCAAGCAGTAATTCTAAAGAGATGATGAGAGGCGAGAGTACCCGCATGCGAAAACGACAGGCTGACATAGTTTGGGGAGCTCTCATAGCGCTTGCTTTGATAGTTATACGACCCTGGCAGAGAGGGGATGCGCCAAGTCCGGGCATATTTATGTATTTTGCGGGCGGAATAATTATTGGAACTATTTTATGTCGCAAGTTTTTACAGTCTCATCATTCAATTTCAGCGAGAAGAGCTCGCTGGATTTTTGTTGCTGGATTTCTTACTTGCTTCGTTTCGATATTTCTTTTCATTGATGATTTGTTTAATGTGATGCATATTCAGGGACTCATTTTAAGGGTCTGGATTATAGAAGTATTGCTTCCGATATGTCTCGTTGCCCTTGGTATTCTTTGCGTAGCATCATATATGGCGAGAGCATTGAGACGCACTCAAGAAGGACAACAAGAAGCTCATAGTGCAGTTATTCCTTATGAGTTTCCCCTTCTGATGCTTGCAGGATTTTGCCAGTCTATCCCGCAGGTTTTTCCCGAACAACTGTCGGTTGGTTATTATGTGCTATCTGCCATTGCAACGTTTTTTGCAGTATGCGTTTTGTTGCATTGCCTGACCCCATTTGAGCAATCACCTGAAAACACAGCGATGGGTAAGAATGCTGAAGTAGAATACGCGCTTAGCCAAGCAGTTCAGGAGTTTAGATTATTTGCCTGCGGTCTTCTTATGTGGGATGTGGTAACTCGCGTAGTTAATATGACAGTTGTTGGCATGGGCGCATGCGTACTTCTTATTCTCGCGTTCATATTACTTGTGAAATCAATGCATGAGTTGCAGAGGCAAAAGGGCTCCCCCGTTGTTGTATCGATGCCAAAAGAAAAATCTGATATTGTACGCGTAGCGTGTATAGAGGCTGGTCTTAGCGAGCGTGAAATTTCAGCAATTGAACTGATGCTGGCAGGAAAAACTTCCTCTGAGTCCGCCGAAGTGCTTGGTATTAGTGCACCTACGGTGCGCACATATCTCAGACGATCCTATAAAAAGCTTCATGTTGCCGATGCCCAAGAATTGGAATCACGTTTTCAGGACAACAAAGAGAACAATCTTGACTCGGTATCAGAAACAATAGCGAAGACCTGCATAGAGCAAAGCGAAAAAATTATAGATAGTGTACAAGCAAACAAAATTCAACAATTATTGTGTTTGCCGATTTATGTTTGGTTGTGCGGCCCGTTATCGTTAGCTTATTTGCTGCTCTTCCCAATCGGAGCTGCTATGCATCCGTGGGGTTTAGGGCGTCATATAACGCTGGGCGTTGCCTGTGCCTGTATTTTATTTGGTGCCTATAAACGATATCTTTTTACTCGTCGTTTTGATGAAGCATCAGAAGTTCTTAACGAGACGAGTACAAAGCGATATTGGATACTCTTTAGCTTGTGTCTTCTATGGGCAGTGGGTATCTGTGCGGTATATCACCTGAATTATGTCCAGACAGAAGACTGGCCTAGGGACTCAATAACATCCTTATGGTATCTACTTGCGTTTGCAATCCTTATGGTTTGCTTACTGATGTGTGCACGTATTGCCATTCGAACGATATGTATTTCTGATCTTGTATACGCCATTTCAAGCGCGTCATGTTTCGTAGCATTTTCTTCGTTTGGTACTATTTGCTGGGTAATTGCAGTTGGTATTGCCTCAGTCCTCTCGATAGCCTTTATCCGATTGTCTGGGAAGATGACAGAAAATGTGGGAGCTCTTCAAGCGGCGAGTGACCAGCCATCATTTTTTAGCGAAGCTTCTCCTGCGAACTTTGCAATGTTTGTTGTTGCGTTTGGGATTGGCGTCACATTTGAGGAAACGTGGCGTATCTCTACTTGGCTTTGTATGTTACCCATGCTTGTTCCGTTTATTACGACTTTAATTTTATTTTCAGGAATGATGTTCGTAAAACAAAAAAGCGATAAGCAACTTATGCCTCTAATTATTGTCTCTATGGCTAGTTTGGTGTTGGTGTTGCAACAGGGGATCTGGAGCATTTGTCCACTTGTTGTTTTTATCTGGTGTGCGCTGATGCTTGCGCAGTTTTTGGTGGCGTATAACGAAGGCGACCACTCAGTAGCCAGAGCCTCTTCATTACCAGGATATTTCATCTGCTTTGGTTTGGGTATCGTCGCAAGTTTGGTTGCAGTTGATAAATACGCACAGTTACTCTCAGCGCATCAAAGCTATCTTTCTTGGCTGGGCGGACCGACTGTGTTACGACAGGCTTTTTTGTTTTTCGCTGGTGTGGTATCAGTGTTTTCGAGTGCAGCTACAGCTGTTTGCGGCATGCATCTCTATAACAGAATTGCGAGTAATGAGCTTTTAGAGAAGTTGCCTCTTTCTACTGACGAGCGCATACTTCACTATCTGGAATCCCGCGGTTTGGACGAGATTCAGTCTCGCGTATCGTTGGGCATCGTGCGCGGTTTTAGTATAAAAGAAATTGCTACCCGTATGGGCTACTCTCCTTCCGCAATAGGTGCCGCTCGAACCAGTGCCTATAAGGTACTTGATGTTCATGAGCGCAAGGGTCTAGTGAACTGTATATTGCGAGGTATAGGCATGTAATCAGCCATCCTTCCTAACTCTAGTGCCCTGATGACTAGTAAAGAGTGAGCAGCTAACCAATCATTGACCTCACTAAGGGCGCCCGAGAAATTACAAAAGGAAGGATGAGATTATGTTGCACAAAAAGCCCTTCGCTTTAACGATTGCTGCAGCGCTGGCAATGCTTCTCTCATGCATGCCTAGTTTTTCATGTTAGAAGGAGCTGCTGGTGAATATTAAAAAAAGCGAAATGCGAACCATCAGATTGCTTGCGGTACTTATTGGCATAGCTGCCATAGCTTATGGTGGGTGGCTTTCCTACCAATATGTTCTAGCCAGGCAGTCTGATCAGATAGTAAAAGAATTTAAGAGGGATAAAAGATTTAAGGGGTCCATGCATCAGACTCTGACTTTAGATTCTAAAAAAGACGTGGTGGATATCCCAGACGGAGATCCAATGGGTGTGTATTACGACTGGTCTGGCGTAATGCAGGCGACTGTAGATTCATACAAGGTATTTGATAGTCCTAAAGAGGCTGGACTCAAGGTTGGTGAATATGGGGTTACACCAACAAATGACAAAAAAAGTAAATTTGCACTTGTAACGTTTACCCTCAAGAACGTGAGCGCTACTCCTAGTGGAATCTTGGGCAATCACGATGGGTATAGTGTATCTGTATTTCACCATAACGCGACTAGTGAAATAGATTACTTTAACCTTGCGACACACGCACATTCTGAGCATGAATATTTAAATTATGAGCTGGGAATTGGTGAAGAAAAACAGATAGAGTTGGGATTTTATCTTGATCCAGACTCTGATGAGAATTCTTCAGAGTTTGTGATTGGTATTGATGGCTCTGCAGTGCAGTATCACATTCCGCTTGTTGAAGAGGCGGAAGGTGATAAGAAATGAGTCAGCTTCTCAAGATTGAGTTCTCCCGTGCATTTTGCAATAGAAAGTATTACGTAGCTCTCTTTATCGTTGTTGCTCTGGCATTAATAAGTGCCCTGTATGGAATTCAGCGTCACGAAATGTTACTTATGAAAGAGGCTTCCCCTACGGAGTGGGGAGCAACATCCATGGATGGCTGCTACGTTTATTGGATGTCTCTTGATGATGTGGTGCCCTTTGAGGGGCTGCTCTATCAGCTTGCTCCACTGCTCGCTACTATTCCTTATGCATGCTCCATGCGCCAAGAGCTTGACTTTGGCTATGCAAACCACATATTTTCCCGTACTCCACGCAGCAAGTATTTCATAGCAAAATATCTTGCAACTTTTGTTTCGGGGGGATGTGTCACCCTTATTCCCTCTACAGTGAATTTTGTAACGCTTGCGTGCTTTGTTCCCGCATATGTACCCTCGGTTGAGCAGCTTTTGTATACTGGCGTCTATCCTGAAATGCCTTGGTCACATCTTTTTTATACCAATCCATTGCTCTATGTTGTTCTATATTCGCTTGTGGCTTTTTGCCTTTGTGGGCTATGGGCTGTGGCAGTACTTGGGTTGTCTTTTGTTGTACATAATCGTGTCGCGCTAGTTTCTGGTTCCTATCTTGTTGCGCTTTTATCGGGCTTTGTATCCACGCGTATATATGTAATGCTGGGCTATGTTGTATTTCCAGAATTTAGCTTAATAGAACTGATGAGGGCATGCGAGGTAAACCTCTCTCACACGTTCTTTGTTATGGGCGTTTGGGCATTTACTTTGCTTGTAGTATCTCTTGCCCTCCCCATGTTCAGACTTGGGGATGATGTATTGTGAGCAGGTTTGCAAAATTTTTCTTGCTTGATGTCAGGGAAGGTCTACGACGTACGTGGCTCTGGTGGCTACTATCTGCAATAGCAGTTTTCTTTTTGGCATTTTCTTTCTTTTGGAATGCTGCAACAGCTGGTGATGAAAATCTTGCTTCGCAGCTTACTATGGGGGACTATTTTTTTAATCTTGTTGCAGGGGGGAATGCCTTTAATTCTCTCAGTTCTACTCCGTTTAAGCTTCCTATCAGTTGGTTTGTACCTTTATTGTTGTTGGCTTATATCACCTTATGGTATCCCTACCGTGACCTAATGGGTTCAGGTAAAGCAATGATGATCGCGAGCGGGTCAAGATGGGCGTGGTGGCTTGCAAAATGTGCTTGGATAATTGTCTGTGTTGTGAGCTATTGCCTGATTGCGCTGGTAGTAACCGTTGTGTTTGCCCTTATTGCAAGATGCGATAAATCTTTACACGCAACATTTTTAGCTGCGATGTTATTGCGTTTCCAAGATGCTGTTAACGTTGACCTTGCAAGCTATAATATTGTGTCATTTTTACGTACGGTACCCATAGGTATTTGTGCCTTATGTTTGTTACAGCTTACGATTTCTTTAGTAGCACGACCCCTCTGGGGTTACGTGACAACGGTGAGCATTTTGTTTATCTCTGCTTTTATAGAGCACCCCCTCCTTTTGGGCAGCAATTTGATGGCCATTCGCAGTACAGCCTTTGCTGCGCATGGGATCACCTCCGAATGGAGCCTTGGTTTGGGTGTAGCAATCACGCTGCTTTCAATTTTTCTTGGGGGCTATTTCCTTACAAAGACAGACATCCTCGAGAAAGAAGCTTGATATGTCAGTAGAAATTAATAATTTGAATAAAACAATCCATGGTGTGACTATCCTTAGCAATATCTCAATGAGCATGCCTTCTGGATGTGTGACTGGTTTGGCTGGAGTTAACGGATCAGGTAAAACAATGCTCATGAGAGCAGTAGCTGGGCTTATACGTCCAAACTCTGGAACGATAGATATAGATGGGAATCGTTTATGGCGTGATATTTCCTTCCCGCCAAGTGTTGGGCTGTTGATTGAGAATCCTGCCTTTTTGGACGATCGCACTGGCTTGGAAAACCTGCAGATCTTGGCGTCTATAAAAGGAATTGTGCAAGAGAACGCCCTTCGCCAAGCTCTCGAGGAGGTTGGACTTGAGCCAGATGATAAACGCAAGTTTCGGAAATATTCTCTCGGGATGAAACAGCGCTTAGGAATAGCGGCTGCAACGATGGAACAGCCAAACCTACTGCTTTTGGATGAGCCAACAAATGCCCTTGATTCTGATGGTGTTGTCCTGTTCAAACATATTCTCGCTAAGGCTCGCGCAAGAGGTGCAACATGCATAGTTTCTTGCCACGATGCTTCTGTGTTGCGGGAAGTTTCAGACAGTATTTACTACCTCGCGGAGGGTCATATTGATGGCTATGAAGAATTGACCTCTGTTAACAATCTACAGAGGAGCTGACTGCTATGAGTAAGAAAAGAATCCCGCTATTTGTGGCTAGCTTAATTGTGGTAACTGCGCTGATAGGAGTGCGCATTTGGTGGATAAACGCGCATCGCATCGAGACTCCTGTGCAATCTTTTCCCATGAACCAAGAGATAAAACTAGACGGTGCATTTCTTGATGATATCAGTGAGGACACAAATGGGTATTCGCTCGTTGTCAAAAAGGCACAAATTATGTCTGCTAACGAATATCTGCAGCGTTATTCTCGCGATGATGTGAAGAGTGTCGAGGGTGGGGATACACCGAATACGCGAGTTGTTCTTGAAGTTGAGTTCCGCAATTCGGGAAGCACGGGAGCATTTAATATCATCAGTTCCTGGGTAACAGGTAAGCCTAGTCGTAATACCTACTATCGTACGGATACGGAGCTTTGGGAGCATCGTGAAACCAAAATTGGCGGGAACTACGCGGCAGTATCGATAAAGGATGGCACTACATATACCACTTTCATACCGTTCTATATGCTGACTAACCCTCCTTTTCTTTCCCCTTATAAGGAGAAGGCTTCTACCTATGCAACCATTAATGAAAAGGAATTCGACTACCTGATTGCGACAAAACCTCAGCAGATGAGGGTTAATGTGCATGTTTAAGGATACTTCTTTTTTATAAAGAGAGGGTGAACTCTGACGTGCAAGCGATTAGATCGCTCTGATCTTTATGCCAACATCCTATTAATTGAAGGCCAGCACAATGGACGACGCATATATTGTTGCGCCGTCCATTATGCCCGCAACGTCTACTGTGCAGTTGTCTCCAGTTCTTTGGTGTAAGGTTATACGCGGATAGTCGTGAGAAGGCGGAAGGATGCACATGAGAAGGCGGCAACCCGATATCGCATGGGGAGCCCTCATGGCTGAAACTCTGCTTACTACACGGCTTTGGCAGGGAGATGGACTGGGATATCCTGGCATATTTGCCTACCTTGCAATGGGCATCATTGCAGGCGCAGTGTTCTATAACAAAATCGCACAAACAGACTTTTTTACAGTGGCTCATGGAGATGTAGTTTTACTTGTCTCTGGATATGTCGTAACGACATATACCGCACTGTTTTTTGCGATATATTCTACAGGATTTATAGAGCTTCCGTTTATGGGTGAGCTGTATTGGGTATGGGAACTCCTGCCCCAGACACTCATCATAATTTCTGGTGCCCTTTGCACCATGAGCTTTGCTGCACGTGCCCAAACTTATGCTGATAAGGCAATTCAAGAAGAAGATTTGACAGTCCGCTATGGGTTTTCTTTACTTCTGCTTGCAGGATTTTGTCAATCAGTCTCGCAAATTTTTCCAGAACATCTATCACTTGGGTATAACCTTATTTCCACAGGTATCGTGCTTGTTGCAACGCTTGTGCTGCTTTATTGTGGTACCCCACAGATTGACGATATAGCTTGTGAAGAAGACTCCGGAACTGATGGCGAGTCCGCGAAAATACAAACAACTGCTGCAGAGCGGATACCTACAAAAGAAGAAATGATTGCAAAGGCACATGCTCTGGAAGAAGGTTTTTTACAGGCAGACAAGCTGGCAACACAACGCGCTGTCTATATGGGACTTTTTGCCTGCGGACTCTTTATATGGAATGTCGTGACACGAGTTGTAAGTATGTTTGCGGTGGGCGTTATCGCTTGTATGCTCCTTGCTCTCCTTTTGATACTGCTTGCCTTATCGCTTTGGGGTATGAAAAAAGATTCCATAGCCCCCACTGAAGATAACCAGCTGAAGAAAAAGCTTGCTGAGCTGAGAACGTTGTGTGTTGAAGCAGATCTCAGTGACCGCGAAACGGCGGCAGTTGAGTTGATGCTTAAAGGAAAGACATCTGCAGACTCTGCCGAAGAACTAGGCATCAGTGCGTCAACAGTCCGTACCTATCTCCGACGTTCCTACAAAAAACTTGGCGTTGTTGATGGTCAGGAACTCATGTCGCAACTTAATTGGGCAGATGATAGTACAAGCGCTCGTAGTGAGGAAGAGCCTCAGGCTAATGAGAACCACAGTTTTCAAAACATCGATTCTTTGGCAGATGTTTCTCAAGGTGAGTGGGGGCTGTCTGGGCAACTGGAATGGATGCAGCGGCTAAGTTTGCCAAGTTGGCTACATCTCCCGAGATGCCTTGAGCTTTGTGGACCTATTTCACTTATTTATTTACTCTTATTACCCATAGGCGCCACCAATCAGCTCTGGGGCTCAGGTCGCCATATCGTACTTGGCGTTGCTCTTGCCTTTGTTGTATGCGGCGCTCTGCGTTTGTATGCAGAGTTTCATCAGACAGAAGAAAAAGATGAAGAGGACGCTGTAGCCTTTAGTGGTATAGAAAAATTTTTATTGGTTGTAGGCATCGTTTTTATGGTTGGCATATGTGTAAAGTACACCCAAACTTATATACGCGTAAAGGATGACGGGTTGTTGGACTTTGCTGCCCTAGGGTATCTACTCGCGTATTTCAGTCTCACTTCATGTATTTTTTTATGTATCAGAGCAGCAATTCACACAAGTCGTGCATGTGAATTTATACAGGCTATTGCTGTTGCAGCGGGGATGATGGCCTTTTCGTTATTTGGAGACATTACTTGGCTTATTGCGATTGCTGTGTCAGCGGCTTTTACGGCTTTATTTGTAGTCGATACTACGTGGATAGTGAGTGATGGAAATACATATGAGCTAAAAGGGGAGTGCTCCCAACGGATGTCTCAGCTACAAACTGGTGCGATGCACGTGGCTACTATAGGTGCTGCCGAGCGAATATCGCTCTGCCTACTCGCCTGTGCACTTGGTTTCGTTTTTGAGGAGTCGTGGAGAATTCACACGCTGCTGTGCGCGCTCCCTGCGTTTGTTCCATTTATAGCAACGTTGGTATTCCTGTCGGGATTTATACTGATAAAACACCGTATAGCACGCCTTCTGATTCCTGTAAGTATCGTCTGTGTGAGCGGGATGCTACTGATAGCGCAGCAAGGCATTTGGAATATATGCCCCTATATCATTTTTGCTTGGTGTCCCATGGTGGTTGCGGCCGTATTCGTGCACTATCCGTGGCTGTCCTCCATTTTAGAAGAGCTATCTCCAGTAAATGGATTATCGTCTGTGCGGCATATCGCGTCGGTTTGTCTTATTTGTTTTGGCGTTGGAGCAGTTTTTGGCTCAATTGCAGTTGATAAGTATGCAACCTTGCTGATAGCAAATTCATACTACTTTGAATGGTTGGGTGGCCCCACCATCCTAAGGCAGATTTTTTTGTTTTGCTCGGGCATGGGATCGGTGTTGGCGTGTGCCGCAGCCATCTTCTGCTACGTACAGATATCTGGCAGGATTTCTAGCTATGAGCTGACCGATAAACTGCCTCAGTCACTGGACGAGCGTATTCTTTATCTTTTTGCATCCCGAGGACTCAGCGAAATTCAAGCCCAGTCGTTACTTGGCGTAATTCGCGGACGTACAACAAGAGAAATCGCTTCTCACCTGGGATATTCCTCTTCTAGTATTAGCGCGGCGCGTTCAAGTGGCTACAAAATTCTTGGCATCTCAAGTAGAGATAAGCTTGTTGACTTTGTTTCACATGGTTTAGGCATGTAAACAGCCCGTTCTTCCAACTCTGGTACCCCTGTTGACTAGCGCTACACGTGCTATCGCACAACAATCTGCCTTAGTACAGGCACCCGGAGACTTTGAAGAGAGGAAGAGGCATGCAACAAGGTAGAAAGCGCTGTTGTTGGAAATGGGCTGTGGCGGTAGCGGTATTACTCATGTGCGTTCCAGTTAGTCCCGCGTTCGCACATCCAATCAATGAAGATGATGTTAATCCTCTTACAACGCCCCCCGAGACAAAAATCTTATTGAGGCGTATAACAGACGACGAATACTATGCATTCGAGTTATCGGCATTTAATCGTGGGCAAAGCACGCCGGGGCGGAAAAAAGACGACACAAGTCCCACGTATGTAAACATCGCATATTTAAATAACTCAAATTACAACGGCACGGCAAGGATGTATGTAGACGGAGCCAAAAGCAAAACAGGCTCATGGAAAAACATGACTGTTGGCGGCTATGCGCCCATACTGAAGAAAGGGCAGTGGTGCATACACAACAACGTGAAAGAAAGTGGATATGACTACGCACGTCTGAGAGGTTGGTTTGTTAGGGGATCTAAGGTAACCGTATCGGGTGTTTGGAGTCCTGACAGCATGTATTCATATCCATCGATGAACTAGCTTCTTGTTAAAAAACTAGGAATAAAATTATGAATCACTGAGGTTATGCATTACGTTTCCGGGTGTCTTTATCGACTTTGAAAGAGTTGTTTGAGGGAGAGTTATTGTGGCAAGGATAGCTCAAATCACAAAAAGTGAGAAACGTGCCTTAAAGTTGCTTGTAGCTTTTACCATAGGATCCGTGTTGATATATGGAGCTTGGCTTACCTATCAGTATGCACTTTTAAGACAAGCTCACCAAGAGGCCAAGGAATTTGAACAGAGTGAAAATAAGCGTATGCATGGAGCAATGCACACAACAATTACCCTTGACTCCAAAAAAGATCTAAAAAAGACATCATCAGGCGATTCATATGGCGTGTTTTATCCATGGTCTGGAACGATGCAAGTTACGGTTGATAAGTACGAATTGTTTGATTCTCCAAAAGATGCGGGTCTTGCCGTTGGAGAGTACCATGAGTTATCGGCTGAGTTTAAGACATATGGATTTGCACTTATTACCTTTAGACTAAAAAATATCGATGCGAAGCCTTTTCATAGCGACGATGATACATTTCATAGCAGTGTCTTTAAATACAATTTGGGATCGGATGTTTCCTACTTTAATAACTCAGCTTATACACTTGGACAGCCAGAATACCTTCACTTCAGATTAGATCCAGGTGAAGAAAAGACAATGGTTTTAGGGTTTTATCTGGACACCGATCCTTCAGACCAGCCAGCCGAGCTCACTATTGGTGTTGCTGGGTCAGAGATGTACCACCACATCTCCCTGAGTACAGAGAAAGATGACAAGTAATGATTCGCTTGCTAAAAATGGAGTTATCACGCGCTTTTCGCAATAGACTATACTATGCCGTTCTTGCTGTAGGCATTGTCTTGGCTCTGTTAAGCGCAATTCCTGGTATTCAAACCCATTTCGACATGATTCCAAAGCAGCTTTCTCCAACGAGCTGGGGTCCAACGAATTGGGATAGCTGTTATGCCTTTTGGATGTCAGTGCATAATGTGGTTCCGTTTGAGGGTTTGTTTTATCAGTTGGTGCTTCTGCTTGCAGCAATTCCTTATGCCTGCTCGATGCGTCAGGAGCTCGAATTTGGATACGCAAACCAAGTGTTTTCACGTGTAAGTCGCGTAAAATATTTTGTTGCAAAGTATATTGCAGCCTTTATCTCAGGCGGTCTTGTTGCCCTCATTCCGTCTACGATCAATCTTATAGTACTTGCCTGCTTTGTCCCAACATATACTCCTTCGATTGAAAATGTTATTTATACAGGTGTCTACACCTCTGCCCTCTGGTCAGAAATTTTTTATACAAATCCGCTGTTATATTGCGTGCTTTATTCGGCTATTGCATTTTGTATGTGCGGCTTGTGGGCAGTAGCCGTGCTCGGGCTATCTTTTCTTATTCGCAATCGCGTCGCGCTCATTTCAGGCACATATCTCGCAGCCATTCTTTCCGATTTTATTTCTGATCGCTTATATCTGATTGCTAGTGGAGTGGCTCATCCTGAATTTGGGTTGCCGCAGCTCATACGGGCATTCGAAAGAGACGCTACACACAGTCTCACCATAGTAGGCATTTGGATGTTGCTTCTTTTAATTCTATCGCTGGTGCCTTCACTATTAAAATTAAAGAGAGATGTATTATGAGCAGGTTTTTTAAATTCTTTATGCTAGATATCAGGGAGGGTTGGCGCCGCTCGTTAGCATGGTGGTTAGTTGCAGCAGGGGTTTTTCTTATTCTTCCGGTTGCATTTTATTTAAGCACACTAAATCTACGAGCAGAAGGCATAGCAGCTCAATTTACCTTAGGAGATTACTATTTTAATCTTACTGCGGGTGGGCTTGCCTACGATCCGACAAGCTCAACACCATTTACGCTGCCTATTAGCTGGTTTGCCCCCATTCTTTTGTTAGCATATATCACCCTGTGGTATCCCTATCATGATCTTATGGGTTCGGGCAAAACCATGATGATTGCAAGCGGCTCACGCTGGTCGTGGTGGCTTGCAAAGTGTGCCTGGATAATTGTTTATGTTTGCATTTATTGCCTTATTGGATTTGTATTGACAACATTTTTTGCGCTGATTATTGGATGTGATCATTCTTTTATTGCAACAGATACATCAGCTTTATTACTTAGATTTGATAGCGTAATAAACTTCGATGTTACCAGTTACGATATCATGTCATTTCTTTATGTGGTGCCCGTGGTGCTCTGTGCACTCTGCATGCTGCAGCTTGCGATATCACTGCTTTTTCGTCCGCTGTGGGGCTATGTAGTAACGATTAGCATTCTTTTTGTGTCAGCCTTTTCGGGAAATCATTTTTTATTGGGCAATTCTTTGATGGCAATTCGGAGCACTGTGTATGTTGCGGATGGCGTATCACCCCTATGGAGCACCTGCCTTGGATTGATAGCGATAGTGGCCTCTGTGGTTATTGGGGGCTATTTCCTTACAAAGACAGACATCCTCGAGAAAGAAGCTTGATATGTCAGTAGAAATTAATAATTTGAATAAAACAATCCATGGTGTGACTATCCTTAGCAATATCTCAATGAGCATGCCTTCTGGATGTGTGACTGGTTTGGCTGGAGTTAACGGATCAGGTAAAACAATGCTTATGAGAGCAGTGGCAGGACTTATACGCCTAAACTCAGGAACGATAGATATTGATGGAAAACGCCTCTGGCGTGATATATCCTTTCCTCCAAGCGTGGGTGTACTTATTGAAAACCCAGCATTTCTTAATGACCGCACAGGTCTAGAAAACCTACGTATCTTGGCTTCCATTAAGGACTTGCTACAAGAAGACGATCTGCGACAAGTCATTAAAGAGGTGGGCCTTGACCCAGATGATAAGCGTAAGTTTCGCAAATATTCCTTGGGTATGAAACAGCGCCTAGGTATTGCTGCTGCAATAATGGAGCGTCCAGACCTACTCTTGTTAGATGAGCCTACCAATGCGCTAGATTCTGATGGTGTGGCTATGTTCAAACGCATAATTGCCCGTGAACGTGAGCGTGGTGCAACCTGTGTCATCTCTTGTCACGACGCATCAATACTGCGTGAGCTCTCCGATCAAATCTACTACCTTGCAGAAGGCCATATTGATGGTTATGAAAAGCTTGAGCCTGCCACCCACCTTGCGAGGAGCTAAACACTATGAGCAAAAAAAGAACTCCTTTTGTACTAGCTGCCTTAATTGTGGTGACTACTCTTATAGGCATACGTATCTGGTGGGTTAATGCCACACGTATTGAGACTCCAGAGCAAACGTTTTCGATGAATGAAGAAGTAAAACTAAACGGAGCCTTTATTGATGATATTAGTGAGGATACCAACGGCTATTCTCTTACAGTCAAAAAGGCACAAATTATGTCTGCTAACGAATATCTGCAGCGTTATTCTCGCGATGGTGTGACAAGTGTTGAAGGTGGAGACGTACCCAATACAAGAGTTGTACTTGAGGTGGAGTTTAAGAATTCTGGCAAAAAAGACGGTGGTAACTTCAACTATATTTCTTCATGGGTAGTAGGGAAGCCCGACAAAAATACATTCTATCGCACAGACAGCGAGCTTTGGGAACATCGTGAGACCAAAATGGCAGGTAAGAATTATACGGGAATTGGTGTAAGAACGGGCACTTCTTATATCACGTATTTACCTTTTTATTTAATTCGTGATGAGGGGCAAGAGTTTTTTGGTCCAGCTGAAAAAATGGACTCCGAATTTGCAACGGTTAAGGAAAAGGAATTTTACTATCTTTTGGCAACAAAACCCCAACGCATGGTTGTTGATATACATGTCTAGGTAAATATTGGTTAGAAGTGCTATACCACCCTTTTCCCGCATCTAAAAGGAGACGGCATAAACTTAGCAAATCGCTTGTCGTGTCACTTTATATGCTCAAAGCCAATCCACCTTGGAGTGAATTGGCTTTTTGTTTGTACTGCCTAATGACTGAATTGAGCTTCTGCACGAACCCTTAGAGGTTGGCCTCAATTTGGCTGATAAGGGAAGATTTGGGCATGGAGCCAACAAACTGCTGGGCCACCTCGCCACCCTTAAAGAGAATTAAGGTGGGGATAGAGACGATGCCGAACTGCTGAGCAAGCGCAGGTTCTTCGTCAACATTGCACTTATACACATTGAGTTTATCGGCCATCTCGTCGGAAACTTGCTCGACAACAGGACCCATTGCGCGGCAGGGGCCACACCAAGATGCCCAAAAGTCTACAAGGACGGGTTTGTCGCTGGACTTAATATCGTTAAAGTTGCTAGTGGTGAGCTGCTTGCTTGCCATGGTTGGTTCCTCTCGTGAAAGTACCGCATACAATACGGGATGCGCCAGTTTTAGGCGCGCTTATTTCCTTGCTTTGACGTATACCCAATTTCTTACGCCGCAATCGCTCATGTAGAATTGTTTGTGAAGAATACGAAGGAAAGGCGGCGGACGTTCGTGGTTGCCAGTCAATCAAGTCGGCGTAAGGCATACCTTGCCAAGACGCAAGCGGAACTTGCGTCGCTGGCGGGGCGTGGCGTGGTAATGAGCGGCAATGCTTTTTCATCGCTGCTGCTGGTGAAGGGTGACCTATCACCTGAGGAACGTGCGGGCGGCGAGCTGCTGGCTGGTGCCGATGGTAAGGCGTTGCGACAGGCATTTGCGGCGCTGGGTTATGCGCCTGAGGATTGGACTGCGTTATCAGTGCTGCGTGCAGATGGCAGTGTTATGCAGTCAGAGCTTTTTCGTGAGGCAGTGGCAGCACTGGAGCCTACAACGCTGGTGGCGCTTGATGAAGTTGCAGCGGACGTTGTGCGTTCTGCTTATGTGAATCAGCTGGCGGAAGTTGAAGAGTTGGACGCGGCACTGCTTAAGGCTGGTCTGGTTGTACGCGTGTTGGGTATGCGGGTGTTAAACTTGGGCGGTTTTGCAAAGTCGCTGGAAGATCCACAACGCAAACAGTGGGCATGGGCCTGCCTCAAGCGAGTTCCACCGCTGGGTGAGCCATATTAGGCATGGCGATACGAGCCATAGCGGCCCTAGCGACATGTGGGCGTGAATGCGATTTTCTGAACTATTTCATTGGCTGCAGCCCAAACTCCGCTGAATTGTTTCATTGGTTGAATCCCAAACTCCGCTGAACAATTTCATTTGCATAAGATTCTCTGACAACTGGGGCGCCCAGGTCAAAAATTGGGTGATACGGTGGTAGGCTATGCATAGGTAGCACTGTATGCCGCAGGCAGATCCTGCGGCAGGAAAAGGAGTAGCTATGGCAGCAATTTCCGCACCTATTGATGCGACCCAAACTCCCGCATGGCAAGCACTTCAGGAACATCACGACAAGATGGTTGCTGATGGTTTTAACCTAAAGCAAGCTTTTACCGAGGATCCTCAACGCGTTCAAAAACTCTCCTTTGATACTTCGGATTTGCATTTTGATCTGTCGAAAAATTTGATTGACGATACTACGGTGTCGCTGTTGGCGGACCTTGGACGTGCGGTGGCCCTAGAGGCTCGTCGCGACGCCATGTATGCGGGCGAAAAAATTAACACTACCGAGAATCGTGCAGTGCTACACACAGCCTTGAGGCGCCCCGCCGCCGATAAGGGCAAGGTTATGGTGGATGGGCAGGATTGTGTTGCTGACGTGCACGAGGTGCTAAATCGCATGTATGCCTTTGCTGAGCGCGTCCGCTCTGGCGAGTGGCGTGGTGTGAGTGGCAAGACCATCAAGCACGTGCTCTCAATTGGTATTGGCGGCTCTGATTTGGGTCCGGTCATGGTGTATGAGGCGTTGAAGCCTTATGCGACTGCGGGTATTGACTGCCGCTATGTCTCAAACATTGATC
The DNA here is from genome assembly GCF_000466405.1 of Atopobium sp. oral taxon 810 str. F0209. Lineage (GTDB taxonomy): Bacteria > Actinomycetota > Coriobacteriia > Coriobacteriales > Atopobiaceae > Olegusella. Next base: position 34,340 of record NZ_KE952944.1, on the reverse strand, counting down.
CTAATGATATGGCAGAAAAGACTCGTGGTCTGGATCCTGAGACAACACTGGTCATCATTGTGTCCAAGACGTTTACGACGCTTGAGACATTGACCAATGCGCGTGAGGCAAAGACCTGGCTGCTCAAGACCTTACAGGAGGCGGGTGCTATTGATGGATCAGACGAGCAAGCGGCTGATGCAATTCGTAAGCATTTTGTTGCTGTGTCGACCAATCTTGAGCTAGTTGAAAACTTTGGCATTGATCCTGAGAATGCCTTTGGTTTTTGGAGTTGGGTCGGCGGTCGTTATTCGGTTGGTTCTGCAGTGGGCCTGTCGTTGATTGTTGCTTTGGGACCCGATGTCTGGCGTCAGTTCCTTGAAGGTTTCAACGAGTTGGATGTCTACTTCCAAGAGACGCCGCTTGAAAATAATGTTGTGGCGCTGATGGGCTTGCTGAACGTTTGGTATAACAACTTCTGGGGAACTACCAGCCATGCCGTGTTGCCGTATTGCCAGTACCTACATCGTTTCCCTGCTTATTTGCAGCAGCTTACGATGGAGTCCAATGGCAAGGCAACACGTTGGGACGGCACACCGGTGACGTGTGCCACAGGTGAGATTTTTTGGGGTGAGCCTGGTACCAATGGCCAGCACGCTTTCTACCAGCTAATTCACCAAGGAACTCGCAAGATCCCTGCGGACTTTATTGCTTTTGCCAATACGGCTCATCCTGTTGTTGATGGTGACCAAGATGTACACGAGCTTTTCTTGGGTAATTTCCTTGCGCAGACCAAGGCACTAGCCTTTGGCAAGACTGCAGATGAGGTGCGTGCTGAGGGCACTGCTGAATGGATGGTGCCTGCGCGTGTGTTTGAGGGTAATCGTCCAACAACCTCTATTTTTGGTGAGGCTTTGACGCCACATGCTCTTGGTGAGTTGATTGCGCTTTACGAGCATATTACCTTTGTTGAGGGTACGGTGTGGGGTCTTGACTCCTATGACCAGTGGGGCGTTGAGCTGGGCAAACAGCTTGCAAAGCAGATTACGCCCGCTTTCCATGACGATGAGGCGTTGGCGACTCAGGATGCAAGCACACAAAGCCTGATTGCTTATTATCGCACCCATAGAAAGTAAGTGCTTTTAACTTGGTGTGAAGTAGCCTCAGCTTGAGTGAACTACCTCCCATTTCCTGTGCCCAAAAATGGGAGGTAGTTCACATAGCTGGGGCTATTTTTATCCCGCGTTCTATCAATATGGTGGCGTCTGACCGGGTTAAAAGGCCGAATGTCTAGGACTTGCTAGGCTCAAGCGTTCGAGGAGTTGAGTGCGCATGTCGCGTAACTCACGAGTATCAGCAGTCTTGACGAGGCTGATGGTGCTGCTCGTGAATTTTTGCGCCTGGCGTTCTAACGCCCATACTACTTGGTCCATACGTTGTGCACTGAGGAAATCGTTACTCAAGACGGGGATGACTTTGATGCCCAGTGCTTGTATATCTCGCGAGCGCCTGCGATCCGCTGCTTGATGACTGATTTCTCTTTTGCGCCAGCGATCCATTTGATCGGTGGCTATACCAGCTTGCAGAGGGTCAAAGTGAAATCCGCTACTTTCATATTCCAAGTCACAGAGCCACTGTGGATAGTACAGATCGGGGTGAAAATTATTTCGACCTACATATAGACGCACATCGTCTGGGATGGAAATTTTTGGGTTAAGAATGGGCCGCGGAAGGCCGTATCCACCCAACTCTTCAGGAAGCGTCAGCGTGAGGGCAAGGGCGGTTTCCATTGGCGAAGCGGAATTATCCGCGCAGTACTTAAGAGCAGTCTCGAGTTTGTGACGGTATCTGCGCATATTTGCCGCTTTGATAAAGGCTGCTATGCGTGCACATGTTGTAGCAGGATAGTCACAATTAACAAAACTTCGTTCTTTGTAGAGAGAGCCATCGCGTTGTGGGCGCAGAGAATAACGCCCACAGAATTCCATTATTACAAGCGCAAGGTCAATAATATCTAGCTTAGGGGCAAGTTGCATGATGGTGAGCTCGGGACTCGAAATCGCGAGACTTGGATCAATGGGAAATATCGCTTCTGTGGGTAACTTGCGTGACAGCATAATCGTACGAGATTTTGTACGTTGATATCGGTGATTTAGGTTGAAGACTCCCAGCTCTAAAGGGTGTTCTGTATCGATGGCACATCTATCGATAAATCGGCTGAGATCTGTCTTTGCAAGAGGGTTGACGCTGTCAAAGTCAAAGTTGCTATCTTCAAGAGTATGTCTAGACGGTATGGATAACTCAGAATTGGACACGAGTTGTTCGGTGCAGAGCGTTGAATGAAATATAGCTAAAGACTCTGCGTTTGGAATGCCTTTGTCTGCAGGAAATGAAAGTTGTATCTGTGGCAGGTCAACGAGAGGCTCCTTGATGGCATTTCCCCGATTTGAATGACTGCGGATAATGCGCGTGAGGAGTAACGCGGATAACCCGACAACAATTTCCAATTTTGCCCCTTAAGCCAAAAAAACATCCACACTATTCACCATATAATTAAAATACATATCCAGTAACCTGCGGTTTTTAGATATATAAATATAATAGTGTGGATGTTTTTTGCTGTCATTTGAGAAAAATGAAAATATATACACCCGTAAAGCCCCATATAGAATGGGGTGAATTTTTGGCCTATTGCTCCACCGTAGAGAAATGTGCCTCACAAAAGTGCAGGTAAAGCTAGGTGTTTTTGAGCTAAATTTCACGCCCCGTATGTATGGGGCAGAATTGCTGGCTAGAGTCCTCTATGTACTGAGGTCATATTACTCATAAGTATGGTTTGAGGCGCCTTAAAACGGCTTAGAATCAGTCATAAATAATGCAAATAAACACAGATTAAATTGAAGGTGTCGAAAACTGTCTTTGGTTGAAATACTATTGCGTAAAAAGGGAATGTTTCCTTAGATAAACTTAATCCTAGCAACAAAATGGATGATAGAACTATCATCCATTTTGTTGCGCCTAATTAGAATCGCCATTGCATGTGAAGGGGCAGCATGCTGTTATTAGATAAAACGCTTTTAAGACTGTCTAAAGGACTCTGGGGTTGGATAGTTGCCATTGTTATAGTGCGATTTGCACAACTTATCGGCGTTACTCTGTTTGCGGAGGTTATCGGTACTTTTCTGGGTAATTTGGCAAGTCCTCATCCTGATACTACAAAGTTAGCAGCTGCGGCTTCCGCCGCAGCTGCCGCTTCGTTACTTACCTTGGTTACGCGTCTTGCGCAGGGGGAGCTGCAGTACCGCACCACCGCTTCTGCCCGTGTTCATTTGCGCGAAGTCATCTTTGACAAGGTTCTTGCTCTGGATGTAGGTGGTATCGAAAAAATTGGTCCGGTATCAGCTATTACTTCATCAGCGGATGCTGTTGAGCAGATGCAAACCTATTACTCCCTCTATTTGCCTTCGTTGATTTTTTCGGTAATTGCTCCTGTATATCTGTTTTTCCATTTAGCACCTATGTCGCTGTCTATAGCGGTATTGTTGCTGGTAGTGTCTGTAGTGCTCTTGCCGCTCAACAACTTGTTCCGCCATCAGATAGAAGCTCTGCGCCGTCGCTATTGGGTTTCGGTTGAAGACATGACGGCGTACTTCCTTGATTCGGTGCGAGGACTGACGAGTATCAAACTTTTTGACCGCGATGCGGATCGCAGCCAGACTCTACAATCCAAGGCTCGCCGCTTGAGCGCAGATATCAACGAATTCATGCGTATCAACTTTAGCTCGCACTTTGTAAATGAAGCGCTTATGTATTTGGCTATAACCATTGCACTTGTCATCGTATGTTTCGACTTGGCAGCGGCTAGGATAAATGTGGGCTCTGGCCTCACCATTCTCTTGCTTGCTTATGGTTATTTCGCGTCAATACGCCAGCTAATGGATGCAACTCACGATGCGCTCACCGCAGTATCGGCTGCCACAAAGGTCGAAGATATCTTTGCTGTTGATACTTCCCGAGCTTACAATCCTCAAGCGCCTACCGATCCCGAGGCATATGACGGTATCCGATTGGAGCATGTGAGTTTCAGCTACCCCGAGTCTAAGAATCGTATGGCTCTCAATAATGTTTCGCTTCGGGTGCCTCGCGGCAAGACAATTGCGCTGGTAGGGCTTTCGGGCTGCGGTAAGTCAACGGTTGCGGCGCTTCTTGCGCGCTTTATAGATCCCACAGCTGGCAATCTTTATATCGATGGGCAAAACTATCTCAGTCTTACTCCCGAAGAGCTGCGTTATCACGTAGCGATGGTTCCTCAGACAGTCAGTCTCTTTACGGGTAGTATCCGCGAAAATCTTCAGATTGCCGCTCCGAATGCAAATGACGAAAAGCTTTATGAGGCGCTGGACGAAGCTGCCTTGGGTGATTGGGTGCGTAGTCTTCCTGACAAATTAGATACTGCAGTAGGTGACGCGGGGTCGCGTCTTTCGGGTGGTCAACGTCAAAAAATGGGTATCGCACGCGTACTCTTGTCGCAGGCGAAGTATCTTATCTTTGATGAGTCGACTTCCTCGGTCGACGAAGCGAGCGAGCAGGAGATTTGGCACTGCATCCGTAAATTGTCACGTACCCGTACGTTAGTAATTATCTCTCATCGCCTTTCAACCATTCGCTGGGCAGATTGTATTTATGTTCTCGAACACGGCTGTGTCACGGCACGGGGCACGCATGAAGAGCTTATGCAGCATGAGGGTCTCTACCAGCAACTTGTCGCAGAACAAGCAAAGCTCGAAGGAGCTGCAGCATGAGTAAAAAGAAAAGCTACAGCTATGCATATCCACTTCCTGTGCTCGCAATTCGGCTACTGCGCATAGGCAAGCCAATCGCTCCCTATCTTGTGGTGTCTGCGCTTGCGTCAATTGTGGGCAATCTGGCACGTCTAGGCGTTATGGGTTTTGGTGCCGCTGCGATTTTGAATGTAGCCCAAATGTTGGCCGGTGATTGGCGCATCTATCTTGCAATGGTAGTTTTTAGCAGCAGTCTTATCGCGCTGTGCCGTTACCTTGAGGGACGTTACTCGCATGTAGGTGCTTATAACTTGTTGGCACAGCTGCGTGTACATCTATTTGAGGAAATCGACCGCTTGGCACCTACAATTTTGATTGAACGCAGTCAAGGTGAGTTGCTATCTATTGCAGTAACTGATGTTGAAACCCTAGAGTTCTTTTTTGCACATACGATAGGTCCGCTGTCCACAGTTGTGCTTGTGCCTCTCGCTGCGCTTATTGTGGCGGCGCGCGTGCATCTTTTGTATGTTGCGGTACTCCTGCCGATTTTTGTGCTGACGAGTGTTTTGATTCCGTTGCTAGCTTTACGTGTAGGCAGAAGCATTGGCCTAAGGTATCGAGCCGCTCTCGCGCAACTCAAATCATTGGTACTTGAAAGCGTGTATGGCATACGAGACATCCAGATATTCAATGCAGGTCAACAGCGCAAAAGTCAGGTTCTAGAAGCAAATGAGCGGGTTAATAGCTCTGCGCACGGATTGGCCCTGCATCAGCAGGCAGTATCCGCGCTTCCTGACTTCTTTGTCTATCTAGCGCGTATTTTGGTAGTTGTTGTAGCGGCAAGTCTTGCGGCAGCAGGCGTGGGGAATCCTGCTGGAGCGATTATCGTCTCCTTTGTTGCAACGGCATCGTTTTCGTCGACGTTCTCCTTAACGTTCGTGGTAACGCACTTGCTCGAAGCATTTGCTGCTGCAGATCGGATTTTCCGTATTGAAGATTGCGCCGCAGCAATTACAGAGACGGGACATGAGGATTGCGGTCCGATTCAGTCTATCGAGTTTGAGGACGTGAGCTTTACCTATCCTGGTGCAAATACCGCCGTATTGAATGGCGCTGTCCTGCATATCAGAGCGGGTGAACGTATTGGCATTGCGGGCCCCAGTGGTGCAGGTAAATCAACGAGTTTTCGTTTGCTGTTGCGTTTTTATGACCCCAATCAGGGACACATTAGGATTAATGGTGTTGATGCACGAGAGATCTCTCTAAATGTTTTGCGTCGGCGCATAGCATTGCTCGAACAGGATACTTATCTTTTTGATTGTTCCATTGCAGATAACATTGCATTTGCGCAGCCAACAGCAACGCTTGAAGAGGTGAGGCGTGCTGCCAAACGAGCAGGCATTGCAGATCTTATCGAGAGCCTGCCTGAAGGTTATGATACGCAAATGGGCCAGATGGGAGCGCGCCTTTCGGGTGGCGAGCGCCAACGTATAGGTATTGCGCGTGTGCTGCTAGCCAATCCTGATGTCATTGTGATGGACGAGCCAACAAGTGCGCTTGATGTGCTGCACGAGCGCGAGCTAGTGCATACGTTGCAAACGGTGTACGCCGACAAGACCATCATTATGGTTTCGCATAGGCCTTCGACCTTATCATCATGCGATCGCGTTTATCAGCTTGAAGACCGCAAATTTATCAAGCAAGTATCTGATTAGACGGGCGCTCTAAGAGTGCCCTAAGCTTGATACTGTTCCAGCCAAACAGCTACGCCCTGCTTGTCAAAAGAGGGGCAAATCTCATCAGCATCCCTAAGAATTTCGGGTGTGGAGTTAGCCATTGCGACAAAAGTACCAACATGGCCAATCATTGAGTAATCGTTGCCGCTATCACCAAATGCGACAGAACGCGAAATGTCGAGCTTCAGCTCCTGACAAAGCTGTTCAAGCGCGGCGCCCTTGTTGATGCCAGCGTAGGTAAGCTCATATTCGATCGGTCCCATCCGAGCGATATCCAGCTGGCCAAGCGCGTGCAAGCGCTGGCCAGCCTCATCGGCTAGTGCGGCGGTCTCAAAGCTGCATTCCATTTTGAAGACTGTGTCGGGGTGCGTAGCCATGGCTTCATGGATGGAATCTACCGGTTTCATACCTGCCATTGCGTTTATGATGTCTTCCTCGCTATTGGCTTCGCCTAAGCCGTCCGATCCTCCGCGTGCCATATATGTAATTGCGCGACGCTCGCGGTAAGTCTCACTTTCATAAAAGACAAACCATGCGGGGTTAAGGTCATCAAGGGTAGAAAAAACAGTGCTTACCAGCTCATCGGGCATTTCATTTTCAAAAAGAACACTCTGGTCGGTCTGGCGACGCACAACTGATCCATTAAGCGTTACCAGCCAATCGACCCAGTCCCATACCAGCAAGTTGTGGAGCATATGCAGAGGACGACCGCTCACCACGGAGACTTGAGCACCGTGGTCATGAGCATATTTAAGTGCTGCTTGGACACGTGGATGCATTTCGCCCGAAACCGTATCGATAGTGGTGCCATCAAGGTCAAAGGCAACAAGCGAGAAGGGATAGGTTTGCATTTGCACGTGCTGCGGCACAGGAATTCCTTTCGATAGGGATTGACAGCGGCTTACTCAACTTCGAGTGGTTGGAACTGATAGGTTATGCAGTTAACATAACCTCTGTTGGTGATGCGTAGCACAGGCACACAAGCCAGCGACATAATGCCCATAGTCATAAACGGCGAGGGCATAGTGCATCCCATTGTGCGCCACGCTTCCTCGACTTGAGCAACTTTTTCAGCGATAAGCTCGATGCGCTGGTCGGAAAGCAGACCAAAGACAGGCAGCTCGACTAGCGCGAGCACCTTACCATCTTGGACGGCGACTTCGCCACCGCCACATTCGATGAGGGTGCGTGCAGCTAGGGCCATATCATCGTCGTTGTCGCCTGCAACCAGCAGGTTATGAGCATCATGTGCTACGGTCTGGGCGAGGGCACCGTGAATACCAAAGCCATGCAGGAAGCCAGCTGCATGTGTGCCTGTAGCATGATGGCGCTCAAAGACACAGACCTTAATCAAATCGTTTGTGGGGTCACTGAGCAGCTCGCCGTCCTTGGCAGGGACTTCCATGACAAGATCATCAGTTACTGTTGAGCCAGGAGCAGAGCCAATGACGTGCACCTTGACGGGGCCATCGGCCTTATCAGTGGGAATACGGAAACTTTTGGGAGTAATTTCCATCCCGAGGTTCATGGTGTGCGTATACTCCTGTGGCCAGTCGTAGGGTTCAAAGTCAAAGAGGGGTTTACCATCCTCAGCAACTAATTCACCATCAATAAAGACTTGGTGGACATTGAATTCATCCAAGCTATCGCATAGCACAATATCGGCACATTTCCCGGGGATAATCGCCCCTAAATCATGGTCAAGATGGAAGCATGTAGCTGTGTTGAGAGTTGCCATCTGTATTGCTTCGATAGGATTGATGCCGCAACTCACTGCAAGACGCAGCAAGCGATCCACGTGTCCATCCTCAACAATAGTGCGTGGTTGATTGTCATCGGAGCACAGTGTGCAGAATCTACTATCAATCTGATGATGTGTCACTGCAGGAGCTAGACGTTTCATATTTTGCCAAGCAGAACCCTGGCGCAATTGTACATACATGCCTAAGCGCAGTTTTGCGACTACGTCTTCGGGACGGTAGGATTCATGATCTGCTGTGATGCCTGCGGCGATGTAGGCGTTGAGATCACGATCATGCTCGGGCACAGTGTAATGGCCAGTGACGGTGCGCCCTGCTTTGAGAGTTTCCGCAACCTCATTAAGAGCATTGTCTTCGCAGGAAAGAATGCCAGGGTAGTTCATCATTTCGCCGAGGGCTACTGTGTCATCGCGTTGCATTTCTTGGGCGATATCGATAGCGGTGACCTCAGCGCCGGTATCTTCAAAACCTGGCACTGCCGGCACACAACTTGGTGTGGTAACCATCGCTTTGAGTGGTGTGCGTTTGGCATCGGCTTCAGCGGCATGTACTGCTGCAAGACCTGCAACGTTGGCGATTTCGTGCGGATCCCACATGATGGTTGTGGTGCCATGAGGAACAACCGCGCGAGCATACTCGGCGGGCGAACACATGGATGATTCAATGTGGATGTGTGAGTCAATAAGACCGGGCAAGGCATAGTAGCCCGTAGCATCTACAACTTTGGTGTTAGGTCCAATACAATGCTCTGCGGTCTTTCCCTCCAAACCCAGGTAAGCCACGCGGCCAGCAACGACAGCAATATCTGCATCTTTTAGCAGTTCGCGGGTGGTAGTAGAAACTAACGTTGCATGGCGAATGACCAAATCCGCGGCTTGCTCACCGCGTGCAACGTGGATGAGGTCACGTTGGCACTCCCATTGGGACTTTTTGCAATAGGTGTTGAACATGGCGGCTCCAATCCATGGATTTTGCTTCTCAACATAATACCCCGCAGTTAAACAAAACAATTCTCACTGGTGGGATAATTAGAAATGACGGAAAAATGTCAAAGCAACGTGAGGGAGGCAGCAGCTATGGAAAACGAGCTAAGAATCGCAACTATCGGTACCAGTGCGATTTGTGAGAGGTTTCTTGATGCGGTAGCAAAAACTGAAGGTGTACGCCTAGTAGGCTGTTATTCGCGTGCGCTCGTGCGGGCAAAAGATTTTGCACAAAAGCATGGCGCAGAGTTGGCGTTTGATGATCTTGCTGAATTGGCTGCTTCACCTGATGTGGATGCAGTGTATATCGCAAGCCCCAATGCGCTACATGGACCTCAGGCAAAACAACTCATTGCAGGTGGCAAGCATGTGTTGGTAGAGAAAGCTTTTGCATCGAATGCCATCGAGGCGGCAGAAGTATTTGCTGCTGCAGAAGCCGCGGGTGTTATTGCGATGGAAGCAATGCGCAATCTTTATGACCCTGGTTTTGCCAAGATTGAACAGAATTTAGACCGCCTGGGAACTATTCGCCAAGCAACTCTGCGCTTCTCTAAAATTACTTCTCGCATGGCGCGATTGCTCGCTGGTGAGCGTGTCAGTCAGTTTGATCCATTGCTTTCCGAGGGTGCGCTGATGGATATTGGCATCTATACCATGGAGCCTGCAGTAGCGCTCTTTGGTCGCCCACAGCGCGTACTAGCTGCAGGAATTTGCGCAGCGGTTCCTGGCGAGCCCGTTGATAGCGCTTACGGAAAGATTGATCTAGCGGGTGAAATGCTGCTTGACTACGGCGACAAGGTGGTGAACCTTTCCTATGGAAAGGTGACTGACGATCTTATCCCATCTCAGATTCAAGGTGAAAAAGCCACGCTGACTATTGGAACGCTGCCTAACTGCTCACAGTTAAAGCTCGTGACGCATGTGGATGCAGGTATGGCATATGGCACTGTGGGTGGTGCGGAAGAAGAGCTCCCTGTTGTGACGCCTGAAAACGATATGGTGTGTGAGTTGTCCTTCTTCCGTGATGCGGTCGCGGGGAAAGCCGAAGCGCTTAAACGCGTTCATCAATTCCAGCAGGTGACCTGTGATGCGCTAACCACAATGGACGAAGCCCGCAGACAGCTTGGTGTGCGCTTCCCTGCAGACAAGTAGCTAGAGAGTGCCCACTAGAGAGTGCTCACGTGCGTGCTTGTGGCATTTTGCGTCCGAATGTCTCAGTAAATCACAAGCTTTATGAGTATTTGTGGCAGTGCGGCAGCCGAGCTAGGCAACAAAGCTCGGCTGCCGCTATACTTTGGCCTGCAAGTGAGTTGGGTGGGTTCGGGCGACGTACTGTTCCGAACCTGGTCAGGGCCGGAAGGCAGCAGCCATAAGGAGCCTCGGGCGGGCGCCCGTTCCCACCGAGCGCACTTGCGGTCGCCCCGAGACTTTCTGAAAGCCCCGGGGCGTCATCATACATAACGACGTTAGGAACCTATGGACATCGTCAACTTTTTTGTCGACCTTCTCCGCGATCCCCGCAGCGCTATCGCAAGCTGGATTGCGATGGGACCTGTTGCTGCATATGGCTTTGTCTTTTTGATTATTTTCATTGAAACAGGGGTTGTGTTCTTTCCCTTTCTACCTGGTGATTCTCTACTTTTTGCATCAGGCTTTTTTGCTGCAACGGGTGACTTTAATATCTACCTTTTGCTGGCAGTGGCGTGGTGCGCTGCAATTTTGGGCGATCAATGCAACTTTTTGATTGGTCACTTTCTGGGTAAGCGCATTATCGATTCAGGCAAAGTAAAGGCTATGACGCCTGAGCGCATAGAGAAGTCCGAGGCGTTTTTGGATAAATGGGGTCGTCTTGCAATTTTTCTCGGGCGTTTCTTTCCCTTTATTCGTACTTTTGTGCCCTTCCTTGCTGGCATGGGTGGCATGAAGTGGCACCACTTTGTGCTCTTTAATATCCTCGGCGGTATTACTTGGTCAACACTTTTCCTGCTTTTGGGCTATTTCTTTGGTGGTATCCCTGCAGTGCAAGCGCACTTTGAACTGGTGGTTGTTGGCATTATCTTAGTTTCAGTTATCCCGATGATCGTTGGCTTGATTCGTGGCCGCCTCAATAAATAAGCGGTTTTAATAAGCATCCTTTCACAGATGGTTCATTCTTCGAGTTTTCGAAAAATGTGACCTGCGCGTTTATGCTCGCCTACTTCGAAGCTTGAACCATCTGCGAATTTTATGCCCGAAATTCGAACCATCTATGACAAGAGCATGCGATCGTTTGCGAGCTCGCCTCCGGAGACCTCTTCAAATTTTTGAAGCAGATCGTGCACATGTAACTGCCGTTTTTCGTCGTCGCGTACGTCGAAAATGATATGACCCTCATGCATCATGATAAGACGGTTGCCCAAGCGAATGGCGTCGTTCATATTGTGCGTAACCATGAGCGTAGTCAGGTTGTACTCTCCTACGAGTTTTTCAGTCAAATCTAATACTTTTGAAGCAGTCTTGGGGTCAAGAGCAGCGGTATGCTCATCTAAAAGTAACAGCTTTGGCTTTTTGAGTATGGCCATCAAAAGCGTAAGTGCTTGACGTTGTCCACCAGAGAGTAGTCCCACCTTGGAAGTCATGCGATCTTCAAGACCTAGGTCTAGCTCGGCTAGGCGTTCATGGTAAAGGGCATGTTCATTTTTGCTGATACCCCAGCTGAGCCCACGGCTTGCCCCACGCCGCGCTGCAAGAGAAAGATTCTCAATGATTTGCATGTCAGCGGCAGTACCTCGCATGGGATCTTGAAAAACGCGACCGAGATTGACAGCGCGTTTGTGTTCACGTAGCCGACTGATATCCTGTCCATCCAAGATGACCTGACCGCCATCAAGGGGAAAGACACCTGCGATACTATTGAGTAGGGTGGACTTGCCAGCCCCGTTGCCACCTATGACTGTGACAAAGTCGCCAGGATTGAGATGCAGATTTACATCAATGAGTGCTGGCTTTTCGTTAACGGTGCCTTTGTTGAAGGTCTTACTGACGCCTTTAAGTACGAGCATTAGCACTCACCTCCTTTTGCGTAAACGCGACGCTGTTGATTGCGCTCCCAGATAACGGGTACAACCAACGCAAGAGCAACAATAACTGCAGACAGCAATTTCATATCATTGGCATCCATGCCCATCTGAAGCACAATCGCACGGATGAGGAAATATACGACAGAGCCTACTACGGCTGATGTGAGGCGGCTGCCAAAGGCCTGTAATTTATTTGGGGTTAGACGTCCAAGTACTTCGCCGATGACAATAGCAGCAAGGCCAATAACGATGGCGCCTGTTCCCATACCAATGTCGGCATACTTTTGGCTTTGGCAAATGAGCGCACCCGATAGACCCACAAAACCGTTGGAAAGCATCAGGGCAAAGAGCTTAGTAATACGTACATCTATACCCAGCGCACGACACATATCTTCGTTTTGGCCAGTGGCGCGCATTGCCGAACCAATCTCAGTACCAAAAAACCAGTAGAGGAATACGATCGCCAAAATGGCGACAACGATTCCCACAACAAACGTTGCGTTATCGCGAGAAATATGCAAAAGGGATGCTGTGCGAGTAAAAACAGTATCGACGTTTAAGAGCGGCGTGTTGGATTTGCCCATGACACGCAAATTGATGGACCAAAGCGCGATTTGAGTCAGAATTCCCGCCAAAATCGCTGGAATATCAAAGAGAGTGTGAAGCAGACCAGTAACTGCTCCTGCAACAACACCAGCGAGTGTGCCCAGCAGTACTGCGATGAGTGGATCAAGGCCCATTCCTACCGAACAAACTGCTGCAACACAGCCCCCTAATGCAAAGCTGCCGTCAACGGTGAGGTCTGCAATGTCGAGCATTTTGTACGTGATGAAGACCCCGAGCACCATTACACCCCAAAGGATGCCCTGAGATACAGCTCCCGAAAGCGCTAATAGCATGTAGTTCTCCCCAACATAGTCTTTTGTTGCCAGCCTAAAGCCCGCGCCGCACTTGTTGATAATCGTGTGTGGGCAATTTTGAGGCTATCCAATATAAGAAAAGCGCGGTTCATAAGAAAAGCGTTGTCCTAGGCATCCAATTTTGAAAGGTCAATGCCTAAGGTTTTAGCAATTTCTTTGTTAGTTGCCAAGGTGCACTCAGAGACATCTAGATGTTCGATAGGCATCTCGGCGGGCTTTGCTTCTCCGTTGAGAATTTTGACAGCCATCTCGCCTGTCTTGTAACCCAATTTTTCATAATCAATGCCGTAGGTAGCCAGGCCGCCGTTTGCAACCATTCCGCTTTCACCACAGATGATGGGGAGTTTGTGCTCGGTTGCGACCATAGAAACGGTTTGCATGCCTGCCGCGATGGTGTTATCTGTGGGCGCGTAGATAACATCTACCTTGCCGATCATAGACTCAACAACCTGCTGAATCTCATTGGAGCTTGATACTGTGTAGTCTTCGGCGTCTAGCTTACGTGTACGGGCAGCATCGTGGGCCATTTCGGCTTGTACGCTAGAGTTGGACTCTGCAGTGCAGTAAAGAATTGCTACCTTCTTGGCATCAGGCAGGAGCTTTTGCAGCAGATCAAACTGCTCTTCAACAGGAGTGAGGTCAGAGGTACCTGTGACGTTTCCTCCAGGAGCATCATTGTCGGCCACAAGTCCCGAGGCGGCGTAGTCAGTAATGGCAGTGCCGACTATGGGAATATCAGTTGTGGCGCCTGCTACAGCCTGGCAAGCTGGAGTTGCTATGGCAAGGATGAGGTCGTTGCCCTCATTGACTAACTTTGAGGCAATAGTTTGGCAGGCGGATTGGTCATTTTGGGCATTTTGCTGGTCAATGGTGTATTTGATACCCGAATCATCTAGCGCTTTGACAAAGCCCTTGTTTGCAGCATCAAGTGCAGCATGCTCAGTTAGCTGTAATACGCCAATCTTGGATTCGCCCTCACCAGAGGCGGAACTGCCAGAGCCAGCATTAGAACAAGCAGAAAGTCCAAAGGCGGCTAATCCCATACCTCCCAATACGCTAAGTGCACGACGACGTGTGATAGTTTTTGACATGTCGTTCCTCCTCATGAGCTCCGCCACACATTGCCGTATAGCGGTAATTTGTTTCCGTGTCACCTTTGGAGACAAGGTGACTGGACTATCATCGCTGTGTGCATCCTGTTGGATGCCTCGCAACAACAATTGATTACAGAGTCGTAACCGGTGGGATAAAGAAATGAATAAAATCCTGTTCATCTGTCACGGAAATATCTGCAGATCGACAATGGCAGAGAGCGTGATGAAAGATTTAGTGCGTAAAGCAGGACGCCAGCATGAATTTGTCATTGACTCTGCTGCAACCAGTCGTGAAGAAATTGGCAATCCTGTGCATCGCGGTACTGTGCGCAAGTTGCATAAAGAAGGAGTGCCTGTCTGCGAACATTATGCACGGCAGTTCCGTGCCTCTGAGTATGGCGATTGGAACTTAATTGTTTATATGGACGATTGTTTATATGGACGACGAGAACCTTGGTGGATTGCATCGTATTTGCAGAGACGATCCTGAAGATAAGTTTGTCAAATTGCTTTCCTTTGTGGATGGAAAGCCTGGGCAAAGTGCAGCTAACGTTGCAGATCCTTGGTACACCGGCGATTTTGATGCTACTTGGCGCGATGTGCTTTCTGGCTGCAAAGCACTGCTCGCGTATGTAGGGTAAGCAAAGCTAGTCGGTTTTCGCGTCAGTTTTGTTGGGCGGACTTGGTAAAGACCTATCTTGTACAGTGCTTGTTTGCAAGCCTTCAATACGCGCTTCGGTTTGTGCTTTCCATACTGCGAGAGTTTGTTTGGTTTTTTCACCAGCCTCGGAGAGCGCTACATTGACCGCTTTGGCAACAGGTGCCAAGGCTTTGGCGGTCTGCTCGGCAGATTCCTCCGCAGCGCCGCGTACGGCTCCTCCCATGGTATTCCACAAAAAACTGTTAATGATATGTTTGCTATTTTCATCTAGCGAATTAAGCGAATCGGTGACTGCTCGGATTCCTGCGGGACTTTGTCCCATGATACCTGCGAGGTCATGAATGTCATGGGAGATAAATGCTTGATAGAGTTCGTCAACGAACTTCTTGCGTCCCTGCAAATCAAGGCTGGCGAGCAGTTCGTTGAAGGCCTGCCCCACATGAACGCTTGCTTGGCGCACTGCATCTCCACGCACCAATTTGTCGCGCATAACCTGCCAATTAACCGCGCTGTGCTCCATAACACCTTGGGCGCTTGATTTGACGAGAACGGGTTCTACTGCATGCGAGAAAAGTCCTGCTACGAGGCTGTATTCGGGCGTAAAGAGATGTGTGCGCTCGCGCAGGCGCTCAAAGGTTGAGAGTGGAAGTACGGCATCGTCAAACCCTGGAGAGTCATTGCACCAAAGTTCAATAATACGTTCGTCGAGCTCTGGCGCCATAGCAACTGCATAGGCAGCCAGGTTGCCGCCTTTTGAATGCCCACCAACCCGCAAGGGACCATCTGTCAGGCTTGCGATTTGGCGAAGGTAGGCAAGTGCATCTTTCTGTGCGGGGACGATACTGTAGCTGATATCACAGTCCTCAATCCATCCTACCAAGCTGTCATCGGTGCCGCGAAACGAGAGGTAACTGCTGCCATCAGACAGATAAAGCGTCAACGCAGCAAATTGCTCACGTGCCTCTTCGTCAAAGCGCGTCTCGTAGTAACCGAGCTTTGCATTGGCAAAACGCTGGCCCGACTTGACCATGTATCCCAATAGTTCGTTAGTACGGTCCGAAATGAGTGGTCCCGTGCTAGGCAATACCTTTTGCGTAGAAAATCTATGCCAGACCTCAGAGGTATCAAGGAATTCACAAGTAGAAAGTACGTTATCGAGCTTTAGATAAGACAGCTGGGAGAGTATGATATTATCCACTTCATTGAAAGGAACGTGGTCAAAATCGAAGTCACCAAACCAATCTAAGTAGTCAAACATATCTGCCATGAACGCCTCTCCTTTATCGGTATTTTTATAGTACCCAAGGAGGGTTCACGGTTAGACTACTCTCACAACGAGACTGCTAAATAAATGCATGGTGACGATAGTTTGGACCATATGAATAACGAAAAACTTTTTACTCAAACAAGCCCAACTCGTTTGTTTTTTACGGCAGCGCTGCCTGGTGCTGTAAGCATGGTTGCTTCTTCGCTCTATAACGTGAGCGAAGGTCTTTTTGTAGGGCGCTTTCTTGGTAGTGCGGCGTTTGCAGCGGTCAATCTTGCGCTACCGCTTGTCATTATCAATTATGCAATTGCAGATTTGCTGGGTGTGGGGTCCTCTGTGCCCATCTCAATTGCGCTGGGCCGTGGTGATGAGGATGAGGCTAACAATATTTTTTCAAGTACCATACTGTTAATTTTTGCCGCAGGTTTGCTGACAGGATCGCTGCTTTTCTTTGGAGCGCCGTCTCTCTTTAGGGCAATGGGAGCTGAGGGTGAGCTACTTGATAATGCCGTGAAGTTCTTGCGGGTTAATGCGATGTGGTCGCCCATCACAACCATTATGTATGCAGTAGACAACTATTTGCGTATCTGCGGCCGCATCCGCCGCTCAACGAGTGTCAATATTTTGATGAGCGGCCTAGGCATCGCTTTTATGATTTTGTTTTTAGGTGTTTGGCATCTGGATGTAGCGGCTGCAGGACATGCTTTTTGCTTGGCTACTTTTATAGCAGTGTGTGTGGCATTTTGGCCGTTTTTTAAAGGAGAGCTGCAACTGCATTTTGTGCGGCCTCAGTTTACGTGGGCACTCATTCGTCGGGTAGTGGGCGATGGAACACCTACTTTTCTCAGTAATATTGCGGGTCAAACAACTGCGCTGATATTGAATTTTTTTCTTCTGAAATTAGGTGGTTCCGCTGCGGTTACTATCTACGGCATGGTGATGTATTTTGATGGCATGGTGTTCCCGCTCGTTTATGGCATGCTTGATTCCTTGCAGCCAGCAGTTGGTTTTAATTGGGGGCGCCATGATGTACATCGTGTCAAGCAGATTGAGTTGCGCTGCTTTGCTGCGGCGGCAGTGGTATGCATTGTCGCAATTGTCCTGCTTTGGATTTATCCTGATGAAATTGTTCATGTCTTTATAACGACTGCTAGTGGTGACAATCTGGCAGAGGCTATTCGGGCACTGCGACTATTTTCATTGGGCTATATTGTGCGTTGGCTAGTGATGGGCACATATAGCATGTTGGTGGCGCTCAGCCAGCCGCGTTTGGCTTCGATTTTGTCATTATGCAATGCCTTCATTTTCCCCGTTGCATTGGTGTTTTTGCTGTATCCCTTGGGCCTTTTGGGTATGTGGCTCAACTATGTTTGTGCGGAGTGGCTAGGTGCGATTTTGTCGCTTGCAGCGCTGTATTACTTCCGTCGTGAGCTGCGTGGCGGCAGGATTGAGATAGGTAGATAAGCAAAGCAGAACGGAGTTTGATAGCTGATATGGAATTTGCAGAATGGGTTGCAGAGTTATCCTGTCGGACAAATAGATCACTAGCGGGCTCGTGCGTTTTTGTGACTAAGGAAACTTTGACAGACAGTCTGCGCACGGCGTTTCAGAGTTGGGGATTGCTGCCGATTTCTCAACGTGAGGAAGCAGATTTCGTTTGGAATGAGTTGCCCGAAAAGAAGGAACTCACTGGTACCGAAGCGATGGCGCGCGCTGCAAAATACATGCCTGTTACCCGTGCTCTTGTGGATGGCCTTGTGGCAAAGCAAAGCTTGCAGGGGCTGCGTATTGCAGTCTGTCTGGTACTGGAGCCCAAGACAAGTGTGCTGTTACAAGAACTTAAGCGTGCAGGCGCTGAGGTAGGGGTATTTGCGCCTGCCGCAGAAGTTGACCCGCGCGTGGCTGATGAGCTTGCCAGACGTGATGTGATGGTTGAGGCATGTGCTACATGGACGTCCGAGCAAGATCACGCAGGTGCTTTGTGTTTGCTTGATCATCTGCGACCCAATCTGATTGTGGATGATGGGGGTAGTTTTGCTCGACTATGCAAGTTGGAGCGTCCAGAGCTATCTGCTCAGCTTATAGGTGTGGCAGAGGAGACAACATCGGGTGTTCGTGCTTTTGCAGCCATGGAAGCGGCGCAGGAGCTGCCCTGGCCTGTGGTTGCGGTTAACGACTCGCGCCTTAAAACCTGCTTTGACAATCGGCATGGTACGGGCGAAACCTGTGTGACAAGCATACAAGCTCTGTTTGGGTGGCACTGTTTTGCGGGGGTAGAGGTAGTAGTTATTGGCTATGGCCCTGTGGGCGAAGGTTTTGCACGACGTATTCGTACTTTGGGGGCGGACGTCTGTATCGTGGATGGTGACCCTGCAGCTGCTTTGCGGGCACGTTTTGATGGCTTTAAGGTTGCCGATATTGCAGAAGCATTTGCATGCGCTGATATGGTTGTGTCTGCAACGGGTGTTCGCCATACCGTATCGGTAGAGGAGATGAAACTGTTACGAGATGGGGTGACCCTAGCAGTGATAGGGGGCATTTCTCATGAGCTTGCTCTAGACGAGCTGCCCGCTGACGCACTAAGGGGTGCAGATACAGATGCTATTCGTGAGCTACAAGTTCCAGATGGTCCAACGCTCCGCTTGCTTGCCAATGGCGATGGGGTAAATTACACCGCTGGTGGAGGCAATCCGATTGAGGTGATGGACCTTAGCTTGGCTGTGCAGGTAGCAGCGATAGCATATCTCGTGGAGCATAAGGGGGAGCTTCCTGCCAAGCTTTTGCGTCTGGGCAAGGATGATGAGAGCCTTATAGCTCAGCTTGCTCTTGCTGTTCGCGGGGCTTCTGCACGGCAAGTGGGGCAAAAGAGTGATACTGTGCCTGATTGGAGACTTATGCGTTTTTCGGATGTCTAGCCTAGATGTCCGAAACGCTATCGTGTAACCAAACTGTGTGACCAAGTTTGCCGCCAAGGAGGCTATAGCGTGCAGAGTCAACAAGTTATTGTGTATTCGGCTCCCCTGGTTGTACCCGTATCGATGCCCGTTATCGTCAATGGTGCCGTAGCTGTACGCGGGGAGCGGGTTTTGCATGTGGGTACACGCTCGTGGGTGCTTGAAGTGCTACGCGAAGAGTTGGATGCGCAGGCTCAGCAAGAGATGATTGAGCGACATTTTGATGGCATGTTGTTACCGGGTCTTGTAAATGCTCATACGCATTTGCAGTACACGGGTATGTCTTCGGTGGGACAAAAGATTTATGACAGTTTCCGCGCATGGGAACTGGCTTTTGATGAGATTTACGATGTGCCCGAAGAGAAGCCTTGGAAACGGTGGGCACATGATGGTGCGCGTCAGCTTCTTGAATTAGGTGCAACGTCGGCGGCTGATGTGGTGTCTGATATCGAAGCAGTTGGTGCGCTTGGTAGTCTTGGTATGCACGGTATTGCGTACTGGGAAGTTATGGATTGGGAAAATGAAGCTTGGTCGCGTGAGGGCGCACGCACGCTTATCAGTCAGCTGGCAGAAGCTGGACGCAACCAAGATATTCGTTTGGGCATCAGTCCCCATGCGCCTTATTCATTAGGTTCAGGTCCCTTGTTGGACTTGCCTGATATTGCGCGTGGTCTTGGTATGCGCTTACATATTCATTTGGGAGAAACTCCTGTTGAGGCTGGCGCTTTTCCCTCAAAGCTCTCAAATCTTACCTCGTATGTATGGAGTGACAAAAATTGGGATGGCTATCTTGCACTCCACGCGGCTGGTTTTGAGGTAAGTGCAATCCAGTTTGTTGATCAACTGGGTGTGCTGGGACCAGATGTGCATATCGCGCATGGGGTATATGCGTCGCGTGAGGATAGGCGTATTCTGCGGCAACGTGGTGTGAGCGTTGCTTTGTGTCCACGTTCAAATCGTGTGACCTGCACCGTGCGCGATGCGCCCGTTGCCCGCTATCTAGAAGAAGGAAATCCTATTGCAATTGGTACTGACTCTTTGTCGAGCTGTCCTTCTTTAGATGTTATGGATGATGCAGCGGAGGTCTATAAGCTTGCAGTTGAGCAGGGCTACGATCGCGACGATTTGTCACATCGCATTATTCGTGCGCTGACCTTGGGCGGGGCTGAATCAATGGGACTCAATTGTGGTTCCAATCGTATTGGCCAGATTAATCCTGGCGCCCTTGCTGACCTTGCTTTCTTTGATATACCTATCGATATCAGCACGCCTATGGGTGTTGAAGAGACGCTCGATTATTTTGTCCTCAAAGGTGCCGGTAGCTGTCGTGCAACACTGTTGTCTGGTAAGCTTGTCTACAATCGTATCTGGTAGCACAGAGCTTAATACGTAAGCTCGCCTTTTTAACCTGCGTTTCAAAGGCATCACAGCTTGGCATGCTAAAAACGCAATACCATATTGTGTGTAATACTACGGAGTATAAACGCCTTGTTGTATTGGTGGCTGCCTTAAGGCTTGCATACAAAGGTGGTGCAGTAATGCTATATCCGTATGATAGGCTTCCTCCGCTCTTCGAACTTGCGCTCATAGTGCTTGTCATTTACAGCGTTGTTTCGATCTCTACACTAAAAAGAAAAGTCAAGCATTTAGAAAATGTGCTGCAGACGCTCCTACCAGAGAAGCAGCCTAAATCGACAAATAATAACCCCGATCTTGCACTTACGCCCCCGAATCAAACGGAATATACATCCGCAACACCATCCAGTTCTGTAGTCCGTGCTACACCTGCACCAACCACCATACCTACTTCAGTCCCTACTACACCGCAGCATCCCGCTGTACCACAGCGATCTGCAGGTGTGCCTCCCATACCAGAGGGGTTTATTTCAAAATCAGCGTTTACCCCAGAGTCATCCTCTAGTTTTGAGCCTTCTCAAAAGGCGAGTTTCTCATCATTTGAAAACCTCATAGGTCGAAATATCTTTGGTTTTGTTTCTGCTGGATTGGTCTTTATTGGTCTTGTACTTCTTGGCATGCTCGTTGTTCCTTCTTTGGGTGATGTTATCCGCTGCTCGCTTATGTACAGTTTGAGCGCTGTATTTTTGGTTGTTGGCTTCGTTGCCGTCAAACGTCAAGTTTCTGCTCATACAATTCCTTTGGCTACGGGGGAGATTAATGTAACAAAGCATGCGCCGCTGCTCCCATCAATCCTCTTGGGAACAGGTGCAGGAGGATTCTTTATTTCGCTTCTTATAACACGCCTTTATTTTGGATATCTTGACAATCTTGGTGTTCTGGCGCTGCTTTTAGTCTGGAGCGCCTTATGTATGTATTTGGTAAAACGCTTTAATTCCATTGTGCTTGCGGTTGTAGCCCATGCAGGCATGATCATCTCGGTTTGTTTTTCCTACAGCTTTGGTTTTAGTGACAGCAGTATTTTCATTATTATTGCTTATCAGCTGCTTGCTTGTCTTATTGTTGTAGGTGGAAGCCTAGTAAGTATGCGTCGCGTATACTGCTTGGGGCTACTTGCATCATTAGTCCTTGCCCTCATAGCAAGCACTTATCTGTGGCATCGCTTTGATGCAGGAGAAATCCTCTTTTCTGGGATATTCTGGTTTGTTATTCCTATATATACCGCGGGATTTCGTTCGGAACTTCCGAGTATTGTTGTTGTCCTTGCGTTTTTCATTCAGTTTATTACCGCATCATTCGTTCTTTATTTACTAAGAAAAGCTTTGATGCAGGATCAAAAAGTCTCTCAACATACAGCAGCAACTCCATCTTATGTGATAGGGGAGTTTTTGTGGCTTTATATGCTTTGCACTGATGTATACAAGGTGCTCGTTCATCTTTTTCTATCTTGGACGCATACAAATCTGCAGGTGTCATCGGAGTTTTTCTTCCAGCGCATTATGCAGGAGAGTATTACTTGGGAGCTTGATGCTGCGCTTGGTATATGCATTCTTGTACTGGTGCTTCATGTGGGAATTATTTTATTGTTTGTCCAGAAAAAGGACTTCAATGCTGGTTTGAGCAGAGTGGCGATTATTGCGGCAACAAGTGTTGCTGCTATCTTGCTGCTGATTAGTGCTCCACACTTTAGATGGGTAGCCTTTATTCCTTCAATTTCTGGTTTGCTCCTCGTTACAGTTGTGCTCTATGCTCTTTCGTACGCACAGCTAGACGGCAACTATGCTATTGCAGGTCATGTAATTTTGGCCGTCGAAGCAGTGTATCTTTTGACTACTGGCTACGCTCAGCTTGTTCCAGAATTTGGTGTACTTGGACCCCTTGTTGCTTTAATAGCAACTATGGCTCCGCTTGTATGGTGGAGGCATCATGGCTACAACGTTGATATTGAGGCAAAACGTGTTCCTGTGCTATTTGTATTACTGGTGTTCTTCGAGCTATCTATGGAGACAATTCCATCTATTAATGGTCTCTTTATTGAACAATTACCATTGTTCAGATTGGCTCAGCTTATGGGGTTGTTTGTGTTCTTCCCCGGTCTTCCACAGACAGCTTTTACGGGCTTTTCTCTCTTGCAATTACAAGAAAAGTCCGTTTGTTCTCGAGCTTGGATTATAGCGGCACAGATTAACGAAGTTGTTCTTCTCAGCAGTTTTATTTTTCATATCTCAGGTAGCCCTGATACAAACAGTCCAGCGAGAAACCTATTTGCTACTACCATATATCTTTTGTGCGCTGTGCTTGTACTGGCTATGATCGTGGCTCGTGTATGGGAGCACGCACAAAAGAATAGACGTTCACTTGCCTTTCTTCAGGTTGTCTGGGCAATCTTGTTTACGTTCTTATGCCCAGCAGTTTTAAATCGTTTGGGCATTCTTGAAGAGCTGGGTTATGCCATAAGTTTGATTTATATGATTTGTGCTCTCATTTGTATAGCCGTAGGCTTTAGATTAAACATTCGACCAATGCGTCTGTATGGCTTGGTTGTAACAATGCTTTGCGTACTCAAGATGGTGCTCTTTGACTTTGGTGATGGTTCTACAATTTCTCGTATCGTCGCTTTTATTATTGGCGGCGTCTTATGCTTTGCGATAAGTCTTTTGTACAACTATGCAGCGAAGAAGTTGCTTCCTGTTACATCAAGCGATCTTACCAATCAAAATTTGCCGGATTAAATCAAGTCTGGTGGATTGAGAATGCCAATCGCGACAGTGGATTTCATTGAAGATGGATGGTAAAAACTGCACCTCCAAAACCCGAACTTTTTTCTAAGTCCAAGTTTTGCAGGTGCGGTTCAAATTATTTAGCTTACTTGTGTACTGCTTGTTCTCAAGCTTTTACACGTCAGAGTCATTGAGGTAGTGCTCTTGCTCGGGTGTAAGTACATCGATGTGCTTGCCCATAAAGGAGAGTTTTTTGCGGGCAGTCTCCAAGTCAACGTCCGTAGGAACATCCATGAGCATCTCATCAAACTCACCTTGGTGCTCAACCAGATATTTTGCTGAGAGCGCTTGAATTGCAAAGGACATATCCATAATCTCTGCAGGGTGCCCATCGCCGCAAGCAAGATTGACCAAACGGCCCTCGCCAAGGACATAAATCCAGATACCATTAGGTAGTTTGTAACCCATGATGTTTTCACGCATGAGCTTGGATTCTACAGCAAGCTTGTGTAGCCCCTCCATGTCGACTTCGACGTCAAAGTGACCAGCATTGCAGAGGATGGCGCCCTCATGCATGAGGAGGAAATCTTCCTCATCGATGACCTTGTTGCAACCAGTAACAGTGATAAAGAAGTCGCCCAAAGGTGCAGCTTCTGCCATAGGCATCACGTCGAAGCCATCCATCACCGCTTCGATTGCCTTGACGGGATCGATTTCTGTAACGATAACACGAGCTCCAAGGCCTTTAGCGCGCATTGCAACGCCCTTGCCACACCAGCCATAGCCTGCGACAACAGCAGTCTTGCCAGCAACAACAAGATTGGTGGTACGGTCAATACCATCCCAAACAGATTGGCCTGTGCCATAGCGGTTGTCAAAGAAGTGCTTCATCATGGCATTGTTAACGCGCACCATTGGGAAGCGTAGCTTGCCCTCGCGGTTCATAGCTTCTAGGCGGATGATTCCTGTTGTAGTTTCCTCGCAGCCGCCAATGACATGAGGGATAAGTTTTTGCAGCTCTGGATCGGTATGCATGAGATAAACCAAGTCGCCACCATCATCAATGATGAGATCGGGACCAGCGGCGAGTACGGCGTGAGTGCCAGCGGCATATTCTTCGGCTGTTGCACCGTGAATGGCATGGACCTCAAGACCCTCGTGTACTAATGCGGCGGCGACATCATCTTGGGTCGATAGTGGATTGGAGCCCGTAACATACATTTCTGCTCCGCCAGCTGCAAGCACCAGGCAAAGATAAGCTGTCTTTGCTTCGAGATGAATGGACAAGGCAATTTTCTTGCCTGCAAATGGCCTGGTCTGCTCGAATTCTTCCTTCAGCATGGTAAGCAGCGGGCAATTGCGTCTTACCCAATCAATCTTGAGCAATCCAGAATCAGCAAGATTGATGTCCCTGATAACACTCTTATCGGCTGGCATAAGTATCCTCCGTTACATATCGCAGTGCTTTTTGCACATTCTTACAAAATTGACCTAGCTAGAGGTTGAGACGATGATAAATACGCGTGACTTCTGCGCGGACTCGTTCTTCGTCGATGGTAAGCAATTCTCCGTGATCCATTACAAATTTGCCATCAATAATGACGCTTTCTACCTCAGCACCGCTTGCCGAATAGGTGAGCGCAGCGGGAAGATTGGTAGCAGGAATCATAGAAGGTAGATCGAGCCGCAACAGCGCAAGATCTGCTTTGCGACCAACAGCGATTTCGCCGCAGTTTAGTCTGAGCGCACGGGCACCATTGCTAGTTGCTGCGCGCAAGGTGTCTGCTGCGGTGATACAGGTGGAGCTGTCATGGGTTCCTTTGTGTATCAAAGCAAACAGCCCCATTTCGCGAAACATATTTTGTGCATTATTGGAAGCAGGACCATCGGTGCCAAGGCACACATTCACACCTGCCGCCATGAGTTCGGGTACAGGCGCAAAACCATTGCCAAGTTTCATATTTGAAGCGGGATTGCTTACAACGCTGACGTGTTTTTTTGCAAGAATCATGCGGTCAGAGTAGCTGACACGAACACAGTGCGCCGCGATGCAAGGCACATCAAAAATGCCAGTGCTGTCAATATATTCAACGGGAGAGACGCCATACTTTTTTTGGATGTCGTCAGTCTCAGCTTGGGATTCAGCAATGTGGATGTGGATACCCAGTTGAGCCTCTTGGGCTATTTCAGCAAGCATGCGTAGGTAATCAGGACCACAAGAATAAGGAGCATGGGGTCCCAGCAGAAAGGAAAGCCTGCTGCAATTGCGCCAGTCCTTAAGCTCGTCAAGAGCTTCTGCCAGACGACGATCATTAAGATCGTAGTCATTGCCTACAAGACCTCGGCAGATGACAGCACGCATACCAGTTTCGCTGACAGCACGAGTGGTCTGATTAATATGCATCTGCATATCATTAAAGCAGGTAGTGCCCGTACGAATCATTTCTGCTTGACTTAAAAGTGATGCCCAGTAGGCATCTTTGGGCTCCATGCGGTCCTCGATGGGCTGCACCCCGCCAAAGAGCCAATCGGAAAAGGGCAAATCATTGGCCACGTTGCGCATCAGCGACATATAGCTATGCGTATGAGCATTGATAAGCCCAGGGATTATGAGGCGGTCACGCGCATCGATGATCTGCTCTGCTATAAACCCAGTAGGAGCCGCGCCAATACCTGTGATTAGTCCGTCTTGGATATAAAGAGTTTTTTGCTCTACGCAAAAGCCAACCTCTGTACCCTTATCAAGCAAAACTAAGCCGTTTTGAATTTCAAATCCCACAAGCAATCCTTTCGCAATTGAGCTGTTTTTTAGTATAGCGAGGTGGCGAATAGGCGGTGCTGCTGCTTGGTGGGAGTAGCTGAGTGGTGATAAGAAACGACGGCGCTGCTTGATGGGAATGACCTTACAGCAGTGACAGAAAAGAATGTTACGTTTAGCCGACCCATTTCTTGACATAGCTCGCATACCGAGCGACTGATTGTTAGGATATTAATGCTTTAGGTTTCGTAGGGTGACAGATTTTGTTGCCATAACATGCTCGTAGTTATTGCGAGCGCGTTGAGGAGGGACTACGCAAATGGCGAATCTCGACAGACGTAACTTTCTGAAGGCTTCAGCTATTACTGCTGGTGCAGGCGGAGTCATGGTTTTGGCTGCATGCTCAAACAAGGCACCTCAAAGCAGCGGTAGCGCCGCAGGTAGTGCTGGGGGTTCTGCTAGCAATGATGCTGCAAAGGCAGAAAAGGTCGCTGCTTTTAAGGCTTCTTATCCTGTTGCCGCCACTACTGACGAGGCAAAGGCGCTTGCCACTCACGAGGCAGGTAAGTTGACTATTGCTACTGGTGAGCCTGCTTGGCCTCCTTATGTCATGGATGATGCTCCCGAGACGGGCGAGGGTTTTGAGGCTGCTGTTGCTTATGCTGTTGCAGCTCAGCTTGGCTTTGCTTATGACGATGTTGTTTGGGTGCGTACGAGCTTTGATAATGCAATTACTCCTGGCGATAAAGACTGGGATGTCAACATCCAGCAATTTGGCATTACTGAAGAGCGCAAGGCTGCCGTGGACTTCTCTAGCCCTTATTTCACCCCGACTCAATCGGTGATTGTGGATGCCGCCAAGGATCACGACAAATTTGCAAAAGCAACTTCTTTGTCTGAGCTCAAGGATGCTTCCATTGGTATGGATGCTTCTTCTACAGCTTTGGCTTGGACACAGGATAAGATTGGCAGCAATGTCCAGCCTTTGGGCGACAATGTTGACTCTGCTTCTCAGCTCAACTTGCATCAGATTGACGGTATCGTGACGGATACTCCCACAGCCGTTTACATGGCAAATCCTGATAACGGCGAGCTTGATAACGCCAAGCTTATTGGTCAGATTCCTGGTTCGGAAGCAGAGCCTCTTGCCTTTATTCTGCCCAAGGATTCCAAGCTTACCGCTCCCGTTACGGCCGCTGTTGACGCCCTGACCAAAGACGGCAAGATTGAGGAACTTACCAAGCAGTGGATGGCAGAGTACACTACCGAGGTTCCTATACTTTCTGAGTAATACTTATTTTCGATGGCAGGCGGACTACCCTTCCGTCCTGCCGTTGTTATTACGGGCCATCAACCCAGCTGCTCATTCTTTGCGCAGGACAAGAAAACCGCCCGCTATTATGGGTGGTCGTGATTTATGGAAAAGGTGGATAGGATGTCAGACGGCAAGCCACTCGATACTGAAGTAAGCAGCATCGAGCAGGAGCGTGAGGCGTTCCGACGTCACCAGAGTATGCGTTCTGTTGTGGTGAGTTTGCTGAGCACAGTTGCTTTTGTTATGGCTGTGGGTGTGATTCTCAACGTATCTCCTGGTTGGCCACGTGTGCGCGAGATGTTTTTCTCACCTGAATATTTTGCCGAGTCGTTCCCCAAGGTGCTTGATGGTCTGTGGCTCAATATGCGTGTGTTGGTTTATGCACTCGTGGGTACAGCAGTGCTTGGCACTTTGTTGGCAGTTGTGCGCATTTCCAAATCACCGGTACTTTTCCCTCTGCGTGTGCTTGCGCGTGCTTATACCACGATTATGCGTGGCATTCCGATGCTGGTGGTGCTGTATCTGATTGGCTTTGGTATACCGGGCCTAGGACTTTTTGGGCGCATGGACTCAGCGGTACTGGGTACTATTGCAGTTATTTTGAGTTACTCCGCCTATATCGCTGAGGTGTTGCGTGCGGGTTTTGAAGATGTGCACCCCTCGCAGCGCGCCTCTGCTCGCTCATTGGGGCTAACTTCGGGTCAAACGGTTCGTCTTGTTATTATTCCGCAGGCACTGCGCAAGATTGCACCTGCCCTGATGAATGACTTTATCTCTATGCAAAAAGACGTGGGCTTGATTTCGACGTTGGGTGCGGTTGATGCGGTTCGCGCGGCACAGATTGCGGTGGCGCGCTCGTTTAACTACACGCCTTATGTGGTTGCAAGCTTGCTTTTTATCCTCATGAGTATCCCGTTCATTATTCTTAACGACTGGTACACTGCGCGCCTGCGCAAGCGTGAGCAGACGTCTGGCATGGTATAGGAGCTTTTTGTGGCAGATTTGATTGCTGGTGCAGGCTATAGCGAGCGGGAACAGCGAGTGGTTGGCGAGCCAGTCCTGCGCATTGATGGTGTGGTCAAGCGCTTTGGCGACAATGTTGTGCTCAATCATATTTCCTTTGACGTGCGCAAACACGAGACAGTGGCAGTGTTGGGACCTTCGGGTTCGGGTAAGTCAACCTTGATGAAGTGCGTCAACCTTCTTGAGCAGGTCAATGATGGGCAAATTTGGCTGGGAGATACCGATATTACTGATCCGCACATAGATCAGGATAAGACCCGTGCACGCATAGGTGTGGTCTTCCAGCAATTCAACCTTTTTCCTCATATGCGCGTTATCGATAATGTCACTCTGGCTGCTCGTAAAGTTTTTGGTTGGGATCGAGCGCGTGCTGAGGAACGCGCGATGGAACTGCTCAAGCGCATTGGCATGGATGCCAAGTCTCGCGAATTTCCCGATCGCCTTTCTGGCGGTCAGCAACAGCGTGTAGCCATTGCGCGTGCGTTGATGATGGAGCCCGAGCTGCTGCTACTAGACGAGATCACCTCTGCCCTTGACCCGCTGCTGGTGGGTGAAGTGCTCGAAATGGTTGAAGAGCTCAAAAATCAAGGTGCCACAATTTTGATGGCAACACATGAGATGGGCTTTGCTCATCGTGCGGCAGATCGCATTGTGTTGCTTCGTCGTGGCAAGGTGGCCGAGAATGGTACGCCTCACGACGTTATGGACAATCCAAGCGATCCCGAAACCCGTGCATTTTTCCATTCGTATCGTGATTGGAATTAAGCTGTTGTTCTAGCTTTAGACGTTGAAGGCGCTTTCGTTTGTTCTGCTTATAAATTTTTGCGTTTGGCTCTGGCTATTCTGTAGTCTAGGTCGGTGGGTATACTTAGTATTCACCCAACCTGTACGGAGGAAGCATGGAGTCGCTCTATCGCAAATATCGTCCCCAGACATTTGAAGATGTTGTTGGACAGCAGCATGTGGTTTCTACGTTGGAGCATGCAGTTGTTGAAGGTCGTACAAGCCATGCTTATTTATTTTGTGGACCACGCGGCACAGGCAAGACAACCATGGCACGCTTGCTGGCAAAAGCTTTAATGTGCGAGCGTGGGGTAGGTCAGTTGCCTGATGGCACTTGTGAGCAATGCCAGCTTATTGCTGCGGGTGAACATCCCGATGTCTACGAACTTGATGCGGCATCGCGTACAGGTGTTGATAATGTGCGCGAAGAGATTATCAACAACGTCAGTTTTGCTCCCGTGCGTGGGCGCCACAAGGTTTATATCATTGACGAGGTCCACATGCTGACGACAGCAGCCTTTAATGCGCTGCTCAAGACCCTTGAAGAACCTCCAGCGCACGTAACTTTTGTGCTCTGTACCACCGATCCGCAAAAGGTGCCAGCGACAATTTTATCGCGTGTGCAGCGCTTTGATTTTCATTCGATCAGCAACGCAGAGCTGCAGCAGCGGCTCGCGTATGTCTGTGAGCAGGAAGAGTTTAGTTATGAGCCCGCAGCACTTGAATTGGTTGCACGCCATGCGCGCGGTGGTATGCGTGATGCGCTTTCCTCGCTTGAGCAGCTATCGGTTTTTGGTGCTGGTTCCGTGAGTTTTGAGATGGCGTCGAGCTTGCTGGGCGAAGTTGGCTCGGCAACACTTGCGGGCGTGACAAAGGCACTCGCTGCGCGTGATGTAGTTCAACTTTTTTCTGAAGTTTCCACTTTGGTCGATGAAGGCCAAGATTTGCTTCAGTTCGCCCGTGAGTTGGCGGCACGCTTGCGTGATGTGTATGTGATTGCAGCCGTTGGTCCCCAGGCAGATGTTGTGTATTCCAGCCAAGAAGAACTTGGAGAGCTGAGTGAAGAGGCTACTGCTTTTGGCTCTGCAGATCGCGTAGCTCGAATTTTGGGCATTTTGAGTGAGACGATGGGGGAGATGCGTACCGCACGCAATCCGCGTTTGACGCTTGAATTGGCTTTTACGCGCTGCGCTCGTCCTGAAAGTGACTTGACACTTGAGTCTTTGGCGGAGCGTATTGCTGTGCTTGAGACGCGGGCGTGTGATGGGGCGGCCTTGCCTGTGGCGAAGTCTGTGGCAGTGGCAAAGCCTGTGGCAATGACAAAGCCCGTGGCGGAATCTGAGCCTGCGATGGCACCTGAGCCTGTGGCAGCATCCAAACCTGCAGGATCACTCCAGTCTGCGATGGCATCCAAGCCCGCAGGATCACTCCAGCCTGCAGCCCCTACCACCCCCATGTCTGCGCCTGTCCAGTTTGTGTCGACACCCGCGCCCACGCCGAAGCCTATGCCGCACTCTGTCGTCACACCCAAGCCAGAACCAGCATCCGCATCTATTCCGCATCCTGCTGCGCCTGAGTTACATCCTATTACGCCACAGGCGGTGCCAGTTCAGTCGCAGCAGCCCACATCCTCTGCTTACGCGGTTCACACGACAGCTGCATCAGCTCCTGCCGTAACAGGTGGTGGAGATTGGAATCAAGTTATCGCTCAGCTTCAGCAGGCAAAGCCTTCAAGTGCTGCTTTGCTTCTTAACTCTAGCGTTAAGTCTGACGACGGCAGTACGCTGGTTGTTGTTTTGCACAATGCCTCGCCTTTTGCCGTCAAGATGCTTTCTCGGTCTGACGTTGCTAAAGCGGTGAGCGAAGCTGTGGCTATGCAGTTTGGTCGCCGACAGATAGATTATGAAATTGCCGTCAGCACTACCTCTGCCGCACCTGCCGTTTCCGCAATGAATGCGCCAGTATCTCACCCTGTAGCCTCTCCGTCTACTCCTCAGCCTCAGCCACGACCCGCTCCTACGCCCGCGCCCGCTGCAGCAATCCCACCCTTGTCACAGTCAATTCCTGCACAGCCTGCGGCGCCTACATCGCAAGTAGTGCCCGTGCAGCCTGAGACGCCCGTATCGCAAACTCCCGCACAACCTACGATGTCCGCATCGGCATCAACTATCGCTTCGGCTCCTGTCCCAAATTCAATACCAACACCAGTCGCTGTGCCTGCGTCGCATCCCGCTCCGGCAGCTGCACCAAAGCCATCACCTACGAAGTCTTCGAATACTTCGCAGCCTGACTTTGACCCCTCTGACGCAGCGAGTGTAATGAACATGCTTGTTAGCATCTTTGGTGACGGAGTCAAAGATCGCAGTGGCCAGAATTAGCTCAATTTGTCCAAGATTTGCTCGACATCTGTTTGGCAGTCCGCCCGACTAGCTGCCTATCAGCCTGCCCAGTTATTCGGCCATCCGTTCGTCCTGCTTATCCGCTTAGCCGCTTGGTTGTCCACCCCCTGCGTCTAGGCGCCTCTGCATCTAGGTACCCCCTGCATCTGGGTACCCTTTGCGCCTACGCACCTTCTGCGTCTAGGTGCCCTCCGCGTCTAGGCACCCCTGCGTCTAGGTAGTTAAATCTTTTATCCCCGAGGAGCCAGATTTATTCGCATTCCGAATAAAAAGGCTACCTCAGGGCTAAATTTTTTAAGTAAACGATAAAGGATGAGGGGGGATTGCCTTTATAGAGATGTAGAGACAGGGATGAGGGGGGATTGCCTTTATAGAGATGTAGAGACAGAGATGTAGGAAAGCAGAGGCTTGTAGAAGCGAGGATTTTGCAGAAGTAGAAATTTGAGAACGCAGAAGCGTATGCGGAGGTAGGGACTTATGCGAATGCGTGGGAAAGGCTTACGACAACTTTACTTCGGTGGTTGTCCCATCCTTGGCAGTGACGGTCAGCGTAGACTCATTCAATTCAGCAGAGACCAGTGAACCCTTGCCGCCGACTGGTTTTCCACCTGCATCAACAGGTACAGGCTCAGTATTGACGCCGCGCATGTATGCAAGAACATCCCAGCCAGCTTTGGTGTTCTCAGGGATGATCAACGAGCCATCAAAGAAGTAAAGGCCTATTGGCTGACCACTCAGCGTACATAGGGTTTGTTCTGCTTCTGCGCCTTTTGCAAGATAGGTTAGGGCATAGCTGCCATCAGCCTGCTCGCGCAGGGCATATGCAGCACCATCATGTTTGAGGGTCTCACCAACAGCTGCCTGTGTCTGCTGAGCGTTCTTCTTCGCTGCAGGGTTTGGTGCAAAAGCAGCGCGCAGCAAGACTACAGCCAACAAAATTACGATTGTCGCTAGAACTCCTAGCAGGATATAGAGTTTGTGATCGCCATGAGTTTTAGTTTGATGAGACTTTACCTTAGGACGAGCAGAACGCGATAAACGACGTTTGCTTGACAGTGGTGTTTGCGTCTGTGCTTGACGTGTCAACTCAGCATTGTCGCGATTGGTAATGCGCGCGCCCTGCCCTTTTCCCAAAAGTGAAAATGAGCCAGTCTGAGCGGGATCTACGCCAATGGGGCGAGGAGAGTCATCATCAAGCGGTGAGGGAATTCGCGTATTAGCGGGTTTTGTGCTGGGCGCAACGCCAGTCATGTGGCGGCGCGACCCTCTGCGAGAAGGGTTTGCGGCTGCTCCAGAGTGCTGAGCGTTATTCCCGTGCTGTGCATGGTTTGCTGCCATCGTCTGTCCTCTCAGCCGCATCTAAAGACTGTTCTGTGATTTTACCGCTTGCGCTACTTAAAGAACCTAAAGAATACGACGTGCCTCAATGGCTCGGCCAAGCGTTACCTCATCGGCATATTCTAGATCGCCGCCAACAGGCAATCCGCTCGCAAGGCGCGAGGTGGTTATGCCCAGTTGGGAAATGATACGGGCGAGGTAAGTAGCGGTGGTTTCGCCTTCAACATTGGGATTAGTAGCAAGAATAACTTCGGTCACTTCGCCGTCAGAAAGACGTGCGAGTAACTCGCGTACATGGAGCTGGTCGGGGCCAATTTTGTCCATCGGTGAAATAACGCCGCCGAGCACATGATACAGACCGTGATAGGCGCCCGTTCGTTCGATAGCGCTAATATCGCGCGGTTCGGATACAACGCAAATTGCCGAGCGATCACGACTGGAGTCCGCACAAATTTCACAGCGATCTTCAGTGGCGTAGTTGAAGCAAATCGGACAAAAATGCACCTGGCTCTTAAGATCCAAAATAGCATGAGCTAAGCGCGATGCTTCTTCAGCATCCGCTTCAAGCAAATAGTATGCGATTCGCTGTGCCGACTTTGGCCCAATGCCCGGCAGGCGCCCCAACTCGTCAAGGAGGCGCTGCAGAGTGTGCCTATTACTGGTATTTTCCAACGTCTACATCAGTCCTGGAATATTGAATCCACCAGTAGCAGCAGAGACTTGCTGGCTTGCTGCCGCCTGAGCAGACTCAATCACGTCGTTAACTGCGGTGAGAATCATGTCCTGTAGCAAATCAACATCTTCAGGATCTAGTGCCTGTGGGTCGATAGTGACAGAAGTAACCTTCATATCAGCGGTGGCAGTCATTTTGACCATGCCACCACCCGTTGAAGAAGAGACTTCGATATCGCCTAGCTGTGCCTGAGCTGCTTCGAGCTGCTCCTGCATCTTGCGGGCCTGCTTCATCATTTGCTGCATATTCATCTGGGGCATGAAAAAATCCTCTCGTTTGGTCACCAAATGTGCACAAGTACCATCAAAATGCACGCTTAGGGCACTACTGTAACCGCAAATAAGTCCTTAGGTACAAATTTTTAAAAAAATGCTAGACAAATGCCATCGCTTCTGTGTACAATGCTTCCGCACGTGATTCCTGGGGTATTAGCTCAGCTGGTTAGAGCGCCGGCCTGTCACGTCGGAGGTCGCGGGTTCGAGCCCCGCATATCCCGCCAGGAAATTTTCAGACCCTGCTTCGGTGGGGTCTTTTTTGTAGTGCGCTGATGGGTCTCGGCTCCTAGCTTTTACATTCAAAATGAGCCATCGCCCTATTTCGGCAACACCTGTCTGCCAAACGCCACAGATTCTTTCAGTTGGAGCAGCCCTACGTGCCAAAC
>NZ_KE952943.1:92983-98991 GCF_000466405.1 Atopobium sp. oral taxon 810 str. F0209 | reverse complement strand
CTGAAAAGGCAACAACTAGAAGATAGGAGGAGACACATGGGATATGGCATAAAGATACTGGTGAAGGGACCGCGTGCATGCTTCACACGCCCCGAGATGAAGGCGGAACGCGTTAGCTATGATGTGATGACCCCGTCGGCAGCTCGCGGAATCTTGGAAGCTGTGTATTGGAAGCCTGCGATTGTGTGGCGCATTGATAGCATCGAGGTGCTCAACAAGATTCGCTTTGAGACGTTTCGGCGTAACGAGGTGGGGAAGAAACTTTCCTATGATAAGGCGCTGTCATTGTGCAAGGGAAACAACGAATCCTTTTATATAGCAGCATCAGACACAGATGACAAAACTCGTCAGCAGCGTGCCACACTTCTGTTGCGTGATGTCGCATACGTCGTCAACGCCCACTTCGATCTGACTAATCGTGCGGGTGTGGACGACACGGTTGAGAAGCACTACAACATCGCCCTGCGCCGTCTGCGCAAAGGACAGTGTTTCAACCAGCCCTACCTTGGATGCAGGGAGTTCTCTGCAGAGGTCTCATTGGTTGAGGAGGGGAAGAATGTTCCTCCCTCTGCGTATGCGGACGTCTTGGAGAAGGACTTCGGTTTCATGCTCTATGACCTTGATTTCACGGATATAGAGCATCCTGAGCCCAAGTTCTTTCGTGCCGTCATGCGGAGTGGTGTTATTGATGTCTCCGCAATTGCGCGGGAGGCGATCGGATGATTATCAAAGATCTCTATGACCTCTATGAGCGCTATGTCGCAGACCCTGAGATGCAGAGCGAGGTACCTCTTGAGGGCATGAGTGTTGAGAAAGTATTCTGGGAGATTGTCCTTTCGGAAGATGGTGAACTGAAGAACGTCCGCTCTTTGTCATGGGGGGATGGGAAAAACGGCAATGAGTATAGGGTCATGCACGTACCCCGACCGTTAAATGAACGACGGAGCTCAGATGTTACGCCATATTTTCTTTGTGATACTGCAGAATATCTGTTTGGGTTGGGTGGCGCTAAGAAAAAACATAGTAAATCGCGTGAGCTGCACGAAAATGTGCTCAAGGGTTGCAATGATTTTGCGGCTGATGCCGTGCGTAGGTTTTTCTCACAAAATCTTCCGATGGGGGAGTGGGATGCAAAGCGGCTAGAAGATACTCTGTCTTTTAGGAAGGCAAGTAATAAAAGTAATTTACTTGTTTTCTATATCGAGAACTCTGTAGGTGAGGGTGTTTTCGTTCACGAATGCCCGTCAGTAATTGATGCTTGGAACTGCTATCGTGCAGAAAATCCTGAGAGCAACACTATTGGTCAGTGCTCTGTTACAGGTGAGAAAGTGGCACTGGCGCATGTCTTTCTACCACTAACAGGATTCCCTGGGGCTCAGCCCGCTCGCGCCTCACTCATCTCGTTCAACTGCGAATCATTCTGTTCGTATGGTGAAAAGATAAAAGAACATACGATTGGAGTATCTGAGCGAGTCGCTTTTGGTGCGGGATCGACCCTCAGGAAGTTGCTCTCTGACCCAGAGCATAATGTTCGCTTTGGTGATAAGACAGACAAGAGGACTACCAACACAATTTTTGTTTTTTGGAGTGATAGGCCCGCACCTGATGAGGATGCTCTTTTCCGGGCTTTCATCCAACCACCTTCTGAAGATGACGCTACTATTAAGCGAGTTCAAGATGCGTTGGATAATATCAAGAACGGTAATTCCTTCGGAGAGAGCTTTGATGCGAATGTGCGTTATTACGTGCTTGGTATCTCGCCTAATGCCGCTCGACTCTCCGTACGCTTTTTCGAGACTGCTACGTTTGGTAAGTTAGCTGTGTACCATGGTCAGTATCTGCAAGATATTGACATGATTGGTGTTCGAACGACTTCGCTGCTTCAGCTTATCAGGCAATGTGCCGTTCAAGGAAAGTACAAGAACATTCCCTCCACGCTCGTCAACCCTTGCATGCAGGCGATGCTTACCGGCAGTAGGTTCCCCCGTTCGCTGCTCAGCACCTTGCTTTCGCGCATGCGAACGGATCATGGGTCGTACGAATTGAATGGCAAGCCTTATGAGGTGACAGGTCAACGTGTATCGCTCATTAAAGCTTGTCTTGTGCGCGCACGGCGTTTTTCAGGGGTTTCATTAACAAGAGAAAACGAGGTTGATATGTCATTGAACAGGGAAAACAATTCTATAGGATACCTCCTCGGTCGGTTGTTCGCCGTGATGGAGAAGGCTCAGGAGGATGCCGTCAAGCCTGATACTGATGATGAGCTTAATGCGACTATCCGCGACAAGTACATAGGCTCCGCATCGGTCACACCGGCGCGTGTGATGCCGACGCTCATGCATGGCTGTCAGAACCACTTGAGCATTCTGCGCAAGAAGAGGCCTGGTTTGAACTATATCCTTGAGAGGGAGCTTGACGAAATAGTGGGAGGGAAGCTCTCGGACGAACCCTACCCGAGGACGCTTTCCATGGAAGAGCAGGGTGAGTTCTTCATCGGTTACTACCAAGAGCGCCGCGAAGGCTTTCGGAGTTCGCACAAGCAGGATGATGGTGCATCCGACGAGACCACAAGCAACGATTCCAGCGAGAACTAGGAGAATATCATGGCAGAGCCT
This sequence comes from Atopobium sp. oral taxon 810 str. F0209, assembly GCF_000466405.1. Classification (GTDB taxonomy): domain Bacteria; phylum Actinomycetota; class Coriobacteriia; order Coriobacteriales; family Atopobiaceae; genus Olegusella. Next base: position 96,376 of record NZ_KE952943.1, on the reverse strand, counting down.
ATCAACAATCGCTACGACTTCGTTTTCTTCTGCGATGTCAAGAACGGCAATCCCAACGGTGATCCCGATGCGGGAAATCTTCCGCGCATTGACCCCGACACCTCACGCGGCATTATTTCCGACGTATGCATCAAGCGCAAGATTCGCAACTATGTTGACCTCATTAAGGGGGAGGCTGTAGATGGTCCGGATGTTGACGAGGGGGAGTTGGGCTACAAGATTTACGTGCAGGAAGGCGTGATTCTTAACGAATTGCACGAGATGGCATATAAGTATTATCAGCACGCCGACGTGCGCAAGAACGTTGAGAGGGACATGTCTAGGGAACTTGAGGCTAGGCTTGCAAAGAAACTTATGAAAGAAAAATTGCTTACTGGAGAAGAGTTCAGGGAGCAACTCAAGAAAGAGATGGCGGAGGATAAATTTAAGAAAGACCTGAAGAAGGCTGTGGATGATTGTATCCAGAAGGTGCTTGTCACCAAGTTCATGTGTGATAATTTCTTTGACATCAGAACCTTTGGTGCGGTTATGACAACAGGTAAGGCAAACAAATGTGGTCAAGTACGCGGGCCTGTGCAGTTGTGCTTCGGCGAGTCCGTTGATCCAGTTTTGCCACTTGAGATGAGTATTACGCGTATGGCGCGCACTAATGATGATGGAAAAGAGCGCGGTCCATTTGGTCGCAAGCAGTACGTACCCTACGGTCTCTATCGCATTGAAGGATTTGTTTCTGCCTCTCTTGCCGAGAAGTCTGGCTTCTGCCAGGCTGACCTAGATCTTTTGTGGGAGGCATTCATGAACATGTTCGAGAACGATCGCAGCGCTGCTCGTGGTCTCATGACTTCGCGTAAGCTTGTTGTCTTCAAGCACGAGAGCAAGCTCGGCAATGCTCCTGCTCACAAGCTTTTTGATGCGGTGCAGGTTGAGAAGAACATCTCCACCGATCAAGAGCCGAGGAAATTTGAAGACTACGAGATTAAGGTTGACGAAGTGGGGCTGCCAGACGGCATAGAGGTGAAGACATACGACTACATAGCACCTTCCATATAGGTAGTCATGTACGCCGACGATGAGCTGCTTGCTCTCTCGGGTTTGCAGCATCTGGCATATTGTGAGCGGCAGTGGGCACTCATTCATCTGGAGCAAGTCTGGGAGGACAGTGCCGATACGCTACGCGGTGACTATTTCCACGAGCGCGTTGATACAGTGGGGTACTCCTGTGCCGATGGGGTGCGGTCCGAACGCAGAGTTCGTCTTGTCAGTCGTACGCTCGGCATATACGGTACCGCCGACATCGTGGAATACGGCGTTGGCGATGCCGGTTCCTTCATGCGACCTGTCGAGTACAAGGTGGGGAAGCCAAGGGCGGAGGACTGGGACCGCTTGCAGGTGACAGCACAGGCACTGTGCCTGGAAGAGATGCATGGTGGTGCAGTCACAGAGGGTGCCATTTTCTACGGAGAGACGAGAAGGAGGGAACGCGTGGAGGTGAGCAAAAAGCTTCGAGATGAACTGAAGAGATTGGCGAGCCATATGCATGTCCTCTTTGAATCGAGTGAGACTCCTCATGCGGAAATGGGCGCGAAGTGCCGACGCTGCTCGCTTGCTGATTGGTGCATGCCGAAGACGGGGGGTCTCAACGTGAGAGACTATTGGGCACGATATGGCGGAGACTTGGTGAACTGACATGAAGCGCCTTCTGAACACACTCTACCTGACGAATCCCGATGCATACCTTCGAAAGAAGGACGACGCGCTCTCGGTGTACATTGAGCAAGAGAAGGTGATGAGCGCTCCCTTCCATCTGCTTGAAGGTGTGGTGTTGTTTGGGCACGTTGGCTGCAGCACTTCCGTGCTCGGGGCTTGTGTATCGCGTGGTGTGTCTGTTTCCATTCTAGACGAGGGTGGTCGATTTCAAGCACGTGTGAACGGCCCAACTTCGGGAAATGTGCTGCTTAGAAGGGAACAGTACAGACGTTCAGTGGATGAGTCTGCATGCCTTCTAATCGCCAAGCGGTTTGTTACCGCGAAGGTGCACAATGCGCGTGTGGTGCTTCAGCACTACGCACGGGACTATCCCGATATGAAAGAGCACGGCGTGGCTAATGTCATAGATGAGCTGAAACGAAGCGGGGATGATGTCCGCCAGTGCGGTGATCTTAACGAGTTGCGCGGCGTGGAGGGGAACGCCGCTCACGCCTATTACTCAATGATGGATGGCGCCTTGCGTAGTGACAGGATTGTGTTTGCTGGGCGTACGAAGCGCCCTCCCAAGAATCCGGTTAATGCGGCTCTCTCATTCTTTTACACGATGCTAAGCAGGGAGTTGGTGTCTGCTTGCGAGTCGGTTGGACTGGATCCTCAGATGGGATATTTGCATGCGTGCCGACCAGGGAGGGCCAGCCTCGCGCTCGACCTCATAGAAGAACTGCGTGCACCTATAGTCGACCGGTTCGTACTTTCGCTCTTCAATCGCAAGCAGCTCGATGTAGGGGACTTCCTTGCAGAGTCCCAGGGTTATCTGTTCAAGGAGGGCACGCGTAAGAAGGTTCTTGGCTACTGGCAGCAGAAGAAGCAAGACCAGATTGTTCATCCGTTCTTGGGAGAGCGTATGCCTCTGGGCCTTGTCCCGTTTGTCCAAGCACAGCTGTTTGCTCGATACCTGCGCGGTGACCTTGAGGATTATCCTGCGTTTCTCTGGAGGTAGAGATGTATGTTTTGGTGACATACGATGTGGCAAGTGGAGGCACTGGCGGACCGAAGCGGCTTCGACGTGTTGCGAAGATTTGCACGCAATACGGGCAAAGGGTGCAGTATTCTGTGTTCGAGTGCTTGGTTGATCCGGGACAGTATGAGAGTATGAAACACGAACTTTCTAACGTTATTGATGCGAAGTATGACAGCCTGCGGTTCTACAATCTCGGGAAAAACTGGAAAGGTCGCGTTGAACACATTGGTGTGAAGGACTCCTATGATCCAGAGGGGTTTTTATGCATTTAGGATAGCTTTTGGCTGCGCGAACTCCAAGCAGTGGCCTTGTACCTTGAGGTTCGCGCATTTTTTTTAATCTAGATGATTAAAAAAATCATTTTTAGATCGCTATACGTTGGAATTTTTTTGAAAGAAGAATATAGTAGTGATGTCAATTCATATTACTGTATAAATTGACAGTCGCGCCCTTCACGGGCGCGTGGATTGAAACCAATCGCAGCCTCCAAATCATTGTGCGTAACAGGTCGCGCCCTTCACGGGCGCGTGGATTGAAACCCAGTCACGACTAGGTACTCGACACCAGTTTTCGGTCGCGCCCTTCACGGGCGCGTGGATTGAAACTCAGCAGCGCATCCATGGTCCTCATCCACATCAGTCGCGCCCTTCACGGGCGCGTGGATT
>NZ_KE952943.1:61713-92973 GCF_000466405.1 Atopobium sp. oral taxon 810 str. F0209 | reverse complement strand
CGCCCTTCACGGGCGCGTGGATTGAAACAGGCTGACCTTAGAGCGCGTCTGGAGAATTTCTTGTCGCGCCCTTCACGGGCGCGTGGATTGAAACAAAAGCCAAGCGATGCAATCCGCGCTACAAGGTGGTCGCGCCCTTCACGGGCGCGTGGATTGAAACGAGTATCTATCTGAAAAGACGGCGGGTGTGCATGGTCGCGCCCTTCACGGGCGCGTGGATTGAAACATCTTTTCACCTCCCCTACTCATCCACTTTGTCCCGTCGCGCCCTTCACGGGCGCGTGGATTGAAACATTAATGCGGAAACTTCCACAGACAGGATGCCCTGGTCGTGCCTTTTACGGGTGCACGGGATGGCATCACTTGGCGTCTTCGCCCCTTGGATGCCTAGAATGGGTCACGCCTACAGCGAAACGCCCGACGAAGATGCAGGCTGGGACAGGGAGGAAGTCTACAAAGACACCCAGCAGCAGCGAGCACTCGAAGCAGAGATACGCAAGAACAAGCGCATCGCAGCTAATGAGAGCGCTACCGACCTCGAGAAGGCAGAAGCCAAGGCAAAAATCTGGAACGCCCAGAAGAAGCTCCGTGAGCTTACGTCCTCCAAGCCGTGGCTTCGTCGTGATTCAAGCCGTGAGAAGGCGCTCGAGCTAGCGGTACAGCCAAAAGGAGTGAAACTTAAATCATCCTTGAAAGCATGGGAAGGGGCTGAATTTGGCGGTACCTTTGGCGGAAGGACAGTAAAAGCGCGACGTGACTATGCAAAGTGTGGAGGTGCGACCATAGATGAACGCACGGGTGCAAGGTTTGCGCTGTTCAACGATAGAAACCGTGCGGGAATAGTAAAGGGTTCTAATCTCAAAGGTATAGCGGAGAAGAAGCAAACAGCGCTACTCTCTGGCCTTGAACTCGCTATGAAAGAAATGCGCCTACCCCCAACAGCGCTCAGATATATCAGCACAGAAGACCTCGGCGGCGATATTGCAAGACTTGAGCGTCGCGGAAACTCATTCTTGCTAAAGGTGGATGCCAAACAAGCCCGCAGGCTAGACCCAGACCAGATAGAGCAAGTGGCATATCATGAAATGGGGCACATGGCAGCACAGCGCCTGCTCTCAGAAAGAGAGTGGGAAAGTGAACTTAGCAGTCTTACGGCATATCGCAACGGCGCGCGGTATTTGCCGCAAACGAAAGCCAGTAGAGTTGTTATAAACGAGCTGATAAAGGCGAAAATTCCAGCTAGGTACTCATCTGAGGATGGTAAAATAAGATTCAGCGACAAAGAATCTGAGGCGGTATCCACGCTAAGAGATTTTTCAGAGTACGCCTTCGATGGGGCTGAGCGAGGAGCGCAAGACGACGAACTTATCGCGGAGGGGCTTAGGTATTACGGAGTGCATGGCCCAGATAACAACGCCATAGCAGATGCTATTTACGACGCGATAGTAGGAGGCGAGCATGACAGCCAAAGACATTAACGGGATATGCAAGAAGCTGGGCATACGTCGCGAAGACCTCTTTAATGCTGAGCGTAAGCTAGACTTTGCGGCAAGCGAGCACTTTGATGAACTCCCAGAGTGGAGCGCTTATGCACACGCGCAAGAACTACTCACCAACGTCGAAATGCGAGCGCTCGCACTTTACCATCCAGGTTTGCAAGTGGCATACCCTGAAACGTTCGGAGCCTTCGCTTCTTAACCTCACCGCGTGAATCACCTCATAACCTCCCTTCTAGTTGCTGAGATACGCTCAGCACGAAAGAGGGAGGTTAACTTATGCTGGAAGACCCCACCAAGGGCGAGGACAACACCAAAGACCCCGAGGGCGGCGAGGGACAAGACCCCAAAGACCCGCAAACTGGCGCAACAGCAGGAACCGAGCCACCCGCAGGCGAGGGAGCAGACCCCAAAGACCCTAGCGGCAGCTCCACGGTAAACCGCAGCAAGTACGATGCCGATATTCGCCGCCGCGATAAAGCCATCGCAGAACTCAAGAAGCAGCTCGCCGAACTCACCGAGGGCAAGGCAGCAGCGGGAGATGAAACCGCAGCATTTTTACTAGCGTGGGCAAGGCTTTTAAGCGCTGCTTATATTAAAAACGACACTGAGATGCTGGCTGGTTAACTGGGTAAAAAACGCTATCAGACTCACAATTTGTTAAAGGGTGCTTCTTGAACCCGATGTGGTCACTTTAATGCAGGCGGTTCAAAAGCGTACCAAACGGCTCGAGAAACCCCACATATGTTCATCGTCCTGTCAATGGGCAATATCTTGCCGGCCCCCAGATAGCTAGTCCGGGGGCTGGCTTTCCTCACCTCTGCCGCCGGGGCCGCGAGCGTGTCCTTAGGTTCGGGGCGTTGCCCCGATGACTCGGATGCTCGATGCGATCCATTCACAGATTCGCGGCTACCCTTAAGGTTGCGGGGCCCGCAGTACGATTCTCTTCGGCGTGGGCGGTGTCGCAGACGGTGCCTTTCGGCTTTCAGTCAGGTATCGCGCATGGCCGGACCACAGCCCGGCTGCGCATGGGGTTTTCGCGATTCGCCCCGCGCATCGTGGCCTGCGGCGGGCGGAGGGGATGGATATGGTTTTCGGCTCACGCCGCCGCGAGCTCCTTGCGAACCTGCAGGCCGATTCGCCAGATCCACCGAATCTGCTCGCCGACGATTGCGACGCGCGCAGTGTTGGGGTGCTTTCCGTTCTCGACGAGGTGCCTGTAACGCGCACGCAGACGCACATCCGCCTCGCGGGCGAGCCTCGTCACTTCCGCAGACACCTCGTGGCCGGCGCGCTGTTTTTTCGGAGGGGATGTTCGCCTAGATATGGACGCGTTTCCCTCGACGAGGGAGCGCCTGAGATGGGAGCTGCCCTCCTTGGTGATGGCACCCTGACGTCTGCTGTCGCCGGTCGTGTTCTCAGCGGGCGTGCAACCTATCCACTGTGAGACCTTCCGCCCGCTGCGGAACCGTGAGAAGTCACCAAACTCGGAGACCGCTAGAAAGGCGGTGGGGATCGCAACGCCCTTCAGCATGCACAATGCATCGACGTAGGGTTTCCACCTCGGTTTTTCCGTCTCTTCGGCGACGGCCTTGCGGAACTCGCGGTCCCTGGACTCGAGGGCATCGAGGTCCTCAAGCATCATGCCCAGCGTCCGCTGCGACAGCGGGTCCCCCAGGTCAGCGGATCGGACCCATTTCCTGTAAGCGACCGTCCAGACCCCCTTCGGTCTCCCGGACGGTGTCTTCTCGTTCCAAACGAAGCCATGCTTGAGCAGTAGGGCCTGAATCTTTTGCTTCTTGGCCCTCACGGCACGACTAGCAGCATCGGCTGCGCGAACCAGGTCTCACGCCCCCTCTACGTCGCGGTCGGGCACCCAGACGTAGGACACCTTGCTTGCAGGGTTCCATATTTCACTTAAGATCACGCCGGCATCAGCCTTGTCGTTCTTGTGCCGCCGGTCCCTAGAAGACCTCGGCAGCGTCGTGACGGCGATGATATCGCAGGCCACACCCGCCTCTCGCAGGAACCTGCACAGCTCGAAGCCAGTGCAGCCTGATTCGTAAACGCACCTGACGGGACCGGGTGGCGTTTTCACCCAAGCGGCGAGGTCCGCTTCCATTCCCTCGCCGGAAAACCGCTTGGACCAATATTCTCCAGTGTCTGCCCTCAACGCCTTGCATGTGACGCTCCTTGCGTGCACGTCCATTCCGACTTGAGTGGTATACTCGCTCATCGGGAAGCCCCTTCTCTTTGTGACTCTGGCAGCCGGTTTGCAGGAACAGATCAGATGCTAACCCACGGCTAAGCGCAACGGGGCTTCCTTCCTGCATTCCGGATTGCTCGAGCCCGGCTCTACGATGAACATATCGTCAGGTAAAAATTGACGCAAAGGTGCTTATTGGACCCTCTGCAAGTAAAAGGGTGCTTACTGAACCGTTTGCAGGCGAAAAGGAGCATATTGAACCGCCTGCGGGAGAGTGTGGGAGGGGAGCGCCTGCGGGGGAGCCCAGGATGGGAGTGCCTGCAGGGGAGCGCGGGAGCAGGGCGCATACGCGCAGGTATGCCCTACGCGTCCTGCAGCACCATACCTGCTTTCCACGCGCCTTACTTGCTCAACCTCGACTTTGTATCGGGGCGAATATGCTCGAAAATCGCAGGAGCACCTTCGCGCTCAGACTCGGCGAGGTCGGCTTCGCTGCGTACGGTCCAGGTAACCATACGTGCGCCCATCAGACGCGTCGCCAGCCACACAAAGGGATTACGGCGATCGGCAAACTTATACGAGATATAGTCTGGCCTGCCCATCACATTGCACAGTAGCCAAGACTGTCCTACACGTAAAGGCAAACCGTACTTCTCGGTACCCAAATCTAGCAAAAAGTCCTCGCTTAACTGTCCGCGCAACACGCCAGGACGGTGGCGACGTAGCCACCACAGCACACGCGTGTCAAAGCTCTGGATGCAGTAATCCACATCGTGTCGGTCAAGCGTTAGCATCACCAAGCGCACAAGGTCAGCGTAGTTGGTAACGGTAGTCTTGAGCTCGATCAGCACTGGTGCACAGCGGCGCTTGGTCTTAGGATCAGTATCAAACAAAGCAATAGCCTGCGCAAAAGTGGGGATCTGCTCATCAGTGCCTAGTAGGCGATATTCGCAGAGCTCCTCGTGAGTGAGTTGCTCGACAAAACCCGCACGACCGCATACGCGCTCAAGGTCAGAATCGTGTACAACGACAGGTATATTATCTTTGGTGAGGCGTACATCCATTTCGACACCATAGCCCGCCTCAGCTGCTGCACGAAATGCGGGCAGGGAGTTTTCGGGCACAAGATTTGCCCAGTCTTTGACGTCATCTTTCCAGAGCGGTGGAGCTACCACGGCATCAGGACTCTTGGTGATGACCTTGTCAGTGAACTGCACAATCTTGTCAGGGAACTGCATGATGCCGTCGCCCTTGCCGACACCCTTAAAGGGGTCTCCTGCCATGCCCTTGGGGTAAGCCTGCGCTGAGGGCGGTTCGTCAAAAAGCCCGCGATGTGCGTAGCGGTGCTTCTCGATTTCCTTCCACTTGGCGGTTGTTTGCCAGTCGCGCTTACGTGGGGCTACAAAAAATGCTGCAGCTCCTACGACGCCTACCGCAGCAGCGCCAGCCTTCAGCAGAGCGCGACGTCCCTCCGACGTGAGGTAGGGCTTGCGATGCTTCAAAAATGATGAGATAGCATTCGTTGACATGAGCTCTCCTTCCGCTCTGTATTCTTAGCATCTTAGTGCGTTTTTGCCGAGCGCGCCCGCCTCAGTGGTTGATGGTTAGAATAGGAACATAACGTCTCGAAAGGACCTTATGGCTGCCAAGCATCTAAGACAAACATCTGCCACCGAGTTGGCTCGTCGTGCCCGTCAAAACCAAGCAACTTTGCCACCAGCGCATATGGCGCTAGGGAAGCAGGACATGCGTGTTACAACAGCCGCTGACGCTGCGGCGGATGTAGCCAAGCAGAACCCAGCAGATAGTATCTCAACTGAGATAGCCGTCGGGCGCTCTGCTGCGCTGATGAGCGTGCTTGTAGCTATTAGTCGTATCACGGGATTTTTCCGTACTTGGGCGCAGGCTTTTGCTCTGGGTACTTCGCTGTTATCCAGTTGCTATACCGTTGCCAACAACCTACCCAATCAGCTCTACGAGTTGGTAATCGGCGGCATGATTGTGACAGCGTTTTTGCCAGTCTATCTGTCAGTCAAAGAGCGCTCGGGTCGCGAAGGCGCAAATGCTTATGTATCCAATCTGCTTTCCATTGTATTTTTGCTGATGGCAGCGCTCACGCTGCTGTGTATTGGGTTTGCGGGGCAGTTGGTCTATTTGCAATCGGCAGGTACCGATCAGGCTCAGATGACCAATGCGGTTTGGCTCTTCCGTTTTTTTGCAGTGGAAGTACTGTTGTATTGCTTGTCGTCTGTTGCGTCGGGCGTGCTTAATGCCGAGCGAGACTATCTGTGGTCGAATGCAGCTCCTATCTTTAATAACTTCATCACGATTGCATCGTTTCTACTGTTTGCAGCATTGCAGTCAACAAACTTGCCGTTGGCAATGCTTGTTCTAGCGTTGGGTAATCCCTTGGGCGTGTTGGTACAGGTTGTCATGCAAATCCCCAGTCTGCGTCGCCATGGAGTGCATCTTAGTTGGCATATTGATCTGCATGACCCTGCGCTCAAAGAAACATTGGCTATTGGTGTCCCCACCCTTATTACGACAGGCTGCGCTTTTGTAACGGTTTCAGTGATGAACTCCTATGCATTGATGGCTCTGCCCGACCAAGGTAGTTCGGTGCAGTATTACGCGCGTCTGTGGTACACCCTGCCGTATTCAGTGCTTGCAATTCCTGTGACTACAGCAATGTTTACCGAGCTATCAGATATGTATGCACGCCACGATATGACCAGTTATGTGCGTGCTTTTACCAAAGGAGCAGGGCAGATTCTTTTTACCCTGCTGCCTTTTATGATGTATCTCATCGTATTTGCGGGACCTTTGATGCAGTTACTGCGTTTGGGTGCGTTTGACAGTGAAAGCGCCAATATCACAGCGTACTATCTGCGTTTCTTGGCCTTAGCTTTGCCTTTCTTTGGTTTGTCGACCTTCTTTCAAAAGGTATTTTCCTCAATGCGGCGCATGTTAAGCTTTGCTTTGGTCAACGTGGCGGCATCGGTGGTGCAGGTGGCATTTACTGCGTTATTAACCCCCATAATTAGTATTGCGGCGGTGGCCCTGGGTTCGGCGGCGTTCTACTTTTTTATTGATTTGCTTGCCTTTGTACTGCTTCGCCGCGAGTTGGGCCATATTGGTATTCGCGAGCTATTAGGTGCTACTGTTTGGTCGATGGTTCTTGGCGCTATTGGGGCAGCTGTGGGCTACTTTGCCAATGTGCAGTTGGTGGCGCTGGGGCTTGCTGGGTCTTTGGTACGCACGCTTGTGGCACTTGCCATCTCGGGTATCTTGGCGGTGTTGGTAACTTTTGGGGCAGCGATAATCTTCAAACTCCCTCAAGTCTCCTTTTTACGCCAGTTGCTTGGAAAGTTTTTTCATCGTCGCAGTTAAAAAGAACGTTTAGGCGTCCTGAACATATCAAAAAATTCGGTGAACGGTGTGTTTTTCTTTGCTAAGCGTATGGTCTTTGGCAGAAGGTGTGCCGTCTGCGCTAAAATGCTTTCCATATGCGATACAGGAAGGTGAAACGATGCAAAATTCGCAGCACAGCACAACTGGTATCACGCGTCGCATACAAGGCAAGCATATTGCCGCCGTTTTGGGCCTTGTACTTATGTCCGCGAGTGCACCAATGATGGCTCCGCGCATCGCGTTTGCAGATACCTCTGCTCAGCTACAGTCTCAACTTGATGATGCCAAGGCGCATCTGAACGAGATCCAGACCAAGCTCATGGCAGCAGGCGAGGAGCTTAATGATACGCAGTATCAGCTTGAGCAGACCAAGACCAAAATCACTGAGACGCAAAAAAAGATTGATACCACCAAGACTTCCATCAAGGAAAACACCGAGAAGCTGGATAAGCGTCGCGGCGTGCTGGCTGATCGTGTGTCGGCCAACTACAAGATGGGTGGCACGTCTTTGCTGAGCATCGTGCTTGATGCCGATAGCTTGGAGAGTTTGATTTCCAATATTTACTATGCCGACAAAGTGGCTGCAGCGGACAAGTCTCAGATTGATGAGATTTCCGAGCTTAAAGGCGAGCTGGAAACTCAGGAAGCCGAGCTACAAAAACAGCAGAATGAGCTCAAAGAGCAAGAGAGTTCTCAGCAGAAATTGGTTGATCAAAAGCAAGCCCAACAAGATGAGCTGGCTTCTCAACAAGCAGATCAAAAGGCCTATATTGATAGCCTTTCGGCTGAGGTGCAAAAGGCTTTAGAGGCTGAGGCCGAAGCAGAACGCAAGCGCCAGGCAGAGGCTGCAGCCGAAGCAGCTCGCCAGGCCCAGGCTGAGATTGATGCTCAGCAGCGCGAGCATGAAAGCAACAATGCTAATAACGCTGGTAATACGCAGCACAATAGCAATAGTGGTGGATCTTCTTCTAACAATGGTAGTTCGCACAATACAAACAGCGGTGGCACGGTTAACCCACATTTTGATGGTAGTACGCGTTCTATCATTGTTCAGGCAGCATATTCCTGCATTGGTACGCCATATGTATTAGGTGCCTATAGCCCTGGTACCGCTATTGATTGTTCAGGTTTGACTAAATGGGCTTATGCACAGGCAGGTCTGAGCATTCCTCACAGCTCTACAGCGCAGCGCAACATGACCAATATCAAGCCAATTTCGCAGTGCCGACCTGGTGATATGGTCTTTTGGTATGGTCACGTTGCGATTTACGTAGGCAACGGCAAGATTGTCCATGCCAACTACGGCGGCGTTGAAGAGACTACGCTGTACGGTAGCTATCTCGGTGGCGGTTGTCCCTTTAATATCTAGGCATGAGACTCCAAAATGCGGCGGGTCCCAGCTGGGGGTCCGCCGCATTTGTATGTGTATAAGTAGGGAAGGAAGTCCTGTGAGCCAACAAGTTGCAGCAGCGCGTCATATTCACAGTGAAAAAGACGTGGCAGAGCATCTGGTACCGGTAGTTTTGGGTGCCGATATTTTGGGCTATTCATACGTGCGCTGCTTTCATGAGGCTTATGGAATGAATTCCATCGTGTTGGCATCGGCAGATGTCAAAGCAACTTCGTCCAGTCGTTTTGTTGACTATCGCGTGGTAGATGGCATCGATCAAGAAGATGCCCTGATTGCCTACCTTAGTACGCTGGGGATGCAGCTGGATGCTCAAGACAAAGTAGGTATTTTGGTTGGTTCGGGCGACTGGTACGCGCGTATTTTGTCACAGCACAAGACTGAGTTGATGCAATGGTTTGTAGTGCCCTACATTGACTTTGATCTGCTTGATGAAATTACGCAAAAAGAGCGTTTTTATGCGCTTTGCGAGGAGTTGGAAATTCCGTATCCAAAGACGCGTACCTACGACTGCGCCGATCCAAACGTACGCATTGATACCAGCGAGTTTGCCTATCCTTGCATCGCCAAGCCATCCAATTCGGCACGCTATCACTACGCAGAATTTACAGGCAAAAAGAAGATTTTTGAGGTTGAAACGCCAGAGGAATTAGAGCGAATTTTTGGTGCGTTGCAAGCTTCAAGCTATGACCGCGAACTGATTGTGCAGGAGTTTGTGCCAGGCGACGATGATAGTCTGCGTTCGATTACGCTCTTTGCTGATGAGAACGGTGATGTGCGTGTGTCGGCTATGGGTCGCGTAGTACTGCAAGATCATGCACCGTCAGCAATTGGCAACCCAGTGTGTATTTTGGGCGAGCGAGATGAGCGTGCTATTGCAGATGCTAGTCGTTTTTTGAAGCGCGTAGGGTATCACGGATTTGCCAACTTTGATTGCAAGTTGGATCCGCGTGATGGCAGCTATAAATTTTTTGAAGTAAACACGCGTCCTGGGCGCAATAGCTATTACCTAACGCTGGCGGGCGTGAATTTTGTGACACTCTTTGTAAAAGACTATGTACTAGGCCAGGTCATTCCTGTGCAGAAGGCTAATAAGCCTTTTGTCTATGCGTGTATTCCACCCGTAGTTGTACGCAAGACCGTCAAGGATGCTGCATTGCGTGCGCAAATTCTAGATATGTATCATCAAGGCCTGGCAAAGTTTCCGCTGGATTATGCGGCAGATTCTCTTCGTCATCAGTTTTGGGCATCAATTACCTATCATCATCAGGTGGCAAAGTTCAAGAAATATGTTTGGGATACAGGCGGCAAGCAGGCCGCTGCTGACTAAGGTCTGCTTGTATGACTATCAAAGATCCTGCAGCTCATCAGCCAGATTTGCATTCGCGCATTCCACGTCCCGAGGACGAGGGTCTACCTTCGATTGCCGAGCAGGTGGAGCGTGTGCCTACCGAGCCAGGTTGCTATCTGTGGAAAGATGCCCGTGGCGATGTTATCTATGTTGGTAAGGCCAAAAATCTGCGCGCTCGTATGAAGCAGTATGTGCAGCTGACCGATGATCGTCTTAAGATTCCACTCATGATGCAGGTTGTACGCTCGTTTGACTATGTGGTTGTGGGATCTGAGCACGAGGCGCTGGTGTTGGAGCGCAATCTCATTGGGCAGTACCACCCGTACTTTAACGTCGATTACAAAGATGATAAAAGCTATCCCTACATTGCGGTGACAGAGTCCGATCCGTATCCAGCGATTAAATACACTCGCGAAAAGCATCGCAAGGGAACACGCTATTTTGGGCCTTATACCGACGCGCGTGCAGCGCGGCAAACCATCGATACCCTGCGTAAAGTAGTGCCTATTTGTGTTTCTACCTGTGCGGAGTGGCGGCGTTGTCAACGCTATTTGGCATCTCACCCAGACGAGGTTGCAGTGGCTCCGCTGGTGCTCGGCAAGCTGGGGCGGCCCTGCTTTGACTATCACGTGGGACGCGGTCCTGGTGTATGCGCAGGGGCTATTGATACGCCTGAGTATGCACGACATGTAGACCAAGTAGTGCGTTTTTTGTCGGGCAAGCGTCGGGATGTACTCAATGAGTTGACCGAGCAAATGCATGATGCTGCGGCAGATTTGGACTTTGAGCGTGCTGCTCGCCTAAAAAAGCGTCTTGATGCGCTGGCAGCAACAGGTGAGCGTCAAGAAGTGATGTTTTCTTCTGATGTGAATATGGACGTGATTGGCTTTACGCGTGAGGAGACAATTAGCTGCGCCTGTGTCTTTGTTGTGCGTGAAGGCGTAACAATTCGTAGTGCTGAGTTTGTGCTGGACAAGGGCCTTGACGTGACCGAAGAAGAGCTGGTTGACGGCTTTTTGTCTCGTTATTACAACGAGACGGCTGACATTCCTGCTGAGGTAGATGTAGCGGTGGGGTTACCTGATGCAGCTGCTGTGGGGGAGTGGTTGGCAGAGAAGCGCGGTCATGCCTGTCGTCTGCATGTGCCTCAGCGTGGCGAAAAAGCGCACCTACTGCAAATGGCTGCTAACAACGCACGTCATGCACTCAATCGATATATGGTGCGTACGGGTTATGCAGACAAGCGCACCAATGAGGCATTGCTGCAGTTGGAAAGTGCTTTGGCGCTTGATGCGCCTCCCATGCGTATTGAATGCTATGACATTTCTACCTTGCATGGAGCGTTTACCGTGGCATCAATGGTGGTCTTTACCAACGGACGACCAGATAAGGGTGCATATCGTCGCTTTAAAATTCAAGCCGAACTGGATGAGGCAAACGACTTTTTGTCTATGAGCGAGGTATTGGGTCGACGCTTTTCGTCCGAACGTGTAGCAGATGAGCGTTTTGGCAGTCTGCCTGATTTGCTGGTGGTTGATGGTGGCAAGCCCCAGCTGTCAGCTGCGATGGGGCAGCTGGCTGAGCTTGGGCTTGATATTCCCGTTTGTGGTTTGGCGAAGTCCGATGAGGAAGTATTTGTCCCTTGGGATGAGACTCCTGTCGTGTTGCCGTCAGGTTCTGCTTCCTTGTATTTAATCAAGCAGGTCCGAGACGAGTCACATCGTTTTGCGATTACGTTCCACCGTGAGTTGCGTACTAAAGCACAGTCTGTGTCGATTTTGGACGAGATTCCTGGTGTTGGACCCAAGCGTAAAAAGGCGATTATGGCGCGGTTTGGCTCGTTCAAGCGCCTGCGTGAGGCGTCGCCCGAGCAAATTGCCGAGGCTAAGGGCGTATCTGCTGCTGTCGCTGAGGCCGTCTGGCAAGCTCTCCGTGCCTTTGAAGCCGAGCAGGACGCCGCTCAGGTGGGCAGCGATGGTGCTGCTGATGCTGATGACGCCGCCAGCGTCAATGCGTAGCATCCCATGCAGGTGCCTACTGCACAGGTACCGCTGACCACTGCATCCGTTGTTGCTGACACTGCATAGCCATCTGGCGTCACTGAACAAACTTTCACTAGTGACAACAAATATTTCCGCCATCAGCAACATTTCATATTATGCCGCTAGCAGCAAAATAGAATGAAATATTCAGAGACGATTTAGGGACAAATCGTGGCTGCTTTACCGATAAGCGTGCGTCTCAGATGAAAGGTTCAGGACTCAACTCTGCTTGTTGTGATAGAAGCCACACTTCATTTCACACGCCACCCAAAAGCCACGTTCTGTTTCATGTTAGCTACCAAACGACACACTCTGTTTCAGCAATCGCGGCCCTGCTTGCCAAACGCCACACTCCGTTTCATCTCGGGTGCCAAAAGTCACGTTCTACTTCACTTTTTTAGCCAAAAGCCACACATCTCTTCACGCCCATCTCTTCACGCCTAAAAAATCTACCTGCGGAAACGTCAGACCCTTTGAAATAGAGTGTGTCTTTTGACATTTTTTCTGAAACAGAACGTGGCGTTTGGCAAGCAGAACCGCTTTGCTTGAAATGATGTGTGGCTTCTGGCAAGCAGGACCATGCCGATTGAAAGAATGTGTGGCTTTTGACACGTAGAGCTGCGCCCTGATTGAAACAGTCTGTGGCGTTTGGCAAGCAGAGCATCGCGGATGTCCTCTGCGTTACGGATAAGCCCTTATTGGCTTAGCTTTGCCTATGGCTGTGCTCATCGAGGAAAGCGGCGAGACGGAGGGCACGGTGATGCATGGCAGATTTGCCGACTGGTGGATTGCAGAGTTTGCCCAAAGACGCCAGTGACAGCTCGGGATGCATTCGTCTTAACAAGCAGAACTCGCGTAGTGCGGGCGGTAAAGCTCGAAGGCCAATTTCGCGTTCTGCTCGATCTACCAAGGCTTGCTGTGTAGCTGCGGCTCCTGTGGAACGTGCTTGATTGGCAATCTCGGCATTTACGCGACGATTAACGTCGTTTTTAAGTGTCTTTACCTGGCGTACTTGTGACACTGCCAAAGCAGAGCGCTTGGCGCCAATTGCTTGCAGCATTGATACGACGCCTTCAAAGCTTTTGAGATATACCACATACGATCCGCGTCTGTGGTTTACACGAGCATCAACTCCCAAGCCAGCAGCTAGCTCACGTACTTCTTCGGCTAGGCGCTCACCTGAAAGTGCAATTTCCAAATGGAAATCTCCTCGTGGATCAGACACAAAACCACCCGCCATGAATGCTCCGCGCAAATATGCTTCCTGGCAGCAGCGCTTTTTGATGAGTGCCGGCGGAATCCCTGATGCAAGTCCGCGTCCCGGCAGCAAAATACCTAGTTGTATGAGCGCATCCTCCAGCTCTGCTTGATTGCGAATTTCAATTAAAAAGTTATGCGCGCGGTGCAGATTGGAGCGACGTACCGTGAGGGGTGTCTCCAGATCAAACAATTCATGTGACAGACGGATCATCGTGCGTGCAACGGCACCCGTTTCGGTGGCCACGCGCAACGACCAGCTGCCTGATCCGTGGAATGATAGTGTGCCGCAAACGCGCATGATGGCCGAGAGCTCGGCATATGCGCATTCCGGACAACTGCCGTCCACGCGAGAAAGTTCATCTTTGACCTGAGCTGTAAATGACATGAGCTAGCCTGCCTGTGCGCTAATGCGCGTCGGACTCGCCTTTGCGGGGTACGGCGAGCTTGAGATCACGGTGGGAGAGCGTCACGTTGTATTTGCGCTCCTTGAGATAGGCGGCAGTATAGTTGGCAATGGCGACGCTTCGATGCTGGCCACCAGTGCAACCAATTGCGATGGATAGAGTTGGCTTGCCTTCAGCCACATAACCTGGCATTACGACATCCAGTAGATGCTTCCACGCCTTGGTAAATTCGCGTGTTACAGGGTGATCGAGCACATAAGTTGCCACACGTTCGTCATTGCCTGTGAGATTGCGCATCTCAGGGTCATAAAACGGATTGGGCAAAAAACGCACGTCGATAAGCAAATCCGCCTCGGTTGGCAAGCCATGCTTAAATCCAAAAGAAAACACATGCACATCCATGAGCTGCTGCTCGCTTACATGCGAGAAGCTACGACGGATACGGCCGCGCAGTGTTGAGGTGCGCATGCGACTGGTATCTATTACAAGGTCGGCGCGGTTGCGGACCTCTTGGAGCTGCGTGCGTTCACGACGAATTGCACTTTCGATACCCTCACCAGAAATCTGTAAAGGGTGACGGCGGCGATTCTCATCATAGCGGCGACAGAGTACCTCGTCTGAGCTATCCAGAAAGATTATTTTGTAGCTGATTTCGTGGTCAGCAAGCTCCTTGAGCGCATCGGCAAGATCCTCAAACAATCCCTGGCTACGCAAGTCGCATGTTACAGCTAAGTGGCGACCAGTTGCAGAATTGATACCCACAATATGCGCGAGTTGCAAAATTAGTCCGGGTGGTAGATTGTCGATACAGTAATAGCCCATATCCTCAAAAGCGTGCATCGCTTGAGTGCGCCCCGACCCTGACATGCCCGTGATGATCGCAACGTCGGGCACCGCAGCATCTTTGGCTGCTTTGCGCATTTCGCGGTCTTTAGCTGTCATGACGCCTCCTTTGCAGCTCTTATCTAATCCTAGCGCAGATGGGCCCACTCGACCTCATAACAGCATGAGAGGTCTGCAGAGTAGAGAAAAACAGCGTAATGTGAGATTGATTCCACATTTAGTAACCGTACAAGCCCGTTTTTTATACTAGCCACTGAATTTTTCTAAGAACTCGCTATTTCGATGGGTTCAGACTCCATTTTTTGGGTAGAATTTAGAAAGTACTCGACTAGGTCTTGTTTCAGGGACAGGCTCTGAAGAGGCCTTGCGAAAGGAGACAGCATGGCAGTTAAGGTTGCTATCAACGGCTTTGGACGTATCGGCCGCCTGGCTTTCCGTCAGATGTTTGGTCACGAGGGCTCCGAGATCGTCGCCATCAACGACCTCACTTCTCCCGACATGCTCGCGTATCTGCTGAAGTATGACTCTACGCAGGGCAACTACAGCCGCGACCACAAGGTCGAGGCCACTGAGGATGCTATTGTCGTCGACGGCAAGAAGATCACCATTTACAAGGAGGCTGACGCTAACAACCTTCCTTGGGGCGAGCTTGGTGTTGACGTTGTCCTCGAGTGCACTGGTTTCTACACCTCTAAGGCAAAGGCACAGGCCCATATCAACGCTGGCGCCAAGAAGGTTGTCATCTCTGCTCCTGCAGGCAATGACCTTCCCACCATCGTCTTTAATGTCAACCACGAGCAGCTGACCGCTGATGACAACATCATCTCCGCAGCTTCTTGCACCACCAACTGCCTCGCACCTATGGCAAAGGGCCTCAACGACTTTGCACCTATCGTCTCGGGCATCATGACCACCATCCACGCTTTCACCGGCGACCAGATGCCTCTTGATGGTCCTCAGCGCAAGGGCAACTTCCGTCGTAGCCGCGCTTGCTCCGAGAACATCGTCCCCAACTCCACGGGCGCCGCAAAGGCCATCGGCTTGGTTCTCCCCGAGCTCAACGGCAAGCTCATCGGTGCAGCTCAGCGCGTCCCGACGCCCACTGGCTCCCTCACCAACCTCTACGCTGTCGTTGACAAGACCGTCACCGTCGACGAGGTCAACGCTGCTATGAAGGCTTATGCCGAGACCATCCCCGAGACCTTCGCTTACAACACCGATGACATCGTTTCTCGCGATATCGTTGGCGAGACCCATGGTTCCATTTTTGATGCTACTCAGACCATGGTTCAGGACCTTGGCAATGGCCAAAGCCTCGTTCAGGTTACCTCTTGGTACGACAACGAGAACTCCTATACCTCCCAGATGGTCCGCACCATCAAGTACTTCGAGAAGTTCGTCGCCTAGTCGACGCGCTCCCCTTGGTAGCAATGGGCGCGGTGCAGCTTTCGGGCCGCTCCGCGCCCTTTTTTTAAGAGGAAATATTGGACGTGCGTCCAAGCCCTTGCATGGCTTTAGTCGCACCAGTACAAAAAGGAGCATCTATGGCATTTACCAAGAAGACCGTCCGTGATATTGATGTTAAGGGCAAGAAGGTTCTGATGCGCGTTGACTTCAACGTGCCTCTAAAGGATGGTGTTGTCACTGACGACACCCGTGTTCGCGCTGCTATTCCTACCATTCAGTATCTCAAGGAGCAGGGCGCTGGTATTATTTTGATGAGTCACCTTGGTCGCCCCAAGGGAGACGGTCCCGAGCCTGAGCTTTCGCTCAAGCCTGCAGCTGACAAGCTTGCTGAGCTCACGGGCTTTGATGTCAAGTTTGTTGCTGATACCTATGGCGATGAAGCTGCAGCAGCATGCGCAGCTGTCAAACCTGGTGACATCATCGTTCTTGAGAATGTTCGCTTCCTCAAGGCTGAGAAGAAGAACGATCCTGAGGTTGCAAAGAAGCTTGCCTCTTACGCTGACATCTTTGTTCTCGATGCTTTTGGTACAGCCCACCGTGCACAGGGTTCCGTTGTTGGTCCGGCTGCTTATCTGCCTGCCGTTGCCGGCTTCCTGCTTGAAAAAGAGGTCGATACTCTGACCTCCATCTTTGCCGATCCTGAGCGTCCCTTTGTTGCCATTGTTGGTGGATCTAAAGTTTCCTCCAAGATTGGCGTTCTTGACCACCTGATTGACTCTGCTGATACGCTCATCATCGGTGGCGGTATGGCTTATACCTTCTTCCTTGCCAAGGGTTACAAGACCGTTGGCACTTCTTTGAAGGAGCTCGATTGGGTTGAGCCTGCAGCCAAGATGCTCGAGAAGGCCGAGGCCAAGGGCTGCAAGATTCTGCTTCCTATCGATAATGTTGTTGCCGACCATTTTGGCGAAGATGCGACGGGCGAAATTGTTGCTTCTGATGCTATTCCCGAAGATCGCATGGGTATGGATATTGGTCCCAAGACTATCGAGCTGTACTGCGATGCTGTTAAGGCAGCAAAGACCGTCTTTTGGAATGGCCCCATGGGCGTCTTTGAGATGGATCAGTTTGCAAAGGGTACCGAGGCTGTTGCCCGCGCAATCGCAGATTCTGAGTGCACATCTATCATCGGTGGTGGCGACTCTGTTGCCGCTATCAACAAATTTAACCTTGCTGACAAGATGAGCTGGATTTCCACGGGCGGCGGCGCCTCGATGGAACTCGTTGAGGGCAAGGCTCTTCCTGGAGTGGAGGCGCTTCTTGATGCGTAATAGGATGATTGCTGGCAACTGGAAGATGAATATGACCTACAACGAGGGCGTTGTCCTCGCGCAAGGTCTTGCTCGTGAGCTCGAGGGTGGCACTGGCGACGTGGACGTTGTCGTTTGCACTCCTGCTGTTGACCTCAAGGGTGTTTCTGAGGTCATTGAGCACGAGTCTGCTCCCTTTGCCCTCGGCGGACAGAATGTCTATTGGGAGGAGAAAGGCGCCTACACGGGCGAGACCGCTCCCAACATGCTGGAGTCTGTTGGTGCTACCTACTGCATCATTGGTCACTCTGAGCGTCGCGGTTACTTTGGCGAGACCGATGAGGATATCAACCGCAAAGCTAAGGCTCTGATGGCTCACAATATTGTGCCCATCAGCTGTTGTGGTGAGTCTCTTGAGATTCGCGAGGCTGGCACCCACGTTGCCTTTGTCGTTGACCAGATCAAAAAGGACACCGAGGGTCTCGAGATTACCGATCCCTCCAAGTATGTCATTGCTTACGAGCCTATCTGGGCCATCGGCACTGGCAAGACTGCTACCGCTGATGATGCTCAGGAAGTCTGTGGCGCAATCCGCGAGACCTTGACCGAGATTTTTGGCAAGGAAATCGCTGATGGCATCCGCATTCTCTATGGTGGTTCAGCAAAGCCCGATAACGTAGCTGGCTTCTTGGAGAAGCAGGACGTTGATGGTGCGCTCGTTGGCGGCGCATCTCTCAAGGCTGATAGCTTTGCCGCTATGGTTAAGGCTGCAATGTAAGTAGTGCTGTACTGGCATCTGGCATCTGGCAATGCCGAGTAGCTCTGCTTGTTTTGCTTGTACTGTGTTGTATGGTGATATCCAAGCCTCGTTGCTTTGTGCGGCGAGGCTTTTTGCCTATCTGGAATATAGGCAAAAATGTGTGTCTGGTTTGCCCTCATAACCCCAGGCAGACAATAAAGCCCCGTGCTCAAAGTTGCTCAAAATGAGCCATTTCCCTATTTCGGCAGCGCCTGCCTGCCAAACGCCACAAAGCGTTTCATCCAGCATGGCTCTGCTTGCCAAACGCCACAGATTCTTTCAAGCAGAGCGGCTCTGCTTGCCAAAAGCCACAAACGCCACATTCTGTTTCAGAAAAAATGTCAAAAGCCACATATCTCTTCATCAGCCTTTACGTTTGCACAGGTAAATTTTTTGTGCGTGAAATAGAACGTGGCTTTTGGCAAAAAAAGTGAAGTAGAACGTGGCGTTTGGCACATGATGTGAAATGAAGTGTGGCGTTTGTCACCTAGCATGAAACCAAGTGTGGCGTTTGCATTCTCACGTAGATGCATAACCAAAAGACCCACTTTCCTTATCCCCTAGCAAAATGGTTCACCGTTTATCATCCCATCTGCAAAAGGTTCATCGTTCCCCATTCCGTCTAGAAAAGGTTCGTTTTCATTTTTGAGCGAAAAGACAACAGGGCGTTGGGCAGTGATGAATTAGGAACCTAATTTCTTTCAATCTGATGAATCGTGAACCCAGATGAAGGCAAGCAAAGCATATTTGGAATGGAATATCACTGAACCAAGCAGCGCACGTTGATGATTGCTGCATGTTGCATATGGTGCATACATATACAACATGTGCAATAACACAATCATGGCTGTACAAGCTGGAATGTGTTCCGTCTGCTGAATAAATTGCTTGCAGGAACCATAAGCTAACATTAATTTTTCTTAATATCAGCCCTTTTATTGCAAACTGAGACACTTTCACCGACCAAAAGCCT
Organism: Atopobium sp. oral taxon 810 str. F0209; assembly: GCF_000466405.1. GTDB lineage: Bacteria > Actinomycetota > Coriobacteriia > Coriobacteriales > Atopobiaceae > Olegusella. The sequence goes on along the minus strand of NZ_KE952943.1, from coordinate 74,063 downwards.
TGCCACAAACTCAAGGACTCTTTAGCATCTAACAGGGAAGATGTGGGTATGGAGAATGAGGCACATCATGGATTTGGGAAAGACTACTAACCATGGTTTGGGTGGTTTTAAAAACCTGCCACGTAAACGCTTTGCTGCCATCATCGCGGTAGCGGTCGTGTTTGCGTTGGTGGTGATATTTTTTGTTATACGCTCATGTGCGAGCGCGCCAGGAGATGCAGTCTATGTGCAGTCGGTTGCAAATGTCAATATTGCTACAGCAAATGCCCAGATAGGACGTTATTCGGGTGTTGTTGAATCAGCGGGATCACAAAAGGTAAGTTTTGACAACGAGCGCACTCTTGACAAGGTTTCTGTCAAAGTAGGCGATCATGTCAAAGCAGGGCAGGTGCTTTTTAGCTATGACACAACTTCCCTCAAGCTCACAGCTGAAAAAACTCAGATTGAAATAGACCGTCTAGATCAGACCATTGCAAATAGTAGTGAGCAAATTAGTCAGCTCCAAAAGCAGGCAAATAATTCCTCGGGTGATGAGCGTCTTGATGCACTTGCACAAATTGGACAGCTTCAGGCTGATATTGCTCAAGCTCAGTACGACAAGAAAACTAAAACAGCCGAGCTTGAGCGTCTTCGGGCAAGCATCAAAGATCCTTCGGTCAAAGCTGAAATTTCCGGCACCATTGAGAAAATCGATATGAACGTTATTTCTGGATCGGGTCAGAATAACGGTGATGCAACTCCTACTGCAGACGAGGGCAATGATGACAACGGTGGCAGCGGATCAGCTAATGGTGACAGCGCTTTTATCACCATTCTTGCTGATGGTGATTTTCGTGTAAAAACCGTTGCAAATGAGCAGGGCATCGGTTCTATTTCCAATGGTATGGAAGTTATCGTGCGTTCTCGTGTGGACACTACCCAGACTTGGAAGGGCAAGGTTGGCAGCATTGATTCCAAGCCTCAAACGAGTAATAAAAATGAAGGCATGGAGGGCGGTAATGGAGGCGAAGCTTCCAAGTACAGCTTTTACGTTAACCTCAGTGTTTCAAAGGGCTTGATGCTTGGTCAGCATGTGACGGTTGAGCCCGACCAGGGCCAGGCAGGCAACCTCAAAGGTATCTGGATTGATATGGGCTGGATTGTGACTGAAGGCGACAAGTCCTTTGTGTGGGTCACAGATCACGAAGGAGGCAAACTCACTCGCCGAGAAATCAAGATTGGTGAGAAGAACGATGAGCTTGCAGCCGTACAGGTACGTGAAGGCTTGAGCAACAGCGATTTTATTGCGTGGCCAGCTGATAATTGCAAAGAAGGTGCTCCTACAACAACCGAGATGGTTATTCCTGAGCCGGGTGATGGGCAGGGCTCTGGTGGTAGCTCTGAGCAAGGAGGCGGACAAAACAACCCTGGGCAAAACGGCAATGGTAGTGAAGAGCCTTCTGTAACGCCTTATGCTGGTTCTGCGGCAGATGGTGATGACAAATGAGTGCAGCACATCTCTCAACGCGCATTTTAGCAACGGGCGATCAGAGCCATAAGTCGCATAAGCTTTCAGCTTTGCCGACCATAGCCCCCGGTTCTGCTTTAAAGCCTCTTGAGACGGGTGACTTGACGCCAACAACAAAGGCGGTTTTGCCCGTAAATTTGCCGGTTATTAACGCCAACAATCAGGCAGATGACCTTGAAGACACCAATTCTTTGCGCATTAAGCAGACTTCATCAGAGCCATTGACGTTATCGGGGAAGCATCTGCTTGACCTTCGTGACGTCTTTAAGACATATGGTATTGGTGAGATGGAAGTGCCCGTCTTGCACAATATCAATCTGACGGTAGATGATGGTGAATACGTTGCTATTATGGGCCCTTCTGGCTCGGGTAAGTCTACATTAATGAATATCATCGGCTGTCTCGACGTGGTAACAAAGGGCACGTATTTGCTTGATGGCACAGACGTTTCCAATCTCAGCGATGATGCGCAGGCGCAGTTTCGCAATCGTACCATTGGTTTTGTCTTTCAAAATTTCAATTTGATGCCACGCGAAACTGCTGTAGAAAATGTTGCACTACCCATGATATATGCAGGTATTGGCCGCGCGGAGCGTCGCGAACGAGCCTACAAGGCGCTTGAACGCGTAGGTCTTGCCGATCGTGCAGAGTTTTTACCAACCAAGCTTTCTGGTGGTCAGTGTCAGCGCGTTGCTATTGCACGTGCCATTGTGATGCATCCTCGTCTGTTGCTTGCTGATGAGCCAACAGGAGCTCTGGATTCAGTTTCGGGAAAGCAAGTTATGGAACTTTTTGCCGAACTTAATGCCTCGGGTATGGCTGTTGTGATGATTACTCATGATCCTACTATTGCCAATCATGCCCAGAGGATTTGTCATATAGTCGATGGTCAACTTGCGGATGGTGCGCTATGAGCGGAAAACTGCAACCAATGACAAAACAAAAGCGTGCTTTCACCATCACGGGCGTTGTGGTACTCATCTGTGCGCTGATAGTAGGCGTCATCCTGCTTATTCGTAACTTTACTCGCAAGCCCGTTGAGGTGTTTCCTGTCTCAAATATCAACAATGGCATGGTCGATGATGGCGGTACGCTCTCTGGTCAAGTCGCTCAGGGTGACGTTCAGACGCTCAAGCTTTTGGAGGCTCCTCTTGAATCCATCAAGGTCAAGGAGGGGAGCAAAGTTAAGGTTGGCGATGTGCTGGCAACCTTTGATATGACGCAGGTTAAACTCACCAAGCTATCGCACAAAGCACGCCTAGGCGCTGTCGAAAGCGAACTTCGTCGAGCAAAGCGTGAGCTCGCACGCGTATCCAATTTGACGCCTGCTCCCGAAGATGGTGGGGGTGGCGGCGGTGGCGGCGGCGAGGAGCCAAGGGTTAAAAGGATAGATCATGGTGAGCTTCCTTTTGTAGATAAGCTAACTCCCAAGAGTAAGTCTGCTACCGAAGGGAAAAACGTAGAGTACTACGTCGAGGCTACAGGTGGTGCGAGCCTGTACGATTTACTTTACTTTGTAAAGCCAGACACAGTGATTACCTCTGATTTTCTCAAGATGCTTAAAGAACAAAACAAAACCTGTGAGTTGCGTCTCTTTACTATTGGTGATGACAAGAAACCCGTCCGTTGTGGTAGCTGGGTTTTGGTAGGTTCTTTGCTGCCTGCAGAGACTGCTGATAGTTCGAGCCAAACTGAAGAGGGCACTGGTACAGGCACTGGTACAGGTACAGGTACAGGTACGGGCACAGGCACTGGCACGGGTACGGGCACTGGCACGGGTACTGAAGATAACAGTGCAGGTGCAGATGAGGGTTCTGCTTCTGAAAATACTAACAATGAGTCTACGCCTGGCACTCAAAAAAATGATGCATATGCTGACTGGCGTGCGGGCGCAGGCATTATTAGCAAGGATGGCAAGACTCTAGAAAAAAACCCCAAAGTTGTGCGTAACTGCGGCGTTTTTGTTTCTATGCCTCCCCTTGTTTATGAGCGCTTTGAGGAAGTACCACTGGAAGATGACGATAACGACGGTGGTAAGGCGCCCGAGGAACAGTCTTATACGCGCGAGGAAATCGACAATATGATTCGCGAGCAAAAGAAGGCTGTCGAAACTGCAAGTTTGAATGTGCGTGATGCACGTATCGCCGTTCAACAGGATGAACTTATCAATGATAAGGGTGAAGTACAGGCAAAAATTGCAGGTACGGTGACTAAGGTTGCTAACCCAAAAAAGATCCGTAAAGGGGATACCTTGCTTTCGGTACAGGGTAAAGCAGCATATAGCGTGACGATTTATGTTGATGAACTTTCACGTAACTCTATCCAGATAGGTGATACCTATCGCATCAATACGTATCAGTCTGGTGCTTCGGGTATAGCTCATGTCAAAAAAGTTGGTACGGTACCTGCGCCAAGCGGACAGTATGCTTCGGGCAATCCATCCAATACATTTTATCCGATAACTTGTGAAGTCACCGAACTCGATGACCCCTCTATGAGTTTTGAGGTGGGCGAGGGCTGCGATGCGAGGAAGTCTACGGACGAAGACGAGGGCGATATTATCAGCCTAGACAAAATGTACATCCGAAATGATAAGGATGGTTACTACGTAATGGCTGCAAATCCGCAGGGTAGGCTCGAACGTCGCAGCATAAAGATTGGACAGATATACTGGGGCAGCATCATTGAGGTCAAGGATGGTTTGACTCAAGATGACAAAATTGCATTCCCCTATGGTCGAGATGTAGTTGAGGGCGCGCCGACCAAAAAAGTCGATAGCCCCAGCATGGACTTTTAGGGGGAGCCATGATTGAAAATCTGCGCATTTCCCTTCGAGGCATTTGGTCGCACAAGCTTCGTAGTTTGCTTACTATGCTTGGCATTATTATCGGTATCGCGGCGATTATCTCGATTGTCTCCACTATTGAAGGCACCAACGAGCAGATCAAGCGCAACCTCGTAGGTTCTGGTACGAATGCCGTTGCGATTATAGCGACTCTGGATGGCAATTCGCTGGAATATGGTATTGATAATCTTCCTGTGGGCACTCCTATGCTCGACGAGGATGTCAAGCAGGAGCTTACTGGTATTGATGGTGCCACCCGTGCGTCTTTTTATCGCAAGTTGAACTATGCTCCCGACGTGTATTTCCTCAATACCTCGCTGGACTCGACTGCAATTGCGGGCATTGACGAAGATTATCTCGAGACGGCGGGCTTATCTATTATTGCAGGGCGCGGTATTGCCGCTCACGATATGAGTGGTCAGCGTATTTGCTTGATTGACAAATCAGTGTTGCGCGCAGCTTTTAATGGGGTCAATCCGTTGGGTAAAACAATTGATATTGCGGGTGAGCCTTTTGTAGTTGCTGGTGTAGTTGCCCCAACATCGAATTTTGAGCCAACCATCGAAACCATATCTGATTACTACATGTATGCCAACACGGGTGGCGGTGTAATTTATATTCCCAATACACTGTGGCCAACTATTTCCAAGTACGACGTGCCCATGTCTGCCTTAGTACGTGCTGCATCGACCGATGATATGGGTAGGGTGGGCAAGAAGGCTGCGGATCTGCTTAACAAAAAAGTTGGCGCCAATACCCAAGCTACCCCCAAGGAAAAAGACGAGAAAAACGGTAGCGGTGGCGGACTTAGCTATCAAGCGGTAGATGTAACCGAGCAGACTCGAAAGCTGCAGCAGTTGGCGAGTTCCACTAATGCCATGCTCATTGGCGTTGCTTCGATTTCGCTCATTGTTGGTGGTATTGGTGTTATGAACATCATGTTGGTTTCGGTTACTGAGCGTACACGCGAGATTGGACTGAAGAAGGCCTTGGGTGCGCGTCGCCGTACCATCCTGATACAATTTTTGACTGAAGCGGTCATGCTGTCAGGCATTGGTGGCTTGTTTGGCGTGATTGTGGGCTTTATTTTGTCGCATGTGATTTCGGCACTCGCGGGACTGCCTGTGGTTATTAGTGCACCAGCAGTCTTGGTTGCGGTGGCATTTTCCATGGTTGTGGGCGTGGTCTTTGGCATCATGCCTTCGATGAAAGCAGCTCGCTTGAACCCCATCGATGCTCTCCGTTATGAGTAGTGTCTGCTGGATATATTTTTGTGAGTAGGGTTGGAATACAAACTTGCCGCGCTTCTACTGTGTCTACGCTGCTACCATGAGAGTCCGTGTTTTGCAGTGCAGTCTACACTGTAGGGCCGTCTGCTGATCTGCGCCCGTACGGCACGGGGCGCGAGAGACGAGAGGATTTTGATGAGCAAATTTAGCATGCATACTCACAGCTGTGGAGAGTTACGTCGCGAGAACATCGGCGAGCAGGTTACCCTTACGGGCTGGGTGTGGCACCGCCGAGACCATGGTGGCATGGTTTTTATTGATTTGCGTGACCGTGAGGGTTTGACGCAAATATCTTTTGATCCTGATCACGCCGATGGTGTGCCTTTTCATGTGGCTGAGAAGGTTCGTCTGGAGTGGCCTGTTTTGGTGCGTGGTGTTGTGCGTAGTCGCGGTATCATGGCAAATCCCAATCTCGCTACTGGCGATATCGAGATTCTTGTTGATGAGATGCTGGTGCTGAATTCTTCACAGACGCCCCCTTTCCCCATTGAAGATGATGGCGATACTGCTGAAGACATTCGTCTGCGTTACCGCTACCTTGATATTCGTCGTCCTGTAATGACAAAAAACCTGCGCTTGCGTTCAGACTTTGCCTTTGCGGTTCGTGAGGCTTTCCATAAGCATGATTTTGTTGAGGTTGAGACACCTGCGCTCTTCAAATCGACGCCTGAGGGAGCTCGAGATTTTCTTGTACCTAGTCGTACTCAGCCGGGTCACTTTTATGCGCTACCTCAATCGCCGCAGCTGCTTAAGCAGCTGCTTATGGTGGGTGGCATTGAGCGCTACTACCAAGTGGCAAAGTGCTTCCGTGACGAAGATTTGCGTGCTGACCGTCAGCCCGAATTTACCCAAATTGATGTTGAAATGAGTTTTGTCGAGCAAAACGATGTAATGGACTTGGCTGAAGAAGTGATGCATGATGCGCTCGCTGCGGTGGGCGTTGATTTGCCCCTGCCTATGCGCCGCATTTCTTATTGGGATGCTATGGACACGTATGGCTCCGACAAACCTGACACTCGTTTTGGCATGGAAATTCATGATGTAACAAGCATCTTTACAAACTGTAAGTTCAAAGTCTTTTCATCTGCTGCAAATACCGAAGGGGAGTACGTTAAGTGCATCAATGCCAAGGGTGCAGGCTCTTGGGCACGCTCCAAAATTGACAAGCTCGAGCCCATTGCACGGAGCTTTGGTGCAAAAGGTCTTGCTTGGGTTGCCTTCCGTCCTGACGGCACGGTAAATAGTCCAGTTGCAAAATTTTTCTCGGACGAGGAAATCATGGCGCTTAAGGCCGAGATGGACGTTGTAGCTGGTGACTTGATTTTGTTTGCAGCGACCAAGCGTCTAGAAGCCGATGAGATTTTGGGCGGCATCCGTACTCATATGGCAGCTGCATTGGAGCTCCCCCGTGAGGGTCACGATTTCCTCTGGGTTGTCGATTTTCCGCTCTTTCATTGGGATGAGGATCGTCAGGTCTGTGCTGCTGAGCATCAACCCTTTACTCAACCCCTTGAAGAGGATATTGAACGCCTAGATAGCGACCCTTTGTCTGTTGGCTCACATACCTTTGACTTTGTAATGGATGGTTTTGAAGCTGGCGGTGGCGGCATGCGTATTCATGATGCCAAGCTCCAGATGCGTATTCTCAAGATGCTAGGCTTTACCGAAGAGCGTGCACGCGAGCAGTTTGGCTTCCTCATGGAAGCTTTGACCTTTGGTGCGCCTCCTATGGGCGGTTTTGCTTTGGGTCTCGATCGTGTGTGCATGCTACTTGCGGGTGCCGATTCTATTCGTGAGGTTATGGCCTTCCCCAAGACAACTTCAGGGTCTGACCTCATGAGTGCTGCTCCAAGCATTGTGAGTGAGCGCCAGCTTTCTGAGCTTGGTCTGGAAGTTTTACCGAAGGTTAAGGAAGAAGAGCTACAAAAGTAATTTGTACGATATAAGAAGGAGCGGAAGCTCTATGACTGAGCCGTTAGCTTGGGTGCAGATGGTTGTGCTTGCACTGGTGCTGGGCTTTGTTATGGTGCGCCCGCTCCTTTTTTGTGCACGCAGTTTATTGACAAGCGCGTATCGGCGCAGTGCGGTGGAGGCAGCAGAAAAGATAGACGCTTTGGGTGGCGCTACGTTTGCTATGGTGACATTGAGAGCGGTATGTAGTTTGCTATATCTACTGCTTTTGTGGCGCTATGGCTTTACGGGTGAAGCTTTCGAACTGCTTGTTTTTGTTAGTGCCCTGCTGGTATTGACGCTGACAGATCTTGTGGCGTACTACATTCCCAATGAGTCTTTACTTGTCGCAATGTTCGCTCGGCTCTTGTATCTGTTGGGCGAGGGGCTGGCAGGTAGGGTAAGTTTTGCTGTGCTCGCTACGGCTTGTCTTGACGCAGCTATAGTTGCTGCTCCATTGCTTGTCCTTGTGCTATTGATGGACCTGCTGTTGAGACGTCCCAGTATGGGCGGGGGAGACCTTAAACTTTTTGCTTTGGCAGGGTTTTATTTTGGTTGGCAGCGCTGTATCCCACTTGTTTTGATTGCGTGTATTTTGGGTATTGGCTTCTCATTTGTGTGGGGAATGCGAAAAAACAAGCCTGTCGCTGTCTTTTTATGCTCCATAAGCCCAAAGCCTACAGCTGACTTTCCCTTCGGCCCTGCCATTGCGGCATCGTGCTTTGTGATTGCCCTGCTAGGAGACGAATTTTTGATTTGGATGATGAGCTTTTTTAGCTAGTTTTATCGCTTGTACGGAATTGTTTTTCGCTAAAAACTCATCCTGTAATGAATCAAAAGCTGCTCGAATGGATAAACTGCTGCCATTGACTGTTTTTGGGTGCACGCTACCCATCGACTGCTGTAGTGCTACCATGAGTAGCTACATATGCCAAGCAAATACAGCACAAACGGAGGTAGGCTTGGAAACGCGTAAGCACAAGCGCAATGGCGCTTATTCTTTTAACCCAGACCGCATGAATACCCCTGCAGATGATGCTGCTGATATGTCGGGTGAGTCTACCTTCACTCGTCGTGATGCTCTGCGTATGCTGCTAGGTGCTGGTATTGGTACGGCTCTGCTTCCCACGGCAGCGTTTGCTGTGGACAAGACCAAGGTCAACGAAGCTCAGGATGCTCTGGATGACGCGCAGGCAAAATATGACCAAGTGAATTCTCAGCTCGATATGCTCGGCGATGAGTTTGAGGAGTTGGCACAGCAGCAGTCTACGACGCTCAGCCAGATTGAAGAGACTTCACGTCAAATTGATGACACCAAGACAAAAGTGAGCGATACCCAAAAACGTATTGACGATACGCAAAAAGACATTGTTAAGCGCCAAGCTGAGCTTGACTCCAAAAAAGAGGTGCTCGCGGCTCGCGTTGCGGGTGCGTACAAGTCTGGTGGACGTGACTTTTTGTCAGTACTTATGAGCTCTGCTTCCTTTGAGGATCTTATTTCCAACGTTTACTATCTCGACAAAATCAGTGAGTCTGATGCGGCGATGATTGAGGATGTCAAGGAGGCAAAAGAGACACTAGATCGCAAAAAGGCTGGACTTGAGGAAGATAAAACCAAGCTGCAAGAGCAGCAAAAGTCCTTGGAGCAGCAGAAATCCGACCTTGATGCACTCAGCCAGACTCAAAAGCAACAGCTTGAGGATATGCGCGCAAAGCAAAACGAGGTGCAAAAAACTCTCGATGGTTTGTCTGGTGAAGTTGCTGACTTGATGAAGAAGCGCGACGCCGAAATTATGGACTACAATGCGGCGCGTCAGGCTGAGAAGGAAGCAGCAAGAAAAGCGGCTGCGAACAGCAATCCTGGTAGCAGTAATGCGGGATCGCATATTTCTAAGGGTGGCGGTCAGTCTTCAGCCTCTACGGGCTCACAGGCCGCTATTGTGAATGCTTGCCACAGCGTTGGTTCGCCTGGTGCAGGTTACTGTGCTATGTGGGTGTCTCTGGTGTTCCAGCGCGCGGGTTATGGCTACATTGGTGGCGATGCATGTGACATGTATAACGCCTATTGCACCAGCTCTAGTAAATCCAACCTCAAAGTAGGCATGATTGTAGCCGTCTCGTCGCATCCCCATACGCGTGCGGGTCGCATTTATGGCCATATTGGCATCTATATCGGTGGCGGTATGATGATGGACAACATTGGCTATATTCGTACCGAAAGCGTTGATGAGTGGATTTCGTTCTATGGTCAGACAGTGACGCCGCGCTGGGGCTGGGCTGGCAACATAGTCTTGAGCTAAGGTTAATGCTGCCATTTACGTGTGCGCTGCTTCCCAAACAGCATGGTCATTGCCCCAGGCGTGCAAATAGTACGAGCTGCTGCTCGACCTCCGCAAATGGTTCAACCTTCTGCCCAACCTCCACAGATGGTTCAAACTTCTGCCCAACCTCCACAGATGGTTCAAGCTTCGGTGTTAACGACCACAAATGCGCAGGTCATTTTTTTCGCAAGTCCGAAGGATGAACCATCTGTAGAAGCAGACTTTGTAGAAGCGAACTCTGTAGAAGCGAACCTATATAAGCGCATATAAACACAGCTAAGTATGCCCTTGTGTCACAAATATGAGGGTGTTAGCCGTCGTTACGCGAGAAACCGTTGGTCATGTGTAGGCTGGCGGTATCCAACACAGTTGCGAGCAACTTGTTGGTTTCCTCGCGAACGACATTGGCAATTGCATCGTTGGTCTGCTCGCGGATCTGTTCGTCAGCTTCGTCTTCGACCTCGTAAATCAGTGCAAGAGCACGGGCTGGCACTGCTTGCTGATAGCGCTCGATAAGCGGTACGCAGTCGTAGAAGTGTGCATCGGCCATAGCGGCTATCAAACGATTTGCCCAGTAAAAAGACTCAGTACTGACCGTAGAGTTAGTGTTGGAGAAGTACTCAGGTGTTCTGCTGACTCCCACAAACTGAGGAACGATAGCGTTGAAGACATTAGAGCCAAATGCGAGCCAATGAATTGCACGACTGGCCTCGGGACCGTCAGCGCGAAGCTGCAAAATAGACAGCTCACTGGTGCGGTTGATGCCAATGGGGCGGTACATACGGCGCTGTGCGGGATCGCCTCCACGTCCGTACGGGTCATATGGTGTGCCCTGATAGTGGCGGGAAAGCAGATCTTTAACATCGGCGACGGTGAGTTTGCGTTCGGGGTTTACTGCCCAAGGAATGTCATCGCTTTCGGGGGTAAACTCAACATCAGGTCCTACCCACAATGCTCCGTGAGGTGTAAGTATGTGTTGCATATCCCAAGCACGTGGCGTGTTGTATGCGTGGTCGGCATCGGAGTGCGACCCAAAAGCGTAACGGGGATTGAACTGGCCATCCAGCGAAAGATCTAGGTGATTTGCCGATACAAACTCGCGTAAATCTTCACTGCAAAGGAAATTCGTACCCTCTCCAAAGGCGTCTTCCATATCAAAAAAGTCGATACCCAATTGATTGGGCATTGTAACGACACAATCGTCGGGAACACGGACAGCAATCCAATGGTGACCACCGATAGTTTCGAGCCACCAAATCTCGTTAGCGTCTGAAAATGCAATGCCGTTCATTTCGTAGGTGCCATATTCGCTAAGCAGAGCACCAAGGCGGACAACACCTTCTCGAGCACTGCGGATATAAGGCAGCACACAGGTAACAAAATCTTCTTCACCAAGACCGCCTGCAAGCTCGGGAATGTAATCAACCTCACCTTCGGTGCCTACGGCAGGGATGAGCTCCACTAGTGGGTCAGCCGCAAGTACAAGCTCGTTGGTGGTGATCGTCTCTGTAGCGTTCATTGCGACATTAGCATCGTTAATACCAGCGGCAGCCCAAATGCCACCGCCCTCGATGGCTTCGGGGGTTGAGCTGTAACGCAGGGGATTGTCGGGTAGTTCTACTTCCACATGGCTGATGACCGAGCGGTAATGACGAGGTTGGTCTTCGGGGTTGACAATGACAAATTTTTTGGGATTCCACTCGCCGTTGCAAGAATCCTCATTGCGTCCGACGAGCGTTGAGCCGTCGTAGCTCGCCGCTTTTCCTACAAGCAAAGTCGTGCAGGACATGTTGCCTCCTTTTGTCCAAAGCTGCAAACGTTATAGTGTGCATTTAGCAGTCTATATGCGCCGTCAGCGGATTGTTGGCATAAAAATACTTGTTTTGAGGTACTATAACCCTTGTGTCGCGCAGGACATCTGCTCGACATGGTATCGCGCGAAAAGCGCAGCGTTTATAGCGCCATAAAGGCGCACGAAGGAAAGGCACGTCATGGCACAGGGTACTGTTAAGTGGTTCAACCCCGACAAGGGCTACGGCTTCATCTCTCGCGAGGATGGCGACGACCTGTTCGTCCACTACAGCGAGATCAAGATGGACGGTTTCAAGACTCTTGATGAGGGTCAGGCTGTCGAGTTTGATATCACCACCGGTCAGAATGGCAAGCTCCAGGCTTCCAACGTCACCAAGGCATAGTTTCCCGCTGCGTTTAGCAGCTGAAGCAAAAGCTTGAGAGGAGTCCGAAAGGACTCCTCTTTTTTGTGTAGAAGATGCTTGCGGAGGCGATTTCGGGCCTTTCACAGGCGGTTTCGTATGTCTTTCTCAGACGGTTCACAATGTGCCCTTTCGCCTGCAGGCGGTTCAAAAAGCACCTTTTTACCCGCATCGGGTTCAATATGCGCCCTCGCGCCAATTTTTACCTGGGCATTCTTCGGCGGT
>NZ_KE952943.1:29404-61703 GCF_000466405.1 Atopobium sp. oral taxon 810 str. F0209 | reverse complement strand
GCCTGCGGAAAAGTGACTACAACGGGTTCAAAAAGCACCCTTTTGCTTACATCGGGTTCAATAAGCGCCCTTGCGAAAATTTTTATCAGCGGTTTTGTGGCGTGTAAGGTACGGTTTTGAACCGTTTGCAAGCTGAAGGGACGCTTTTGAACCCGTTGTGGGGAAGCAGGACATGGCTCCCCCCAACCCTCAAAGTCGACTTGTGCCAAATTCCTGCAGTTATTGGTTGGCGTTTGGCGTATGGGCTTCTCTCGGGTAAAATTTCGAAAGTTACGTGGGATCTGTAGCTTGCTTAACAGCTGTTGCGGCCCACCAAAAGAAGGGTTTTTTATTTGCAAGACACGTCGTCGTCTTGGTCTTGGGCGGCAAAGCACTACTTGAGAGACAAGACGTACCTCCGCTTATGCGGCCAAAAGGTGCGCAGAAGAAGGGACTTTAGCGTGCAGCAAAGGCAGGCAGCAACTGGTCGACAAGCAAACAAGATTCTTGTACTTGCACTTGTGGGTACTTTGTTTGCATTCTCAATGCCGGCTGTTCTTCCCAGTGTCGCACACGCCGCTGGCAAAGATGACATCGCCTCTATTGCCAAGCGTATCGAGAAGGCAAACGACGACTATGATGCCGCGGTCAAGAAAGTCGAAGACGTCAAGGAGCGCATGAGTGAGGTTCAAGATCGTATTGACACGATTACCGCCAAACTCCCTGAGCAGCGTGAAAAGTCTGCAAGCTCTATGCGCGTTCTTTACAAGTTCCAGCAGTCCCGTGGCGGCTTGATTGATTTAGTGCTTTCTTCTGAGGATTTCTCGAGTTTGTTGTCGACTCTTCAGTATCTCAATATCATTTCGGACAAAAATACCGATGAAATTAGTTCTTTGGTAGAGATGCAAAATGAGCTTGAAGTAGCTCAGACAAGTCTCAAAGCTGAAAAAGCAGAGGCCGAGAAAGCCCGTCAAAAAGCAGCAGATGCATTGAATGCAGCCGAGGAAGCTCGTGCTGAGGCAGAGGCTCGCGCGGCCGAGCAGGCAAAGGAAGAGGCGGCAGCCCGCGAGGCAGCTCTTGCCGAGGCAAAAAAAGCTGAGTCCGAAAATAAAACCTTTAAGACCGCTAGTGGCAACGAAGCTAAGGTTAGCTCCAACACCAAAAAAGAAGAGTCAGCTCCTGCAAAAGTTGAGCACAACAAGTCTGCGGTCGAAACTGAGGATGGCAACAAAGAAAGCAGCGGTTCTTCTTCGTCTGACTCTGTTGACTCTTGGGCCGCACGCATTGATGCCTACCTTGCAGGTTCGCCGCTTGCCGGTCAAGGTAGGACCTTTGCCGAAGCTGCCCTGCGCTATGGTGTTGACCCTCGCTGGTCTCCGGCAATTTCATGCATCGAGTCTAGTAAAGGTGCTGCTTGCTTTAAGCCGCATAATGCTTGGGGCTGGGGTAGTTCTAGCTGGGGCAGTTGGGAAGAGGCTATCAATGCTCACGTTGCCGGTCTTGCGAGTGGCTATGGCTATACCATCTCGCTAAGCGCAGCAAAGAAGTATTGTCCGCCCAATTACTCTTTCTGGTATTCTTCCGTCTCCTCTGAGATGGCAAGCATCTAAACCAAATAGGTGTTTAAACTAAACTAGATTGACGCGCGAGTATCCGCTGCGATAGGTCTGGGTTGTCGACTCCTTTTGCTTCGTTTTGCTCCGCGCAAAAATGTGAGTATGGAGGTCGGGAGGCCTAGATGATTGATGAACAATTCAAGCAGAACGTTGATACCTTTGTAGATGAGGTCTGGGAAGACGTTGTTGCTGATATTCGCAGGCTCGTGCGTATCCGTTCTGTCGAGGATCGCACTGCTGCGAAGCCTGGTATGCCTTGGGGTCCTGCTTCCCATGAGGCGCTGGTAGTAGGTCTCGGAATTGCCGATCGCTTGGGCTTGGATGCACATGAGTGCGAAGGTTATTTGGGCTATGCAGACCTTATCGGTGAGTCGGACAAGCAAATCGCCACTATTGCCCATACTGATGTTGTGCCCGAGGGCTTGGGTTGGACCTTTCCTCCTTTTGATGTTTCTCGTAAGGAAGGTTGCCTAGTTGGTCGTGGTGTTTTGGACGATAAGGGTCCCTGCGTGTTATCGCTTTATGCTGCTCACTATTTTGCGCGTGAGGTTCAACGTACAGGCAAGAAGCTCCCGTATACTCTGCGTTGCATCGTGGGCAACAATGAAGAGACCAGTATGAAAGACCTTGACTGGTATCTTGAGCGCTACCCCATGCCCGAATTTGCGTTTTCGCCTGATGCAGAATTTCCGCTGATTTGTGGTGAGAAGGGCCTGTATTCAGGAACTTTTTGCTCGGGCAAGATCGCAGGTGGCATCATCGTTGAACTTGATGGTGGTACGGTTGGTAATGCAATTCCTGGTCGCGCGACTGCTGTGGTCAGGCGTGTAGCAAGTGAGTTGCCTGAAGCCGATAACATCGATATTGAGGCAGCGGGGGATAGTCAGGCACTCATTACTGCTCATGGCAAGGGTGGTCATGCCTCTATGCCTGCTGGTACCGTCAATGCAATTGCTTTGCTTGTTGATTACTTGCTAGAGCAAAACCTGTGCTCTGATGAGGAGCGTGTCTTCCTCGAGATGGAGCGCATACTGCTTGCGACAACAGATGGCTCTTCGGTGGGCATTGCCAGTGAAGATGATAAGTTCGGGCCACTGACGCTCATTGGCGGCACAGTGCGCACGGAGAATGGCTGCTTTGTACAAACGGTTGATTCACGCTTCCCAACTAGCACAACGGGCGAAAGCATTACCGAAACGCTTAGCACCTTTGGAGCTAAATATGGCTGCAGTTACGCTGAGGGTCGCAATGTTACGCCTTTTTATGTTGACCCTGAGCTGCCCGAAATTCGTTGCTTGTTGGATACCTATGAAGAGTATAGCGGACGTGAAGGCAAGGCCTTTACCATTGGCGGTGGTACCTATGCGCGCCACTTTGCCCGTGGAGCTGCCTTTGGTCCTTGGGATCCAGCCGATCCTGTACCCGAATGGGCAGGCCCTGAGCATGGTCCCGATGAGGCAATTCCTGAGGCCAGCCTTAAGCGCGCGCTCAAAATTTACATCGTGAGCATTGCTCGTCTGATGGAGCTCGAACTCTAAAAGTTTGCTTATGTCACAGATGGTTCAAACTTCGAGTTCAACAACCACCAAACCGCAGATAAATTTTTCTCCGAACTCGAGGAATGAACCATCTGTGGAAGCAATTGTATTTTATGGAAGCAGATTCGCTTTATCTGTCGCTTCAAGCGAGGCTTGGGGCGACATTTTATGCCAGATTAATATCCTGCCAGTCGGGCAAAAAAATATCTGCGAGCTGTGTTACGACCTGCTCGTCTTGCATAGGGTCATTACTAGCAACAGCGCAGGTTAACATCCCAATACTATGAGCAGAACGAATGCCTGCAGCAAGATCTTCGAATACAATACAGTTAGCGGGGGCAACACCAAGCCGGTGAGCCGCTTCGAGGTAAATGTCGGGATGGTCCTTGGGATGTGCCACTTCCTTCCCGTAAACTCGCTGGTCAAAAAGGCTGCGCACATCAATATGGCGACATGATTCTAATACCTCGGCATCGTTTACTGTTGCCAATGCACAGGGGATGCCCTGCTTTCCTAGGGCTTCGATATAGGCTTGAGCGCCTGGCCGCAAATGCACACGACTGTGGTAGAGTGCCTTACCCAACCGGTTCCACTCATCACAAATTTCATCGACAGTTTCGCGCAGACCAAAACGCTCGATGGTATAGCGTGCGCCCGCCTGGAAACCCATCATTGAGAGCATTCTCTGGTACTCAAAATCAACCTCAATACCGCGTGAACCTAAAAATATCTGATCAACCTCATGCCAAATGGAGTGCGTTTCGGCAATTGTTCCATCAAAATCAAAAATTGCACCTGCAAATTCTGCTGGCCAAAGTCGTTTATCTACTGCCATCTATTTACCGTTCTGCGCGGGGTATGTTGTTGTCTTTGGCATTCTAAAGGAGTCTATGGCTTATGCTGCGATTCAATTGCAGACACATACTACTATTTCATGCAAGTTAGCCTCATGTATCTTTTGTGCATGACTTTCTGCATAAATTGTGTATGTCCAAAGACTCTACCAGCAAACTTTAGCCGTCTACCGAGCCGCTAAGCGCTTTGCCGCTTTGTTTCTATCTGGTGATATTAAACGCTAAACTAGCAATGGTTATGCAATCAAATTAGCTTCGGCAGAAAGGACTGTCATGGCAGACGAGCAGGTCAAGCAGGACGCGCGCGCTTATATTGAGCGCGAGTGGGAGAACATTGTTGCTGATGTTGCTACCCTTGTCAGTATTCGTTCCGTTGAGGATATGGAGCATGCTACCGAGGGCATGCCGTATGGCCCCAAGCCCTACGAGGCTTTGTGCGCTGCATGCGATATTGCAGAACGTATGGGTTTTGATACTCACAATTGTGACGGCCATATTGCTTATGCAGATATTCCTGGCGCTTCCAAAAAGCAGCTCGCTCTTATTGGTCATACCGATATCGTGCCCGAAGGCACTGGTTGGACCTTCCCGCCCTTTGAAGTCACCCGTAAGGATGGCTATATGATTGGTCGCGGTGTTCTTGATGACAAGGGTCCTCTGGTTATGGGTATGTATGCAGCCAAGTTCTTCAAAGAGCAGGCTGACAAGACTGGAGAGCCTCTGCCTTATACCATCCGTTGCATCATCGGCAACAATGAAGAGACCGATATGCGTGACGTGGAGTGGTATATCGAGAACTTCGAGCAGCCCGCATTCCTCTTTACTCCCGATGCAGACTTCCCTGTAATCTGTGGCGAAAAGGGTGGTTATTCTGCCACCATTCGTCCCAACAAGGCAATTGCCGACCAGATTGTAAGCTTTGAGGGTGGCACTGCTGGCAACGCTGTTCCTGGTCAGGCGATTGCAAACGTACGCGCCGATGCTTCCAAGCTTACCGCTGCCGACCGTATTGAGGTTGAGGACTTGGGTGACGGTACAGTTCGTATCGTAGCTACTGGTATAGGTGCTCATGCCTCCACGCCCGAGGGTTCCGTAAACGCGATTCTCGTTCTTGTTGATTATCTCTTGGAGAATGGTATTGGTAGCGAGGCAGAGCGTCGCTTCCTTGAGCTTGATCATAAGGTACTTTGCACTACTGATGGCTCTTCCATGGGCTTTGCTTCCCGTGATGAGATGTTTGGTCCTCTGACCTGCATCGGTGGTACCATCCGCACCAAGGACGGTATGTTTGAACAGACCATCGACTCTCGTTATCCGACCTCTATTAGCTCAGATGAAATTAGCGCTGCCATTGAGAAGGTTCTTGCTGATTACGACGCTAATCTCACTGTGGATCTTGATATGCCAACCTTCTATATCAAGCCCGATAATCCCGCAATTCAGACCTGCGTGGACACGTACAACGAGTACACTGGTCGCGATTCCAAGGCTTATGTTATCGGTGGAGGTACCTATGCGCGTCACTTCAAGTGTGCCTGCGCCTTTGGTCCCAATGACCCCGCCTTCCCGATGCCCGACTGGATTGGCGCTGAGCACTCTGCCGATGAAGGTTTCTCTGAGGAGCAGTTCAAGAAGGCTTTGGAGATTTACATCGTTGCAATGTCTCGCCTTATGAAGCTTGACCTCTAAGCTCTGCTTGTACATGTATGGCTTTAGGCATCAGGCTTTTTGTCTGATGCCTTTTTTATATAAGCAGTTAGGTATTTGTACACTCGAAGTATGGTAGAAAACTCTCGCCGCATCGTACATAAAAGAATAATTTATAGCAAATATGCAATAAATATGTCCCCATTTAAGATATATAAAAAGTTAAAGCACTTTAATCATCATATAAAGAAAAAGATTAAGAATATTAAGACGCAAATTATAAGCTTTATATTTGTTTTTAGTTTTACTTAAGAATATGATTATGTGTGAGTTCAGTCAAAAAAATAATAAAGTATAAAGTATTATGGAGGATTTTAAGATGGAAAATGAAATGAAAATTGAAAGAGAAAAGTTGCTCATAGAGAGGGCGTTTATCTTTTCTTTTCCGCTGGTTCTGATGAATATCACCAAGGATGTCAGCACAAACACGATAGAACCTGCTAAATCAAAGTCTCCAGTCAATCAGTTTCTTCATGCGAAAGATCTTGCGACATCGGAGTTCAGACAGGTTGTTACACCAAATGTCGATACTCTGTATTCGCAGATTTTTTTCGATTTAAAGGATGATGCACTTGTGATTAAAAAACCGCAAGCCGGCAGGTATCTGATGTTTCAAATAATGGATGCATGGTCAAATACCGTAGCGATTTTGGGAACCGGCGGGGATACAGACGAAGAAAGGACCTACATACTCACAGGGCCTGCTTTTAAGGGAAATATTCCCGACGGCATGAAGAGAATAGAGGTTCCTACTTCTATCGGATGGCTTATCGGAAGGACAATCTGCTATGGTCCTGAGGATATAGCGAACATATATAAATTGCAAAATGAGATGGAAACAAAAACATTATCTGTTTGGCTTACAGGTGGCGAAATGCCTAAAGGTACCTATGATCCGGATAAAGAGGGTATTCCGATTATGCTTGCGATGAAGTTGTCTTCCAATGCTTATTTCGAGATGGTAAACAGATTATTAAGCGACAATCCGGCATATTCGGAGGACGGTGAATTACTCAGTGAACTTGCTGAATTAGGAATAGGTGCCGGATGCTCTTTTAAATCTTCTCTTTCACCTGTAGATTTGGAAAAATTTTGGCAGGAAATGAAAGATCGCCTTCTTCCGAAGCTTATTGAGGAAACATCCTGCTTCATGGTGAGAAATGGTAACTTTAAATTTTACGGAGATCCGATAAGTCGTTTCGGTACGCAATACGGATATCGCTGTCTCGTTGCAATTGCGGGTTTCGGTGCCAATCCTGTAGATGTCGCCGTTTACCTTAAAGCAGAAGAAGATAACAAAGGTGAAAAGCTGGATGCAAAAAACAGATACTTGTTACATTTCAACGCCGATGGACTTCCGCCTGTCGGAAAATATGGGTTTTGGTCGATAACCGCATACGGAGATGATGATTTTTTGATTTCAAACCCAATCGAACGTTATGCTATAAGCAATCGAAACGACTTCAGGTTAAACGACGATAATTCCCTGGACTTGATTCTTCAAACTGAAGAACCGAATGAAAACAGAGAAAACTGGTTACCTGTAGGAGAGAGAGGATTTCATCTTTATCTTAGAATATATAGACCCGGTAACAGCGTGTTAAACGGAACGTGGAAAGCACCTAAAATAACAAAAATCGACTAAACTATAAATAAAGCTGAACAAAAGGCTATATCATAGAATTGAGTCACAGCAATCAGCTGTTAGAAAAATATTAACAGGAGAAAAATATTATGGGAATTGAAAGAAAATCTTCGGGCAGGACCCGTTGTTCGTGTGCAACGGCGAGTACGGCTAAAGCTAATCAAACCTGGTATTCTTTGCTTAACTTTGGAGACGAACGTGAAAAAGAGTGTGCATTGAGAGGTCTGATTGAATCTCCGGACGGACTCGTCATTAAGCGTGATGACGGAGAAGTGGCGTGGAATCTCGAAAATTTCGATTTTGTCAAGGATAAGGAAGCACCGGATACGGTAAATCCGAGTCTATGGAGACATACCCAACTTAACGCCTACGCAGGGCTTTTTGAAGTATGTGATGGTATATACCAGGTACGTGGGTATGATATGGCAAATGCTACTTTCATTAAAACAGATCACGGCTGGATAATTTTTGATGTCTTGATGTGCAAGGAGAATATGGAAGCAGCTATGATACTCATGGAAAAGCATTTCGGAAAACTCAACATCAAGGCAATTCTTTATAGTCATTCTCATATAGATCACTATGGCGGAATTATGGGTGCAGTGAAGGCTGAACAGGTAGCAGATGCAAAACTCAGCTTAGAAGAACAGCTCGCTTCCGGTAAGATTCTGATATTAGCCCCCGAAGGTTTCTTGAAACATGCTGTGAGTGAAAACATTTACTGCGGACCTGCTATGGGACGAAGAGCTCAATATCAGTACGGGTCTCCTATGAAAGCCGGTGAAAAAGATCGTATGGCAATAGGTATAGGACTCGGTCAGTCCACAGGGACAGTCGGTCTTATGGCACCTACGATAGAGATTAAGAGCAATGATACTTTAATTATAGACGGGCTTGAAATCTGCTTTCATCTGACTCCTGGAACAGAAGCACCGGTGGAAATGAATGCATATTTCCCCAAATATAAAGGTCTTTGGATGGCTGAAAATTGCACAGGAACCATGCATAATATCTATACTCTCAGAGGCGCTGAAGTGCGTGATGCTGAGGCATGGGCACATTTCATACTGGAAGCCGAGTATCTTTTTGGAGACGAGACCGATGTAGTTTTTCAATCTCACAACTGGCCGCACTGGGGAAAAGAAACAATAAAGGAATATATGCGGGATACGGCTGCGGTTTATCAATATATAAATAATCAAACGCTGCATTATATCAATCAGGGAATGACATCTGCTGAAATTTCAAGGAGTTTAAAGCTTCCGGACAGGCTTAACAAAGTGTGGTATTGCCGTCAATATTATGGCACGCTGAGTCACAATGTAAAAGCTGTTTATCAGCGTTACATGGGTTGGTACGATGCCAATCCGGTCAATCTTAATCCGCTTACTCCCGAAGATACCGCAAAAAAATGGATTTCATACTTGGGCGATTTAGAAAGGGTTATGAGCAAGGCTAAGGAGGATTTCGACAAGGGAGAATACCAATGGGTAGCTCAGCTCACAAAGGAAATTGTATTTGCCAAACCGGATTTTCAGGAAGCAAGAGATCTTTGTGCAATGGCACTTGAACAACTCGGCTATCAATCTGAGAGCGGTCCGTGGCGTTGTGCATATCTTATGGGAGCGTGGGAGCTTTTTGACGGAAATCAGTCACGCAAAGAAGGAACCGCAAAAGGCTATGAAGTAATGATGATGGGTATGACAACGGAAATGATACTGTCATACATAGATATTATGACGGATTCTATGGCGGCGCAAGACGATAATTTTACTCTCAACCTGAAAATTACCGATACGAACGAAGAGTTCCTTGCGATTAGAAGAGATGGTATTCTTCTCGTCTATAAGGGCGAAGCAAAAAGTATGGCAGACTGTTCAATCAGTCTGAAACGCATTCAGTTCCTGTCACTTATATTTGGGAAAAAAGAAGTAATGGATCAGATTGTTATAACTGGAGATAGGACGGTACCGTTGCGTCTTTTAAAATATATGTCGCCGATAGTAAGAACATTCAACATAATAGAACCGTGAGGTGAAAATAACAGTGCTTAAAAAAAAAGAGGTGCAGTCAGCTTCCTTAAAACTGCAAATACTATAACAATATTGCTCATCATCCTTGCAACAGCGACAGCAAGAATGGGAGAGACTTCACTTTTTCGCAGGGTGCTCTTTACCTTTCATATGCCGATCTTCTTTCTGCTGTGCGGTCTTGCATTAGTTACACATAAGGGAAAAGGGCAAAACGGATGGTGCGATTTTTTGCGAAGAATGGCTCTTTCCTTCATATTTCCTTACTTTTTATGGTCGCTGATATATTCGAATTTTTCGTATAGAAACTTAATTTGGTTACTGTATGGTTCTTATGAAGCATTGATTAGAGCCGGCACACTTCCTATATTATGGTTTTTTCCTTGCATGTTTGTAGCCAGAATTATATTAGAGGGAGTTCTTTCTCTTGCTTCGAGTTTTGATTCCTTAAAGAGATTTGCCTTGCCATTGCTTGCTGTATTTTTATTTCTGGCGGGCATCCTCCTTCCAAAACTCGGAAATCTTTCCTATCCTTGGTGCATTAACATAGCTTTTACAGCAGCGGGTTTCATGTTGTTGGGATACTCTATGAAGCCTTTGATTGAAAAAGTGGGAAAGAATCCGGTGTGCACAGTCTTGATATTCGTACTTTCGGTAACCGTATTCATTGCGGGGAGCGTGTTGAGGGCAGAGAGTCTTGAAATGGTCCTGCTGAGAAGTGGAGATTACGGCGATA
The DNA here is from genome assembly GCF_000466405.1 of Atopobium sp. oral taxon 810 str. F0209. Classification (GTDB taxonomy): domain Bacteria; phylum Actinomycetota; class Coriobacteriia; order Coriobacteriales; family Atopobiaceae; genus Olegusella. The sequence goes on along the minus strand of NZ_KE952943.1, from coordinate 51,598 downwards.
TAGTTTGGTTTTTTGTAAATTCATTATCGGGTTGTCTGCTTGTACTTAGCATTTCGTCTCTTATCAGCCGTAATTGGAAAAAACATGGTCCGGTAATAAATGAGCAAAACGAAGAGGGAATTAACCGTGTCACCATGGGAATTTTAGTAATTCATATGCCACTTTTGCAACAGGTGGTTTTGCCGCTCCTTGGATTCATTCCTTTTTCTATACCGAAAATGCTGATTTTTCTGGTGGGTATGGTTCTGACAAAGTTTATTTCGGGATATCTAATTAAAGTCATTGCCAGGTATGTACCACAGCTATTCGGCATTTTCCCGGGAAGGCAGATGGAAATGATAAATTCGGAAGAAATCTAAAAATGGGGATCAGCGTAAAATTAAAATTACTTCGTCAGAACGGTTTAACTCAGGAAATTACCAAATAGTTTCAGTAATATTATTATATTCCATAATTATCACCTTTTGGTTCTTTGTTTTATGGTGAATCAATTATACCAAATGTGATCTTCTATGGAACTTTTTTAGTTCAATTTCATTTTACAATTGACTTTGATGAAAAAGTATAACATTCCTACGCTTGATAATCACAAAGTAACCGTATAAAAAGTCAGAGGGCAGCTTTTCCTTTGACAGCCTCTTTTGTGAAAACTCGGTAAATGCCGCCTTTAGAACATCCGCATCCCGACCCTTAAAAAATACAAGGTGCCGGGGCGGCGAAGTGCTGCTGTCTTTTTTCAGTGCAAAGTCGATTCCGTATTTCTTTGCCGTCGCTTCAAAGGCTTTGATGTTTTTATCCGTGATTTCGATATTGGAAATACCTGTATTTTGCTTCATAAGCTGTTTCAGACTTTGGTTCCCGTGGGGAAGCTGCTGTTTTGAAGATTGTTTTTAATTTCGGCAAGAAAAATCTTTATTGCCTTTTGCAACAACCTTGCTGTAATTTTCCACCCTTAATATACAGGGCAATTACTTTTTCGTTTATTTCATCCTGCAACTGTCATCCTCCTTTCCTGTTCTCTGAATTTTTTTATTCCTTAACTCTTACCCGAAGCCCGTTTATATTTCCCCGTATTCCTTTCAGGTACCATTCATCGTTTTTGTCTATATCTATCTCGGTGGGCTTCCACTTTCCATAGGTAAAGACTTCAAACTGATCTCCGGGATAAAGACCTCCTAAGTAGTCTTTCAAGTCAAAACGGATGTCATAAAGGTCGCGGTATTCGTCAAAGATAATGGTTCCCTGTTTCATAGTGATTTCTCCTTTAGAAGTCGTTTCTTCCGTACATATCGTGATTTACAAGTGAGGTGTAATAGTTTTCTATTGTGGACGGAGCATTAAAAAGTGCCGCCTTTAGATACTGTTTGATGTTTCTGACTTTCGTTGTGTTTTCCTGCATACAGTTAAGGACAAATTCAATATGTTCGCTGTTAAGCTTCATGAATTTTGCCTTCACAAGCTCTGCCGGGTATTCGTCGCCTGCAATTAAAATTCTTTTTCTTTTGCTGCATACGGTTTCAAGAATGAGGTCAAGAATTTCATCAATGCGATCACGATCAAGGCGTTTTGTGTTTATGAGGTGTTCATACTCGATATTGTCCTTGATGAGTTCCTCATAGATTTTGTATGCGTCTTTTTCTTCCTTTCCGTTCTTTTCCGATAAAGGCGGCTCTCTCAAAGGAGAGGGGTTAGGGGAAAGGATAGGAATGGAATCGGTACTTAATCCATCTTTATTTATTTCTTCTTTTTTTGATAGATCAGTTTTTTGTATATCTTTATTTAATTGCATTGGATTTTCCGACGTCGGATTATCCGTTGTCGGATTTTCCAATACCGGCTTATCCGATGTTGGATTTTTGGGTACCGGACTTTGCGGCTGCTCATAAATGGCATAGGTAATAGCTGTCATTTTTCCTTTCTCATCCCTGCCTTGCGACCTTTCGATATATCCTGTCTTTTCAAGCTCCAAGACAGCAGTACGAATGGCATCGATACTTTCTTTGTTGATATGGGAAAGTCCGGCAAGGGTATAGTCCCAGTTTTCCGGAAGTGAAAGCATCTGTGAGAGCAAGCCCTTTGCTTTTAGCGTTAGCTCTTTGTTTCGCAGATGATGATTGCTCATGACGGTATAGCCTTTGTTTTTCTCTACTCTGAAAACTGCCATGCGGATACTCCTTTCGTTTTTTATTTGTTACGCAGTAAAAGGGCAATTTTGAAAGAAAAGGTATATTTCCCTTACTTTTTCAAAACCGCCCTCTGAAAGCTTTGTATTTCAAGCCCTTATTTACCTCTACTTCGTAACATGGGCATGAAAAAAGCGGCATCCTATGCTTCCTTTAACAGAAGCGAAAGAACACCGCTTTTACGATTTCCTATTTAGTTTTGATCCTCACAACATGCTTTGTGCTATCTGTGGTAAAATGTTCCTATCTGCAAGAGTTTTTACAGCACATCAAGGCTTTTTCCTCAAAAGTAGTAAATTGGTAGTAAATTCAACTTGTTCTCTTGCAAATATCCTTGTATTTCAAGGGGTTTGAGGGTTAATTATTAAAGTTTATAATAAATAAGGAGTTTTTATAGTTTGTATTTTAGAAAGGAGATGTTGATGAATTTGAAGGATTTACGCATTCTATTAAAGAAACTAAGGGGGGGGGTAATTGTACTTTTTTCGCTTGCCCTGCTGACAAGCGCCTTGTTTACACGTGTTGCGTATGCACGGGATAGTACTGAATTTGAGCATCCCGATTATATTGAGGTAGAGCTCCTTGCGACTCGATATCCTCTTGGTCCTGATAGAAGGCCAGATACAACCAAGCCAAAGTATGAGTCTGTCGTTGCCAAATTTAAAATTCACAGAACTACAGCTGAACTGATCGATTGCATCTACACTGGTAACGAAAACCAGTTTTCTGCCGATGTCAATCCTCATAATGGCGATGATGATTGGCAGTTTGTTATTTATGCTCCGGCAAATGAGCCTGGCGGTATTGCTAATAAAATGACATATCGGTGTCGAGAAATTCCAACGCCTGGATTTACTTCTCAGATAAAGACAGACGACAATGGAGTTTTTCATCTTACCAATACGCGCAAGCTTGGAACGATTAACTGGACAAAGCTTGATGCAAAGACCTCTGAGAAAATCGGTGGTTCTGAGTGGTTGATTACGGGAGCAGATGGCTTCTCCAAGAAAGTCGTTGACAATGGCGAGAATGACGAAGATCCCGAAATTGGTTCACTGAAGGTTTCTGGTTTTGCTTGGGGCGTAAAGAAGGACACCCAAAACATGTGGGGTACTTATGCGCTAAAGGAAACCAAGGCTCCTAAGGGTTATACCATCGACGAAAATACCTATACATTTGAATTCAATGAGAACAGCGACTTTGATACCCCTATTTTTGTAGGGGAGATTAAGGATGGTCGCATTCCTGGAGAACTTGCATGGACCAAGGTTGCCGCTGAGAACTCCGAGCTGTTGGGTGGTTCAGAGTGGCTGCTCGCAGGTGAAAATGGTTTCTTAAAGACGGTAGTCGATAATGGTGAGAACGACGAAGATCCTGCTCTTGGTTCGCTGAAGGTGACAGGTCTTGAGTGGGGTAGCTATACACTTAACGAGACAAAGGCACCCGAAGGCTATGAGATTAACCCTGAGACCCATACCTTTGATTTGACCAACACACATCTCTCCGCTGTGCTTGATCCCATTAGCAATAAGAAGATTCCTGAGACCCCTAAGCCTCCCAAGGACACTCCGAAGACTCCCAAGACTCCCAAAAAGACTCCTAAGCGCAAGACTGTTACAAAGAGGATTAAGAAATCTGCACTTCCTCAGACTGGAGACAACTCATATGTCCCGTTTGTGACTGGCGCAGGTGTCATTGTTCTGCTTGCAGGCTTAGGTCTACAGCAGGCTCGCAAGAATAGCTAATACAGCCTTGTTATTGAGTTTCCTGAGTCCCCAATTGATTATCGAGGAATCCACCAGGTAAACTGAGATAAAAGAGTAGGTAGATGGTCTGCAGAAAAATCTGATCCAATCTGAGGTTGGGTCAGATTTTTAGCTTAGAACAGGTTTGGGTAGAGGTGGAGCGGCTTTATAGTGGCCTTACAAGGAGTCGGGGAAACTTTCGAGAGAGTTCATCATTCCGACGATGATATCGTCAGGAGTAAAGGCTGCCAGTGTGGACAAGAAGTTCCGCGCAACAGGAAAAACTTCTGCATCTAGTGATGCCTGGGCGCATTCCATAAAGACCCCAGACATCTCATCGGTAGGTGACTCGGGAATATGGTGAGTCTCAAGGACGTGGTGCAGTTCGGTGGGTGAGAGCGGCTCGCGTGCATCTTTGGTGCCTGTCTGCATTGCGAGCGCTGTGAGTTCCATTGCAATGGTTGGTGCAGCAGCTGGCACAAATTGTGTTGCCATCTGATAGCACGCACGTGCGGCCAAAATATTGCCCTGCTTCCATTGGAAGAAAGCCATGCGGTAGTAAGCAGTACCAACAGCTTGAGGATCGTGCGCTTCTTTAAGCAACCGCGTTAGAAGCTCAACAGCTGCTTTATCATTGTCTGATGCTTCCAAACAACGTACCAATTGCAATTTTGCATGTGCATCTAGGGGAGCAATACGCACCAATTCCTGGGCATGTTCTGTTGCGCGCTGAGCATGACCCAGCGCGAGCTCAGCCATAACTGCGAGCACGTGAGCATTGTAGTAGGTATCAGGTACTAGCATGAGGCTGCGACCATTGGCTTTGTGACTGCGATTGTATAGCGCACGGTCTACAAAACTCGAGAAATAACGCCATTCTACCTGTGGAGAATCAGCATATGCACCGGCTGCATCCAGTGGCTCCAGCGCAGCCTTGAGTACTTCAAGAGCAGCTGTGGCGTTGCGAGCTTGTAACGACCTGCGTGCTAGCTCGCAGGCACGAGATAGCACATCGCCTGTCATAAATTCTTCGACAACTGATTGAGGCTCTCCATCAATCGATCCGCGTACTAGAGCATTTGCTGTACGCTCTGCAGCGCTACGAACACTAGGGTCAGGATCGTCTCCTGCCAGCTCAAGGATGGTGTGGACGTTATGCTGAGTTGCATGTTCACGCGCGGGCGCCACCAAGCGCCGCAAAATGTCATCAGCGATTGCTTCGCGCTTCTCGGATTCTTGGATAGCAAGTCCGCTGACGTGGTCGGTGCCTAGCGCATTTGCTAGGTGTTTTGGTAGCTTGCGTGTTGACAGCGAAACGCTTTCATAACGCCGTCGCGGGCAGAAGCGCTCTTCTGAAAGAGAAAAACTCTGCGTAACAGGACGCAAAAAGCCATCCTCAAGGCGCATGACAGGACAGAAGGGTCGCATAATTTTTTCAAGGTCATCGGTATGATCAAGCTCCGTTTTGGCAAAACGCCAACGGTCAAAATCCACCGAAAGATAGCAATCATGACGCGAGGCATTATCCAGAATGCCTGCTACCCAAACATGCTTAATTTTGGAGGATGCGCGAAACGCACTTGCCGCCAAAAGCAGGGCGAGACGAATAGCATAAGCAGAAGCCATTTGGCGGCGCATCTGTTTGGTGGTTTTCACGCGCTTGTTTCCATCATTTAGCGTCGGCACTGCCCATGAATTGGGGAAGACATCTGAAGGTACCAGTTGAATTTCGATAGCGACATTTCCATCGGCAACATTGGTGCGCCATGATGCGGTCAAGCGATAGGGCAACTGGAAGCTCTCGATAGCTGTTGAGATGCAGTTGCGCACTGCCCACTCACCATCAGGTTCTACACCTTCAGGCAGCTCAATAGGGGTATCAATAGGTGCGGCCTGAGCCACAATCGAAGAAGTAATGCGCTGCTGGAGAACGGCGACATCTTCTTCGCTTGCATCCTGTGGGTCTTCAAAATAACTGTAAGCAAAGCGCAGTGCATTGAGTGCCGCTTCGATGCGCAGAATTGTGAGCATTGCTGAGTAGGGAAGCTGTCCTTGCTCAATTCTAAGATAAAGCATGCCTGATGCATGAGGGCGTACAATGCGTATATGAGGCAATTCAATCTTCTCGTCAAAAAGTCCCGACTCATATAGGCGATGTGCCAAGAAAAGCTCTACACCAGAGGGTAGTAGGGGTTCTTCATCCTTGGCATATTCAAACTGAGATACAGTCTCGTTGGGTTCTGCTTCGCCAAGGTCTGCTTCTTCAAGGGCGGGGGCACCGTAGAAGTTTTCGCGTTCACGTACATCTGCAGCAAAGAGTTTGAGCTCACCTAAAGGATCAGGGCTTTCAAGTAGCTTTTTGGTGAACTCTGTAAAGTCAAGTTGTGACTGGCGATAAGCGGGCTCACCATCATCTTCGGCTACTACAGGCGCTTCAGACGAGTTAAGTGCCTGATCGGCGTGTGTAGTATTAAGGTTCAGCTTGGGATTGGGTACATCCTTTCTTTTGGATGTATCTTCAGCTGCAAGCTCTGTAGCATCAACAGGGCAAGTAGTTTTGACATCATCAACAGCAAGAGGCTTTCTTGCTGGCAGCACCTCGCGTTTTGACTGCAAAAGAAAATATGCGCTGACAGCACCACCGATAACACCCAGCAATACGGCAATTGCCAACTCTTTGTTCGGCGTAAATCTCGCTATGCTCAGTGCAGCTGATATTCCCAACACCCACAGAATCGCTTTCTTCAATTGCGATTTCCTAGTAAGCGCTAAAGCTTCCTTATTTTTTTGTTTATCAGTACGGCCAAAAAGTCGCATTCGTCTCACTTTCACAAGTTGTTCTGTATAGTTTTATACCCCAGCAGGCAGACATTAAAACCTTCCTTGTAACAAAACAGCTGTCTTAAAGAGCTGTTAAGCAGCTGTTTTCTTAGATACATTTTTTGAAGCAAAACTTGTCAAAAATAAAGACACTAAGCTTTGTACGCTCAACCTAGCTATGCTTTTTCGATATGCCTCCACTGTTGTAGACATATATCAAAACCGGATACATTTTTTTGATATCCGCAAAATGGGACTGTGGTGGAATTTAGACTAGATATGACGAATAAAAAGTCCCGATAGGAGTTTTGGCTCAAACCACGTTGACTTTGGCGGCATCAACAAACCAGCATCGGATACGGACATCAGCTCATCGAGCGAAGTTGCGTGCAAAGTGATGGCAACGCCCGTATCTCCTGCGGCTTCCCCACTGCGTCGAGCTGCGTCTTTGCCACCAATAAAAGAAATGCGTGGGTCAACTGCAGGGTCATTGATACCAAAAATCGGGCTTAAGATAAGATTTTGAACAAGAGAGGTATCAAGCCTTGCAACAGGGTCATCTTTTGCAGACTTCTCAGTAAGTCTTAACTCATACCATTTACCTTCTAGTTTCAAGCCAAACATGCCTTTTTGAGCAGGGTTTACCACATCATCTACCTCCGTAATGGCAAAGCCCTGCTTGCACAATTCCGCAAATATTTCAGTTTGCGTTTTACTGCCTTTATCAGTGATAACGCGGTTGTACGGCAAAATATGCAACTGGCTCGCTGGAAAAAGTACTGCTAAAAATGTATCTGCTTCGCTGGAGGTATTCTGGTCTGTTTCCTGTAACTTTGTGCGCTTTTCTTGGCACACCGCAACCGCCGATGCAGCTCGATGATGTCCATCGGCAATGTAGGCACAAGGTATTTGATCGAGTATGAGTTGTAGTGATCCTACAGCTACATCACGCGCCACGCGCCAAATGCTGTGGTGGCAGCCAGCCTCGTCTGTAAAATCGTACAGTGGCTCCGCGCTGCTCATCAGTGTAATCAAGGCATCCAGTGCGCTGTTGTCGCGATAAGCAAGGAAAATGGGTCCTGTCTGCGCACTAGTTGCGCGTATGTGGTTAATGCGATCTTGCTGCTTGTCTTTGCGCGTCAACTCGTGACGGCGGATGACACCATCTTCGTAATCAGATACCGCTGCTCCGCAAACCAAACCCGTTTGGGTATGTCCATCGACTGCCATGCGCCAGATATAGTAGCAAGCCGACTCATCGCGCAATAAGGTGCCATCAACTACACGCTCATTAAGCAGCTGACGTGCCTTTTCGTAAACTATGGGAGCATACATGTCCTGCTCTGCTGAAAAAGCGGTTTCAGGTCGATCGATGGCCAAGAATGACTGAGGATGTGCTGCTACATACTCAGCTGCACTTGTACGGTCAAACACATCATAGGGTGGAGCAGCAAAATCAGCCGCTCTCTCAGGTGTGGGACGAAAACAGAATATTGGCTGAGTGTGCATGGATATCCCTTTTGCTGTGGTCGTACGAGTTTATTGCAACTCAAACAGAGAACGAGTTTATTGCAACTCAAATAGATTGTGAGTTCATGGTAACTCAAGCAGAGTATTGAGTTCGTGACAACTCAAGTAGATAAAATAGATTTGTGTATTTCGAGTCGCGGTGACGTATTTAACAAGAAATTTGCCGCTAAGCTTGGAGGAATTGAATGAATTATCGTTTTTTATCAGATCTTGATGCGGGTGGTCCACGAGGTATCGAGCGAATTGTCGATCTTGCACAGCGCCCCTGTATCCTTTTTGATTTTGATGGCACGCTGGGTAATACCACTCATTCAATCGTGGCTACGGCACATACTGTGTTAAGCGATTTTGGCATGAGTGAAGAAGAGATGGGCGACTTGCGTCGTCTGATTGGACCACCTTTTCCTCAAGCATATACCGAGGTATATGGCTTATCGGAGAAAGATGCGGCCACTGTCACTGCACATTATCGTAGGCTGTATGATGCTTGCGGTCCCGAAGCTTGGCCTCCTTTTGCCGGTATTCCCGAGTTGTTGGCACAGTTGCAGGCCAACGGGCGCCATTTAGCTGTTGCTTCATCCAAACGACAGGGCCTGCTTGAGCGTTGTGTAGGCGATGGCAAGATTGCTGATTATTTCGAAGCTATTGAGGGCAAGAAAAACGATACTAACAAGCAGACCAAAGCTGATACCATCCAGGCTGCCATCGACAAGCTAGGTTTTACGGCTGGACAAGCGGTAATGGTAGGCGACAGGCATTATGATGTCGAAGCTGCCAAACAAGTTGGCATGCCCTGCATCGGTGTCTACTTTGGCGATACAGCGCCTGCCGGCGAGCTTGAGGAAGCAGGCGCCATCACGGTGGTACACAGTGTGGCTCAGCTTGGTCGTATCCTTCGCGGCCTTTAGCTGTTGAACTGAAGGGCAAAAACCACCGTTCACGGTGTTCTCATGGAGACGAGCGGAAAATTTTGTCAGAGCTCGCCTACGATGGGTATACAAAAGCCAACGGGTGTACACCCGTACAAGCTACGAACAAAGGAGCTTATCATGGCACTGATTGACGACATGTCCGAGACCGCCCGTAAGATTTTTCTAGCCGGTATTGGTGCTGTTGCAACTGGCGCAGAAATGTCTGGTCAGATTGCAGAAAAGTCTGGCGCGATTATCGAAGAGCTGGTCAAGAAGGGCGAGCTTACGGTAGAGCAGGGCAAGACGCTCAACGAAGAGCTCAAGCACAAGGCTTCTGCGGCAAGTAGTGATACCGAGGCAAGTATTTTGCGTGCCCGTCTGCGTGGTATGACACCCGAGGAGCGCGAGGCCTACGTGGCAAAAATTACTCAGATCAAAGAAGACCTCAATGCTGAGCCTGTTGAGGTTGATGGTGAGCCTGTTGAGGAGCCCGATATTGAGGTTGAAATTGAGGTAGAGCCAGCGGACGAGCCTAAGTCCGAGGATGCTGAGGCATAGCATTCGCTGTGCCGCAAAGGTTTTTCTTCCGTGACTGAAGACGAATTTGGACCTGAAGACCGCCTTGAGGGCTGGGAAGAAGCTCTCAAGGCGGAAGAAGGTGCCTTTGAGACTATAGGTATTTTTGGTGGGCGAGATGCATCGTCCGACCAGTACCAAATTACGCGGGCGAGCAAACTGTCTCGTCTGAGGGAAATCTTGGCGATTGCCAGCCATTATGATGTCTGGCATGGTTTGACGCCGCGGAGCATGAGGTCTCTGCTTGAGGAGCTGGGGCCTACTTTTGTAAAAGCAGGGCAGATTCTTTCTATGCGTTCGGAGATTTTGCCCGAAAGCTTTTGTGATGAACTCAAAAAGTTACGTACCGAAGTCGAGCCCATGGACCGTACGACCATGCTGCAGGCTTTGCGTGACGAATATACAACCCCCATTGAGGATATTTTTGACGCTATCGACGACGTGCCGTTGGGTTCGGCATCGGTTGCTCAGGTGCATAAGGCGCGTCTTGTTACAGGTGAGCTAGTAGCTATCAAAATTCAGCGTCCTCAGGTACAAGAAAAGATGGCGCAGGATATCTCTATCATGCGTTCTCTTGCGCGCCGTATGGACAAATTGATGCGGGGCAAGCAGTTCATTGATTTTTCTTCAGTGGTCGATGAACTCTGGCAGTCTTTTGTCGAAGAAACGGACTTTCTGGTCGAGGCTAAAAGTCTTGATGAGTTTGGCCGCAATAATGCTAACTGCAAATTTGTTGACTGCCCCAAGCCGTATTGGCGCTGGTGTACCCGTCATGTAGTCGTGATGGATTACGTTGAGGGTATCCCTGTCGACAAAACTGATGAGCTCAAAGCGGCAGGCTATGACCTCTCCGAAATTGGCTCAAAGCTGGTTGACAATTACACGCGCCAAATGCTGGACGATGGTTTCTTCCATGCCGATCCGCATCCAGGCAACCTTGTCGTACGCGATGGGCAGTTGATTTTTCTCGATTTAGGCATTATGGGACGCCTGACTGCGCTTGATCGAGCAGCACTGACCGATATGGTTGTAGCAGTAGGTACGCGTGATTCTGTACGACTCAAAGATGGTTTATTGCGTTTTGCTTCCTCCGATGTATCGGAAGTTGATCATGCGAGTTTGCTTGCAGACCTAGACCAAATTATTGCAAATTATGGTGAAGCAGATCTTTCCGAGCTCGATATCGGGGGCTTCTTTAATGCGTTGATTTCGATGGCACGTGAAAATGGCATCGAGTTGCCGGGTACGGTTACGATGCTGGCCCGCTCGCTGGTGACCCTTGAGAGTTTGGTCGATGAATTTTTGCCTGGTACGTCCATTGTTGACATCATTGGGCAGCATGTGAGTCATGTACGCAAAGATCACGCTGCTCCCATTGATGAGGCACGTAGTTACGCGATGGAATTTGGGCGAGCAACTCATAGTTTGCTGCAGGCAGGAAGCGAAATGTCAAACATTTCGCGCATGCTTACCCGCGGCCAACTAAGGACACAGCTTGATGTGAATGGCCTACATCGGCCTATGCGCAGTTTGGCACATGCGCTTGACCGCTTGGCAATGAGTATTATTATTGCTGGCTTGTTTATTGGTTCATCGGTGGTGTATTTTGCCCGCATTAAGCCTGTTGTTTTTGGCATTCCTGTGATTGGATTTTTAGGCTATGTAGTGGCACTTGTTTTGGGTCTTTGGATCGTTATTTCCATCCTTCGCGAAAGCCATCGCCGCAAGCAAAATAAGTAGTTCCCCCCAGCTTACCTTGCGTCCTCCATGTTGCGAATAAGGTTCACAATTCATCAGCATCACTGTTTTGGGTTCATAATTCATCATTGACTCAAAATTCACCAGGTGTTTTGTGAAGCAAAACGAGAAAAACGAACCCTTTTCAGGATGGTTGATGAATCGTGAATCCTTTTTGTTTGGGAAGGCCTGCGTGGAGAAGCAGAGAAAAGCGCCTAGCTGCGAACAACTAGGCGCTTGATTAGTGCAAGTAACGTTACACCTGCAAAGACGTATATGCTGGCGGTCTGACTACTCCAACTCGAAAGCACCGGTGTAGAGCTGGTAGTAAGTACCCTTGGCTGCAATCAGGTCATCGTGGGTACCGCGCTCGATAATGTGGCCATGATCAAGCACGATAATCACATCAGAGTTGCGAACGGTCGACAAGCGGTGGGCGATAACAAAGGTTGTGCGGCCTTCCATCAACGCGTCCATACCACGCTGCACTATCTGCTCGGTACGTGTATCGATGGAGCTTGTTGCCTCATCGAGAATCATGACTGGTGGATCGGCTACAGCGGCACGTGCAATTGAGAGCAGTTGGCGCTGACCCTGCGAAAGACGGGCAGCATTGTCGGTCAGCATCGTCTCGTAGCTCTGTGGCAGACGACGGATGAAGCTATCGGCACCTGCAATCTTTGCTGCGCGAATGCACTCTTCATCGGAGGCATCCAGCTTGCCATAGCGAATGTTGTCCATAACGGTGCCAGTAAACAAATTGGTATCCTGTAACACCATTCCGAGTGAGCGGCGCAGATCTGCTTTGCGAATCTTGTCAATATTGATGCCGTCGTAGCGAATTTTGCCGTCAGAAATATCGTAGAAGCGGTTCACCAAATTGGTGATAGTTGTTTTGCCAGCGCCTGTAGCGCCAACAAAAGCAACCTTTTGACCAGGTAATGCATACAGGGAGATATCGTGCAGTACCTCATGACCAGGCTCATAGCCAAAGTCCACATCGGCAAGCACCACTTCGCCCTGTAGCGGAATCAAATCAACCTTGCCGTTTTTCTTGTGAGGGTGCTTCCAGGCCCATTTGCCAGAGTTTTCATAGCATTCGTGCAGACTGCCGTCAGGATCGCGCACAACATTGACGAGTGTAACGTAACCCTCATCGGTCTCGGTGGGCTCATCAAGCAGCTCAAAAATACGCTCAGCACCGGCTAGACCCATAACTACAAAGTTAATCTGGTTTGATACCTGACCAATTTGGCCAGCAAAGCGCTTGGTCATATTGAGAAAGGGAACCACGATATCAATGGAGATAATCATGCCCGAAATCGAGGGGTTGGCCATATGAGTCTCAAGCATAACAACGCCCATAAGCGCAACCAACACATAGGCGATGTTTCCCATATTCATCAGGATGGGAGCAAGTGTATTGCCATAGATATTTGCCTTGTTGGAAGCCTCAAATAAACGACCATTAACCTCGTCAAAGCTTGCCTTGGTGGCCTCTTCGTGGGTAAAGACCTTGATGACTTTTTGACCACTCATAGCCTCTTCGACAAAGCCTTCAGCATTGGCAATCTCATGCTGCTGATCCAAGAAGAAATGAGCAGAACGACTACCCAGCAGACGGGTAACCCAGAACATCAGCGCAATAACCACCAGTACTACCAGCGACAGGGGCACTGAATACCACAGCATTAAGGCGAGTACTGAAATCATGGCAATACCAGAAATCAGCAGGTTGGGGAGGGCTACGCCGATAAGTTGACGCAGCGTATCAACGTCATTGGTATACGCAGACATAATGTCTCCGTGTTTGCGCGTATCAAAATACCTGATGGGCAAATCTTCCATGTGGCTAAACATATCATCACGCACACGCATCAGCGTGCCCTGAGTGACCACAGCAGCAAGCTGGGTCTCGATGATGATGGCAACCAATGCCAACAGGTAGCAACCCAAAAGTGTAAATGCAATCTGCATAAGGGGAGCGGCTGCTGCTGACCAATCGCCCTGCTTCCAATATTGACTTACAACAGCAATGGCTTGCTGCAAAAACATTGAAGGCAAGGTCGCCACAATGGCCTGCGCAATGATGCAAATAACAATAATTACTGTGTAGGCAGGATAGTAATTCATCATGAGGCCGATGGCGCGTCGCAGCGTTGCCATGGGTCTGCGAGCTCCGCGCTTGTGTCCAAGCTTGGAGTCGCCTTCGCCTGCGGGCTTTTGAGTTGTTTGAGCAGTTTCCTGCTTGAGTTCGTCTTGCTTACTCATCAGCCTCTCCTCCCTCTGCGATATCGCCCATGCGCTCGTCGTGGGACTTTTTGTTTTGTGTGGTATAGATGTCGCGATAAATCTCGGATGTGTGTAGCAGCTCATCATGGGTGCCGATAGCGCTTACACGTCCGTCATTGAGTACCAAAATACGGTCTGCATCTTCGACCGATCCAGTACGTTGGGCGATGATAATCTTGGTTGTCTCAGGCGCGTAGCTGCGCAAACCATCACGAATCAGACGGTCGGTCTTGGTGTCTACAGCACTTGTAGAATCGTCCATGATAAGGACTCGTGGATGCTTGAGCAGGGCGCGTGCAATACAGAGACGCTGTTTTTGACCGCCAGAAACATTGGTGCCACCCTGCTCTATATAGGTGTCATATTTGTCAGGCATCAGCTGAATAAACTCATCTGCCTGAGCAATCTTACATGCTTCGATAAGTTCCTCATCGGTGGCGTTTTTGTCGCCCCAGCGAAGGTTTTCTTTGATAGTGCCCGAGAAAAGGACATTGCGCTGTAGCACAACTGCTACGGCATCGCGAAGGGTATCAAGATCATAGTCACGTACATCGTGACCGCCCACGCGCACCGTACCTTCAGTTGCGTCATACAAGCGGCTGACAAGTTGGATGAGGGTAGACTTACTGGAGCCTGTTCCGCCGATAATGCCTAGTACCTCGCCGCTTTTAATATGTAGATCAACGTCAGAAAGTGCCATACGGTCAGCGCGCTCAGAATAGCGGAAGCTCACGTTGTCAAAGTCAATGCTGCCGTCGCTTACCTCCATCAGAGGGTGCTCGGGATTTTTGATATCAGGGGTTTCCATGAGTACTTGGCAGATACGCTGAGCACTCTCAAAAGACATCGTAATCATGACAAAAATCATTGTGAGCATCATCAAGCTCATCAGTACCGACATACCATAGGTAAGCAGAGCAGATAAAGCACCTACCTGCATCAGAGTGCCTTTGGACTGAATGATAGCTTTGCTGCCAAAGTAGATGACAAAAAGGAAGATGATATCAATCGAGAAGGTCATTACAGGGCTATTCCAAGCCAAGATACGCTCAACGTGGACAAAGTCGTGGTAGAGCGAGCCACTTGCATCTCCAAATTTTTGCTTCTCATATTCTTCGCGCACATAACTTTTGACGACACGTATGCCATCGATATTTTCTTCAACGGAGTCATTCAGGCGGTCGTACTTCTTGAAAATGCGGCGGAAGATAGGCATAACCTTCGCTGCAATAAAGAAGAGGAATATACCTAGGAAAATGGCAACAACCACAAAGAGTGCCGCCATGGGGCCCGCCGTGGCAAAAGCCATGATGATGGCAAAGATGAGCATCATTGGCGAGCGGATTGCCGTACGAATGATCATCATGTATGCCTGCTGGACGTTGGTTACATCTGTGGTGAGGCGGGTGACCAACGACGAGGTTGAAAAACGATCAATATTGGAGAAGGAAAAATCTTGAATGCGCGAAAAGATATCGTGCCTGAGGTTTTTTGCAAAGCCAGCAGAGGCGGTCGAGCAGGTCACACCTGCTGCAGCACCAAAGGCAAGTGACAAAATTGCCAGCAAAATGAGGGCAATGCCATAATTGGCAACGACGCCCATGCCAGCACCTTCGTTGATGGCATTGATGAGACCTGCGGTCAAGAAAGGCAAGGCACACTCGATGACAACCTCGCCCGTTACGAGAACAGGAGTCTCAATAGAAAGTTTTTTGTATTCACGAATACTGCGTTTGAGGATGGCGATGACCTCACCAAAGCTATAAGCACCATCTTGGAAGCCAAGGCGCTTTGCCCAGCCTTGTTTTTGTTCTTCTTTTGCCATTACATCGCCCTCTCTCGATCTTCAATTTCGTGCCAATGTGCGGATATGCGGTCAAGCATTCCAGCTAGTTGAGTTTTTTCTTCGTCTGCAAGTGGATAGAGGGACTGCTCTATAAAGGCTTCACGCTTGGCATTGATTTCCTCAGCGCGTGCCCTTCCTTCTACGGTCAGAATCACCTCACGCTGACGACCATCGTGTTCCATGGGCCTGCGTTCGATGAGTTTTTCGTTTTCGAGTTTAGTGAGCACTTCAGAAAGTGACGCAGCTGCAGTTCCTGCTTGGCTTAGCAATTCGCGCTGGGGAAGGCTTCCTCCGGCTTGGCGCAGAGCAATGAGGATATAGGGTTTGCCTGCGCGACCTCCTGCATGGCGGTGCAAGAAAAAGCCGAAGTAACCAAAATTTCGAAGTACCTGACGTTCGATAGACACTGATGTGAGCTTATCGTTTTCGTCTTCTGTCTCGAGCATAATTTCCTCTCTCACTCGAGTATTTCTTCTCCTAAAAATTGTGAACATGGAGGGATTGTAGGTACCGAAATATTTAATGTCAAGGTACCGAATAATATTTTTGTTTTTATCGGGAGAAGTACATATTTCGCTCAAATTGGATATCTATGGCAGGGGTGAACAGGGTTAGGAAGTAAGCAGAACGACCGTTTGCGGTGATATAACGACCGTTTACCTTTTATTTTGCCCATAATTGAGCGAATATGAGCGAATAGATTGCAATAAAACTAAAACAGCTCATAATCAATCACAACAGATATGGGATTGATTCCATAGGAGGCGAAATGTTGGCCCCAGAGAGACGCGAGCGCATAGTTCAACTCGTTGATATTCACGGCAGCATTTCGGCCAGCAGGCTCGTAGAAGAACTTGACGCTAGTCCTGCAACTATTCGTCGTGATATCGAAGCTTTGGCTCAGATGGGTCGTCTCGTCAAAGTGCATGGTGGCGCTACGGCAATCAATAGCTTTACTTACGAGACTTCCGATCGCGCTATGGATGAACGCTATGCGCTGAGTGTAGGCGAAAAGAAAATCATTGGTGCTCATGCTGCCGCACTCATTGAGCCAGGCGATTTTGTCTATATCGATGCGGGGTCTACCACCGAAGCTCTGGTGGATGCCCTGGATTGCCAAGGCGCAATGTTTGTCACCAATTCGATAGTGCTTGCACGCAAGCTTGTATTTAAGGGTTACCGCACTTTTCTTACAGGCGGTGAACTCAAGGCATCAACAGAGGCTCTGGTAGGTCCTGAGGCAATTTCAGGTATTCAGCGTTATCACTTTACCAAGGGCTTTTGGGGTACCAATGGTGCCACGCGTGCTCAAGGTTTTACCACTCCTGATATCAACGAGGCGCAGGTCAAGCGCACAGCTATGGAAAGGTCGGGTCAGCGTTTTGTACTTGCGGATGCTGACAAACTTGGTCGTGTTGCGCCCGTAACTTTTGCAGATTTCGCTTCGGCTACGGTTATCACCGCAGGCGATGTGGATAGTGCGTTCGGCAAGCTTCCCAACGTAGTGGAGGTATCTGAATGATTTACACCGTTACATTCAATCCGGCACTCGACTATGCAGTGGGGGTGGAACACCTACAACTTGGTTCGGTTAATCGTACCTGCAGCGAGAAAATTCTCCCTGGTGGTAAGGGTATTAACGTATCAATTGTCTTGGGCAATTTAGGGCATGAATCCATCGCATTGGGCTTTGTCGCAGGCTTTACTGGTCGTGAGATTGAAGAGCGTACGGAGTCTTATGGTGCTCAGTGCAAGTTTATTCATGTTGCTGAAGGTCTTTCACGTATCAATGTAAAGATCAAAAGCGATGAGGAATCCGAGATCAACGGTATGGGCCCTCGTATTACCGACGCTGATGTGCAGGCACTTTTTGAGCAGCTTGATACCTTAGTTGAAGGCGATGTGCTGGTGATTTCTGGATCGATTCCCTCTGTGTTGCCAGCTGATATGTACGAGCGTATTATGGCCCGCCTTGAGGGGCGTGGCATTCGTATTGTAGTTGACGCTGAGCGTGAATTGCTTACCCGCGTGTTGCCATATCACCCTTGGTTAATCAAGCCAAACAATCACGAGCTTGGGGCCATTTTTGATGTTGAGCTGCGCACTCGCGATGAGGTTGTGCCTTATGCAAAAAAGCTTCAGGAGCGCGGCGCGGCAAATGTATTGATTTCTATGGCAGGAGAGGGCGCTGTGCTGGTTGCTGAGGATGGCACAGTTACTGGTGGTCCTGCTCCTAAGGGCACTGTGGTCAACTCCGTAGGTGCTGGTGACTCGATGGTTGCTGGCTTTGTTGCGGGTTATTTGGAGAAGGGCAATTACGAGGACGCATACAAGATGGGTGTTGCGTGTGGCAGCGCATCTGCATTCTCGTCTGAGTTGACGACTCGTGCCGAGGCGGAAGCTCTGCTTGCAACTCTATAAGACAGGTCGATAGCTGGCACACGCATGTTAGGTGAAAGGGGAGCCGCATGAGGATTAAAGACTTACTCAAACCCGAGGCAATCAAGATTGGAGGTGCTCCAAAAGATAAAGCTTCAACCATCGACCAGATGGTGGCGCTGATGGAGCATCAAGGCAACATTACTGATGTTGAGACCTACAAAAAAGCAGTTCTTGCCCGTGAGGCCGAGATGAGTACAGGCGTGGAAAATGGCCTTGCTATCCCTCATGGCAAGTCCTCCGCGGTAAGCAAGCCTGGTTTGGCTGCGATGACGATTCCTACAGGTGTTGACTATGAAGCACTTGATGGCGAGCCAACTACGCTGGTCTTTTTGATTGCGGCTCCCGACACCGAGGACAACGTACATCTGCAGGTACTTGCAAGCCTTTCTCAACTCTTGGTGGATGAGGAGCTTTGCAACAAGCTACGTGCGGCAAAGACGCCAGATGAGTTCCTTAATCTGCTGAATGCAGCTGAGGATGCTCAGTATGTTGCCGAGCAGGAAAAGAAGCGCGAGCTTGAAGCTCAGACGGGTCAGTTTGACCTAGTGGCTATTACTGCTTGCCCCACCGGCATTGCTCACACCTATATGGCTGCAGAAAGTCTTGAGAAGAAGGCCGCCGAGATGGGCCTTAAAATCAAGGTTGAGACCCAGGGTTCTGGTGGTGCCAAAAATGTCATCACTGCAGAAGATGTCAAAGCCGCTAAGGGTGTCGTAATCGCTGCTGACAAAAACGTCGACCTTGCACGCTTTGCTGGTAAACCCGTCTACTCCACCACTGTCACCAAGGGCATTCAGGAGCCTGAGATGCTCATCAATAAGGTTATGAATGGTGAGGCTGCTATTTATGCTGGTAATGGCGCTGCGCCAGTGAGTTCGGGTGACGATGGCGAGGGTGTTGGTCATATCATCTACAAGCACCTGATGAATGGTGTTTCTCATATGCTGCCCTTTGTTATTGGTGGCGGCATCCTGACGGCACTTGCCTTCCTCTTTGATATGGGTGCAGCTGGTGCTGGCAACTATGGTTCTTCTACACCTTTTGCCTTCTTCTTTAAGGCAATCGGTGGCGAAGCCTTTGGTCTGATGTTGCCCATTCTTGCGGCATATATCGCGATGTCCATTGCTGACCGTCCTGGTTTGGCGCCTGGCTTTGTTGGTGGTCTGTTTGCCAAGGCTGGCTATAGCTTGGGTTATGTGACCGCAACTGCAGCTGGTGATGCTGAGGCTGCTGCCGCTGCCTGCGTCTCTGGTGGTTTCTTGGCAGCACTCTTTGCTGGTTTTGCCGCAGGTTACATCATGCTTGGCATTGAGAAGCTCTGCGAGGGTATGCCCAAGTCTCTTGAAGGCATCAAGCCCATCCTTATTTATCCGCTCTTTGGAGTGCTCGTTATCGGTGGCGTGATGTTCCTGCTTAACCCGATTTTTGGCGCTATCAATACTGCTTTGAACAACTTCCTTGCTGGTATGGGTACGACCAATCTTGTTTTGCTTGGCGCTGTTGTCGGTGGCATGATGTCCATCGATATGGGTGGCCCATTCAACAAGGCTGCCTATGTCTTTTCCACGGGTTTGCTTGCTGATGCCACGCTTGGCTCTGCCGGTCAGGTAGTCATGGCTTCCTGCATGGTTGGTGGTATGGTGCCTCCTCTGGTTATTGCTCTGTCCACAACCTTCTTTAAGAACAAGTGGAACAAGGCTGATCGTGATGCTGGTTTGGTGAACTACATCATGGGTCTGTCCTTTATCTCCGAGGGTGCCATTCCCTTTGCGGCTGCCGACCCTGCCCATGTTCTCCCGAGCTGCATCGTTGGCTCAGCTGTTGCCGGTGGTCTGTCTGCACTCTTCGGTTGCTACAGCCCCGCTCCCCATGGCGGTGCTTGGGTTATTGCGGTTCTTGGTAATCCCGTGATGTTCCTTGTTGCTCTGCTTGCTGGTTCTATCGTTGGCATGCTGATCCTTTCCTTCTGGAAGAAGCCTGTCAGCGAGTAAAGATTCCTCTAGCGTGGCATTACTCGTGCAACCCGTATTACCAGTACGCTTGCACTACCAATACGACCACGCTACTGGCGTTCACGTTGCTGACACGTCCGCATTGCCAGCGTGTCTGTACTGCTCGTCTATTGCAGTTCAAGGGAGTCGCCCTGCGCGGCTCCCTTTTTCCTCTCAGCCCCGCTAAAAGCCACAGACTGTTTCAACGATTACAGTCCCGCTTGTCAAACGCCACCGATTCTTTCAAGCAGTGCGGCCCCGCTTACCAAACGCCACATACTCTTTCAATCAGCACGTCCCTGCTTGCCAAAAGCCACATTCTATTTCAGAAAAAATGTCAAACGCCACACTCTGTTTCAAAGGACTTGACGTTTGCGCAGGTAGATTTTTTGGGCGTGAAGAGATATGTGGCGTTTGGCGAAAAAAGTGAAGTAGAACGTGGCGTTTGGCACCTAGCATGAAATAGAGTGTGGCGTTTGGCAAGCGGGGCTGCGATTTCTGAAATAGAACGTGGCTTTTGACACCGAGCGCGAGTGTGAAATAGCATGTGGCTCCTACAACGTCCTATCCTCGTCTTTTCCGTTGCGCAGCTGTCGTAACGGGTGGGCAAGAGACACGAGGTACGTGGTAGGAATCCAGCAACGCTTGGAAATAGTTGCTGTCACAGACATTGGCATACGAAAACCGTACGACGCGCATTTCGCGGGTGATGCGGGATTCGCGCAGACGCTCTTCAGCGAACACCTCTACAGAGGTATGACCTTGCGTCATTGTGGGGTCACTATACTTTTGACGTCCATCTAGTTCGCCCGCGATTGCACTTCCGTCGTCGCATGTCCAGTAGTAATCAACTCGGTAGTGCGATCCAGAAAGAGAATCCGTTACATTTACTTGTAGCTCAGGGATATGAAATCCCAGCTTAATCATTTTTGCGCGCGCAGTTGACTCGCCTCCATTTTCGGATAATGCATTGGCAAAACGAGCAGTTATGCGTGCTTGTTTGATGCCCCGGAAGCCATGTCCCAACTCGTCAATTTGTGCACCGAGCCAGCCTACTGACTTCCCCGTTGCACGTAGTGTTGAATCTGCAATGCTGAGCCCGTCTGTAAAATCCATTAGGCAGAGACATTGCACGGCAGCCGCTTCCAAACTCACTACAGGAATTCCCGCATGAAACTCTAAGGGATATTGCGGATTTATCATTTGAGAGTTAAAGCGGTGATGAGTCAGCAATCCCGTTTTACGATTGGTATCCGTTGGATGGCAGAGGTGTATGTGGTGTAAAAATTTATAGTTGATCGCAAGGCCATGTGCCGCCGCTGCTGTCGGTCCGCAAAAAATCCAATGAGGATGTCTTTCATGCAGAGCGCG
Source organism: Atopobium sp. oral taxon 810 str. F0209 (assembly GCF_000466405.1). Classification (GTDB taxonomy): domain Bacteria; phylum Actinomycetota; class Coriobacteriia; order Coriobacteriales; family Atopobiaceae; genus Olegusella. Next base: position 30,154 of record NZ_KE952943.1, on the reverse strand, counting down.
TGCAATGTGCAGATGTTTCTCTACAGGATTGAGTTGGTCCCAAGCTTCGGTGCGTATAAAGAGCCCCTCCAGAGGAGAGACAACCGCACCCCGTTGTTTTAGACGGAAGAGGGCTAATCCCTGTGCTTTACTCAGTGGCTCTAAGCAGCGTGCCTGGAGTTCTGCTTGGTCAAGCAGTGTTGAAGCTTGTTGTGGTGCAGATGCGCTCATGTAATCACCGAATCTTGTTGGAGTCTTTTAGTCTGAAGCTAAAAGTAGCTCTATAGAAGTGGACTAAATAAGCGTATCGTTGCTGGTAGATAAATTGTATGAAGAAACTCTAAGGTATTTGACATGCGGCAGTCTGGCCAAATCAACTGATGGCAAGCTGATGACAAGGTGCTGCAAGCTGGTTGTCAGCCGGCTGCCAGCTTGTGCAAAGTTATGTCAAGTAATAGCGAATTCAATGCTATTCGGTAGTGAATGGACTTGTGATAGGGAAGTTTTCAACAATTGAATAGTTGGAGACTATATTACTGGGCGACAGTGATGCCTTGTCAGCGCTGCATGGCTGAAGCTACGCTTTTCCGCAACAAGCAGTGCTTCGCTTACCTGGCTCCATATTTTCCCGCAGCGAGTAGCGCCCAGCTTGTCAAGTGCCATACATTGTTTTAACGATCAGGTTTTGCTTGTCAAAAGCCACACATTCTTTCAGGTGGCGCAGTCCCGTTTGCCAAAGGCCACAGACTGTTTCAATCAGCATCGCCCTGC
>NZ_KE952943.1:6310-29394 GCF_000466405.1 Atopobium sp. oral taxon 810 str. F0209 | reverse complement strand
AGACTGTTTCAATCAGCATCGCCCTGCTTGCCAAACACCACATATCATTTCAACCAACACGGCTCTGCTTGTCAGAAGCCACGTTCTGTTTCAGAAAAAATGCCAAAAGCCACACTCTGTTTCAAAGGACTTGACGTTTGCGCAGGTAGATTTTTTGGGCGTGAAGAGATGTGTGGCTTTTGGCTAAAAAAGTGAAGTAGAACGTGGCGTTTGACAATTGGCATGAAACGGAGTGTGGCTTTTGGTACCCGAGATGAAACAGTCTGTGGCGTTTGGCATCTGGCATGAAATGAAGTGTGGCTTTTGCGAGGTTGGATGAAGAGATGTGTGGCGTTTGGCAGCGGGCGTGAAATAGGATGTGGCGTTTGTTGGCGCTTGGCGCTTGGGAGAAGTGTTGATAGTGGGGAGGGTGTAAGGACGGCAGAAGAGCAGGAAAGTAGACCAGCAGTTACTCGGTAGCGGCGATGGTGACGAGCAGTTCGCGGAGGACGGCTTCGGGGGCGACCTTGGGCAAAGTATGCTCAGCATCTGTAATGATGACTTCGCGGGCGCCAGGAATCGCCGCGGCGATGCGATGAGTCTCGCTCTGTGGAATTTCGTCGAGCTCACCTGCCATAACGCAGGCAGGACAAGTAATATCCCCCAAGCTCGTAGGATCAATATGTGGCTCGACTACCATCAAGTGAAGCAGCTCCGCAATATCAGAGGCCTCTGCACGGGTTGGGGCTGGCGTACCATCTTCGTAGCAGGCGGACTCGTCACCAGCAAGAGCCCAAGCGCGATATGCCTCAGCGGTTTCTTCAAAAAAGTCATTACCGGGAATACCGTCAGGCGAAAGGTTTGCGCCAATCGAGCAGAGCGAAGCCACGCGTTCCGCATAATCGCGCGCCATCAACAAGCCTTCGATAGCGCCATCAGAAAAACCCAGTACGTGTACTTTTGCGAGGCCTGCAGCATCGAGTGCAGCAATAGCATCAGCGCACATTAGCTCATACGTTAGCGGAGCAGTACCCCTTGTGCTTACACCTTGCGCTCGAGAATCCACCGCAAGTACCGTGCGCCCACAGCCAACCAATGCATCGATCACGGCACCAAAAATCCCATGTTCTTCACCGTTACCATGCAGCATCAATACGGGGTAGCGAGGAGGAACTGCGGCGTTCACTACGGCAGGTGCCTCATCTACTGGCGCATAGAGAAACGCGTGAATATGGGCCCCATCCTTAGTTAGCACATCAAACTCACGTGTGAGCGGTACATGCGGGCGCTCATATGGGCGCGGAACATGCAGGGGAGGCAATTCTGGCGTGAGTTGGTCTGGAGATAATTCAAGCATGCTTATTTGCCTTGACTTGGGTGTTTCTCAAAGAAATCAAAACGCGGGGGCAGGGCTACGATAGCATGCTCAGCAGGAGTCTGACCAAGCAGTGCGGCCAATCCAGCTGGATCCTCAAAGCAATGTTCCCAAGAGAAGAAGAATTCCGACTCAAAGCCCAAGTGCTCGCAAATCTTTTCGCAACCAGCAGGCACGGCGGGATGCATGAGCAGCGTCGTTGTGCGTAATGCTGCAAAAGCATCAGCAAGTGCCTGCTCGTAGGCAGCATCATCGCCCTTAGAGGCCTTGCTTGCTTCGCCCCAACGTTTGTTGGCAGCGCGAGCAAAATCATCTACGACGCCTAGAGCACTGTGTGCATCAAATACGTGAGCTGCACGTTCAAAGGCAAGCACGGCTTCATGACACTCATCAACAACCTCGGCGTGGGCAGCTACTGTTGGCAAGTGGCCCTCACAGACATTTGCCGCACCATAAAAGCAGGAGCGCGCTAAACGATTAAAGATGTTCGTCAAAAATGCGCTTTCTTTAAGGGCGGGGTCGGCCACACGCGGGTCATCCTTTACCAGTACCTCTTCACCGGTTTTTTTGTCTTTGTGTGAGACAGATGTGTCAAAAGCCTTGGGCGAGAAGGACACAGCTTTTTGATCGAGCGCCAGTGACAACCAGTGACAACGCAGCTGTTCGGGCGTGTAGTAATCAAGCAGTTCGGCTGCCATCGGAGGTTTAATAGCGCCCGAGCTGGAGGCCTTCTTGTTCATAAAGAGCACGTGGTAGTTGGCAATTGGTGTGTCCTGCGTGAGCTTCCAATCAAGTGCTGCCCACATTGCGGGTTGAGCAACGCAGTAGAAATAGATGTTATCTTGGCCGATAAATTGATAAACCTTTGCCTCGGGATCGCACCACCATGCGCGCCAATCGTGATTGGCGTAGCGTGGCGTCTGGCCTTCGGTACTACGGTCAGCATCAAGTGCGAGTGCGGTTTGCACAAAGGAGATAGGTGCCCACAGACTTTCGGGCCAGCACCACACAGTTAAATCTTGGTTTGTGGCAGCAGCGGAGCCATCGATATCTGGCGCTGGTACGCCCCAAGAAATATTGCCCGTAATGCGGAATGGCAACAGTGTCTTGCCTGTGCGGAAGCGAATCTCGACGCCTTCCAAAATACTGCGCGCTTCGTCGCGATCCTGCCAGTTTTTGAATTCGACCGAGAAGGACGACTGATTTCCCTCAGCCTCAATGGTTTTGTGTTGTGGCAGCCGTGCTTCCACGGCATTGTAGGCCTCGCAGAACTTCGTCTGGATATACATTACTGGTGCCACAAGTGACTCACGTACAGTCTTGGTGACGATAGCGCGCACTTGGGGATCAGCATCCCACTCATCCATGAGTTCCTCGAGCACTTGCTGGTATTTTGGCAGGTCAAAGTACCAGTTTGCAACGGGACGCAGCTCGGGTGTGGTACCGGTGAGCTGTGACACAGGTGCAATAAGCTCTTCGGGATCAAATTGGTGACCCAAATCGCATTCGTCTGCGTATGCTTTTTCGGACTTGCAGCCACGGATGGGGCAGCGACCGATAACCTGGCGACCATTGAGGAACTGCTTGGCTTTAGTGTCATAAAACTGCAAAGTCTCGCGCTTGATGAGAACGCCCTTTTCGTACAAACGATGAATCAACGTATCCGAGAGTTCCTCGTGAAAATGAGCTGCTGGTTCCAGTCCAGAGCCTGCGAAGATATCAAGAGAAATCCCATAGGCATCAAGTGCAGCCTTTTGTGCTTCGTGATTGTCGCGTACGTAGTCTTCGATGGTGCCTGTGTAGCCTTCGCCTTCAACCTTCTTGCGGTAGCCCTCCATGATGGGTGAGCCATAGCAGTCGGTGCCCGAGACAAACAGCACGTTTTCGGCACCAATGCGATCGCGCAGAAAGCGAGCAAAGAAATCCGCTGGTACAAACACGCCACCAATGTGGCCAAAGTGTAGATTTTTGTTGCCATAGGGCATACCGCCTGTGATAACGGCGCGACGGGGGAAATTTGGACGATCTACAGAAGACATGCGCATGCGCTCCTAGGGTTGATGTATGTGCTTCGCGATTATCCCACAATGCAGCAGGCAGCGGGCAGGGAAGTTGGGCGCAATAGATTGTGAGGGCATTGTGATGACAGGGCGGTATCAGATATACCGTCCGCGGAACTCAGATTGAGAGTGCTTGGAGAGGGGTAATATCCCCTTCGTCTTTTGGGTGTGGCCAATAGGGGCTGCGTCTGAGAAAGGAAATGCGATGTTTTTCGTATTTGTAATTCTGCTGGTTCTTGTAGGCGGTAGCGCGGTGCTTTCGACGGCGTATGTTGTGCGCCAACAGCACGTTGCAATCGTCGAGCGACTAGGTAAATTTCATGGCATTATGATGCCAGGTTTCCATGTGAAGGTGCCTTACGCTGATCGTACCTTTGATGTGGACTTGATGACCGAAGATCAGCATATGACCTTTGATGCCAAGACCTCTGACAATGTCACCATCGAGCTGGATGTGTCTATCCAGTATCACGTTGACGCATCCGATATTCAGTTGGGTTCTGAGAGTGGCATTTGGAAGAGCCGTTACACCCTGACTGACCCCGTGACTCAGATGCAGGACTATCTGGCAGATGCCCTGCGTAGCCAAATTCCTAATCGTAGCCTTGACGAGGTCTTCTCTGAAAAAGATGCCATTGCCCAAGCAATTGACGAAGCGGTTGCGGCAAAGATGCTGAACTACGGCATTGTGCTGGTAACTACGCTGATTACCTCAATCCGTCTGCCTCAAGAGGTACAGGAGTCGATGAACCATATTATCGCATCCAAGAATAACCTTGAGTCTGCTACCAATGACGCAAATGCTGAGCGTGCAAAGACGGTTATCGCGGCAAAGGCTCGCGCCGAAGCTATGGCAGCCGAGGGTCAGGGTATTGCTGATCAACGTGTCGCTATTGCTCGCGGTATCAAAGAGTCTATCGATACTATCAAGGGATCTGAGCTAACTGAGGCCGATGCCAATCGTTTGTTTGAGTTTACTCAGTGGATTGATATGATGCGCGGCTTTGCCGAAAAAGGTGCATCGACGGTGGTGCTACCCAACGATTTCCGCGATAGCGCGTCTCAGTTTGAGCAGTTTGTCTCTGCTTTGGAAACTCCCCGCGCTGCCAGCGATGATGGGAAAAATTAAACCTCTATCTGCATAAATGCAAGCAATTTGAAACTCGGCAGCTCAAAAGGCTGTCGAGTCTCTTTATTGTGTGTTCATAGCCCTCACAAATGAGTCTGCTATGCTTGCTTGCTGCTCGAAATCACAATACTAAGGAGGTGCCATGGAAAAGCAAAACGCCACAATAATGCCCCCGCTGCAGGGGATAGCCCCTCATCCTGGCACGCCTTTGCTTTTGCATGCTTGTTGTGGTCCTTGTTCGCTTGAACCGCTCAAACTTTTGCGTGAGGAGGGCTGGGATCCCGTAATTTGTTGGACTAATCCCAATATTGCACCTGTAGCAGAGCATAACCTGCGTTTGCGTACCCTGCAGGCTTGGGCACATGATATTGCTCAAGTAGATGTTATCGTAGCTGGTGACGACCGCGACAGCTGGGAACGTAATGTGGCACCTGCTGGACTCAAGCGCGAGCGTCGTTGCCGTGCCTGTTATGCGCAGCGTCTTGAGGAAAGTTGTCGTGTAGCTGTTGAGCAGAGCTTTGAGTATATCAGCACAACGCTGGTGGTCTCGCCGTATCAGCTCTTTGAGGTCTGTCATGAGGTGCTTTTTGCGTTGGCACATCGTTACGGCCTTACGCCAGTCTGGCGTGATTTTCGTCCGTATTATCCTGAGGCGACTATAGAGTCACGTGAGCTCAATATGTATCGCCAAAACTATTGTGGTTGTCGTTTTTCGGCAGCAGAAGCCGCACTTGACCGCCAACAGGCACGTGACGCCCGCAAAGCTGCGCGTAAAAAGCATGTTGGCTAGTGAGATTGATTTGGCTAGAGGTTGCAGCGTCCAGCTGAGCGTTTGGCTTTACTCTATCCCAACGATTTGCTTCAAACTCCTAACGAATTCCTACATTGGAGGAACGTATGAATAATGGCATGATGCTCCAAGGTTTTTCTTGGTATCTTCCTGCAGATGGCCAACACTGGAAGCGTATGGCACGGCTTGCACCGACGCTGGCACAGGTAGGTATCACAGCGGTCTGGCTGCCGCCTGCGTACAAGGCAGCCGAGGGCGGTGAGAGCGTTGGATATAGCGTATATGACACCTGGGATTTGGGTGAATTTGACCAATGTGGTTCGGTGCGTACCAAATATGGCACCAAGAAAGAATATCTTGCTGCGATTGCCGCCCTGCAAAAGGCAGGTATCCAGGTATTAGGTGACATCGTGCTCAATCATCGTATGGGTGGCGAGGAAACCGAGCATGTGCGTGCAGTCGAGGTTGATGCGGGCGCACGTGGATCCGAAGTGACAGAAGAAAAGACCATTTCTGCGTGGACTCGTTATCGTTTTCCTGGACGTAACGGTACATACTCTGATTTTCAGTGGGATTGGACCTGCTTTCACGGTACTGACTGGGATGAGGACACGCATCAGACAGGCGTCTTTCGTTTTGCTGGCAAGGAGTGGGACGATGATGTTGACCATACCGAAAATGGCAACTACGACTATCTAATGGGCAACGATGTTGATGTCAACAACCCTGCCGTTGAAGCAGAACTAACCCGCTGGGGTGAGTGGTATGTGGAGACAACGGGTCTTGATGGTATGCGTCTTGATGCGCTCAAGCATGTGTCAAAGTCTTTCTTCCGCCGCTGGCTTGCCGATTTACGTGAAAAAAGTGGTCGTGAGCTCTTTACAGTAGGCGAGTATTGGTCTCCTGAGCTTAGTGAACTCGAAGAATATCTGGGCGAAGACGAGCCATTGAGCCTCTTTGACGTACCACTGCACTACAAGCTTTTTGGTGCGTCGAATAGTATGGGCACCATGGATTTGGCACATCTTTTTGATGGCACATTGGTGGCAAGCAACCCTGTGCATGCAGTGACTTTTGTGGATAATCACGATACCCAGCCAGGTCAAGCATTGGCATCTACTGTTGCATCTTGGTTCAAACCGAGTGCTTACATGTTGATATTGCTGCGTGAAGCAGGTTATCCTTGCGTTTTTTATGGCGATCTCTTTGGTGCGGGAGCCGAGGCTAAGGCTGGCGAGGAAGGTGAAGACACGCCTGCGTTGCCAGTGGTACGTGAACTTCCCTTGCTTATGGAAATCCGCCAGCGGCATGCTTACGGCGCGCAGCACGACTATTTTGATGACAAAGATACCATTGGCTGGACGCGTGAAGGCGATGACGAACATGCAGGTAGTGGCATTGCTGTAGTCATTACTGACGGAGAAGGTGGCACCAAACACATGTATGTGGGTACCCAGCATGCAGGCAAAGATTTTGCCTGTGTCGTGGGTCAGGAAGATGATGTATTGATTGATGAGGAAGGCTACGGTGACTTTAGCGCTGCTCCTGGTTCGGGTAGCGTTTATATTGAGGCCAAATCCGCAAAGGCACTCAAGCATGATCGTATCCTGCGTCGTGCCGAGACTGCACCTTCGATTGCACCTACCTCGCGCAAGGGTGCTCATCCTGTGCCTGCCAATTACGCCCCTTGGCGTCGTCGCAAGTAGGCTAGTGCTATTGTTGTCGCGGCCTTTTGTTTCGTTTGCTAGGAGCTATACACATGCCTATGCGCACTGATGATTTTGATTATGAATTACCGCAAGAGTTGATTGCGCAGGCACCTGCCGAGCCACGTGATTCGTGCCGCTTGTTGGTGTTGCATCGCGATGCAACACCAGACGGGCGCCCTGCGGGTAGTGTTGATGACCGCCACTTCTATGACATCCTTGACTATCTTGAAGCTGGAGATTTGCTTGTCATCAATAAAACTCGCGTGATGCCAGCGCGCCTTGTGGGACACAAGCGCAAGACGGGCGGTGTTGCTGAAACACTATTGCTCAAGCGCCGCGAAGATCAAGATCCGCTGGGTCATGTGTGGGAATGCTTGGTCAATCCAGGTAAGCGTCTCAAGCAGGGTGCTGTGGTGGAATATCGCGAAGGTGGTCTGCATGCGCCCGAGTCTTCTCCTGTGGTGCTTTCGGGCGAAATCCTTGATTTTGTTCCTGATAACAAGGGTGGGCGCCTCATTCGCTTTACTCCTGCTGAGGGTCTTACATTAGACGAGGCTATGCACAAAGCAGGTCATGTGCCTCTGCCTCCCTATATCACCAAGTATGAGGGTGATCCCGAAAAGTATCAGACGGTCTACGCTATGCAAGAAGAGCATTCTGCCGCTGCGCCTACGGCGGGTTTACACTTTACGCCTGAACTGCTTGATCGTATAAAAGCAGCAGGTATTGGCATTGTTGCGGTGGAATTAGAGGTGGGTATTGATACCTTCCGTCTGGTAACTGAGGATGATCCTACCGAGCATGTTATGCATACAGAGCGCTATCACCTTCCGCAGGAGGTAGTCGATGCGGTACATGCCACCAAAGCTGCCGGTCATCGTGTTATTGCAGTGGGAACGACGGCGGTGCGCTCACTCGAAAGCGCTTGGGAAGCGGAGGCTCCTGTAGCAGAATGTCCAGTAACGGCGCGCCATTTTGAAAACGCTACTGACTCTGCAGCGATAACGGGCAAAGGCGACATCGTGGCACGCAATAACGCTACGACCAACCTGTATCTCATGCCTGGTTCGACCTATCACGTAGTAGATGGACTGATCACTAATTTCCACGTACCGCGTTCGACACTCGTGATGCTAGTTTCGGCCTTTGCAACGCGCGAGCAGATCCTCTCTGCGTACCAGCATGCAGTTAACGAGAAGTACCGTTTCTTCTCCTTTGGAGACGCCATGTTTATCGAGTAGCTATCTATTGTGCGCGTCAATATCATCGTGGTTACAGGTGTTTACTTGCGGAAGAAAACCAACCAAACCACAACTACGACGAGGATGACAAGCACAATAGCAGCACCGATAATCAATGCGCGCGAGCCACGAGTCTCGGTTCTGAGTATATGTTCCTTTTGGGCAAGAGAATCAGCCTCAGCACTCATAGTGGCTGCCTGTTCTTGTGATTTTGCGATGCGGTCGTGCAGCTCGGTAGTCACTTCAGGTGTGGAGTGGATATCGTTTGCCTCATCTAGTGCTGCTTGTGCAACATCTGCACGCTCGCGAGCCTCAGCAGCATTGTCATTTGCCTGCTCAAGATCGGTATCACAGACCGCAATCTGCTTTTTGAGTACCTCTTCGTCAGCCATGGCCTGCTTATAGAGCTCGTCATATTCTTCTTTGCGGGCAGTTGCTTCGGCTTTGGCCTCACTTGCCTGATGCTCCACCTCGGCCAAAATCTGCTTGCGCGAAGCGAGATAGGTCTGCGCAGCTTCAACGCGTTGATCGGATTCTGTCGTTACGCTGGGAACCTTTTGTTTGGCAAGGTCAAGTGCTGCCTGTTCGGTAATGACCTGGTGCAGCAGACGGTCGGTGGTGCTTTGGGTGGTATTTTGGCTCTGCTTGGCACGGGTAAGCTCGTCCTGTGCATGTTGCAAACGGTCTCGTGCTGTATCAACTGCACGGTTTGCCGAGGCGATGGCTGCATCACGATTGCGTACAGCTTCTGCTTCTTGGGATTCGGCAGATTTAGCATCGCGGCGTGCCTCGCCTAGGGCACGTGATGCGTCATCAGCGCGCGCCTTGGTGGTTTCCATGAGGCCACGGTAGGGACCAAGCTTCTCCTCATGTTTGGCTTTCATAGTCTCAAGCTGTTTTGTGAGATCAGCACGAGTTGAACTCGCAAGGTCGCCACGAGCATGTGCGTCTTTCTCATCGGTGGTGGCTTGTTCAAGCTCAGCGGTATTTCGTGCGATGATTTGCTCAAAATTTTGCTCGATGGAAAGACGGTGATTGAGCTCGTCGGTGTCTTCTTCGATTTCAGCCTGAAGCTCAGCTAGACGTTGGCGAGCTTCCTCGGTGCGCCTAGAGGCATGATGTACATCACGCAGAGCAGCAATACCTGCGAGAAATGCATTTTCAGATGGAGCCTTTTCGCTATCCTCAGGGGACAATTCACTCGTTGTTGGCTGATCACTTGCAATTGGGTTTTTGGCAGCAGGGTAGTCATCAGCCATATCTGCCGAATGCAATGCCTCAGGAGCGATATCCTGCTCGTCAGTTTTTGTCCCATTTGTGGGGAAGAGCTTCATCGTGTTCCCTTTCGCTACACCTGCAAAGCGCTAAAAATCAGTATAAGTGTTACCACACAGATTTTATTCTGCCGTATCTGAAATTGGCTCGCCGATATAAGCCTTGATGTTTGCTAGAATGACATCAAGTCCAACGGCGAGAACGTTCTCGCCCTCTCATCTAAGGAGTCCAGTATGGTTTCGAAGCAGACGACGATCACGAACGCTACTGGCCTGCACGCCCGCCCCGCATCCGTGTTCGTCAGCGAGGTCAAGAAGTACCAGTCCAAGATTACGATTCGTAACGTTGACAAGGACAGCGCTCCTGTCAAGGCTAATTCCATCATGATGGTTTTGGCTGCTGGCTTGGGTACTGGTACCACCGTTGAGATTGCATGCGACGGTCCTGACGAGCAGGAAGCCCTCGACGCTCTGATTGCTCTTATTGACAGCGGCTTCGGCGAGTAGGTACATCTAGGCGCGCTTGCGCAGTTTGTTGCACATCAAAGCCCAGCACCAACAGAGTGCTGGGTTTTTTGTTGGTATTTTGTAGATAAGAATGACGAGGCAGTATGTTTGAGTACGACATCATCGCAGAAGATCCAAAAACCCATGCACGCGCAGGTGTCTTACATACGCCTCATGGTGATATTCCAACCCCTATTTTTATGCCCGTGGGTACCAAGGCAACAGTAAAGGGTTTGATGACTTCGACTCTGTCCGAGTTGGGTACCAAGATTTTGTTAGCAAACACCTACCATTTATCAATGCGCCCAGGTGCGGATTTAGTTGCTGAGATGGGTGGTCTGCATGATTTTATGCAGTGGCATGGACCGATTCTCACCGATTCGGGTGGATTTCAGGTCTTTTCACATAGTGACTTTGTCAAACTCAGTGATGAGGGCGTGCGTTTTCGTGCGGTTGATTATGACGGAAGTTATGTCTTTTGGACTCCTGAAGACAATATGGAAATAGCTCAAAAGCTGGGCGCTGATATTGTGATGCAGTTAGATCAGTGTCCTGGCTATCCTGCGGAGCGTAGTTTTGTTGAGCGCGCTGTTGAGCTTTCAAGCAAGTGGGCTGAACGTTGCTATAAGGCACATACCCGCCAAGACCAGGCACTTTTTGGCATTGTTCAGGGTGGTATGGATATGGATTTGCGTTTGAGAAGTCTACGCCACCTCGAGGAGTGTGGTGACTTCCCAGGTTATGGTATTGGTGGCTATTCAGTAGGCGAGGACCATCAAACGATGTTTGAGACTTTGGTACCTCTGGTCTCTGAGTATATGCCACGTAACAAACCCCGCTATTTAATGGGTGTTGGCAATCCAACAACTTTGGTACACAGCGTGGCTTGTGGGATCGATATGTTTGACTGCGTGCTTCCCACACGTACTGCTCGTATGGGTACGGCGTTTTCAAGCGAAGGTCGTATCAATCTCAAAAATGCTCGTTTTACTCATGATGCAACTCCTTTGGATGCACAGTGTCATTGCCCCGTATGTCAAGGTGGCTACACTCGTGCTTACCTACATCATTTGGTCAAGCAAAAAGAAATGCTCGGTGGCATTTTGCTATCACAGCACAATATTTTTTATCTGCTGCAGCTGATGCGCGATACCCGTGAAGCCATTATTGCAGGTACTTACTGTGATTTTGTCAATAAGTGGAATGAGTTGCCTGCAAGTAACGACTTTTAAAAAGTGGGGCAGACGTCCATCATTTGTGCTCCGCTTGTCAAAAAACAATGCAAAAACCAGCCGTTCGTAGCTTAATGTTGCTGTTCGAACGGCTGTGCTTGTCCTTGCGCCGTTTTATGTCTGCCAAGACTGGTAAAATGGACTGGTTAAACTACTGGTAGTTCAGGAGATACATATGGCAAGCAAGAAGGACGGCTCAAAGTCCGCCTCGGGCTTTGATAGCTGGAGGCAGGCGACATCTGGCTCTACAACAAGCAATCAGCACAGCTCATCACAGCGTAACAAAGCTCGCAAAACGAGGCGTATGCCTGCGGTTGTGCGGAGACATATTGCAACGCTGGTGTTTCTTGCATGTCTGTGTGTGGTGTGTGTCTGGGGCTTTACACCTTTGGGCGAACGTATTACGCAGGGTCTTGATATTCGCGGCGGTGTGTCCGTTATTTTGACGGCCACCAAGCCGGATGGCTCTGCTCCAACAGGCGACGAGATGTCTACCGCCACCACTATCGTCCAAAATCGTGTGAATTCTTTAGGTGCCTCCGAAGCTACCGTGCAAAAGCAAGGCTCCAACTCCATCTTGGTACAGATTCCTGGCGCAACTGATGCTGATTCTGCAGTGCAGACCATAGGTAAGACAGGCAAACTTGAATTTGTTCGTCTTGATGAGATTGGTGATGCCGATGCGCTTGCTCGTCTTGAGAGCAAAGATGCCAATAACATCCAGCTCAAGCCAGGTACCTATAAGGCTTTTATGGATGGTTCGTCTATCACCTCGACTTCGGTAGCACAGGCAGGTCAGTCGGCTACTGGTGCCTATGCGGTTAATGTCAAACTCAACTCTGATGCGGCAAAGACCTTTGCCGAGGTTACTCGTGAGCTTGCGCCTACCAATGGACGCATCGCTATTGTGCTTGACGGTGTTATCAAGTCTTCGCCTGCGGTACAAGAAGAAATTGGTGGTGGGCAGGTTTCTATTACAGGTGGTTTTTCTGCTGAGGAAGCTCGCTCACTCAAAACCATCCTTGATTCTGGCTCCCTTCCAGTAACGCTGACCTATTCAGAGAGTCGTGTTGTTGGTCCTACACTGGGTCAAGATTCGCTCACGCAGGGTGTAGTTGCAATTGCTGTGGGTGCTGTGATTGTTATCATCTACCTCTTTTTCTTCTATCAAGGACTTGGCCTTTTGACCATGGGGTCGCTTGGCATCTTTGCGCTGCTCTACCTAGGTCTATTGGCGTTGCTTTCGCATTTTGGAGCCTACTCATTAACGCTACCAGGACTTGCCGCTGTGGTGTTGACTACAGGTTCTGCTGCGGACTCCTCGATTTTGGTTCTTGAGCGCTTCCGCGAAGAAATCCGTATGGGACGTACCGTGCGCCAAGCTTCGATGTCCGGTGTCAAGCACGGTATCGCTACCTCGCTTGATGCTGATGCTGTTACCTTGGTAACCGCAATTGCTCTTTTTGCTGTGGCAGTTGGTTCGGTTAAAGGCTTTGGTCTTACCTTGATGTTGGGTGTTGCATGCGACTTGGTAACGATGTTCTGTTTTAAAGCACCGGCACTTCGCCTGTTAGCAGCTTCTATTGAGAAGCATCCTGGGTTCTGGGGTGTTCGCGGCGATATGGAAGAGGGCGAGCATGCACGTCATGGTCAGCCTTCGAAGGGAGGTGTGGCCCATGCGTAGCCACTTCGCTCACGAGATTAACTTTATGGGTCACCGTTTCCAGTTGCTGACCTTCTCGGGAATTTTGATAGTGCTGTCAATTGTGGGTTTGATTGTTCGCGGTTTGGTCTTTGGTATTGAGTTCCGTGGTGGTACTGAGATTGACTTCCAAAATACGGGCGATATCAGTATTGCTCAAATGCGCAGTGCACTTGAGGCTACAGGCGAGCAGAACCTTACTATTCAAACGGCTGTGACCGAGGGTGAAAAGGGCTTCCTAGTCCGCTCGGATGCGACCAATCCTACGGATGCTACGGCACATGCCGCGGCTGCTGCCAAGTCTCTCAAGCTGCCTGAGTCCTCCTATACGGTTACCACTATCGGTCCCGACTGGGGTGCTGATACGGTACGTTCTTCTAGCATTGCCTTTTTGGTGTCGCTGGTAGCCATTATTGCTTTTGTGTCCATCCGCTATGAATTCAAGATGTCCATTACAGCGGTGGCTTCTCTGGTACATGACCTTGTCATTATTTTGGGCGTGTATGCTTGGACTCAGACACCCATTACCCCCAATGTGGTAGCTGCACTACTGACTGTTATGGGCTATTCGCTCTACGATACGGTTGTTGAGTTCAATCGCATAAATGAGAATGCCAAGCGCGCCGGAGATTCGACTCACCGTACCTATTTCCAGATTGCAAACTACTCGATTAACGAAGTCATTGTTCGTACTATCAATACAACTATTACTACCATCGTGCCCATCATCGTAATGTATGCCATCGGTGGCACCACTCTGCGTGACTTTGCTTTTGCCATGCTTATTGGTGAACTCTTGGGTACTTACTCCAGCTTTGCTATCGCAAGTCCATTGCTTTCGATTTGGAAGACTCACGAACCCAAATGGCACAAGCTCGAAGAGCGCTATGGTGGCGCTGGGGCTGCAGTGCGTATTGTCCAGCAGAACGAACGCGGAGCAGCGCATAGCTTTGCAAAGCGCGGGCAGTAGCTTATGGGTGGCTTGGCAGGCAGCAGACGCTGGCAGCTGCTGCGACAAGACAAAAAAGCAGAAGCCAGACTTATTTCTGAGCTGGGATTAGCACCTCTTGCGGCGCGTGTTTTGGCTGCTCGAGGCTTGAGTGACCCTGCTTTGGCACAAAGATTTTTGACTCCGTCGCTTGAGCGCGATTGGTCAGATCCACTGCTGATTCCAGGTATGGAAGAAGCAGTGCAGCGCATTATGCGAGCCATCTCTAGTGGTGAGTCAATCGCGGTTTTTGGTGACTTCGATGTGGATGGCATGTCGGCAGCAAGCGTTTTGGCCTTGGGTTTGCGTGCGCTTGGAGCACAGGTGCGGGCCTTTATTCCTGATCGCTTTACCGAAGGCTATGGCCTTAGCAAAAATGCTTTGTTGCGTGTAGTGGAGGCTTGTGAGCCTCAGTTGGTGGTAACTGTCGATAATGGCATTGCTTCGGCTGAAGAAGTAAAAGTTCTGCTTGAACACAATATTGATGTGGTGATTACAGATCATCACGAGCCAGCGGATTTGGTGCCAACGGGCGTTCCGGTGGTTGATCCCAAGCTATCCGCTGACTGTCCTTCTCGAGATTTGGCGGGAGCAGGTGTTGCGCTCAAGCTAGTCTGTGAATTGGGGCGCCGATTGGGACAGCCAAATTTGTGGCGCTCATTGACCGAGCTTGCCTGTCTGGGTACTGTTTCGGACATGATGGTGCTTCAGGGCGAGAATCGTGCGCTCGTGGCAGATGGTATTGAATGCATGCATCATTCCACGCGTCCCGGTTTGGCGGCGTTGGCAAATATTGCCAAGGTAGACTTATCGACGGTTGCTGCTGATGACCTGCCTTTCTCGATTATTCCGCGCCTTAATGCGGCGGGGCGGATGGGTTCTACCGATATCGCTTTTAAGTTGCTTTATACCGATGATATTGAAGAAGCCAGCTTGCTTGCAGCTTCGTTGGAGCAAATCAATGAGGTTCGCCGCGAGACAGAATTTGCTATGTCCGAAGCCGCCCTTGCAGAAGCAGAACGTTGCTGGGATGGTGGTCGTGTTGTAGTAGTTGCAGGTGGAGACTGGCATGAGGGCGTCAAGGGTATTGTTGCCAGCCGTATTGTCAACCACTATCACGTGCCTGCAATCGTGTTTTCTTTGGTGGACGGTGAAGCACGTGGTTCGGGGCGTTCGGTTGGTACGGTTGATCTTTTTCATGCCGTTGAGCAGTGCGCTGACTTGACTATTCGTTTTGGCGGTCATGCGGGTGCTGTAGGTGTCACAGTTGCCGAGGACAAAATTGAAGCTTTTCGCAAGCGTCTCTCTGCGGTGCTCGCGGAACTTCCGCAGGAGCAGTTTGAATATCGCAATGAAGTAACAGCGCTCGTAGAGCTTTCTGAGCTCAATGTCGAGACGGTTGCCTCGCTTGAGGCATTGCAACCCTTTGGTCAGGGTAATAAAAAGCCTATATTTGCCGTGCGCGGCGTTTCGATGCGCGATCGCAAACGCTCGCGTAATGGGAAACATCTTTTGTTTATTGCGACAGATGGCTTTAATGAAGTTCCTGCTGTGATGTTTAATGCTCCCGAGTTGGAGCGCGCTGCTTCTACCGAAAGTATCGTTGACCTCGTATTTGAAACAAAAAACGAAACGTGGCAGGGTCGTACCAAAACCAAGCTGATGGTCAAAGATATTTTGTTTCGCGATCAACCAAGTCGCGGACCTGCGGCAGGCGAATCTCTCATACTTGAGGGATTTGACCCGCCAATGCCCAATCCCGCAGAGCATCGCTGTGAGCTGGCAAAACTTGATTATGATGAGCTTACTGAGGTATTGGCAGCTGAGCTTATTGGTGAACATCAGCTACTTCCTGCTCAGCGCGAAGCACTTGCGTGTTTGGCAAAAAAACAATCGACGCTTGTTGTGATGGCTACTGGTCGGGGAAAGTCACTTATCTTTCATGTGCATGCAGCGCGCGAAGCTATTGTCCATCGCAGGGCAGCAGTCTTTGTTTATCCATTGCGTGCTCTCGTTAACGATCAAGCTCGCCATCTTCAGGATGAGTTTGCGCGTATTGGTGTTGGCGTTCGTGTGCTTACTGGTGCGACACCCCAGGACAGACGTGCAACGGTTTGGTCGGAATTGGCAGATGGCAGTTGCGATATCGTATTGACCACACCAGAGTTTTTGGCGATTCACACCGACCGCTTTGCGCAAATAGCGCGTATTGGATTTTTGGTGGTAGATGAGGCACATCATGTGATGCAGGCTGCATCACATCGTCCTGCATATGCAGAGTTTCCTGAAATTCGTCATAAATTAGGCGAGCCTACAGTATTGGCTGTTACCGCCACCGCTCCACGAGAGGTTACCTTGCAGATTCAAAATTTGTTGGGTATTAGCAGCGAAAACGTCCTTATTGATAATGCTGTTCGCAAAAATCTAGAGCTGCTTGATTGTCGAGAAAAGCGTGACCGTGAGCTGGCACTTGCCTCTCTTGTCGCAAAAGGGGAGAAGTGCATTATCTACGTTAACTCGCGTGAGGAAAGCGTTTCTTTGGTGCGCAAACTTCGTCACATGACTGGCGAGCTAGCCGATCGCATTGCCTATTACAATGCAGGTCTTGAGCCGCGTGTTCGCGTCAAGGTTGAGCGCGCGTTTCGTGACGGGCGGCTGTGCTGCATAGTCTCTACCAGTGCGTTTGGAGAGGGTGTCAATATTGGCGATGTGCGCCATGTAGTGCTCTACCAGTTACCTTTTGGTCGTACTGAGTTCAATCAAATGAGTGGTCGCGTGGGTCGTGACGGACTTCCTGCTTATATTTGGCTGATGTTTTCTGCTCGAGATGCCTCGGTTAACGAGCGCCTCTTGGCTGCCTCTGCTCCCACGCGCGACGAGCTTAAGATGCTGTGGCGTGCATTGCGTTTGCTAGAGCAAACGAGTGATGACTACATCATCCGTGTAAGTGATGAGGAACTTGCAGCACAAGCTCGTCTGCAGGATGGGCGGTATGCTCTTGATGCGCAAATTTCCGAGGCGGGAATTGCTGTTTTTGCTGAGCTTGGTTTGCTCCAACTAAATGGCTACGGGCATACGCGTGAAATTAAGTTAGCAAGCAATCCGCCGCGCATGAATTTAGGTCAGTCAGTCCGCTATGTTGAGGGTATTAGGGCCGCTGAGGACTTTGCAGAATTCCGCGAATGGGTTTTGCGTTGTGCACAAGCAGAGCTGCTTGATAGTATTAACAAGCCAATTGTGCCAGGCTTTGGGCATGTAGTAAGTGGTGGGTGAGAGTATGGGAAAGTTTCTAGAGCAGCAAAATGTTGAGGGTCGACGACGTAGTTCTGACATACCTCAGGCAGATAATTGGCGCGTTTTGCAGGTAACTTGTGCGGATACCCTAGATGACGAAGCCAATAAGCGTGTTGAAGAGGCATACCGCTTTGCTGCTGAATTCCACCGCAATCAGCGACGTCGTTCGGGTGAGCCATATATCAACCATCCTGTTGAGGTTGCATTGATTTTGGCCCGTGATCTGCGCATGGATGCTGATTCAATCTGTGCAGCTTTGCTTCATGACACCGTTGAAGATACACCTGCAACCCTAGAAGACGTGCGTGAACGTTTTGGTGACAATGTTGCTGAGATTGTAGATGGTGTTACCAAACTAACTTCTATTCACGTATCGTCGATGGACGAAAAGCAGGCTCTCAATCTACGCAAGATGTTCTTGGCAATGTCTAAAGACATTCGCGTTGTTATCGTTAAGCTTGCCGACCGTCTGCACAATATGCGCACACTTGCAGCGATTCCACCTGATCGTCAGCAGTACAAGGCGCATGAGACTATGGATGTCTATGCACCGCTAGCAGACCGTCTGGGTATTTCTTCGGTTAAGTGGGAGCTCGAGGATCTTGCATTTTTCTACCTCGAGCCTGAGGAATATGCGCGTGTGGCTCGTATGGTGCAGGATTCGCGTGCTCAGCGTGAAGAGGATACCAACGCGGCTATCAAGACGCTAGATGATGAGTTGCGTCGTGCAGGTATGACAGACTTTCAGATTTTTGGTCGCCCCAAGCATCTGTGGTCTATTTATCAAAAGATGACACGCAAGGGCAAGGAATTTTCTGATATTTATGATCTCATTGCTCTGCGTGTACTGACGCGTACCGTTGCTGACTGCTATTCGGCATTGGGTGCGGTCCACTCGCTTTGGCATCCGCTACCTGGGCGTTTTAAGGACTATATTGCAACGCCCAAGCCCAATGGTTATCAGTCGCTGCACACGACAGTAGTCGGTCTTGATGCACGTCCTATTGAAATTCAGATTCGTACGTATCAGATGCACGAGCAGGCCGAATACGGTATTGCAGCGCATTGGCTATACAAGCGTTCGGGCAACTCTCAGGGTAAATTTGATTCATCTGACCGCGATATTGACTCGCAAATTAATTGGATTCGCAAGACGCTTGATTGGGCCGTCGAAGACGAAATCGGCGATCCACATGAGTTTTTGAACAATCTGCGTGTCGATCTCTTTGAGGAC
This sequence comes from Atopobium sp. oral taxon 810 str. F0209, assembly GCF_000466405.1. GTDB lineage: Bacteria > Actinomycetota > Coriobacteriia > Coriobacteriales > Atopobiaceae > Olegusella. Next base: position 10,880 of record NZ_KE952943.1, on the reverse strand, counting down.
GAGATCTTTGTCTTTACGCCTAAGGGTGCGGTTATGAGTCTTAGGCGCGATTCCACGCCGCTTGACTTTGCCTATCAGGTACATACCGAGGTAGGTAATCACTGTGTTGGCGCCAAGGTCAACGGTTCAGTTGTGCCGCTGACTACCAAGCTGCAGAGTGGCGATCGCGTTGAAATTTTGACTAACAAAAGCTCCAAGCCGAGTCGCGACTGGATGAATATTGTGGCGACGCCTTCTGCGCGCGCCAAGATTCGTAAGTACTTTACGACGCTCTCAAAAACAGATGATGCCGAGCGCGGTCGTGCTGACTTAGCTCGTGAACTGCGCAAGCGTGGTTATGGTATTGCAACCAAGCGTACGACGAAGGCGCTTGAAAAAGTTTGTGGCATGCATGACTACCGCGATGTTGACATGATGCTTGCAGCTATTGGCACAGGCAAGGCTTCACTGCGCTCTGTTGCCAACCACGTCCAAGAAGTACTTGAGCGTGATACGCCCGAAAAGCAAGCAGAAGCAGCCGCTGCAGCCCAAGCAAAGCGAGACCGTGAGAAGGCTTTTTCCGAGGATATTCCCTTTGCAAAAGCCGAACTCATGCGCAAGCGTGCACAGTCTGACCGTAAGCGTCGTCATAACTGCGGTGTTGTGGTCAAGGGCGATCCAGATTTGCTTGTCCATTTGGCACATTGCTGCAATCCTGTTGCTGGCGACGATATCGTGGGCTTTATTACTCGTGGTCGTGGTGTGTCGGTACACCGCGCGGGTTGCCCTAATGTAAAGGGACTCATGAGCCACCCTGAGCGCATGATTGATGTGGAGTGGGATACCTCGGGAGCCACGGAGTTCCAAGTAGAAATTGTTGTTGAGGCTTCTGATCGCATGGGTTTGCTCAAGGATGTCACCATCGTTTTGGGCGATACGGGGGCGAATATTCTTTCTGCGGCAACACAGATTTCCTCGCAAGGTGTGGCGAGGCTACGCTTCCTTTTGGCAATATCCGATGCGTCTTTGCTTGATACGGTGCTTGCTCATGTCAGTCGTGTGCCATCGGTATTTGACTGCCGCCGTATCATGCCTGGTGAAGGCGCCAACCAGATGAAGAAAAGGACATAGCTATGTCTGAAGAAGAAAAGAAGCACGAAGGCTGCTGCGGTGGTCATCACGAAGATGGTCACTGCTGCAGTGGTCATGACCATGGTCATGATGAGCATCACGAATGCTGCGGCAGAGGCCATGAACATGGCGATGACCATGAGTGTTGTGGCGGTCATGGTCATGAAGGTGGTAACGAGGGCGGTTGTTGCGGCAATCATGGTCATGAGGGCAGCTGTTGTTGCGGACATCATCACCATACACCCAGCGATGGGGAAGATCAGGTTCGCATGTTTGTGGTGGGTCAGCTGCAGACCAACTGCTATGCCTATATCTCACAAGGAGAGTGCCTTGTTGTTGACCCCGGTGCGTCAGGCGTAGGCATCGCCAAGCACTTAGAAGATGTGCGTATCAAAAGTATCGTTGCGACACATGGTCATGGTGATCATGTGGGTGGTGTCTTATCTCTTCAGCGTGTAACTGGTGCGCGTTTTATGATGCACGAGGCTGATGTTGAACTTGCTTCACATGCAGGTGAGGCAAGTGAACAAGGTCGTACTTACGATAACAATGCCCCAGCTCCCGATCAGCTTTTGTGTGAAGGCGATGTTATCGAGCTGGGTACTGCACGTTTTCGTGTTATCGAAGCTCCCGGTCACACCCCTGGTGGCATTGTTTTGCTTGGTGAAGGTACAGCTCTTGGACTTGCGTTTGTGGGTGACACACTCTTTAAGGGTTCTTGCGGAAGGACTGACCTTGCAGGCGGTAGTCATGAGCTTATGATGCAAACTTTGGCACGCCTCAAAGAACTGGTGCCGGCGCACACGACACTTTTGTGTGGACATGGGGATATTACAACGATGGAAGACGAACTTGCATACAATCCTTGGCTGCAAGATGGAGTGGTGAGCGACGGTATTCATTAGGCGGAAATATGTGGCTTTGCTTATCTGATGTATAGTCTTGGGGCGTTCAATCAATCCTAAGCAAAAATTGCTTTTCTGAGGCAAGCAAAACGCTCAGATTCTGATATAGTGTTTCCTGCTTTGCCCGAGTGGCGGAATTGGCAGACGCGACGGACTCAAAATCCGTTTCTGGCAACAGAGTGTGAGTTCGAGTCTCACCTCGGGCACCATAGTAAAGACGACAAGCAAATTTTGCATCTGTCCGCTTTTCTTTTGCCAAACAAGTTGTGCTCTTAAGTGCAGATAGCTTGTCTTTCGGGCACTATACCCACAGATGGTTCAAACTTCGGAGTAGATAGGCGCAAAAGTGCAGGTAAAATTTCTCCCAAGTTCGAAAAACGAACCATCTATTTTTTAGGTTTGAGGGAGGAACTATCTACTGAAAAGGGTGCAGTACAGGAATAGGCGTGACATAAGAAAAGGACACATAAATTACGAAGATGGGTACATATGTGAGTTAGTTAAAACTTTTAGCCCTGAGGAAGCGTTTTTGGTAGGAAGGCGAGCAAAAACGGTTCCCCGAGGCTAAAAACTTTAGCTATCTAACAAGATGTGCTCCATAGTCCAAGCATGCATACAAACTTTAATTTTGATCTGCCTGATTTAAGTTTGGACTAAACAGGCGTGCGTTTGTTTTATTGCACCAACGCTACCTACCATTCCCGCACTGTCTATATTCTCTAAAAATGCTAAACTGCATGCTTGTTCAGCTCTTAATTCTCAAATAAGTTATGCATAAATGCAGTTGAGTGTCATATTGATACTTAGTTGTCAAATGAGGGCAATCAGAGCAAACAGAGCTAAAGAAGTAGGCGGAGCAGTGCTTGTGACTTTGTCCTTCTTGTGTGTTATAAAAAGCTGAGCTATAGTACTAAAGGTTATAAACGCAAAGCGGGATTTCCTGCGGGATATCCTCACCTGAGTGGCGCGAGAGCTGCTGCCGGGTCAGACGAAAAACATGCCAGCCATGTTGTTCCGCTAGGCGTAGCGGAAACGTCTCCCGGATGCTTTGCGACGGGAGTTTTTTGTTGGAGGGGAAGTGACCCTCCGTAGAAGGGATGGTGGAGACGCTGGCAAAGAAGGACGACCTTCGGGTCAACGGCGAAATCACGTCTCGTAGCTGCCGACTCATCGGAGTTGACGGCTCGCAGCTTGGTCTGTTTGACGTGAGGGATGCTATGCGCATTGCGCGCGAGCAACATCTCGACCTCGTGGAGATTGCACCTGGTGCAGAACCTCCTGTTTGTCGAGTGATGGACTACAGCAAGTATAAGTACGAGCAGGACCGCAAGGCCAAGGCTGCGCGCAAGAAGCAGGTCAAGGTCGAGGTCAAGGAAATGAAGTTCCGCCCCAAAATCGATGTGGGCGACTTTGAGACCAAGAAGAAGCACGTCATTCGCTTCCTCAAGTCTGGAGCTCGCGTAAAGATTACCATCATGTTCCGTGGCCGTGAGATGGCCCATCCGGAGCAGGGCTTGCGTGTTCTCGAGCGTCTTGCAGAGGATCTCAAGTCCGTTGCAACGGTCGACCAGCAGCCCAAGATGGAGGGCCGCAACATGCATATGCTCGTTTCGCCGATTAAGGGTGCATTTGACGCGAAGCCCGATGAGGCAGAGCTAGAAGAGAAGGAGTAACAACATGCCCAAGATGAAGACGCACAAGGGGTCGGCAAAGCGTTTCCGCCGCACCGGCACTGGCAAAATTATGCGCGCAAAGGCTTTCAAGAGCCACATCCTGACCAAGAAGTCCCAGAAGCGCATCCGTGGCTTCCGTAAAGAAGCAGTGCTTTCTGCTAGTGACGCTCAGGTTGTTTCCCAGCGCATGGGCAAGTAAGCGCAACCGCGTACAAACGATAGCGACTATTTTGTCGCAGCTAGGAGTTGATTAATATGGCACGTGTCAAGCGCGCGGTTGCAGGCCGCAAGAAGCGTCAGACGCTCGTCGAGCGCAGCAAGGGTTACTACGGCGTTGGTTCTCGTACCTTCCGTGGTATGAAGGAGCAGGTCCAGCACTCTGGTCAGTATGCATACCGCGACCGTCGCAACAAGAAGCGCGACATCCGTGGTCTGTGGATTCAGCGTATCAATGCTGCCGCCCGCATGAATGATCTTTCCTACAGCAAGTTCATGCATGGTCTGAAGCTTGCTGGCGTCGAGCTGGACCGCAAGGTTCTTGCTCAGGTTGCCTATGAGGACGAGGCTGCTTTTGCTTCTCTTGCTGAGGTTGCCAAGAAGGCGCTCGCTGCTGAGTAGCAGATTCTGCACAAGTAGTTTTTCGAGTAGTTCTTCTTCACATAATTTGTATGTTTGCCCTAGGCTGCTTTGTTGGCCTAGGGTTTTTTAAAATTCATTGAAAAATTGAAAGGTATGGGATATAGGCAAAAAAGTGTGTCTGTTTGCATTCCTTATATAGAACAGAGCTCGCAGTGTTTCAACTGGAGTGGCTCTGCTTGCCAAACGCCACACATCATTTCAAACGGTACAGCTCCGCTTGCCAAACGCCACGTTCTATTTCAG
>NZ_KE952943.1:0-6213 GCF_000466405.1 Atopobium sp. oral taxon 810 str. F0209 | reverse complement strand
TGTCAAAAGCCACGTTCTGTTTCAAAGGGCCTGACGTTTGCACAGGTAGATTTTTTGGGCGTGAAATGGCCTTCACGTTTTCGCAGGTAGATTTTTTGGGCGTGAAGAGATGTGTGGCTTTTGGCTAAAAAAGTGAAGTAGAACGTGGCGTTTGACACTTGGCATGAAGTAGAACGTGGCTTTTGGCAAGCAGGGCGCACGAACATGAAACGGAACGTGGCGTTTGGCTCCCAGCATGAAATGAAGTGTGGCGTCTGCCACATGGCATGCCACACCATAGGTTGCTAGTAGGTTGCTAGCAAGATACGCACTCTTTTCGCACGCTCTGCTTTATGCTGTTCCAACCTCGGGGTGGAACAGATCGGCATCTAGTTGATTGACTTGAATCCCCGAGAGGGGACAAAACTTTTTGACTGATTTAGCTTGTTTAATAGTTTTGGCATATAGAGAAAAATATATCTGATGATATTTTTTGTTATAGGTTCTCGATATGTTTTCAGACGCAACCTTAAGTTGTTAAGAAGCAGGCTGCATACAGCCCTCTCACGTGCTACGAGTTGCGGTGCGAAGCTGTAACATGCAGAATGTGGGATATAGGCAAAAAGGTGCATCTGGTTGTATTTCTTATATGAGACAGTTGCACAACCAGGTATTACCTCAATAGTCGGTTGAAAATAGATATGACGCACTGTGATGAAGCTCGGCCCAAAGTACTCCTTCTCGCCATTGTGCAGGACCCATAGCATCTCCTTCTGTCTATATCGCAAGATATCTCCAGCGTCTTATCTGCCCATCCGTGGGAAACAAGCACATATCCTTTTTGACGTAGACTGATGAAAGGTGAACTTTTCCCGCACGTAAAAATTTCGATAGATGGTTCGTTTTTCGGACTAAAGGAAAATGTGACCTGCGCGTTTACGCTTGCTCACTCCGAAGCTTGAACCATTTGCAGTTTGTATCCCGTCTGCACTCCAAATAGCAGAGTTTGTATGTACCGGACACGCATTTCCTATATGGTGAAAAGAAAACAGCGACAAAAAATCGCCTCCCCGCGGCTACGTTGTGAACCCACCCATAATAGGTGGGTGCTCTCGGCGCCTTTTCCAGCTTCCTCAACAACGGAGGATTCCTGTACTGGAAACGCTATGCGAGCTCCCTAAAAAACGCTTGTCGGTTCACCCATTCTGTGCCGCAGGGGGACGACACTTTCATTATCGTAGACCGCTGGAATAATTCCAGTCTTGACTTGCGCTGGTGGAGCGGGAAAATTGAGAGTGCATTGCATAAGCGCCCTTGGGACGTTTTTTGATGCAATGACGAAGAAACACCCTCGGATAATAAAAATCCACCACAGAGCAAAGCTATCGCGCAGCTGTCAAACCTAGCTGTCACGTAGCATGCCATCGAGTTTCTTTTTCGATCTGCTTTCCTACTTCCCATTTTTATGATTGCGCAGCTTTAAGTTACAATGCCTAGGTGTATTTGATTGCGAATCCATCTTTGGGGTGCGGGCGTCCGTCCGACAAGACCCTAGTGGGGAGGTGCCATGGATGTCAGATGGGTGCCCTACGCGGCAGTTTTTCTCTCTGCTCTTGTCACCTCGCTTGCAATGACACCTTTGGCAAGTCGTATTGCATGGAAAGTAAACGCCGTTGATTACCCTGGCATTCGTCGTGTCAACAAGCAGCCCATTCCACGTATGGGAGGCATTGCAGTATTTGCGGCCATTGTCGTGGCTTTTCTTGTCCAATACTTTGGAACGACGTATCTCGGCTGGGAAACCGTGCTTTCACCATCGGTGCACTTGGCAGGTATTAGCTATCAAGTCTTGGCTTGCGCTTTTGGCGTCATTTTTCTTACTGGCATTTTGGATGACAAGTTTCATCTCAAACCCTTGCAAAAACTTGCAGGTCAGCTTATTGCGGCGGCTATCGCTGTGTCAGGCGGTTTGGTGATAGGTTCGGTGGTTAACCCCTTTAGTGGTAGCTATTTTTATCTGGGCTGGGTGGCATATCCAGTTACGGTTTTTTATCTTGTTGCGTATGTGAATATTTTTAATTTGATTGATGGCTTGGATGGTTTGGCTTCAGGCATCGCCTGCATTGCGGGCTTTACGATGTTTACGCTGGCGATGTTCGCGGGGCGTCCCGATGCAGCAACCTTGGCAATCTCTCTGGTAGGAGCGACACTTGGGTTTTTGCGTTACAACTTTCATCCAGCGAGTATTTTTCTAGGTGATTCGGGTGCGTTGTTGCTGGGCTTTACGCTGGGAACGGTGTCGTTGCTTTCTGTTACTCGTATTGCTGGCTTTACTACGGTGATTGTGCCGCTGGTGATTGCGGGTATGCCCATTATTGATACGTTTTCTGCGATTATTCGTCGCTTTAGAGCGGGTGTCAGCATTGGACAAGCAGATCGCGGACACATCCAGCATCGTCTGCTTGATAGGGGTTTTGATCAACGCCGTGCCGTGTTAACGATGTATGGTTGGACAGGTCTTTTGTGCATCGGCACGTTGATTATGACGCAGGTGAGTGTGGGTCCGCGTGTAGCGGTTTTTGGTGTGCTGGTGATTGGCTCGGCGGCGTTTGCGATGCATTTGCATCTGTTTGAGCCCGTTCTTCTTCATCATTACAACAAGTACACAGGAGAAGACGAACTTGTTGATCCCGACAATCCTGCCTTTGAGGATGAGAAAGAGCGTTTTGTTGAGGAACACCACCTCGAGCGCATGGACATCCGTCGCCGTACCAAGTAGGTACCAAGGTTAGCGAAAGCCCTACATGGGATGCTATAGCGTAGGGCCTGCAGGACTGGTGACGCCAGTAGCATCAAAGGCGGGCACAAAACTTTCGGAGACGGTGCCTCCTTGCTGCCACCACAAGTGCTCAAAACCCAGTTCATCAGCGTGGTCAAGCACAACTTCATATTCTTCATCGATGACCGATCGTGCTAAATTGCCACCCGCTGCAAGACAGGCTTTGTTGGGCGTATACTGATTCATCACAGATAGATCGACCTCGTTGCCGCACAGCTCCCATACACGGTCAAGCACTGCACAGGAATCATCTATGTGACCAGGTAACACTAGGTGTCGCACAATAATGCCACGTATCATGCGACCATCTGGTCCTTCGGCACGCCCGCCTGCAGTCTGTACGAGGTGCAGCATTTCATTTAGTGCTGCTTTTGCGACTTCAGGATAGTTTGTAGCTTTGGAAAGTGCTGCTAGTTTGGGTGAGGCGTATTTAAAGTCGGTAAGCCAGATATCAACAGTCCCCTCCATTGCGCGCACTGCTTCGACAGTCTCATACCCTGAGGTATTACAGACAATCGGCAAGGTAAGCCCTGCCTTGCGAGCCATGCGCACAGCCTCACAGATATGTGGTCCGTAGTGCAGGGGAGTCACAAGGTTGATATTGAGCGCACCTTGTGCCTGCAGCTCAAGCATGATTTCTGCAAGGCGCTCAACCGTGATTTTGAGACCAAAGCCTTCCTGTGAGATTTCGTGATTTTGGCAAAAAACACAGCGCAGAGGGCAGCCTGTAAAGAAAATTGCGCCAGAACCCGCCTCACCAGAGATGGGAGGTTCTTCCCAATAATGCAAAGCAGCACGGGCAATGCGCAGCTCAGCCGTTACGCCGCAAAAGCCTGCTTGCCCTTGGTTGCGTCGTGCGCGGCAATGACGCGGGCACAACTCGCAAATTTCGTAGGCGCTCATATCCATGTGAAGCTTCTTTCCAAAGCAGAACGAAATAAAACGGTATTGCCGTCCTGCGCAAATCTCTATTTTGGCAGTGCTAAGCGCCTAGTCTACGCGTAAAAGCAAACCCGAGAGCGGAGCTAGGTCGAGTGTCACGATACCTTCTTTTACCGTAACGCTTGTCTTTGTATCCCGAGGACATGAACCCCCGTAGATATCCCAGTCGCTGTTGATAAGCGGTGTAAGCTTTGTTGCGGCTTCAAGTTGCAGCTTGTAGGCAGGCCATGGCTGGTCAGATAGATTGAGCACGCAGAGAATGCGCTCACCGTCTACTCCGCGTTCGCGACGCTCAAAGGCATAAACCATATGCTGTGCGTCATCTACCTGGCGCCATTGGAAACCCGCCTGCGCATAATCTTGATCCCAGAGGGCAGGATGTGTGAGATAGCAGTTATTGAGCTCGCGGCAGTAGTGTGCAAATGCCTGGTGGGTGGGGTAGTCAAGCAGCATCCAGTCCTGCTCGCGCTTTTCATCCCACTCACGCAGCTGACCAAATTCCGAACCCATAAAATTGAGCTGCTTGCCGGGGTGAGCAATCATGTAAAGATAGAGCGTGCGAGCCTGTGGGAATTTCTTCTTGTAGTCACCATCCATTTTTTGGAGGATGGTGGCTTTACCGTGTACCACTTCGTCATGTGACAGCGGCATCAGATAGCGCTCACGGTGAAAATACATCATCGAGAAGGACAGCTTGTGGTAATTTTCGGGACGCCATTGCTGGCCAGTCTGGAATAGCTCAAGTGTGTCGTGCATCCAGCCCATGTCCCACTTGTAGTCAAAACCGAGTCCGCCCTGCTCAACAGGTCGCGTAGTGCCATCAAAATCAGTGGAGTCCTCGGCGATAAACAATGCACCGGGGTTTAGGCTGCGCACACCTGAGGTAAAGCGACGCACAAACTCAACGGCATTGGCATTGACGCCGCGAGCTTCATCACCCTGCCAATAAATGATGCGACTTACCGCATCCAAACGTAGGCCATCAAAGTGATAGGCACCAAGCCAGAAGTTTGCCGCTGACTGCAAAAACGAGCAGGTCTCACCACGTGAGTGCATGAAGTTATGGCTACCCCATTCAGACACGCCGACAGCTGCATTGGGATATTCAAAGAGCGCCGTACCGTCGTAGTTAGCAAGACCATAAGCGTCAGTGGCAAAATGCACAGGCACAAAGTCGAGAATAACGCCAATGCCTGCGGTATGCAGGGCATCTACTAGCTGCATAAGCTGGGTAGGGGTGCCATAGCGGCTGGTTGCGGCAAAAAAGCCAGTAGTTTGGTAGCCCCAGCTACCATCAAAAGGATGCTCTGCCAAAGGCATAAATTCGACGTAGTTATAAGCGTTTTTCTTTAGATATTTGGGAAGAAGTTCCGCGAGCTCGGAATAGCTATACCAATCTGCAGGGTCATCAGAGGTCTGCTCGCCCGAGCGTTTGCACCAACTGCCTAGGTGCATCTCATAAATATTGATGGGAGCGTTATAGCTGGCAGTCGCACCATTTTTTTTGCGTGCAGCCATCCATTTTTGGTCGTGCCATTGGTAGCTTAAATCGCAGCTAATACTGCGCCAATCAGGGCGTAATTCCATTGCAAAGCCGTAAGGGTCACAGTGATCTTGGTAGCTGCCGCCGTGGTAGATGCGGTAGATATAATGCTCACCGTAGCCAACACCTTCGGCCTCTGCTTCCCAAAAATTGCCATCATAAATTTTGTGCATGGGCCATTCGCCAGAATCGCCAATTACGACAATACCTTCAGCGTTTGGCGCAAACGTGCGCCATATCATGCCTGTATCACTAAGGTGAGCTCCCAAAAAATCATGAGCAAAAAATTCGCGACCCGCGTAAAAGTCCTGCTTATCCATAGGTTCTCCCTGAGTGACACATACAAGCATGATAATAAATTTTGTAGTCTTACAGTCGAGCATCTCACATTATGGCACGAAGTTGCCAAGCAGAGCAGTGCGGTGCGTTTGCCGTGTGGCTGTGATGATATGTTTTGCCTGAGCTGCGTATCGGTTGACATGTGTAGTGCAAATTGCCACAATTACCAACGCAGCATTTTAATTGGGGATGTAGCTCAGCTGGGAGAGCGCTGCCTTCGCAAGGCAGAGGCCGAGGGTTCGAATCCCTTCATCTCCACCAAAAGAGGAAGCGTTGAACTCTATTTTGTGAGAAACGAGTTAGCGCTTGTTTATAGATTCGAGAGTCGCTGATGTGGCTCTCGTTTTTTATGCTGAGAATCAGGCCATACTTCAAGAAAAAGTAAGAAGAGAGAGTGTGCGCTTCACGGGGTGCATAAGACAGAAAACGTGTTGTGTTTAGGGGTATTAACGCAGGTTAACCCCTATTTGATGTGACGGGTTATCAATCTGGTGTCGTGTGCTGTGTCAAACGCCACAGACTGTTTCAATCACCACGGCTTTGCTTGCCAAAAGCCACGTTCTGTTTCAGA
>NZ_KE952942.1 GCF_000466405.1 Atopobium sp. oral taxon 810 str. F0209 | reverse complement strand
TCTACACGACTTGGTAAGATAGTACACGAATAGCCAAGACTTAGCATTTGTGCATGTAAATGATGAGTTAGAGCTTGGATTGGAGAACAAAGCGAGTTATGTAGGTGATTTTAGTGTTAGGAGAGTTATGCCAGACAAGAAGGAGTCGCATTTCTTTGCCCTGCTTTCTCGACTAAAGTATATTGACCGTTGGGTCTTGATGCGTTGCTCGCGTACGGAAAATCTGTCCGAGCATTCGCTGGAAGTTGCGATGATTGCTCATGCGCTTTGCGTGATTGGTAACGTACGTTATGGCCGTAAGCTCAATCCCGAGCGAGCGGCGTTGGTGGGCATGTATCATGATGCGTCCGAAATTATTACCGGTGATATGCCAACACCGGTAAAGTATCGTAACGGTCAGTTGCGCGATGCATATCACCAGGTAGAGACTGAGGCAGAAGACGAATTGTTAGATACGCTGCCTGAAGATTTGCGCGAGGAGTTTGAACGAGCATTTCGTTTTGGTGCGGACGACGAGCTGATGCTGCGCCTTGTCAAGGCGGCTGACAAACTTTCTGCTCTCATCAAATGTGAGGAAGAAGAGCGTGGTGGTTCGGGTGAGTTTGCGACTGCTGCGGCTTCCACACGTCAGAAGCTTGAAGAGATGGCAATAGAGTTACCCGAAGTGCGCGACTTTATGGAAGAGTTTTTGCCTAGCTATGGTCGCACCTTAGACGAGCTTCTTTAGTTTGAGCTGCTAGTGGTATTTGTTTGGTTACCGCTGGTACCGCTCTTACTAGTATCTGTTTCTGTAGAAGAAGTGCTGGAGTCGGACTTGTCTTGGCTCTGCTTGTCTTCGCTTGGGTTGGTCTTGCTAGCGCCGCTATTTGCAGTATCGGAACTACCACTGTTGCTATTTTCGCTATTGTTGCCGTTTGGGTTAGTGCTTTCGTCTGCTTTTGTGGAGTCGTCAGTCTTGCTGGAGTCTGTTGAGTCTGCAGTCTTGTTGTCTGTCGTATCGGCAGTGTCTGCGCTTTCGTCAGCTTTTTGCTGGGTATCTGCCGATTTGTCCTGTTCGCGTGAGTCTGGCTCGGTGTAGGTCGATGGTATCAACACGGTTTTGGATCCAAGACCCTGACCAGCTGTGACAAGTGAAATTATTCCCGCTGTTATTGCAAGTGCTAGCAGTGCTGCGGCGATGGCTACGCCTAGACGACGCCATGCCAGCTTGTTTGTGCGTACGGCTGCGGCTTGGCGGATAGAATTTGGGGCTATAGGAGTTCCTGTTGCTGCATGGGAATGCGGACCTGTTTTGTCCGAAAGCGTGAGTGGGCGCTGTTGCACCACAGTCTGATCTATCGCGGGTTCTGATATAGCGTTAGTCGCATCGCTGGTAGGGGAGTCCGTGTTTTTCTCATAAGACGAAAAAGCTGCAGGTAGAGAAACATTCTGCAGTTTAGCTGCCGAACGTTGAATGATTTGCTGGTAAATCTGGCTTGCAAAAGACGAGGCGGCTGCTGCAATTATGGTGCCGATAAGAGAGCCTGCAACGCCAATTTTGGTTGAGAGTATGAGTGCCGTACCTGCTGCCATCGCACTTGCAAATACTGTCGCAAAGGAAACCTCGCCAAACAAACTTTTCTTTTCGCCAGAGTTGGCAGCTGCGGCGTTGATATCGTTTTGCTTGTAAGCCATAGCTATTGAAGTGCCTCCTCAAGGTTGGTCTTCTTGCTCATTTTCCCGAATTGGCCTAAGTCATACCAGCCAAGCTAAAATTCTTGGCAGAATTACACGAAAAGCTAATCGCCCTTGCATGTTTTCGTCAAAACTCCTCCCAGCTCAGCATTCCAATAAAATTCCAACCCCTCTTTAGTCTCTCTTCAACTCCTTTTTTAACCTCTCTCATAAGATTTTCTAAAAAAGTAGCGCCTAGCTGACAAATGCGGGCGTTTGAAGACGGATTAGCTGGTAATATGTTCTGTAGGACGTGTTCAGTAGTTGCGACATTAGGAGGCACACATGCTTGTCAACGCAACACAGATGCTCCAGAACGCTGAGAAGGGTCACTATGGCATCGGCGCATTCAACACTAACAACCTCGAGTGGGCAGACGCCATCATCACGGCGGCTGAGGAGAAGCAATCTCCGCTGATTATTCAGTGCACCAGCGGCGCCATGAAGTGGCAGGTTAGCTTCAAGGTTGTTTCCGAGATTGTGCATCAGATCGTTGAGGATAGGAAGATTACTGTTCCTGTTGCTCTGCATCTTGACCATGGTTCGTATGAGGCTTGCTTTGATTGCATCGAAGCTGGCTTTACCTCCGTTATGTATGACGGCTCTCATGAGGCTGACTTCCAGACCAACCTCGATCGTACCGCTGAGATTGTGAAGATCGCTCATTCCAAGGGTATCTCTGTTGAGGCCGAGGTTGGCGGCATTGGTGGTACCGAGGATGGCGTTACCGCTCAGGGTGAGCTTGCTGATCCCGAGCAGTGCAAGCAGATTGCTGATCTGGGCGTTGACTTCCTTGCTTGTGGTATCGGCAACATCCATGGTCTGTACCCTGATAATTGGGCTGGCCTGAGCTTTGATCGTCTCGCCGAGATCAAGGCTGTTGTTGGCGATCTGCCTCTCGTTCTCCATGGTGGTACGGGTATTCCTGTTGACCAGATTCAGAAGGCAATTGCCAACGGCGTTTCCAAGATTAATGTCAACACTGACCTTCAGGTTGTCTTTGCTAACGCTACTGCTAAGTACTGCGCTGAGCACCCCGGCTTTGATGACAAGGCATTCGATCCTCGTAAGCTCCTCAAGCCTGGTCGCGAGGCTATTGCTACCCGCACCAAGGAACTCATTGACGAGTTCGGTTCTGCAGGTAAGGGCTGGGCATAAGTTTTTGCTGCGTACGCCAAGACGAGCGCACTGCTTGTGCGCCGATGGTGTATTGCTGCATGTAAATGTGATCGTCAAAAGGGATCAACTTTCGGGTTGGTCCCTTTTAACCATGCAAGTTTCGCTATTTGAAGTGCAGGTGGGATGCAAATCGCAAACACAAACCACAAATGGTTCAAGTTTCGAAGTAAGCGAGCGTAAAATCGCAGGTCATTTTTTTCGCAAGTCCGGAGGATGAACCATCTATCGAAATGAACCATCTATCGAAAATTTGCCTGCTCCTTTTTGCAAAAGCGGAAGCGAGGAAGCTTCTCACAAGAGGCAGGTCGCGCAGTTGAGGGTCTCAGCCTAGCAGTCGGGGTGGTCGAGCTGAGTGTCGGCAGAATGAGTTTCGGATCCGTCGGAAGGTAAAATGTCCGCCAAAGTTTTGCTGTCCAGATACTCAGCGGTTACCTGGCCGAGACCTGCCCACACCTTTACCGTAGGGCAATCAAAAACCTGTGGGCAAATCTCGTCGTTGGTGCACTGTAAACAGGCCACTGGCGCCAGAGAACCTTCAGCAGCACGCAAAATTTCGCCGATGGTGTACTCCTCGGGCTTGCGTGTCAAACGATAGCCGCCACCCTTACCGCGCTGGCTATCGACGTAACCTGCTTTGTGCATAAACGCAATGACTTGCTCAAGATACTTACGTGAGATATTTTGTCGCTCAGACACATCGCCCAGCGAAATCCATCCTTCATGCGTTGCGAGATCGCTCATTGCTCGTAAGGCATAGCGACCCTTGGTGGAGAACATATTTGCAGCCATAGTTAGTTCCCCCTATCTTCCAACATTTCTTCAAGCGTGCGCCACGCCAGCTCTGCACATTTCACACGTGCAGGCATGTGCGAAATGTCCTTCAGGCTCGCTGCATCTTCTAGCAGAGCAAGTTTGTCAGGATCGGTTTCAGTGCCACGCACCATGTCCATAAACAAGCGACACAGCTCAATTGCCTGCTGAGGTGTTTTGTCTGTTATAAGGTCAGCCATCATATCAGCTGATGCCTGGCTGATTGCGCAGCCGCTACCCTGATATGCCGCTTCTTCAATTACCCCATCGTCACCAATTTTGACGGAAAATATAAGGTCGTCGCCACAGCTAGGGTTAATACCTTCATGGGTGTGCGTAGGATCGTCCATCTGATATTTGTAGTCGGGATGGGCAACATGATCCATGAATGCAGCATTGTAAAGATTAACGGTTTCCATGGAATACCTGCCAAACCTGTTTTAGACCCTCAACTAGGCGGTCGATATCGGTCTTATCGTTATAAAAAGCAATACTTGCGCGACTGGTGCTTGACACACCCAGCTCGGTCAAGAGTGGCTGAGCACAGTGATGACCTGCACGAATACAAATGTTTTGCATATCAAGAATAGAAGCGACGTCGTGTGGGTGAACGTCTCCTACGTTAAAAGCAACAGAGCCCAGATGACGCCTGCCATCGGTAGGGCCGATGATATCGATAAAGTCGAGCGCTGCTAGTTGATCGGTGAGGTAGCGTACCAGTAGACGTTCGCGAGTCTCAAGAGTATTCCAGTCCTTTTCTTCCAAGTAGCTCAATGCTGCATCCAGCGCATAACTGCCCGCAGCGTCTTGTGTGCCCGCCTCAAATTTTTGAGGCACAGGAGCCCATACGGCATTAGTTTCGCTAACGGAGTCAATCATCTCGCCACCAGTCAAGAAGGGCGGCATTACATCGAGTAGCTCTGCTTTGCCCCAAAGGACACCAATACCCATAGGACCACACATCTTGTGAGCTGAGAAAGCAAGCAGATCACAGCCAAGTTCACGCACGTCAACAGCTATATGCGGCACGGACTGTGCGCCGTCGACGACCATCTTTGCACCCATAGCATGTGCTCGGGCGGCAATCGCGGGAATATCGTTTTCGATGCCAAGTACATTGGAAACCTGCGTCACCGAGACAATCTTTGTTCGTGGGCCAATCTTGGCCTTAATCTCGGCAGGTGTGATACGGAAATCATCATCAAGCCGCAAAAATACCAACTTTGCACCAGTCTCGCGACAAATCTGTTGCCAAGGAATCAGATTGGAGTGGTGCTCCATGATAGAGATAACTACCTCGTCACCTGGTCGTAGTAACAGGTGTCCCAGCGAATGTGCAACAAGATTTAGACTTTCAGAGGCATTGCGCGTAAAGACAATCTCGTTACCCTGTGGCGTGCCTTGTTTGTCCACAGCACCAATAAAACGCGCGACATGCGCCCGCGCCTCTGCGATAGACCGCGTCGCGTCAACCGACAGACGATACAGACCACGCAAGGGGTTTGCATTCATCGTCTCATAGAACTTACGCTGTGCATCAAGCACACAAGCAGGACGCTGTGCAGTTGCAGCGCTATCCAAAAAGACCAGCTCGGGATTGTTGGCAAGCAGAGGGAAATCCGCCTTATAGGGGTTTTGCTCAATGAGAGCTAGCTCGTCAGAATTTAACATTTAAGCCTCCCTGCTCTCGTCAAGCTCGTGTGCAACTTCAGCGCCTAAAATGGCTTCCGCTCGAGTGACGGCGGTAGCACGTAAATCCTCGGTGGACGCATTAATGATTGCATCATCAAAGATTGCGCGTACAAAGAGTGCCTCTGCTTCCTCGCGAGAAAGACCGCGGGCAGCAAGGTAATCCAGTTGCTCGGGGCTTACCGAACCGATGGTGGCACCATGATTGCCCTGAACATCATCCTCATCACAAAGTACCGTTGGCAGCGTTTTGTTGACAATATCGTCGCCGGTTACCAGTACAGTTTCGGATTCGTTGCCTTTGGCATCTTTTGCACCGTGAATCAAATCGATGGTCTGACGCAAAGTTTTTTTGCCAGCGTCGGCAAGGACACCCGTTGCGTGCATCTCGGAGCGACTATGGCGACCGCGCATACGACATAGCTGATTTACGTCAAGCAGATCTTCGCCGCTCACGTGGTAGCGCATTGTCAGATCCAAGCGGCTGGATTGACCAGCAAGATTGCATCCAAAACCAAACGCGACCTTCTTGCCACCCAAAGCGTATTGGCGTACCGCAATCTGTGCATTTTCATCGGCAAAAATGCCGACAGTTTCGATGTGCTGGCCTTCAACTGCAACAAGCTCAGTCAGTTGTAGTTTGGCGCCGCGCTCAACATAAATGCGGGTGAGTGCTGCTGATGTCGGAGTCGATTTATCGGTATTGCTGTTATTTGGCGTGCTATTGGTACCAGCAGCTACTATAGCTACCGTTGCGTGCGATCCAGCGCGTAGCATCACAGCGGTATTGGCAACATATCCTGCAGAAACTTTAATAACGATGGGCTCGGTGCGTGTGGTATTGCGCGGCACTTCAATATAGTGACCATCGCCTGCAGCAGCTGCAATCCAGGCGGCTGCCTCGATGCCTGAACCCGTCTCGATACTGTCAAAGATGCGTGGTACTGCTTCGTATACTTTGCCCGTCGCGTCAGGTGTGGGCACTTCGAATTGCACGTCGTTAATGCGCAGATAGTTCCAAGTTTCAGCAACAGGTGAGTTGACGTGCGGGAGAGTTTGCATATCCATTAGCCGATTGCCCCCTCCATCTCGAGTTTAATCAGGTTGTTCATCTCGACCGCATACTCAAGCGGGAGCTCCTTGGACACAGGGTTAGCAAAACCATTGACAACCATTGTGCGAGCTTCTTCTTCGCTACATCCACGGCTCATCAGATACAAAATAGTGTCATCAGAAATACGGCCAATGGTGGCTTCGTGACCCACTTGTGCAGAACCGCAACGTACATCCATTGCGGGGATGGTGTCTGAGCGACTGATATCGTCAAGCATCAGTGACGAGCAGCTTACAGACGCACGAGCGCGTTCGGCTTTGCGACCAATGACAACAGAGCTGCGGAAAGTGTTGATGCCGCCGTCCTTTGAAATCGACTTGGTTTCGACAGATGCGGTGGTATCGGCGCCCTGCAGGATAACCTTGCAGCCAGTA
Organism: Atopobium sp. oral taxon 810 str. F0209; assembly: GCF_000466405.1. GTDB lineage: Bacteria > Actinomycetota > Coriobacteriia > Coriobacteriales > Atopobiaceae > Olegusella. Next base: position 14,940 of record NZ_KE952942.1, on the reverse strand, counting down.
TCGAGATCTTGGTTTTGGCCAGCAAAGGTGATACCTGTGAACTCAACGCTGGAGCGGTCACCCTTCATAATCGAGGTAGGGTAGAGGTAGGACACATGACTGCCAAAGCTACCTGAAATCCATTCCATTTGTGAATCTGTACCCACCGTGACGCGCTTAGTATTGAGGTTGAACATGTTTTTCGACCAGTTTTCGATGGTCGAATAACGCATGTGTGAGCGATTGCCGACAAAGATTTCAACTGCGCCTGCATGGAGGTTTGCGGCGTAGTATTTTGGCGCCGAGCAGCCCTCGATAAAGTGCAAGTTGGTATCATCTTCGCAGATAATCAGCGTATGCTCGAACTGTCCAGCACCCTGCGCATTGAGGCGAAAGTAGCTCTGCAGCGGATAATCTACCGTGATGCCGCGTGGCACATACACAAAAGAGCCGCCTGACCATACGGCGTAGTGCAGTGCTGCAAACTTGTGATCACGAGGCGGAATCAACTTGCCAAAGTACTGCTTGACCAGCGGCTCATATTCGCTGTGCAGCGCATCTTCGATGGTGGTATAAACAACACCTTGCTTTGCCATCTCTTCTTTCATGTTGTGATACACGATTTCGGAGTCATACTGGGCGCCTACACCAGCGAGACTTTCGCGCTCTGCTTGCGGAATGCCTAGACGTTCAAAGGTATCTTTGATGTCCTCAGGCACTTCTTCCCAGTTGCTGGCCTGCTTGGTTTTGGGCGAGACGTAGGTTGAGATATGACTCATGTCGAGCCCGCTGGTATCTGGACCCCAATTGGCGGGCATCGCGAGATTTTGGTAGGTTTCTAGTGCGTCAAGACGCATTTGCAGCATCCACTCGGGCTCATCTTTCTTTGCCGAGATAGAACGTACGATTTCGGGGGTCAATCCATCGGCGTACCGCTCGTAGCCCTCTTCTGATTTGGTGAAGTCATACAGTGAGCGGTCAACGTCTTGGACCTGTGTCCTTTCTGCCAAGCTACTCACCGTCCTCGGCAGCCGTAGCAACAGCGTTTTCGAAGCGCTCAAAGCCGTTACGGTCGATATCATCAATCAAGGAAGCAGGGCCATCGGCAACAAGTCGACCCTTGACCATGACATGGGTGTGGTTGACATCAAGGCGCTCGAGGATGCGGGTGTTATGCGTGATCATCAACAGTGCGCCGTCGCAATCTTCGCGATAGGCTTCAATACCACGAGACACGACGGAGAGTGCATCTACGTCGAGGCCCGAGTCGGTTTCGTCAAGAATTGCCAGTTTGGGACGGAGTAGCAGAAGCTGTAGCATCTCGATTTTTTTCTTCTCGCCACCCGAGAAGCCTACATTGAGTTCACGAGTGAGAAAACTTTGGTCCATGCTCAGTTGGTCGCAAATCTCACCGACGCGCTGGCGGAACTTGCGAGCGTTCATCTTGAGCTCGGGGCGCATCTGTGTGATGGTGCGCAAAAACGAGTACAAAGGCACGCCAGGCACCTCGACGGGTGCCTGATAGGAGAGGAAGATGCCAGCGAGACTACGTTTGTTGACAGCTTGCTCGGTGATATCAATACCATCAAAAATAATTTGACCGTCGGTGATTTTGTAAGTGGGATCGCCCATGATGACGTGGCCCAACGTAGATTTTCCTGCGCCATTGGGTCCCATCAGGACATGGGTTTCGCCTGATGTAACTTCCAAGTTGGCATGATGGAGGATTTGCTTGTCCTCAGTGCCAGCGGAAATATTACGCACACTGAGGAGTGCGCCATGAGTAGTGTCGGACATAAACGTCTCTCCGTTCGTATAGCTGCAGCAAGATGTAGCAACTCACGCTAGATGGGCGCGGTGATTGCGATATCGTGCTGCTGCCCCCTCTCTGAGAAAAGCTCCTGCTAGAGCAATTTCTTTGTGGAAACTCTCCGCGCTGAGGCGTCGCTATGGTGGCGTGCGCGCTCAGGTGAACTTCCTCTGCAAAAAAGCTCTCACCCAGAGAGGTTTCCCCTTTTTCTCCTAAATCATACTAACTGAGGGGTATTTAAACTGAAAGAGAAAATTTGGCTTTATTAAAGTCTTACAATACAAAATTGCTGTCCTACTAACGGGTTATTCACGCTAGAGTTTTAAATGAACAAAAGGAGGGCTGCCATGCTTACTAATAATCGATTTGAATTGATGGCTGCAGGTAAGCAGCTGGCAGCGGCTGCATTGACGGCCGTGCTAGCAGGTTCTTTGATGGCATGCAGTGGCGGTACAGCAAAAAATATTCCAGCAGAAACAGGCAAAATAGGCTCTCAAGCTGCAGAAGGTTCAGCTATCAAGAAAGATGCAGCTACTACTGATATTACTGATATCCAAGAGTCCAAGGAGGGTTCTGCTGAAGGTTCGAATGCAACAACAAAGACGGTATCTACCGAAGCATATGCCAACAAAAAATACGGCTTTACATTCGATCCATCGTTTTGCAAAGACCTCAAAAAGTTGGATGAGGCCGAGACTTCGGTGCATTTTAACAGCAAAAACTGGGAAATGGATCTTGTTGCGCAGGCAAAGGAAAATACTGCTAATCTCGGGGCTCAGGCAGTGGCTGATGCTTATACCAAGTCAGCGGATAGTTCAATGGAGCCTGATGTTTTAGTAGATGAAGGCGACAGTGTCTCATACTGTCTGGTAGTTCAGGCTGAAAAAGATAAGGACGGCAAAGCAATCGTTGCAGTCTATATTTCTTATGTGGGCTCAGGCAGTATCCAAGGCCTGCGCGCAACCTTCCCAGCAAAAAAATATGCGAGTTTAAGCGAGGAGCAAGCTCAGCAGCTTGTGATGTCTTTTGTCCCCGGCGATTTGAAGACGCGCCACTAGCGAATCGCAGGGTGCTTGCTGGTGATGTCTGACACCTAGCCGCCTAACCGTAAATTAGGTTCACAATTCCTCGCGTGCTATCGAAGGGTCCACAATTCCTCATCCTCCATATCCTGAGTATGCTAGGTGTCAAAAGTCACAGTCCTGGTCACTCCGTTTCATGCCAAGTGCCAAAAGCCACGTTCTACTTCACTTTTTTAGCCAAAAGCCACACATCTCTTCACGCCCTTAGCCAAAAGCCACGTATCTCTTCACGCGAAAAAAATCTACCTGCGCAAACGTCAGGTCCTTTGAAACAGAACGTGGCTTTTGACATTTTTTCTGAAATAGAACGTGGCTTTTGGAAAGTAGAGCCGCATTGCTTGAAAGAATATGTGGCGTTTGGCAAGCAGAGCTGTGCCAGTTGGAACAGAATGTGGCGTTTGGCAAGCAGGCGATGCATGACATAAAGATTATGAGAACGTAACGCTTCCATGTCAGCTCGTAACAAATCCGCGTCTGTCCAAAAAGCTGTGCGATAGTTTCCAGAGCGGTCGTATGACCGCAAACTGCAACGATAGAGAGAATAGAGGACGTATGAGTCGCGTATACAATTTCAGCGCAGGGCCAGCCGTGCTACCGGAAGAAGTTCTCTCGTCTTGCCAGTCTGACCTGCTGGATTATCGTGGCTGTGGTATGTCCGTTATGGAAATGAGTCACCGTTCCACTGTTTTTCAGGAGATTCTCGACGAAGCCGAAGCTGATCTCCGTGAGCTTCTTGCTGTTCCCGATAATTACAAAATTCTGTTTCTCAGTGGTTCAGCGCATCATCAGTTTGCGGCTGTGTGCATGAACCTTATGAAAAACCGCGTGGCTGATTACATCATCACAGGTCAGTGGGCCAAAAAGGCCTATGCAGAAGGTAAGCTATATGGTCAGGCAAACGTAGTAGCAAGTAGCGAAAATGCAACATTCAGCTACATTCCTGACTGTTCAAAGCTCGCAATTGATGAGAATGCTGATTTTGTTTATATCTGTGAAAACAACACCATCTATGGCACAAAATTTCACCAGTTGCCTTGCACTCGCGGCAAGATATTAGTTTCTGATGTATCAAGCTGTTTCCTCTCGGAGCCAATGGATATCTCTCGTTATGGTGTCGTTTATGGCGGCGTCCAAAAAAATATTGGCCCTGCAGGTATGACTATCAATATCATTCGCGAAGATCTTATCCGCGATGATGTATTGCCTGGTACCCCGACCGTAATGAAGTGGAAGACCCAGGCAGACAAGGGTTCTCTCTATAACACGCCTAATTGTTGGGATATTTATGTCTGCGGTCTCGTCTTTAAGTGGCTCAAAAAGCAGGGCGGACTTGCAGCAATGAAGCAGCGCAATATTGAAAAAGCCCAGCTTCTTTATGACTTCCTTGATGCGTCGTCGTTGTTTAAGGGTACTGTCCGTGTGGAGGATCGCTCTCTTATGAATGTGCCTTTCATAACGGGTGACAAGGCGCTTGATGTAGAATTTGTAAAGCAGGCAACCGCCGCGGGTCTTGTCAATCTCAAAGGTCATCGCAGTGTCGGTGGTATGCGCGCCAGTATCTATAACGCGATGCCCAAGCAAGGCGTTGAAACCTTAGTCAAATTTATGGGCGACTTTGAGCTTGCACATAAATAAGACGTTTACAAATAAGGATTCAGAGCGCGACTTGTCGCAACAAAACTTGCTGCAACAAAAATAGGGGAGATTTGTATGAAAGACCGCAAGGTTTATTGTCTCAATGCAATTTCTGCTGTTGGTACTGATAACTTCCGCACTGGTTATAGCCTTACCGATCAGCTAGATGATGCAGCGGGCGTAATGGTGCGTTCCGCAAAAATGCACGACATGGAGTTTCCGCCCAGCCTACGCGCTATTGCTCGAGCAGGCGCTGGTGTTAATAACATCCCGTTGGAGTGTTGCTCGGAAGCAGGCATTGTCGTCTTTAATACTCCTGGTGCCAATGCAAATTCTGTCAAGGAACTTGTGCTTGCGGGCATGCTGCTCGCGTCGCGCGACCTACTTGGCGGTGCTGCATGGGTGCGGGAAAATGCTCGTGATCCTGCGATTGCCAAGTCTGCCGAAAAGGCAAAAAAAGCCTTTGCTGGTCACGAAATCGCAGGTAAAACCCTTGGTGTCGTGGGTTTGGGTGCCATTGGTTGGCGTGTGGCAAACGCCGCAATCGATCTTGGCATGAAGGTCATTAGTTACGATCCTTACATGTCACTGAGCAGTGCTTGGCATTTGAGCCCACAGGTGGGCAATACCTCTGATCTGGGTGAACTTGCTGCTCAAAGCGACTTCTTGACTGTACATGTACCTGCAGGCGACAAGACGAGCAAGATGATTTCGGCTGATATAATCGCTTGCATGAAGCCAGGTGCAACATTGCTCAACTTTGCCCGCGATATCGTGGTTGATGAAGAAGCAGTTGCAGCAAGCTTACAGGCTGGAAAGTTGCACAAATATGTGACCGACTTTGCAAATCCTCTGACAGCAAACCTACCTGGAGCAATTGTCTTGCCACACCTCGGTGCCTCTACCGAGGAAGCAGAAGATAACTGTGCACTCATGGCGGCACAGCAGCTTCAGAACTATCTCGATAACGGCAATATCACCAATTCTGTCAATTTCCCAGCTATTGATTTAGGTGTTTGCGAAACTGCATCTCGCGTATGCGTGTTGCATCGCAACGAGCCTAATATGCTGTCTCAAATTACAGGCTTTTTTGGCAAAGCAGGACTCAACATCGAAAATCTTGCCAACAAGAGCCGTGGTGCGTATGCGGTGACGCTGCTGGATATTGATGAGACAATGCCGCATGATACAGCAGAGCGTCTAGGAGATATTGCCGGAGTTCTTCGCGTGCGCCGTATTGAGGGTTAGTCTGCGAGCAGATGGCATCAGTTCCAACCTGCCTGCCACATATAGGGATTCTGGCTGGTTAGTCCACGAGCAAAACGAGGCATCAGTAGAGCAGAACTGTGTATGATTGCGACGCACAAAGCAGCAAAAAAAATAACGCGCGACTCATGTTTGGGCCGCGCGTCTTTTGTGTGCGCGTCTTTTGTTACATAAAGGGATATTCATACGTTATAAGTAGGAATTAAGGGTATAGTGACTCGGTAGAAAAATACGTCGCTCGTGGGTGAACATCACTGTTGTTTTGTCTACGTGCGTCGGGATGGGCATTGCCAAATCAGGGGAGGTTTGACCTGCTCATCTGCTTGGAAGAGGAGTACATCATGGAGATTGCAAATCGTGTAGAAGACCTTATTGGCTCTACGCCTCTTATTGATTTGTCGGCCTTAGCATCTAACAGCTCTGCTCGCATTCTTGGTAAATATGAGGCCAAAAATCCTGGTGGATCTATCAAAGATCGAGTTGCGCTTTTCATGCTCAACGCAGCCGAAAAAAATGGCAGTCTCGCTCCTGGCGGCACCATCATTGAGCCCACCTCGGGTAATACTGGCGTCGGTCTTGCAATGCTTGCTGCTGCTCGAGGCTATCACCTTATCCTGACGATGCCCGATACTATGAGTATTGAGCGTCGTCGTCTTGCTGCGAGTTATGGCGCAGAGATTGTCCTTACGCCTGGTGCCGAAGGTATGGCGGGTGCAGTCAACAAGGCCGAGGAGTTACATGCAGCAATCCCTGCCTCCATTATTGCAGGTCAGTTTTCCAATCCCGCCAATCCACAGGCCCATTACGAGACCACAGGTCCCGAAATTTGGCGTGATACCAATGGAAGCGTTACAGCAATTGTGGCAGGTGTTGGCACGGGTGGCACGATTTCAGGCACTGCTCGCTATCTCAAAGAGCAAAACGCCGACGTTCGAGCAATTGCTGCCGAACCTGCAGAATCTCAAGTGCTTGCTGGTAAACCTGCTAGTCCTCACAAAATTCAAGGTATAGGCGCCAACTTTGTTCCCAAAAACTATGATGCAGATCTTATTGATGAGGTGCTTCCTGTAACGTCTGCGCGCGCCATTGAGCTTAAAAAACTCCTTGCAGAGAAATTCGGTCTGCTTGTGGGTATTTCCTCAGGCGCCTCGGTTGCTGCGGCTTTGGAGCTTGCCTCTCGCGAAAACTATGCTGGAGCAACTATCGTTGCAATTTTGCCCGATACTGGTGAACGTTACCTCTCAATGGAGTTCTAAGCATGGCACCAATCACCCCAACCCCCATCAATGCAAGCGCGCCAACGGCCGAAGGTGTACCCCTGCGTCAGCTGATGCGCGAAGATCTTGATGCAGTGTTTGCACGTGATCCTTCGGCAACTTCGCTTTCCCGTGTGATTATGTTTTCGGCGGGCTTGCGTATTGTTTGGGCATATCGTTGGCAGCATTGGTTGTGGCAGCATGGTCATACGTTTTTGGCACGCCTGTCACATCGTCGCACTCGTCGTCGTTACGGCTCGGATATCCATCCTGCTGCCCGTATTGGACGTCGCTTTGCTGTGGATCACGGTGTGGGTGTGGTGATCGGCGAAACTGCCATTGTGGGAGATGATTGTCTTATCTACCAGGGCGCGACATTGGGCATGACAGGTAAGAGTTTTGCCGCAACAGGCAAACGCCATCCCACAGTGGGTGCAGGCGTGCTCATCGGTGCAGGCGCCATTGTGTTGGGCGATATTACGATTGGTGATCGTTCCAACGTTGGAGCTGGTTGTGTTGTGGTTAAACCTGTGCCTGAAAATTCTACCGTTGTGGGTATTGCAGCACATATTATTGGCGACCGTCGGACGTGTCCGGCAGACGATGCTAATTGGGGTGTTTTGCTGCGTACCAGCCCCGAACTTCAAGCTCGCCTTGACGCGGTGAGTCGCGAGTTTGGTGTGGAAAAACAGAGCACATCACAACAAACTATCGCAGCTGCCGATTGCAACTGCCCCCAAACAGACAGGGTGGCACAATAGGGAATCTATGCTGTCCTGCTTAGTTGCTAGAATTTAAAAAGAATTCATCACGATTTATCCTTGGGCATCTTGGGTGATGTCATGGGGACATGTAGATAAGTGAGGCGCCGTATGGCTTCGGAAAGCATTGTTATTCGCGGAGCGCGTGAGCACAATCTGCGCGATATCAACGTCACCATCCCTCGCGACAAGCTTGTAGTCATTACAGGTTTGTCGGGATCAGGCAAGTCGAGCTTGGCATTTGACACTATATATGCTGAGGGTCAGCGCCGCTATGTCGAGAGTCTTTCCAGCTATGCGCGCCAATTTTTGGGACAGATGGACAAGCCAGATCTCGACTCTATTGATGGCCTGTCGCCAGCGGTTTCTATCGATCAAAAAACAACCTCGCGCAATCCTCGCTCCACCGTAGGCACTGTTACAGAAATCTATGATTATCTGCGACTTCTCTATGCACGTGTAGGTGTGCCTCACTGTCCTGAGTGCGGTCGTGTCATCGAGCGTCAGACTACCGATCAGGTATCGGACAAGGTTCTCGAGGCAGGTATGGGTCGTCGCGCCTATGTGCTGGCACCCGTGATTGTGGGTCGCAAAGGTGAGTACACCAAGCTTTTTGAAGATCTTGCCAAAGAAGGTTTTTCGCGCGTGCGTGTTGATGGTGAAATTCGTGAGCTTGGCGGAGAAGAAATTCGTCTGGACAAGAAGTTCAAACACAGTATTGAAGTTGTGGTAGACCGCGTAGTTATCAAGGAAAATTCACTTGGGCGTATCGCCGAAGCTGTTGAGCAAGCAACACGTCTTGCGGAAGGTAGGGTAGCGTTTTACCTGCTGCCCGAGCGCGATGCACCCGAGGGTAGCGAGGGTGATTTGCTGGAATACTCTCTTGACCTTGCTTGCCCAATACATGGTCATTCTATTGGTGATTTGCAGCCGCGTGATTTTTCTTTCAATGCACCTTATGGCGCCTGCCCCGACTGTGATGGGTTGGGTACCAAGCGTATGGTTGATGCCGAAGCGTTGATTGAAGACCCCAGCTTGTCTGTAGCAAGTGGGGCTTTTGGCAGCATCTTTGGTCATTCCAACTACTATCCACAGATTTTGGCTGCTGTATGTCGTCATTTTGATGTTGATCCTGAAACTCCTTGGCAAGACCTACCAAAAAAAGTGCGTACTGCTCTGCTTGATGGTACGGGATCAGCCAAGATTCGCGTGGACTACCATACTCGTGATGGTCGTGATACCAATTGGACAATTCAGTTTTCTGGTGTGCGCTCGATTCTCTTTGACAAGTATCAAGAGACGAGCTCAGATAGCATGCGTGCACAATTGGATCGTTATATTCGCGAGGTACCTTGCCCCACTTGTCATGGCGCGCGACTCAAACCCGAGTATCTTGCGGTGACTATTGGCGGTATTAATGCAAAGGGCGAGGGTGTACCCGAGCGCAATATTTGGGAACTCTGCGAGCTTTCTTGTAAAGATGCTCTAACGTATTTCCGTGGTCTGCATTTGACTGAGCGTCAGCAGCTCATTGGGGCTCCTATCGTGAAAGAAATCCTTGCACGTCTGCAATTCTTGGTGAATGTGGGTTTGGATTATCTGACGCTTTCTCGTGCAGCGGCGACGTTATCTGGCGGCGAAGCCCAGCGTATTCGTCTGGCAACCCAAATTGGTGCTGGTCTCATGGGCGTACTCTATATTCTCGACGAGCCATCAATTGGTCTGCACCAGCGTGACAACGACCGTCTGATTGCAACCTTAGGTAACCTGCGTGACCAAGGTAATACGGTTATTGTGGTTGAGCACGACGAGGACACAATCCGTGCGGCAGACTATGTTATCGATATGGGTCCTGGTGCTGGTGAAAATGGTGGTGGAGTTGTTGCCGCAGGTACACCAGCTGAAATTGCTGTCAACCCTGATTCATTGACGGGAGCCTATCTTACTGGCAAGCGTATGGTGGCACTGCCTGAGGGTCGTCGTAATCCTGGTCGTGGTGCACTTAAAATCACGGGCGCGACTGCCAATAACCTCCGTGGCGTTAATGCCAAAGTCGAGTTCGGCACGCTTACGGTGGTGACGGGGGTGTCAGGTTCGGGCAAATCTTCGCTGGTTACAGATACTTTGGCGCCCGCGCTCACCAATGCGATTCAGCGTAGCAAACGACCTGTAGGTCCTTATCGCAAACTCGAAGGTGTAGAAGAAATCGACAAAGTTATTGATATTGACCAGTCACCCATTGGTCGTACGCCTCGTTCAAACCCTGCAACCTATATTGGACTTTGGGACGATCTACGTGCACTTTTTGCTTCGACTCCCGAGAGCCGTGCGCGTGGTTACAACCCAGGACGTTTTTCATTTAACGTATCGGGTGGCCGCTGCGAGGCCTGCAAGGGTGACGGTCAAATCAAGATCGAGATGAACTTCTTGCCCGATGTCTATGTGCCTTGCGAAGTTTGTCATGGCAAGCGTTATAACCGAGAGACTCTGCAAGTTCTCTATCATGGCAAGTCGATCTCGGACGTGTTGGACATGACAGTGACTGAGGCCTTAGCGTTTTTCTCGGCCATTCCAAAGATTAAAAATAAGCTTAAGACGCTCTACGATGTGGGCTTGGGTTATGTACATCTGGGTCAGCCTGCAACAACGTTATCTGGCGGCGAGGCTCAGCGTGTAAAGCTGGCAAAAGAGCTGCATCGCCAGCAGACGGGTCGCACTTTTTACATCCTCGACGAGCCGACAACGGGTTTGCACTTTGAGGATGTGCGTCAGTTAGTTGATGTGTTGGAGCGTCTGGTAGATGCAGGTAATACGGTGCTCGTCATTGAGCATAATCTCGATGTGATCAAGATGGCAGATCGTATTATCGACCTTGGGCCAGAAGGCGGAGCGGGTGGTGGCGCGATTGTTGCTTATGGCACGCCCGAGCAGGTAGTACGGGTGCCCGAGAGCTATACCGGTAAGTATTTGGCACCTATCCTTGAGCGCGACCGTGCTCGTATGAAAGCAAAAAAGAGCTAAGTGTTGCGGTGGTGTTTTTATATGAAACGCTACGGTTTTGCTTGGCTAGGGGAGCTACATGGCAAAAAAAGACAAGGTACAAAAGACAAATGCGATGCGCGAACTGGATCGTGCTGGCATTAGTTATGAGGTGCTCGAACTTGAAGGTGAGGAGGATATCTCGCGTGGTTTGGGCGTGCGCATGGCACGTGAAGCTGGTGAGGATCCTGATTCGGCGTTCAAGACTTTGGTTTGCGTGGCGCCATCGGGAAACCATGTTGTGTGTTGCATTCCTGTAGCGCAGGAAGTCGATCTTAAAAAAGCTGCAGCTGCGGCAGGGGAGAAGTCTCTGTCGCTTTTTCCTTGGCGCGAGCTGGAAGGTTTGACAGGGTATGTGCGCGGGGGTTGCTCTCCCATTGGTATGAAACGACAACTGCCAACCTTGATTGATGAGACGGCCCAGTTGTTTGAGCGCATTTCAGTGTCGGGCGGGCGGCGTGGCTTGTCTTTGATGGTAGAGCCAGATGCGTTGCTCGGCTTCCTTGGAGCAAGCTATGCTGATATTACCCGTGTATAGGAAAACATGACGCAAATGCATGGAGCGAGGCGGTTCCTATCCTTAACATATGGCCGTGGTAACTAGCTTTTCTGACCCCTCTTCGCTCTGAGGGCCAGGGCAATGGCGCACATCGGCCCTCAGAGCGAAGAGGGGTAGCTATCCTCTCATGTTTAATAGGGTCTAGTTAAGGAAAGTCTTATTTTGTACGTGCGTGCCAACGTAAAATTTTTTGGGCGCTGACTAGAAAAAATCTTTTCTTCAGCTGCGGGAAGCGTCTCACGAAAGATTCGATAAAGCCCCTGCACATAGGGCTTTTTCTTATCAGGTCGCTGCTTAATGTAGTTTTGGATAGGGCTTTGCATAGCTTAGCTCGTCACTTTTTGCTGAGAATTGCTTACGCCGTCAGTGCGCGAGAATCCGCGATAAGGCTCTCAATCAGTCCGTCTGGCACGTTACTGTCAAGCAGAACCGAGATCCAGTGACGATGGTTCATATGGTAGCCAGGAAATATTCCGTCGCCGAGTGTAAGTGCTGCTCCGTCAGCAGGATCTACTTTGAGATTGACGATGTCTACTGGTTCATCTCCTGCAAGTCCCAACTGACTACGTTTAACGTGAAGCAGAGCTGCAAACCATTTGCGATTGTGCGTATTGCGCAAAATTGCATTATCAGGCATCGACATCCAAGGGTATTCTGGCTCGATGCCGTATTCGTTTTTGACATATGCGAGCAGTTCGCTGCGATTCATAGGGGTCCTTTGGTGGGATGGGGATGCGTTTGGGGTTATTGTGGCATAGCTCTACTGATTTGTAGAGAAAATTTCTTGTCATAAGGAAGAAATAAAGCTGCTGCATATACAAAACTGTTCGAGCTGTCCGAAAAATAACCCATCTAGGTACATATGTTCAGATAATCTAATCTTAATTACGTTCTAAATAGTACTATTCCAAATGTTTATACGAACGGATAAGCACTTGGAATAAAGATACTTTCTGGATATCGATTGTGAAAAGGATAAGTTTTTAATGTCCGCATAAGTTGTTAAAGTTTAGAAATAGGAAGCTCAGGTGTTTTAAGCCAGACGATTGCTGTCACAAAGGAGCTGAAATAAGCGATGCTGTATGCACACTCAAAAGATGACGACCAAACACAATGGCAGCCATTGCATGAGCATTTAGAAAATGTTGCTGAGTTGTGTGGTGAGTTTGCTAAGGCATTTGGTTATGAACAGTGGGGACGTGTGCTTGGCCTTTTACACGATGCTGGCAAGTCATGCGATAGATTCCAGAAGGAGCGGCTCCGCAACAGGCCTGTGAGCGTCGACCATGCGGCATTCGGTGCGGCGCGTGCGCTTGAGCTTTACGGTGGACGCGCTGACAAGGATGATCCATACGGCAGTCAGGCCTACATGGGCGAGCTTTTGGCCTATGCGATTCTGGGCCACCATGGAGGCATGAAGACCTCTATCGATGTGGAGGATAGGGTAAAACAACTTGGCATGCCGCCTGCTCCAGGTAAAGCCGTTGATAACTACAGTCCGTACCATGTCATGATAGGCGAGTTCCCTGATGTCGTGCCTCCAGCGAGGTTAGACCTTGAGCCGATGATGCATTCCTGCATCATGCGGTCATGTTCTGAGTCAGTACAAGACGAAGAGGCACGAAATATTGTCCAGCAGCGTCTGTCCTTTTCTGGGCAGGCGTTGACACGTATGCTGTTCTCGTGTCTTGTCGATGCCGACTGGATTGACACAGAGCGCTTCATGAGTCCCGAAGTGGCGGAGCAGCGGGAACACGGCTATGATTCCATTCCCGTGTTGCTCGATAGGCTTGAGAACCATCTTGATGGGTTGGCAAGCGAGGTTGAAGACACGCCAGTCAACGAAGCACGTGCTGCCGTTCTTGCTGATTGCAGGGAAGGAGCGGCCTCCAAGTCCGGTCTCTTCACTCTTACAGTGCCCACTGGCGGTGGCAAGACGCTTTCATCTATGGAGTTTGCCCTGCGTCATGCAGCTGAGAACGGTCTTGAGCGCGTCATATACGCCATTCCCTTCACGTCCATCGTTGAACAGAGCGTTGCCATCTTCAGAGACATTCTTGGCGCTGAGAACGTTCTTGAGCACCACTCGAATTACGACTTTGAGGAGGCGGCGAAGGAAGGGCGCGAGTACGAGCGGCTTGCCGTGCAGAATTGGGATGCACCCATCGTGGTCACCACGAACGTCCAGCTGCTGGAGTCGCTGTTCTCTAACAAGCCAGGCAAATGTCGCAAGTTGCACAACATCGCGAACAGCGTCATTGTGCTCGACGAGGCGCAGACCATATCGATTGAGCTCATGCGCCCGACGCTTGCGGCACTCGAAGAGTTGACTCTCGATTTTGGTGTGAGTGTTGTGCTTTGCACGGCAACACAGCCAGCTGTGCAAAACGAGTGGCCGTTCGGCTCTTGCCCCCGTGAGCTGTGTGGCGCACACAAGGAGCTGTTCTCAAAAGCGTTTGATGGACGGATTCGCTATCAGCTAGTGGGCGAGATTCCAGAAGATGATTTGGTAGACAAGCTTGCAAGCTCACATCAAGTGCTGTGCGTTGTCGGCAAGAAAGCGGAGGCGCTTGCCCTCTATCGTGACATAGTGGCTCGCGCGAAAGAGAGCGCTCTGCTTGATGATGCTAAGGAGCCGTATGAGGAGGGCTTATTCCATCTGAGCGCACACATGATTCCGGTGCACAGGTCAAAGATGATCGTGAAGATACGAGAGAGGCTTGATGCGGGCGAGCGCTGTGTGGTCGTATCCACTCAACTCATAGAGGCGGGCGTGGACTTCGATTTCCCCGTCGTCTGGCGCGAGATGGCCGGACTGGATTCTATCGTGCAGGCGGCAGGACGCTGTAACCGCAATGGGAAGCGCACCGATAAGATGGGCGAGAAGGCCCCGGGAGACGTCTTCGTCTTCGAGTTCACCGAGAGAGACGGAGTCTTCGCGCGGCCGGATGAACGCTCGTTTCTGGGGAAGACACGCTCAATTGCATCTGAACTACTCAACGAGGATGGTTTGGATATTGACGAAAGCTTGGTCAGCCGCTACTTCGGGTGCTGCTATCAATCAACAGAACTTGATGCAAAAAATCTTTATAAAGAGATGTCCAGCAGCAAACATCTTCAATCGTCAGATACATGCCTCTTTAAGCGCTATATATCCTACGATTTCGAGAAATATTCGAGTGCCTATATGATAATTGAAGATGAAGGTACACCCATCTTTGTACCTTGGGGAGAGAAGGGCAGAAAACTTCTCAATCGCCTTTATTTATCTACTCATGACGAAGCATCACTCATACATAAGCTGCAGCCCTATAGCGTAAGCATCTATCCCCGGCTCATGCGTGAACTGGAGCGAGAAGGGCTCGTCGAGCATTTGGGTCTCGTGAACGTGTTGAGCATGGAGGACGACTGCCGTACGGTTTACAGCGAAGAGACGGGCCTTCTCCCGCCAGGCGAGGAGGTGCTCAATGTGATGGCACTATGAGATGTCTCGTATGTTTACGATTGGGACAAATCCAATCAAAGAAAGGAGACCAGCTATGGCTTGTCAAGC
>NZ_KE952941.1:23044-30919 GCF_000466405.1 Atopobium sp. oral taxon 810 str. F0209 | reverse complement strand
CAAGTCTTGTTCTGGGCATTATGGGTATTCTGGGAGTCTTTCTTCTTATTGTCTTAGTACTTGCGGCACTCGTCATCATCGCCATGTGGAAGATTTTTACCAAGGCGGGAAAGCCAGGCTGGTCTGCAATTGTTCCTTACTACAACAGCTATATTCTGGGCAAAATTGCCAACTCTGATGACAAAATTACCATTGCATTGGTTGCGGTGACTGTAGCCGACACCCTTATAAGCAAGGCAATTACCTCAAATAGCTCTTCTTTGATAATTGCCACTGCAGGGCTACTTTCGCTATCAATCCTTGTGCTTTGGATTATCACAATGGTACATCTAGCGGCAGCATTTGGCGAAGGCGTTGGGTTTGCCGTTGGCATTATTTTGCTGCCATTTATCTTCTTACCGATTTTAGCGTTTGGTGACTACAGCTATCAGTGCCCGCAGCCACGCACACCCTATAGTGCAACACCCAGTGATCCTTTTGATTCTATGAAGTAATCATTTTCGTACTGCTCCGTTGCACTGATCCACTGCTCCGCAGATGGTTCAAGCTTCGGTCTGTCCTTCCACAAAATCGCAGGTCAGCATTTATGAAAACCCGAAGAATGAACCGTCTTTGTTAATGGATGCCGAAACGTGAACCATTTACGCAAGGGACTACAAGAAACATGAGCCATCTGCATTCGCGAACGCGGCAGAAGGAGAACGCGTGAATCACCTGTTAAGCAGGGCGAGAACCGCGCGCTTTGCTTCCAAAAAAGCAGAAGTGAGCTCAAAGTCAACGTCACTCGACCCCGTCTCGCGCTGCACTAAAACCTCACCCACAATATGACTTGGTTTTCCTGCAGATGGATTTCCACCCAGCACATACACTTTACTTGCCACAGCAACTGCTTCGTCTACATCATGAGTAATCATCAGCGATGCCACGCCAAGCTCCCGACTTGCCGACACAAACCATTCGCGTAGGTCTTTGCGGGTAATTGCATCGAGTGCTGAAAACGGCTCGTCCAACAACATCACATCATTGCCCATCAGGTACGTACGCAAAAAAGCAGCGCGCTGACGCATGCCACCCGAAAGTTCCGATGGCCACTTATCTTCGGTATCCGCCAAACCAAAACGCCCCAGCAACGGTCGGGCCTGCTTGTGCGCCACCGCTTTGCTCATACCTTTGAGCGTCAGCGGCAGACACACGTTGTCCAACACCCGTTTGCTGGGGATAAGCAAATCTTTTTGAAACATGTAGCTCACATGACCTGGAGTGCCTGTCACATCTTTCCCGTGAAGCAGAACTCGTCCCTCCATAGGTTGTGTAAGCCCAGCTAAAGCATGCAAAATTGTAGTTTTTCCACAGCCTGAACGCCCCACCATGCAGACAGTTTCACCAGTACCCACCGTAATATTTGCATCGGCTACAACAACGTGCGACCCGTCCCAAGACAAGCTCAGATGCTGCGCTTCCAGAGCGGGCACCGTCATAACACCATCTGCAAAAACAGGAGCATTTTCAAAGGCTGCAGAACTCATAGTTATGCCTCGAGGTACTGAGTGTCAAAGCCCGCATTTACATCAAGCTCTTTTTCTACCAACTGATTATCGTTGAGCCACTTATAAAAGCTGCTCCAACGAGCAGGATCGATAACGCCCCAGCTAGTAGCGTCAGCCGTATACTGACTTGCGAGGAATTCTTGGCTCTTCTTTACCAAGTCAGCATCAAGTTCGGGTACCTGCTTGCACAAAATATCTGCTGCCTCATCTGCATGGTCAACACAGAACTCATAGCCCTTCTTGACTGCACGCAAAAACGCCTTGGCAACGTCAGGGTTCTTCTTCATATAGTCAACGTTGCCTGCAATAACAGGCGTGTAATAGTCAAAGGTCTCGTCAATCGAGATAAAGGAGAAGTAGTTCACATCGACTTTCTGCAAGGCAGCTTGCTGTACGGCCCAACCTTCGTACACCCACACGGCGTCGTACATCTTTGACTGAAGGCCTGCAACATCGTCGTTGGTGGTATAGGGTACCAAGGATACCTTGGACCAATCGCCCCCATCCTTTTCGACGATTTGCTTCATGGTAGCTTTCTCGATGGGCATCTCCCAGGTGGTGTACTTATGACCCTCCAACGCCTTGGGACGAGTAATGTCGTCTTCCTTGCGAGACATAATGCCTGAGGTGTTGTGCTGTACCATCGCGGCGATCGCCGTAATGCCTGTATTGCCTCCAGCAATATCGTTAGCAATATAGTCTTGATAGGACACACCAAACTGAGCCTGACCAGTACCAATCATTGCATCAGCGCCGTCTTCGGCAGGCTGCACAATCTCCACCTCAAGGCCCTCATCGGCAAAGTAACCTTTTGCAGCAGCAACATAAATGCCCGTGTGATTGGTGTTGGGTGTGTAATCTAGGCAAAAGGTCAGCTTTGTTGTTTTTTGAGCCGCACTAGAACCGCTTGCTGCATTTTCTTTTCCCGTATGAGCACCACAGGCGATAAGCGCTAAACTACCTGCCGCAGTTGCACTAGCAGCAAGAAAATTACGGCGAGAAATACCCTGAGAAAATTTGATTTGCTTCATTATTGGTCGTTCCTTTCTGCCTTAAGCCAAGGCATTACCAATCGCTGCATAAGATCAACAACCCTCATGAGCAGCAGCGACAAAGCTGAAATAAGAAGAATTACGGCGAACATTCGGTCATACGAAAATGACTTGCGGACACGAGTCATATAAACGCCAAGCCCCGCAAAACCACCGAGCCACTCAGCGATAACAGCACCGACGATGGCATATGTAGCACTAATACGTAATCCAGAAAAGAAAGACTCCAGTGCAGCAGGCAGCTTTGCATTGATAAACACTTGCATCCGCAAGGCACCCATCGTACGCATAAGTGCAATGAGGTCAGGATCCACCGAGCGAAATCCTGCAACCAGTGACACTGTTATCGGAAAGAAGGTCGAAATAACAATGAGGATAACTTTTGGCGCAAGGCCATAGCCAAACCACAGCACCAACAGAGGAGCAATGGCAACCGTAGGCACCGTTTGGCTGATCGTTACCAGAGGATTGAGCGCAAGGGCTACCGTCTCAAAGCGATCCATAAGCACAGCGACTACAAAACCCAGTGCCACGCCGATGGCAAGACCCAAAGCCGCTTCTATCAGTGTCGTTATTGAGTGGCTAGCAAGCAGAGCAGCATCGTAGATGAGTGCCTGTACCACTTGGATGGGACTGGGCAACATAAAGCCCGGCACCCAACCCGCCGAACAGGCGAGTTGCCAAAAGGCAAGCAAAGCAATGATGGCTATGCTAGGCACCACAAGACGCCGACGATGAGTTTTGCTTGAGAAATTAAACATGAGTTGACGATTACGCAGCGGACTTTTTGGCCGTAGCAAACTCGGGATCGTCCGCGTGATATTTACCCACTTTGTGCTCGGTGGACATGACATCACCCGTGGGCTTGTAATCAATCTTGACATACGTCATTACATGCCCGCAGCCCGCAGCGGCACCTACCAGCTGGCATTGCTTGACGCACTCCATACACGCATCGTAATCGCCTTCGATGGCAGTCTCGAAGGGTCCAACAAAATAGTCCAGCCCTGTCGAATCGATGTAGGCAATGACCGCGTCTACAATACGGCAAGTTTCTTCATCGCTGGTGGTATCCATGGGAAGATACTGAATTGCTACAGAGCAGTTCATCTGCTCTCCTTTCCGGCGCAGGAAAAGGGTCCCGCGCCATTGCGGGACCCCTCGTATGCGCTGGTCCCTACGCTGGCATTACCCAGATCAGGTCTACGGGTCAGGGTCGCACTGGACCCAATCTCAGCCGGCGTGCGCCAGCCCCCCTTTATAGACGTATGGTAGCACGCAGCGGGAGATACACGATACTTCACTCTCATTGCTACCAAAATGAGCATTCCCCTGACACTTTTTACTAAACTAAATAAGTTTCTGAATTTACGAAAATCCGACCTGCGCAAACGCAGAAAAGTTTCAGAGGAAGGCTTCATGCTGACTAGCAGTTGTGCTTCTCGGATCCCTCAAATGCCAAAAGCCACACTCCATCTCATCTCGCACGGCGATGCTTGTCAAATGTCACACATTCTTTCAACTAACACGGCTCTGCTTGTCAAAAGCCACACATCATTTCAGAAAAAATGTCAAAAGCCACACTCTGTTTCAAAGGACTTGACGTTTGCGCAGGTAGATTTTTTGGGCGTGAAGAGATGTGTGGCTTTTGGCTAAAAAAGTGAAGTAGAACGTGGCTTTTGGTACCTGGCATGAAATGGAGTGTGGCTTTTGAAAAGCAGAGCCGCCGGCCAGCGAGGGCAGGCCGGCAGATCTGGTGGGTAAGCAGGCAGATCCTAGGCGCGGACTATGCTTCGATAAGGAAAGCCTGAGTTACTGGCGCATTATCGGCAGGAATTGTGGTGATAGCACCATCAACCCAAACGTCTGCTGCCGTCCCCGCAGGCACGGTCACTGTCAGCGCAATACCTGCTACCTGCCGTTCCCAGCCCACGCATATCTGTCCACGCGGCGTCACATACGAGCAGGTCAGACTGTTTGTCTTGGGCGAGAAGAAAGGCGAAATCACCAGATGATTTGCCGCCACCGCATCATCTGCCACGCGTATACCACCTAGCGCCTGCGCCATCCACTGCACATAACCCGACATCATCGCGTGGTTGCGCGAGATAATCTGGCCCCCACAGCTCCCCTTAAGCGAACCAGAGTCCTCAGATAGCATATCCAAGAAACTCGGGGATTGCTCACGCAGCAGCCAACCTTCAACCAACTCGTCTAATCCAAAACGATTGAGCATATCAAAAGCAAGCATCGAGCCAAACATGCCGCAGCTCACAACGCCATCGTTTGCACGAATTGCATCTGCCAGCTTATGGGTGAGCTTGCACCGATCTCCCAGACCCAATGCCGCTGCAAAAGCATATGAGGTCTGCGTACTATCACCAAAACTGCCATCAGCATGGGCAAAACGCTCAACAATTTGTTTGTGCAGCTTTTCGATAGCTGCTTCGAGCGTTTGGTTTTGCTTGCCTAGGCGAATAGCAACCTCATCTACACAGCCCAAAGCCCATAAAATCGCACACCAACCAACAAACTCATGGTCGGGTGTCTCGCCATCGCTATCGCCAACTCCACCCAAATCGCCTAGACAAAACTGGGCAAGTTCGGCTGGATCAAAACTCAACAAATACTGAGAGAAGCGCTCCAGCTGAGGCCATTCACGCTCAAGCAGATCCTTTCTGCCGTACCACTGATCTGCTCGAACGGCCAAATAGGGATAGGCGAGCTGCCACAACAGCGGACCTTCTCCAGGCGCAGGACACGCACTACCAACGCCAGCTCCAGGCACTGTCGCAGGTACACCACCTCGTGCAGTCTGATCACGCGAGAAATCACCAAGTGTCTTGTCCAGCAGACCTTCCGTATCAAAAAGAAAAGCATTCGAATTGAACAGCGCAACCATATCGCCACCGTAGCCAAAACGGTCATGCGCGCTGCCCTCCCAAATACCATGGATGCAGTTTAACTTTGTACGGCGCGCAACATCAAATAGCTGCTGGTAAGAGGCATTGTCTGTGACAATATCTCCCGTCTGGGTCAGCGCCGTATGCACATAGTAGGCATCAAAGCGCTCCAAATCCTCCATAGCAAGCCCTTCAACAAAGGCGTAGCGGAAGGAATGCCAACAAAACTCATTGGTAAAGAAATTCTCGCCCTCAATGCAGGTCAACACGTCCTGCTGAATAATCTCATTTGCAGGGAAGAGTAACCTACCTTCTTCATCGAGTTGCTCAGCATAGTTGATGGTGACCTTCTGACCAGCACGTACGTGAAAGCGGAATTCAATAATGCCTGCGAGCATCTGGCCCATATCAATCAAAATGCCATCAGCAAATTCACGTGCTACGCCTGGCATAACCACACCTTCACGCGAACATGCGGGCACCACCGACGGTGTCAATACGCGCGTATTGGGCCGTGCAACAACCGCGCCCTGCTCTGCCCCCTCAAATCCTAGGTCCCGATGCTCACCAAGATAAAGATTGTTGAAAGTCAGCTGTCCCTCACACCAAACCCAGCTTGCATCAGTGCAGGTCAACGTCGAGCCATCGGCAGCAACAACCGCGGCCAATACCTGAGGCGTACCCACTTCCGCTAAGCTATCGCGCAGGCTCTGCTTGTCCTGCAAAGGAATTGGAGCAGGGTTATACCAACCATTGCCCAACTCTATTTCAATACTATTCTTGCCAGCTACTAACAAATCAGAAATATCGTAGCGGTCAAAATAAACTAACTTGTCAAAGCGCGTCCACTCCCCCGCCAGTTCGTCTTTACCCACGCGCTGACCATTGATGCGCGCCACACGATAGCCCAGCGAAGCAATCTCCAACGTCGCGCCCTCGGGCGTATCGCAGTCAAAATCAGTCTTCACAATATGATTGTGATGTCCATCAAAGTAGCCTGCTCCATCTGAACCATAGTCAAACTCAGGTCCCGAAATCCAAGTAGCAGTCTCCAGTGCATATGTCATAGTTCCTCCTATGCCTCATCTGTGTCGAGACATTTTCCGCGCCAGCCAACGCAACATACGCCGAATTTGCGCAGGTAATGCACATATCCATTCTAACGCGATACGCCTAACTGCAATTTGCAAACGTTCGCGTGCGCAACATTAACAGTCTCACCCACTTTGAGTGGGCTAGGATACACTATTCTCAAGCAAGCACCACATTCTCACCCCCCAACGCTTCATCGAGGAGGCTGTCACATGAAGGTTAAATGCGATTTTTGCGACAACTATATCGATGAGACTGACGAACGTTGCCCGTATTGCGGGGCGCCAAACGAACATATGACTCGCAGTGGCCACGGTGTGCCAAAAACCATTGAAGAGTTGCTTGCCTTTGCCCACGCGCACAAGCTTCCGCTGGAAAAGATGCGCTTTTTCATTGGACAGGATTACAAGGAGCCTCGCGCTTTTGGCATTTACAAAAACCCGACGGATGGCAATTTTATTGTCTATAAAAACAAAGCTGACGGCTCCCGCGTCATTCGTTATTCAGGCGACGACGAAGCATATGCCGTCAACGAAATCTATCAAAAAATGCGTGCCGAAATTTTGGATCGCAAGCAAAGCGGCAGATCGAGACAACACCAAAACAGCTCTGACAAATCAAACACCGCAAAAGGTATTGTCTTAGCCCTAATCATCATTGTCATTATCACCATTGTTGTAGCGACAATGTCTGCTGGTGCGCACAGCAAGGGTTACTACCGTTATAACAACGACTATTACTACTACGACCATGGTTGGTACCAATCAATTGGCAACGACTGGACCTCTGCCTCTGATGTACCTGACGTGCTGGAAAACAATGCCGACAAGTATTTTGAGGGCAAGAATACCTCTGACTTATCCGATTCGAACGTTCCTCGCTATGAATCCAAAACCAGTGACGATGACTGGAATAACGATGACTGGGACGATAACGACTGGGATTTTGATTTTGGTGGCTGGGACAGCAGCGATACTGACTGGAGCAGTGACTGGTAAGCTGCAAGGCGTCTTGAACTGTCAACCTGCATCTCGTTCTGCTTGCCTAAACATAGGTGCAAATCTATCCCAACCTCAGTTTGGGTGAAATTTCAATCAAGCAAAACCACTCGGTAGAAAACCTCTGATCACACCCCTCTTCGCTCTGAGAGACGGTTTGCGCCATTTAGCTCTGTTATTGGATAAGATATTTATGTTTGAAATATGGACATATGTCATCTACCAGCGAGTTTGTTAAAACCAAAAAGTGCGGCAAAACACGGGAAAATAGCTGCCTTTCAAA
>NZ_KE952941.1:0-23034 GCF_000466405.1 Atopobium sp. oral taxon 810 str. F0209 | reverse complement strand
AACACGGGAAAATAGCTGCCTTTCAAAATAAGTCTTTTACCAGCGAAAACACTGAGACTCAAAAACAGGGCAATGGCGCACATCGACCCTCAGAGCGAATAGGGGTAGCTATCCTCTGATATTCTTACTATATTTATAAGCGGCAACTTCCTTGGCGAAATACTTAACAGCTGCTGCTCCGAGATAGATTTTCTTATCTGCCATATATAAAAAATACAGTCAGACACATTTTTTGCCTATATCCCAAAGCCTCAGCAAAAATAAAACCGCCGACGCAAGAAAGGGGGAACGTCGGCGGTTATGAAGGGCTTATCGCTGTGGGGAGAGGGTCCACAGCCTCGGCCAGGTTTAAACAACTCGTCTCAGAAGAAAATTCTGAATCGCGAGGCCCAAGACGCTTACAGCTACTGCAAAAATTACTGCTTGAATCATCTCGGCCCCCTTTCGTTTTTGACAATAAAAGTTATACATGGATTACTTATTGCTGTCAAGCATAATTCCCAGAAATTAGTAGGAATTGAGGAGAGCTTTCATATGGAGAGTTGTTCCATAAAATTGAGGAGAGCTTTCATAATGAGAGCTCTCCTACAAATGGTCAGTCTTTCGCTAATACACCTCTTCATTACCTCTCCCCTATCCTTCCTGCACTTTTTCTTATCAAACAACAGACATATCACCCCAATTTGCTAAGCTAACTACAGCAGCAAAAAGGAGATGCATTATGGACTTTCTTTCACTCGTACAAGCTCGCTACTCTTGCAAGGCATACACCGACACCCCAATCGATGACCAGCAACTTGCAGCTGTTCTTGAGGCAGGTCGTCTTGCACCTACTGCAAAAAACAGTCAGCCGCAGCGTATCTATGTGCTCAAGAGCTCTGACGCCCTCGCCAAAATAGATGAAATAACACCTTGCAGGTACGGTGCCCCTATCGTCTTGATAGTGTGTTACGACGCCGACGCTGTCTTCCACTATCCTCAAAGCCCCAAGGATTCAGGGGCGGAGGATGTAGCAATCGTGACCACACATATGATGCTTGCTGCAGCAAACGAAGGTTTGGGTAGCTGCTGGATTAATTTCTTTAACCCTGAGCAAGCCCAGCAGATTTTTGACTTGCCCAAGCAGCAAGTGCCTGTGGCTCTGCTTGATTTAGGACATGCTGCAGCCAACGGCACGCCTCTCAAAAATCATGAGTCACGCAAGCCACTGTCTGAAACGGTTACCTATCTCTAGTAACACAAGCGCGCCATAACACAACATGCACAACATCCAAATGCCCAAGACCAAAAAGTAAGGAGAGGCCGTGCTTTGGACTATCATCGGCCTCATTGTTTTACTTGAGGTCCTCAGGCTAATTGCTTGGATTATTCGCAACTTTTGGAACTGGCTCGGCGGCGGCAAAGAGCTTGACCGCCTAAGCGCCAACAAAAAGCTTGATGAAGACATTCAAATCCAGATTGCCACAGCGCGCGCTTGGAGACGAGCGCGCGGCACTCGTAATACGCTCTATACCCTCAGAAACCCTCGCCTTTCGCGCGAGCAGCGCCGCCGCGTAAATGATGTTGTGCGCAAGCTGCGCGAGGAGTTTCTTGATGCCACACCCATCGGTTGGTGGCAAGTCATCATGATTTTCTTCCTGTGCAGCATTTTGGGGCTGGTATTGGAAGAAATTTGGATGCTCATTACAGCTGGTCTCACTCAAAATCGTGCTGGTCTCGTATGGGGACCGTTTTCACCGCTCTATGGCTTTGGCGCGGTGTTGCTAACTTTCAACGCATATTTCCTACGTCGTCACCACGCCAATGATCTACAGATATTCCTCTCGGGAGCCGTTGTCGGCGGCACGCTCGAGCAAATCACTGGCTGGGGCATGGAGCATCTCATCCACGCACACTCCTGGACCTATATCTACCTTCCTGACCACATCACACCCTATGTGGCCTGGCGTTTTCTTGTTATCTGGGGTCTGCTTGGCCTCATCTGGACGCGCACCATCATGCCAAACTTGCTCTACGGCATTGGCATTTTTCACTCAAAGCGGCAGTTCGTCTTTATCGTGCTCTTGGCAACCTATCTCAGCCTTGACATTTGGATGACTATATTTTGTTTTGATCGCAAGG
This sequence comes from Atopobium sp. oral taxon 810 str. F0209, assembly GCF_000466405.1. Classification (GTDB taxonomy): domain Bacteria; phylum Actinomycetota; class Coriobacteriia; order Coriobacteriales; family Atopobiaceae; genus Olegusella. Next base: position 20,913 of record NZ_KE952941.1, on the reverse strand, counting down.
TCTCGCGCGAAATGGGGATTCCACCTGCAAATGCTTTTGAAGTTTGGGTAGACACGCACTATACCGATGAATTCATTGCAAACCGCTTCCAAAATCTAGAAGCAAATTAGCCGCAGCCCGCAGGCTAGCAAAGATAAATATGCAGCTATCGTCTTGCGTAGCGCACACCCTTTTGACAAGCAGAGCCTCGCGCTACGAGTTTTACTCTACTGGCTGCACCACACCCACCTCACGCAGCGCTACCCGAGCCATCGGGACGGCAATACATACCGTCACCAAATCTGCAGCTGACTGCGCCATTTCAACACCTAACAGACCAAATACCAACGGCAGCAGGGTAACCATGGGAGCCAGCACAATGCCCAAACGCGCCAAACCCAAGAACAGAGCGCGCCACATACGTCCTGTCGTTTGCAACATAAAATTCGTAATCATTGCAATACCGGTAATCGGCAAAGTTACTGCTTGAAAACGCAAAGCTACCGTTGCAATTGCAATCACTTCAGGATCGTTACGCATGGCAGCTGCAATCTGTGGCGCAAAAACAAACACCATCGCACTCACCGCAGCAACTGCAATTATGCAGGCACGCACCGCAAAGAAATAACCTTTGCGTACACGGTCTCCTCTGCCTGCCCCATAGTTGTAACCGCATAGCGACTGAAAACCCTGGCCAATACCAATCTGCACATAATTGCCCACACTTGAAACGCGTGACACAATAGCCATCGCCGCAATTGCCGCATCACCAAAAGGCCGTGCAGCATGATTGAGTGCCACTGTCGCCACGCCCGATACCATCTGGCGCGCAAGTGAAGGCAAACCTCCGTTATTGATTTCTCGCAACAAATTGCCATCAATCTTAAGCAGCCTAAAGTCGTACGGTGCCACACTCAATTTTTGCGACGAAATCACAATCATCAAAAAGCTAATCAATTCACAGATAATCGTCGCCAAGGCTGCACCAGCAATATCCATATGCAACACAAAAATAAAAATCGGATCGAGCAAAAAATCCAATACAGCTCCCGTAACTAAGGCCACCATCGACCAGAACGATTCGCCTTCCATACGCAGCTGAAAGTTTGCTGTCAGCGAGGCTGCCATCCATGGTGCGCCAATCAATATGAGGGACATATATGCTTTTGCGTGCGGCAATATGGTCTCAGTCGCCCCTGCTAGACGACATATGGGTTCAAGTAAAATCGTCCCAACCACAGCAAGAATCACACCAAAACCAAATGACAGCGCAAGCCCCGCTGTCGCCATACGCTGCGCCTGTTCGCGCTCATCTTTGCCAAGGTAGCGCCCCAATGCGTTGCCCGTACCCTGACCAAAATAAAACCCAATACCTTGGATAAGGGTCATAACAAAAAATGCCACGCCCACAGCGCCCTCTGCGGCAGTCGAAATCTGTCCGATAAAAAATGAATCTGCAAGGTTATAAATGGTTGTTACGATGTTGGCAATCACTGATGGTGCACCTAGGCGCAAGATAAGGGGACCTATGGGCTGAGTGAGCATCTCTTCTCGCTTGCGCTGTGTTGCTTCCTCGTCCGCCTGTAATGTTGGACTACTTACCGTCACGCCAGCCATCTCCGTTCTTTTTTGTCTCTATACCGTTGTACCTCAGCTCTGTACAAGTTATAAAAAAATCGACAAAATATTTAGTTCAAAAATCTGGAGAAATCTTAAAGGCATGCAGGGTATATCAAATAGGTATTCAGTAATGCACCCATCACAAGGAAAGGATTGCTATGGCACTCGATGCAAAGGTTGCCGAGAAACTCAATTATCAAATCAACAGGGAGCTATGGTCGGCGTATTACTACCTGACTTTCGCAGATTATTATGAGATGCGCGGTCTTAAGGGTTTTGCCAACTGGTACATGATTCAGGTTCAAGAAGAAGTTGCTCACGCCAAGATTTTGCGCCGTTACCTCCTTGATAACGGTGTAAATGTCAAGATGCTTGCTCTTGAGGAGCCTACCAAGGTATTTAAGAATGATCTCGAGCCGCTAGAAGAAGGTCTCAAGCACGAAGAATATGTCACCTCACTTGTCAATGACTGCTATGCCACTGCCAAAGAGGTCAATGACTTCCGCACGATGCAGATGCTTGACTGGTTTATCAAAGAGCAGGGTGAGGAAGAGGCTAATGCTGCCGAGATGATTTCCAACATGAAGCTCTTCGGTACCACGCCACAGGGTCTCTTTGCGCTGGATCGCGAGTACCAGACTAGGGTTTTCACCGCCCCCAATCTCCCGATGTAAGTTTTAATTACGCGCGATTACACGCGGCACACGTAAACTGCTTATTCACAAGCAAAGCCTAGGAAGTCACATCGACTTCCTAGGCTTTTTTCATACACGGCCAAGCAGAGCTACATACTCACAGCATCTGTAGTACGCAGTGCCGAAGCGTTAATTCTGCTCACGACGACGAATCATCAACATAGCGGTACCAGCACCGACCATTGCAAAACCAACGCCTGCGAGCCCGCCAAGGGCAAAGGAGTTGTCGCCAGTCTGAGGCAGAGCAGCGCTGGACTTGAAGTGTGCGGCCTTCTTGATTGTCAGCGTCTTTTCGACCTTGGGCTGACCCTGATGCTTGGGTTCGGGCTTGGCCTGAGGCTCAAATGGGCAGGTCAAAGTCGGGAACATAGCATGAAGCATGCGGCTGTAGATGGATGCTGTCAGATAACGATAGTCATCCTGCTGATGAGCCTTGTTTGTCAAGGTATTGGCAAACAGAATCATATCCATGCCATCTTCAAGCAAGCTAATTGCCTGAATTTGACCCTTATACTGCTCGATGAAATCCTCAGTCATAAAGCCCTCAATCGGACGATCATTGGTGGTCTTGATGAGGACCTTGGCGCCCTTGGGGATGCTAATAAAGTAGCCACCACCAAAGCCGTACATGATATTGTCGCCCTCAATACGATAGGTAGCCGTAATGAGGTCCTTCTCGGGGAACTCAACTGTGGTCAACGCATCATAACCCAGCCAAGTGCCCTGACCCATGAAGTTCAGGCTATTGATGAGGGTATCCCTGACGAACTCAAGGGCGTCAGCGGTGTAACCTACGTACGGTTTGCCTGCCTTGATGGCCGCTGCGATTGCATCAGAGTTGGCAGGATACTGACTACCAACAATCATGTCAGCTTCGTCAAGCTTGTCAGTCAACGTAAAACCAAGCTGCTTTGCCAGCGCAAAGAAGTCCCAGTTGCCGTTAGTGTTCAGACGGTTCTTATAGTTTTTCATACCAACAGGTTTGCCCTGAGTGTCATTAACAAACTCACCATAAGCTACAGGCACATATAGCTTCAGGTTGTTCTTAATGAGCTGAGCCTTGGGGGTCTTCTTGCCCTGAATGGCGCGGAGGCAATAACGATCCTTGATTGACAGGAAGTCACCCGTACTCACAACATAACTTCCCTCGTGCTCACCCTCAGTGATAAGACCAACTTTTTTGCCCTGACGGAGCAAATCATTGATAGCACGGACGGAATCTAGGCTGTTGTTCTTAATGATGGTAACGCAACCCTTGCCTTCGGTATAGGTCTTGGGATTGGGAGCCTTGTCAATCTGCTTCAGAGCACCCTTAAAGACGTCCTTGGTACGAATAGTCGCCATGTCATAACCGCGCAGGGCAGCAAAATTCGTCAATGGTTCGCTATACAGAGAGTACTGATCCCAGTCAGCAATCACGAGGTTGGGGTACAGGGCGCAGTTGGCCATGTTGCGCTTTGCTTGGTGCATATCCACCACATAGGTGCCAGCCTTGAAAGTCTTGCCCCTAAAGGTGACATCGCGGGTGAGCTGAGAAACCTTCACGCCGTTGTGCAGCAAGAACTTAATGGTTTCAGCAGCGGAAACGCGATCGTGCTGGTTTTTAACATCCATGGGGATGACATAGTACTCAGGGAAGAAGTTCTTGTTCTCATTGTTCCGAGGACGGAAGTTGTCAGCATTGGCGCCAGGAGTATCCTTCTGATCGACATAGTATTTGCGAATAGTCGCCGCGTCGACATTGTTGATACCACGCAGGAAGCGCTCGAGCTGGTTCAAGAACATCTTGTCACGGTTCTGATAAACAAACTCAGCATTACCAATGAAGCCATACTCCAAAGCACGAACACCATCGCTGTTGCCATAGGGCAGCTCAACGGTGAATGCATTGGTACCGTGCATCATGGCATACTGAGGAGTGTAGCTCGTCGACATGTCATCGAAGGGCTCTTCCCAGTAGACACTGCCATCATCCTGCTTTTTCAGATAGTCACGCATGGGCATTTGTACAGAATTGATAGTGCGATTATTTGCAACAGAGGTGCTTGCAAAGTACTCACCCTGCGCAAACGCAGTATCAATAAAGAGGTCATACTCGTTGTTGGGATCATGCGTGGGAGAGCAGGGCTCAACCTGATACTGCTTGTAATAACCGTGAGACTCATGTAGGGAAATAGGATTCCACTTTGTGATAAGGCCACTCATTGCATGAGTTTCGGGCTGGGTCTGATACGTATTGTCGCGGTTCAGGTCAAAACCGTTGCCATTGGTGCGCACATTTAACGCACGGGCGTCAACGTTTTCGCTGGGTACCAAAATGAAGAACATCTTCTTCAGTATCTCGAGGGGATTGAATTCCTTCTCCTCAACCGTATAGTACTTGGCAATCTGCTCTTCAGTGAGATCGGCTGAAGCGTTGCTTCCGCCAACCTGACCGCGAATATAACCAACACCCGTTGCTTTGTCCTCAATAAGCTTTGACCAAACGGTTCTATCGGCGTCCATCTCATCTTTGAGTTCTTTCTTACCCTCTTCGGTAAGACCAGTGAAGCGACGATAGGTCAAAGACTTACCCGAGGTGAGGTCACGCAAGAAAGCAATGATAGCGTCAACCGCGGGCTCCTCGTCAGCGTGGACGTTGGAGTACATAACGGGGACCTTATAGTTCAAGGTGCCAGCCTTAATCTTGGTCATGAGACTGGCGGGATTATTTTCCGCCTGCTTCTTGAGCGCCTGATAGTCAGAAAGATCTTTGGCATTTTCGGCAACATAGACAACCCTCATGGGACGGCCCTGAGCAGAAGTACCAAATTGCTCAACCTTGGCATAAATGCCCATCGCGTTTGCCTTTTTGACAAGGCGATCCATCTCAACATCAAGTTCTTCTTGGGTCATAAACTCGTCGTAAGGACGTAGCTGAACGCTCGTCTTGACTTCAGAGCCATTCTCCAAGATGACTTTAAGGTCAAAAGGACCTGTATAGTCATACAGTGCAGAACGGACAATGGCACGGGAACGCACGTCAACACCGTTATAGCCAAAAAGATACTCGTTGCCAAAGGTCAACTTCAGTACAGGCTTGCCATCAACCATCTCGACGCTGGTGGCGATGTCCTTAAAGAAAGGAATGGGTGCTTCATTTTTCTTGGTTGCGACGGTCTTCCAGTCCTCAAGCTTGCCACCCAGATTCTGGTGGGGATAATCCTTTTCAGAGAACATGCCCTTTGTACGACTGAGTTCGTAGCTAATCTTGCCATTATCTATCATGTCCTGCAGTTGCTCAGCAGTGATACCCTCAACTTTGGCGCGAACTTCAAACGTACGCTTATCAGTCATCGAAATCTTGTGCTCGGTAGCCTGAGCTGCATCGGCATCAGTACGCTTGAATTCAATGTTGGTAAGCTTTGCATTTGCAGGGTCGGATCTCTCTCCACTAGGAGCCTTATCCGCGACCTCGTCATCGGGGTTTACTTGCTCAACTTCATCAGTAGCAGGTGTCTCGGGAGTCGTTGCAGCATCTTCGGGCTTTGCAAGTTCGGTGCCCTCTTCTCCGTCTGCCTTGGGAGTTGCTTGAGGAGCTTCTATAGCAGGAGCAGCCACTACAATCGGTGCTGCCTTATCTGCAGGTGCACTGGTGCCTGCATAAATTGCACCTTCAGCGACACTGCCCGTCGGCTGAGTAATTACCCCTCCCTCCACGGGGGCGTTGGGGGTTGCCTGCTCAGCATAGGCAACCGTGGTTCCCATTCCCGTTGCAATCATGACGGTCGCAACGGCAGTGAACGCTGTCTTTCTGAATGAACCCACGTCCTCTCCTTCCCACACACAACACAAATAACGGACCTTAGGCCTCGTGGCGCATTGCAGTACAGACGCTTCTTGCAAGCAAGCTAACCATTACACACAAGCAGTTCTGATTTGCATCAATGCAGTTCAAGGCCTGTATCTAGCGGCAAGCATGTCAAAACAGTAAAACGACAGAACCTCTTCGGAGGATGCATTTCCTCCAAAGAGTGACTGCACTTATGTAAAAAAATTTATGCCCTCTGCTGACTCGATCGCCCCTAGATCCTTATGCGGTAAATGTAACAAGAAAGTTACAAACCTTAAGCTAACTTTTCCGTTAAGTACGGCAAACGGTGGGTCTAGTTCGGTGACCAGCACTATTTAAAATTTTTTCAAATTTATATAACTAATTTCCATTAGTTATTACTACAAAAAATAGTTTCACTCCTGATGTTTATATAATTTTTTAAAACTGTTAATGTCACAGCTTAAAAAGCAACCATGTAGATTAATGGCACGGTAGAAGCCACCGAGGATCCCAACATCTATATCCTTCACCGTAATGATGGTGCCCCCGATGGCAAGGCACATCTTGCTTATACGTATGATGCCGGAATGCCCTATGATCAAGCCGAAGGACTCATCTACATTGATTTTGGCGATAGACAGTTACGCTCAATCGATAAGATTGCAGACATTCCTATGACAATCGAAACAGAATCTGATGCAGATGGCAGCGCTAGCTAGACTGTCAATCGTTCAACCGTAATGTAATCGGGCGCTCAGTAATGTTCAGATCGGGAATGTAGGCAAAAAGCCTATCTGATTACATTTCTTATATGAGGTAGAAACAACCACAAAGTACTATAATCGCAAATGGTTCAAACTTCGCAGTTTCAAACTACAGATGGTTCAAGTTTCGGAGTCGCCATTCACATAAGTGCAGGTAAGATTCTGTAAAAACCCGAGAAATGAACCATCTGTACTCATGGGGGCCGAAGGATGAGTCATCTGTGCTAATTGACACCAAAGAATAAGGATTCGAAAAGCTTGAATAAGCCTTTGTCCACAGAAGAACTGGTATTTTTTAAATCAAATAAGTAAAACCGCGAGAATCCAACAAAGGTACTCGCGGTTTGTACAGTTTTGCTTACATAAGCAAAACGTCCGATTCTAGTTAAACATCCAATCCCAGTTAGCTTACTTACCTAGGTTATAGAAGCTCTTGATACCATCGTAGACCGATGCCTCACCTAGATTGTCCTCAATGCGCAAAAGCTGGTTGAACTTGGCCACGCGGTCAGTACGGCAAGGGGCACCGGTCTTAATCTGGCCAGCATTGGTGCCTACAGCAAGGTCGGCAATAGTGGTGTCTTCGGTCTCACCAGAACGGTGGGACACAACGGCGGTATAACCAGCACGCTTTGCCATCTCGATAGCCTCAAGGGTCTCGGTCAAAGAGCCAATCTGGTTGACCTTGATAAGAATGGCATTTGCCGCACCAAGCTTGATGCCCTTCTCGAGACGCTCAGTATTGGTAACAAAGAGGTCATCACCGACAAGCTGGACCTTCTTGCCAAGACGCTCGGTCAATTTGACCCAGCCATCCCAATCTTCCTCGGCCAAACCATCCTCAATGGAGATGATGGGATACTTATCAACAAGCTCCTCCCAGTAATCGATCATCTGGTCGGTAGTAAGCGTGCGACCCTCACCCTTGAGCTCATACATACCTGTTTCCTTGTTATAGACCTCAGAGGTTGCGGGGTCCATGGCAAACATAAAGTCGCGTCCTGGCTCAAAACCAGCCTCTTTGACAGCGCGCATCAGGTACTCAAAGGGCTCAGCATTAGTCTTGAGGTCGGGGGCAAAACCACCCTCATCGCCAACGCCAGTATTAAGACCAGCCTCCTTGAGAACATTCTTAAGGGTGTGGTAGACCTCGGCACACCAGCGCAGAGCCTCCTTAAAGGTCGGGGCACCTACGGGCATAATCATGAATTCCTGGAAGTCAACATTGTTATCGGCATGTACACCACCGTTGAGTACATTCATCATCGGGGTCGGCAGAGTGTGAGCACCTGCGCCACCTAGATATTCATGCAGGGGTAAACCAGCAGAGATAGCAGCAGCGCGAGCAACAGCAAGAGAGCAGCCTAGAATAGCATTCGCACCGAGCTTACCCTTGTTAGGAGTACCATCAGCAGCAATCAGAGCATGATCAATAGCACGCTGATCACGAGCATCCATACCCACAATGACCTGGCACTCATCGTTAACATGAGCAACAGCCTGCGAAACACCCTTGCCCAGATAGCGACCCTTGTCACCATCACGCAGCTCAACAGCCTCAAACTCACCAGTAGATGCGCCAGAGGGCACGATAGCACGAGCAAAGCTGCCATCCTCAAGAGTTACCTCAACCTCAACCGTGGGATTGCCACGGGAATCCAAAACTTCGCGACCATATACTTTTGCGATCCTGCTCATACGAACCCCTTTCACGCGGTGGAATATTTCCTACACACCAAGTAGGTTATCCATTAGTTAGCCATCTCATACACTTAAAAATGCAAAATTCATGATAAAAGTCAGATTAAGGAAACTTTATTTTTCGAGTCATCGTTGGAATACTTTGAACCCGGCATAGGGTATATCAAAGAATTATAAAACCGCACTACATAGCAAACCATGTTTGCTATTGGCCATCCAACCTTAAAGAGAGGTTTCTCATGACAAAGAAACTCAAACTATCCCGTACGATCCACGATCTTGTTGAGGACTATCCTGAGCTTCGAGATGTGATGCAAGAGATTGGTTTTCGCGATATCGCCAAACCTATGGCACTCAATACTGTGGGACGCGTGATGACTATCCCCAAGGGCTGTGCTATCAAAGAGTTTAAGCTAGATGAAGTTGTTGCCAAACTTGAAGCGTCTGGCTTTGAAGTCATACAGGAAGACGAACAGAAAACAGCCGTCAAAGAAAGCCAGACAACCTCCCTTACAGCATCTGCCGATCTGCTTGCCAAGCAAAGCCAACCAAACTCCGATGAACGTTCCGCTTTACTAAAATCCTATGTTCGCAGGCTCACTGAGGGTGAAGACCTAGAAAGCGTGCGCGAAGACTTTGCCGCAAAGTTTAGCGATGTCGACGCTAGCGAAATTATGACCGCCGAGCAAGAACTTATTGCGGAAGGCACTCCCCTGCCTGAGGTTACCCGCCTTTGCGATGTACATTCTGCACTTTTTCATGGTGCGACCCGCGAAGAAATTGACGGAGCCGCAATGAAGTCCATGATGAGCAACGCTGCCACCGCGGTTGAAGCTGCTTTTGCCAAAGACAAAGATGAAGTTGCTATCAACAGGGTCAGTAGGAGTTCTGACGAAGCCAAAAGCAATCACGCCCAAGCCACCGCTCATATCACCACAGCCACAACGCTCAGTGCTATTCCGGGGCATCCCCTTAACCTGCTAACGAGTGAAAACTCTGCAATTGCTGCGCTGCTTGATAAAATTTCAGATGAGCTTGATAAACAGGATTTGGTAGGAGCACAAGCTGATATCCAAAAGCTACGCCACATTTCAATCCACTATTCCAAAAAAGGCGATCTTTTGTATCCCATGCTCGCAAACCGTTACAACGTCACAGGACCCGCCAATGTCATGTGGACTGTTGACGATGAGATTCGTGATGAGTTGCGACAACTTGCAGGGAGCACTCCCAATGTAGACTGGATTACCCGCACTCGTGCCGTTTTGCAGCGTGCAAAAGAAATGATTTACAAAGAGGCTCATATTCTCTTTCCTATTTGTGCCGCAAACTTCAGTGAGAAAGAATGGCAAAATATCGCCTTTGACCTAGGTGACTATGCCCCCTGTCTAGTGGAAAAGGCACCCGCTTGGGAACTTGCTCGCCCTGTTGCACCACAAGCAGAACTTACTACTGAAAAAGTTGTACTTCCTAGCGGCAGCATGACAGCAGCCCAGCTTCGTGCTCTGCTTAACACAATTCCTGGCGAGATTAGCTTTGTAGATACCGATGACAATAATTCTTACTTCAACGAAGGTGCTAAGGATTTTAAGCGTCCCTTAACTGCTTTGGGTCGTCCCGTTTATAGCTGCCACCCGCCCAAGGTCGAAGGCATGGTGCGTTGGCTCTTTAATGAATTTCGTGCGGGCAAACAAAATTCATTTGAGGTTTGGCATAAACGCGATGGTCGTGATTTACTTGTCCGTTACATCGCTGTTCGTGACGAGCAGGGTAGCTACCTAGGCACACTTGAATTTGTTGAGGATCTTACCGCCGCTCATGAGCATTTTGTACCGACGCCCAAGAAAACTGATGTCGTTATGGATGAGCTTGAGAAGCGCCAAGACCAAGAATGGTAGTTCTCGCTAGACGCTCGATGTTCAACACTAAATGCTAGATGTTAAACGCAGGGCATCAACACATTTCGACACTGCTATTAGTCGCAGGTTATTTCGCATAAGAATCGCGCGAAACGCCTGCGGCTTTTAGTATGTCAAAAAGCTCTTCCCGCTCGCTGTCAACCAACAAACGTTGGTCAATCAGCACTATCCCACCATCAAAACGCCGAATATATACGTATGAGTGATAAATGCCCCAAACTTCAAAAGCTTCCCAGTTGTTTTGGGTCTTACCCACATTAGAAGTAGAAGTGATACCTTGTGAATCAAGTTCATAGTGATGCTTGTTTGACACAAGACGCTCGTTCATCGAACGCTGTATTTTCTTGAAACTCCTGCTATATGCCCACTTGTAACCTATTACGGCATACCAAACAAAAAATATGGTTGCAGCTGCCATTAATGCTCTGAACCAAAACCCGTAGTCCAACAGCACAAAACAAATGATGCTACTGCGACTACTGCAGCAAAAATACGAACCTTACGCGTACGACTTTTGTATATCGGAAAACGCAAGGCCAACTGAACCAGTGCATCTTTTTCTTCTTGGCCAATCATCATATCGATGCTAACCATAAGAACTCCCTTTTTTGCCATATACAAATTATGCAAAGAGTTGCTTGTTTTAGTTTAACCAATCTTGTGTCGTGCTACGATATGCAATCGTTCTCAAATCCAGTGGTTTAACCGCTACAATTTGTCGTGTGATAGCTAGAAAGTTGAAGGCAAATATGACAAGGCAGCACTACAAAACCAAACAACGTGAAGCAATTCTTTCTGCGCTTCGAAAGAATGCCGGCAATCATATCACCGCCCAAACTCTTGCCCAAACCGTTGCTGAGGACGGTTATTCTACCAGTGTCGCAACGGTATATCGCACGCTTATGCAGCTTGAGGGTGAGGGTAAGGTACATAAAATGCCTGATGCTCGTGGTCATGCTGCGTGCTATGAATACGTGGGTGATCAGGGCGATCACGATGAACCAGCATGTTTTCACTGTCTTTGCCGCGAGTGTGGCAAGCTCATTCATCTGCACTGTGACGAGTTATCTGGGATTCGTGAGCATATCGAAAAAGAGCACGGATTTAGGATTGATCCGTGGCAGACCGTATTTTATGGCACCTGCGAAGAATGCTTGGCAAAGCACGAGGATTAGTTAAAGACAGCACACCAAGCAATGCAGCTGCGCTCAGTACGGCAAACATAGCAGATAATTTCACCAAAATGGCAGGAGCGACATAAACGCACCTGCCATTTAGATCAACAGGATTTGTTTTTTATCTCAGTGCTGGGCAGCAATTAAGCCGAAAGCTTTGCACCCAGATTCTTAAGTGCCTCAATTGCATCATCATCAGGCTCGAGGTTAGCGATAACGGTATCAACTACCTTGACGCCAGCCTCTTCGGCATTTGACTTCCAAGTCTCCATCCACTCGCCAGTGCCCCAGTCATAAGACCCAAACAGACCGACAGGCTTGTCGCCAAACTCAGAGCAGCACTCATCCCAAACAGGCTCAAATTCGTCAGTATCAAGCTCCTCAGCACCCATCGCAGGGCAGCCAAAAGCAAAAGCATCGTAATCTGCAACTTTGTCAGCACTAAAGTCAGCAACAGCGATGATATCTGCATCAGTCGCGCCATCAGCTACAGCTTGGGCCATAGCCTCGGTGTTGCCAGTCATTGTCCAGTACACAACTGCCAGTTTGCTCATTTGTTTCTCCAATCAAAGAACTCTCAATATGTACCATCGCATTTGCGAGTTGATACCAAATTTCTTATAAAATGTTGTAGTTATAAGACAGGCTGGGAATGCGCATAGCACTTGGATGGGCAAGTAATTCCGCAAAGGACTCACCCGCAGCAAAGCGCTCACGGCAATGACGCTCGCAGTTGGTAATATACCGAAAGCGAGTTTGTGCAGCTTTTACATCGCCATAAGCTTTCCAAGGACCACGGCAACTTTCCTTTTTGCCAGCCATAAAACCTCGAACATCCTCAGCGGGATAACCCAGCAAAAGACCAACTTCATGCGGAAAGCTTGCCACGCGATGACTATCTGCGCCATAGTAGCTTGCCATACGCTGCCGCAAGGTGGAGACCACCGTATCGAGAGAACGAATATCGTATCCTGTGACAGTAAGCAGGGAGCGCACATCAGAATGAGCAAGTACTTGGTTTAAGGCGCAGGGACGATAAATGAAGAGAACTACCCTACCGCCACGACGATCCAGCACAATCAAACGCAAGCCAAAGTGGTCGAGATTTCGAGCACAACAGCGAATGGCTTCACGCTCTGCTGCACGTGCTGCACGCGGATGAATTCCATAGGATTCAAGAACGTGGGGGACATAATTTACTAAAGATGCTGGTTTTATCCCAGAAATAACTCCTGCAGCACCAACTACTAGACGACCCACTAACTCACGGGCAAGCGCCGCTTCAATCCGTTCATACTGATGAATGTTTTCACCGTTAGAGACAGAATTTGGGGTGGCAGGACTATCTAACGTATCAGGATGATAACGCATCCCCAGCAAAAGTGAATCTCCCATGTCCCTCACCCTTGTTAGCTAATACTTACTTATAACAAGAGAGTTATACATGGTTTACTTGTTTGGGTCAACTCTTAGTTATTCTGGTTAAATTGTTCTGCGTAAAGACAGCTCAACTCTTATGGACCTTAAATCGTCAAATTGAGAAGTAGTTAACCTCCTCATCCTCCGGTTTGACGATTTGGGGATGTAGCTCAAGCCTTAACCCAAAGCGACATCAAGCGCCATCATAATAGTGAACCCTAGAGCAAATGCCAGCACACCAACATTAGAGTGCTTGCCCACACTCATTTCAGGGATTAGCTCTTCTACCACAACATACATCATGGCACCCGCTGCAAAAGACAGCAGGATTGGCATCATGGCAACAACTTGTTTTGCCGCAAAAATAGTAATAACTGCAGCAATGGGTTCTACAGCGCCAGATAGCACACCCAGCACAAATGACTTGAGTTTACTCTCCCCTTCCTCACGTAAGGGCATTGACACAATGGCACCTTCAGGAAAATTCTGAATTGCAATACCCCAAGAAAGCGCGGCCGCAGCAGAGGCAGTAATTCCTGCTCCACCAAGAGCCATACCTGCATAAACAACACCAACGGCCATTCCCTCAGGAATATTGTGCATGGTAACTGCAAGCACCATCATCGTGGTACGGCGCAGATTAGAAGTAGGACCTTCTGTCTCATTTGCCCGCACATGAAGGTGTGGAATGGCATGATCCAAAAATAGCAAGAATAAAATACCCAGCCAAAAGCCAAAAAAGGCCGGTAAAAATGCCCATTTACCCAACGATGCTGAACCCTCAATGGCAGGGATAATCAGCGACCAAATCGATGCTGCAACCATAACACCTGCAGCAAAACCGGTCAGAATTCGGTCTACATTGTCGGAAAGATTGTTGCGCATAAAAAAGACGCATGCTGCACCCAGCGATGTACCTAAAAAGGGAATGAGCAATCCAATAACAATTGCGTAGTTCATAGAAGAAAGCCTCCGTAGCAAAACGAGGACAAACCCTCGCTAATAATCCAAGCGAAAGTATACCCACGTGCTTTGGAGCTTTACGCTCGATTGCAAATTAGTCTGAATTTGTTCGTTGTGAATGTGATTTGTGGCGAGCATTTTCGCCAAACTGCTTATCCCTATGCAAATGACCAGTTGCCAAATAATCAGTCGAAGAAATCTTATGTTTGCGTGCATGGCGACGCAACTCTCGCAGACGCTGTTCTTCTCGTCGTAACTCCAAACGGTGCTGCTCAATAACTTCCCAAACAGGCTCGTGAGCTGCAATTTCACGAGCTGCTTCCACGGGATGGGTCGCGCTGGTAACGCGCACCAGCGAGGTAAGAATTGGTATCAGCAGCACCGTCAACGCGCCCGCAGTGACCAACACCGATGCTTCAGAAACCCCCATTGCACCACTATTTACTGCAGCTCGTGTAACCGCAACCACTAAAGGCAAAGCCATCGTGCAGTATGCCGCAGCGGAAAACTTTTCTTGCCAGCTCATTGAACGCGTTTCGGAACACATATTCAGAGAGATTCCTACTACCACTCCACGCACCAGCACAAGCAAAGCAATGAAGCCAAAAAGCAGTCTCAAATCTGCAAATGCCGCAGTCAAATCAATCGCTGCACCGGACACAAAGAAAAACACTGGTACCAAAAAGCCACTCGCAATCGCACGCAAGCGCAACTCAAGATGATCGTTGCCCGTAGGCAGTAGACCGCGCAAAGTAAAACCTGCTGCAAACGCCCCTAGCGCTGCATCAAAGCCCAAGCGCTCTGCCGAAAATACAAGGAATACCAAAAGCAAAGTAACGGCGCGTACAGCTGCCTCGGTACTATCTGCTGCATTGCTTCGCAAAAAAGTCTGTAATTTGCCACCAAGCTTTCTTGCGCGCAGAGGAAAAGTCGCGATTAACAAGCACATCACTATAAAAAACAGCAGTAGTACGCTGGTCTCCACATGATCACGGGTTGACAGCAAAAAAGCCATCGCAACAATAGGCAATACTTCGCCAAGCGCACCATATACCGTTACCACCTGCCCCACGCGCGTGCCAAGCAGCCCACGTTCGCGCATGATAGGCGCAAGTGTGCCATATGCCGTGGTAGTTAGTGCAATTGCAAAGGCATAGCCAGCAACTCCCGAAAAACGTGCAGAGGAAATCCCTTGAATAAAGAGCAGCGCCAATCCCAAAGATACCAGCCATGAAAGCATGGCATGACGAGTCATTTTCCCCGACATTTTTGTTGGCTCGATTTCAAAACCCGCCATCAAAAAGAGAAATGCCATCCCAAGTTCGGAAATAAATTCCATACCTGTATCGTTTGCAATCGGTAGCCATCTGCCCAAAATGGCACCTGCAAATACCAAAATCACAACCTCAGGCACTGCTCGCCCAGGAATAATGCTCGCAACAATCGGCGCAAGAAACGCTACAAGCAAAGCAACCGAAAGAAGAAAGAGGGTCGTCAGCATAAGTCCCCCTTGGATTGATGAATCGAATAGCACGCTATTTTAGCCTTTGCCGCAATTTACTGCCATGAATATACTTTCGCGCGTGCACGTTCCCACACAAAAGCCGCTAAAAACAGCTCCTCAGAAACTCACAACGCAGGCCTCGAAGCTACGTGTTTTACTCCTGGCTCTTGAGTGCAACAGCCAGCGACACGCGCGACAAATGTACATGATTGGCAATTGCTACCACCGCATAACAGCTAAGGCCAATGAGTATGTACTGTGCATACAGCGTTGGCGGCAAAACAATCTCGGGCATAAGATCGTAATCCATAAAGAGCAGTTCACAAATCCCTGTAAAGGCAAGCTTTATCACAGGAACTGTCAATATCAGTGACAAAATCACGCACAAGGTGATGGCATGGATATACACACGACTAAGTTCACCACCGCGGTAACCAAATACCTTGAGTTGAGAAATTGCACGTGAACTACGCTCAAGCACCGTTTTTGACAACAAATAAATTACGATGGCATAAATGATAAGTGCCGCTGACATAATCAAGCCCATCATACCGCCCATCGATTCGCGCAGTTGATCTGCCATCTTGCCCGCATCGTCTGGGGTTAAATCACTTAACACATCATGTTTGTCAAAATGTAGTTCTTTATCGGATACCCATCCATTGAAATCTGTTGCCTTGTTTCCAAGCAGTTCATTGAGCTTTTCGCGACTCATATATACATTCGTATCAATTTTATTATCACTAATTGCTGAAACAACTACCGAGAAATTCTTGTCATGATAAGCATCACGCAACGCAAGCGTGCTACCCACAGCAAGGTCAGACTTTTGCGCTAACCCACCGCCGATAACAACTTTTCCATCACGTACATCAAAATCCTTCCAATAAGAACCCTGCTCATCAATGCCGTAGGTCGTAATATCCATCGGACCCCAATTCCATTTTTTGGAGACCTGAAGGGTTGCAAACTCAACTTTTTCTGCTTGGTATGCCAGCGCGGCGTCCTCAGCGGGCAACTCTACAGAACGACGCAGAGTATAAACATGGTTAGCTGGTACGGCATCGACCATCTTTCCTGCCATGTGCTCGATAATCGGCATCATACCTAGGCCCATAACCAGCAAAATTCCTGTCGCAAAGATGCCAAAAAAGATTGTGAATGCACTGCCAATATTATTGAATAGCACACGCAGACGCAGACGACTAAAGAAAGGCCAACTTGCAGGCAGAGGCCAACCATGACCTCGACGGGTACGCGTAGCTTCGTGCCGCAAAAAGGCTAGTGGCGTGTATTTGAGTTTTGAAGCTAGACCAAGCACCGTAATAATGAAAAGCAACAGCACCGGAATTACCGTCACCTGGAAGAAAATCCCTGGATTAGCCCTCAGTTCAAAGGGCAGCAGACTATAACTTTTGCTATAGGTGTCATAAGTAAATTGGATAAAGACAGACTGAGTTAAATTCCCCACAATAGCTGCAGCGATGGCAACTAGCATGGGCAAAATAACGTAGTGGCGCATGAGTTCGCTGCGTTTGTAGCCCGATGCCAACAAAGTACCAATGACGGGAGATTCAGCTTCGATACTAGCGCCCGTAAGTACCACAAAAATGAATGCCATAACTATCACAATGATGTAGTAAAAAACCTGCCACATTTGGGAGTCACCCTCGGTATCCTTAGGGGCAAAATTCACAGCTTGGTTGGAGTTAACGTCCACAAGGTCAGTAACACGAGCATCTGCGAGTGATAGAGCGCGCAGCAAGTTTCGTTCGGCAGTTGTACGCTGTGCCAAATCGAGTTGTGCCGTATCAAATTTATAAGCGTAACTATAGGTCTCGGGCTGATCTGCAAAAGCCGCGTAACCCTGTGGCGTAAGCACACCCACACAAAACGTAAAGTCATCCATCACAAAGTCGGAGTTTTTCTCAAAAAGTGTAGTGTAATCAGGCAGTGTCACTGTGCCGCTCACCTGCAGCTTGTGCCCCGCAAGATCAAAACTATCGCCAGGCCTGAGTTGATGATTACGCGCAAATGTAACATCGATGGCAATCTCATCATCTGCCTTGGGCAATGTCCCCGCATGAATCTGTGGCAAATTAATCTTGTCACGCGCAGCATAAATGCGCATGTTAATAGGACGCTTATTGTTGACGGGGTCATTTGGAATGGTTGCTTTAAGATCGTGGCTAAACAGCGGATAAACCGTAAGCTGCTCATAATTATCGAGATTGGTGTCTTCATCCGCCAACGATAAGGTCAAGCGATCCAGCCAAGAAAAACGACCTTTTTCGGCAGCATCAATCTGGCGCTCATCTAACTTATGCGTTACGGTAAAACGCCCGTCTTCCAAATGGTAGCGATCAGGCAATTCAGCAAGCTGCCTATGAATGGAATCTGCCGCAGTCAAAAAGCCCGAGATATACGCAATCATAAACGCAATCATCAGGAAGAGTCCAAGATACTTACCAAAGTTATTTTTGAGTTGTCGCATAATACGGTGCATCAAGGGAGACATAGGCATCTACCAGCTCAAATCGTAAGCATGCAAACGTTGAGTATTGAGCTCGTCTTGCACAAAGACGCCCTCACGCAGGCGCATAACGCGATGCGACATCTGCGCGATTGCATCATTATGAGTCACGATAACCATCGTCACACCAAACTCTTTGTTCACACGTTCAAGCACGTCAAGCACATCAAGGGAGGTTTCGTAATCGAGAGCACCCGTAGGCTCATCGCAAAGCAGCAAACCCGGACGTTTGGCAAGCGCACGAGCAATTGCGCAACGCTGTTGCTGTCCACCCGATACCTGACGTGGGAATTTCTTTGCCTGCGCTGTAATACCCAAGCGGTCAAGCAAATCGTCTACAGGCAACGGATTTTTGCTAAGATGCGCACAAACTTCGACATTTTCGCGAATCGTCAAGTCTGGCAGCAGATTGTAAAACTGAAAAACAAATCCCAGCTCACGGCGGCGATATTCAATAAGATCTCGCCTATTGAGCTGACAAATATCCGTATGAGCAATACGAATGCTTCCGTGATCTGCTTGCTCAAGGCCTCCCAACAGATTGAGAAAAGTTGACTTTCCCGAGCCCGATGGACCCAGCAAAACACACATCTCACCTTTGTTTATGTTTGTCTCGATGCCATCGAGAACGGTGATATGCGCATCGCCCGTACCGTAGGACTTAAACAAGCGCGAGACACTCACATATACATCTGTGGGAGACGTAATTAAAGATGGCTGATTTTTGGTAATTACCTGGTCAAACATATTGTTTCCCATCGTCTTGCTAATCTAGGCCAATGGCTGCAGTCTTGATTACAAAGCGCACACTGCCTTTGGTGCCAGCCTCAATTCCACTGAAATTGTCATAGCGTTTTCCTGCTACCTGCAGCGACTTTATGCGATCACGAAGGCCAATGATATCGTCCTCATAGAGGCTGACAATACGCTGAATGCCCTGCCTGTCAAGCTGCGAGAAACCCTCAGCAAGCGCGGTGGATCCTTCTGCTGCCTTGTCAGCACCTTTTGCAAGCTTGCTACTCGCATCACTCAACTGGGAAAGACCATCGCTCAACTGGGATACACCATCTTTGAGATGTTTACTGTTATCGCTGAGTCCAGCCAGACCCGTGCTCAATGAAGAAATACCCTGAGTAAGCTGGTCGCTTTGTAAAGCTGCTGCTGCACCCGCCGCCTGACCAGCGATACTTGACGTATGAGCAAGCGCCTGGACAATCTCATTTAATGCAGCAAGGTTTTCAGGGGTCGGGTCAGCAAGAACTGCTTCATAAGCTGCTGCATACTGCGTTTGCAGCTGAGAAAGAGTGTCCTGAGCCACTGCTGCCTGGGACTGTGCCTCCCCTGCCGCAGCATCTAGTGCACCCTGTAAGGCCGTGGCCCCCGTAGCTGCTTGGTCAACGCCATTCGTATAAGCACTCACGCCTTCCGAGAGTTGGGATGCACCAGTTTGGACTGTTGCTATGGCATCAGACAAGGTGCCCGCACCTGAACTTAACTTATCCATACCATCAGCAAGTGACTGCGAGCCAGATGTAAGCTGCGAGCTAGCATCTTTGAGTTTGTCCATCGAGCCACTTGCATCTTCACCAAATTCAAACTTGAAATCGTTGAGGGCATCAGTTGAAACCAATGTCACCGCAGCATCAAGTGCAAAATCTTTAACATCAGCTTCGATGGTAAACGACGAGGGGATGTCCTGCTTATCTCTGTCGAGATTAAGGCCTTCCTGCAAACCGGGCATTGCATATCCAAGTACCACAACACGCTCGTTCATATCCATGGACTTACCATTGCTGACCTGCACATTGCTAAACTTCTCGCCATCAAGCATAAGAGCAGAAAGCGCAACAAAAGGCACGCACTGCTTTGGATCTTTACTTGTGAGATTTTCAAATTGATAGTGAATCTTGACGCGACCGCTTTTGCCAACAAGTTGATCGGCGGTGATTGTCTTGCCATCAAGCTCGTAACTAATCTGCAGAGCAAAGGGCAGTTTCTGTGTGGATTTACCTTTGTAATTGAGGGTAGATTCCGTACTTGACCACAGCAGTCCTTGAGCTGTTTTTGTAGGCTGAGCGTTAGTTTCATCCTCTTCGAGTTCAGAAAGATTTGACTGGTCGCGCAGTGTTTTTGCACCGCTGGGATTGGTGAGCTGAACCGCTACACGTGTATCGTGAAAACTGCCATCAGGGGCCGCTTGAACAGTTACGGTTTCGGACTTTTCCTGAGGTATTGCAGCTTGTGAAAAGTCAGCTTGGGCGGCAACGGTATTTTGCTTGGTATTGTTTTGCTTGGCGCTCAAAGTGGTAGCAGGCCTTCCTTCCTGCGCCTGAACAGATTTGAATTGAGGCGATTGAACTACAAGCGTGCCCGCTAGGCCCATTGCTACGAGCACGGCTGCAGCGGTAGCTGTCTTTTTTCGAGAGCTGATATGCGCTTTAATTTCCTGGAGCTTTTGTGCAACAAAGGAATCTGTTTTGCTGGCATTACCCATAGTCAATTCCTATTCCACTGCGAGTGTGGATGAGAAGTCATCCTCTATTGGAGTTTGTTTCTCATCCACTCGCAAGTTTCCTTGAACTAACTCAATAAGTATACCAGAGTTAACATCATTCAGACTTTTTCTTAATCCTTGAACGGAGATCTTTTCCGCCCAGCGGCAGTCTTCATATGCATGCCTTATAAAATAGACACCAAAATAACCGGCATATAGGAAAAGTGTATCGTGGGGGCACGCGTCACGCCGGACATGGCGCAATATACCTGCGATCTTTTGACCCCTCTTCGCTCTGAGGCACGATATGCGCCATTTGCTGAAATTTGTGTT